>NC_014259.1:692090-1384181 GCF_000196795.1 Acinetobacter oleivorans DR1
CGTACGTTATACATAAATGTTGTGTTATAAGTCGCTCTTTTTAGGCGTTTAAACCAAGATTTCAAAGGAAGTCCTTGCTGATCAACCTGAGTGATAAAGGATTTGTGTATTTCTACACCAATGTTGCACAAATCATACGATAGACAGTGTAAGCTTGTCTGTATGCAAATGATTGAAAAATGAAATATCGTTATGTCTGAACAAACAGCCCAGCGTCAATACTCTATTGGCTGGATTATGCTGCTCGCTTTGCTTACGGCTTTAGGGCCATTATCCATCGATATGTACTTACCTGCTTTACCACAAATGGCTCATGATTTTGGGGTAAGTACGCAAATGGTGGCAAATACATTACCAGCGTACTTTTTTGGTTTAGCTGTTGGGCAGTTGGTTTATGGTCCTCTAAGCGACCGTATTGGTAGAAAAAAACCACTTTACTTTGGCCTCGCACTTTATGCCGTTGCAAGCTTATTTTGCGTATTGGCGACAAATGAATGGGGCTTGATTGCTGCTCGTATTTTGCAAGCTTTAGGTGGCTGTGTTGGCGTGGTCATGGCTCGTGCAGCAATACGCGATAAACTCGATGTTCAAGGCTCGGCACAAGCTTTTTCAAGCATGATGATTGTAATGGGACTTGCACCAATTTTGGCACCTATGATTGGAGCATGGATTTTAATCTGGTTCCCTTGGCAAGCTATTTTTATTGCCCTTTCAATTGTCGGCGTCATATGTTGGTTGTGTGTACATTTCTTCTTTAAAGAGACCTTAGCAACTGATAAAAGGCTTAAGCTTTCACCATATCAAGTAGTGACCCTCTATGGGGCTATTTTCAAAGATACGAGCTTCCGTTTACCTATGTTTGCAGGGTGTTTAACAGGAGCAGCGCTATTTTGTTATATCAGCTCGGCACCAGCAGTTTTCATGGACCAGTACGGACTCAATCAACAAGAGTTTGCTTATGTATTTGGACTAAATGCTTTTGGCATTATGTTGATGTCATCTTTAAATAAGCACTTAACAACACGTGTTGAAATCACTAAACGCTTAAGAGCTGGTTCAATGGTACAAGTAACAGGAGCAATCATTGTATTAATTGCTGGTTTAATTCCAGCAGCGCCTTTATGGCTTGTAATGTTAGGGCTATTTTTAGCGATTTCAGGGATTGGTTTAACAGGACCAAATGCAATGGCGTTGGCAATGTCCAAACAAGGCGCTCGCGCAGGGACAGCGAGTGCAATCATGGGAAGTATGCAATTCGCTTGTGGCCTGTTAGGTGGTGTATTACTTAATTTCCTTATTTGGTCTGCGTCGCTCAATATGGGCGTGATGATGGTGTTATTTACACTAAGCGGTTTTATTGTCGTATTGAAAGCGACGAAACAGGTAACAATAAAGCCATTCTCATAGTTTTAAGAGAATGGCTACTTATATATTATTCGTCTAGAAAAACTGCGAAATTTTCAACTGGTTCTCTAGGGGTAATAAATGTATTTACAATGTGGTTGGGATCAGCATGACCTAACGCAATTGCACATACGAGTTCTTCATCATCTGATGCACCCAAGATATCTAAAACAACAGGGTGAAAATGGTTCCATGCTGCTTGTGGGCATGTATCTAAACCACGTGCCTTAGCAGCAACCATCACGTTCTGGATCATCATTGCGATATCCATTTTAGACCCGATTCCCATCGTTTTATTGACAGTAAAGAAAAGGCCGACTGGAGCATCGAACAGTTTGAAATTACGTAACTGTTGTTCTGCCATTTTTTCTTTTTCACCTTTTTTAATTTCGAGTAGACCATAGAGTCCCCAACCATTTTCACGGCGGCGATCAATAAACGGCGATATCCATTTCTCAGGATAATAGGCAAAGGTTTCTTTATATTTTTCTGCAAGTTCTGGGTTTTTTGAAACTTCAATTTGTGCTGCACAAACACGCTCTACCATTTCATCACGCTTGTTGCCTTTTACCACATAGACTTTCCATGGTTGAGTATTTGTTCCAGAAGGTGCTCGACTTGCGACTTGTAATATATCTTTAATGACTTCGGACTCAATTGGAGTATTTAAAAAAGCGCGGACAGAATGTC
Source organism: Acinetobacter oleivorans DR1 (assembly GCF_000196795.1). Classification (NCBI taxonomy): domain Bacteria; kingdom Pseudomonadati; phylum Pseudomonadota; class Gammaproteobacteria; order Moraxellales; family Moraxellaceae; genus Acinetobacter; species Acinetobacter oleivorans. The sequence goes on from NC_014259.1 coordinate 694,185, forward strand.
GAGAAGTGATAGCTTCATCAACGAGACGAACTTGTTCCAGATTCATGAGTACTCCTACATCTTTTTCATAAATATTTCATACTTTTTGAAGCTTACTTTCATACTTTGAAAGTACTTCATTTATAAGCAAAAAATATTAGAAAAGAGATATGCTTACAGGTATGATAATTTAATTAGTCTAGACATATTGTCTGATTAATCATAATTCGAATATGCCACTTTAGATTTAAATAGACAAAATAGTGTGATTTTGTCGGTTATAAAAATAAAAGCATAACAGTGAGTGGGTGAAAAATATTCAATTGAAATAAAGGTATAATATGTTTAAAAACAGTACAAAACGGATAGTTTTATATAAAATATGACCATTTTTTATATAAAATTTTAATGAAAAATATACACAAAACTTTAAATTTCTGCATAATACCGACTTTTTTACGCAGGTATGATTTCTCCATACTCACGTTAGGAAATGCTGGCTGCAAACAAAATTCTTTTACAAAAAGGATTTAGATGCAGAAATGGAGAAATACACGAGGTATAGGAGCTTTACATGAGTTTACCACTCATCAACAAGCAGTTCATGAAACAAGGATTGGCGATTACCATTGCAACCATGAAAATGAACGTAACTCAAGCAGCTACTGAGCCACAAAAAATACAACAGCTTAGTACAGGTCTAAACGCACTCTTCTTTGATCATGAAGAAAAGGGCGCAGATAGTCGCGTTATGGCGATGGCTCGTTACAGTCTTTGAAATTTATATCCAGTTTAGACATTTGTTCAAAAGTATATGTAAATATGCTTATTGGCTTAAATCCAGATTTTGTAAAACTCGCTTAACTGATGGGAATCATGAGACGAGTTTATTTAGCGGTGGTCATTTGTTAGTTTCCAAGTTTGTAGCTGAGTCGATGCATACTGTTTTTCCGAAAGCGGAAAAGTTCAGTAGCGCAATGATATTCTTTTATCTGAAGGTCGCTTTCTCTCATGCAACCTTCAAAGGCTTAGTGTTGGGCATGATGTTGCTTAAACTTGTGACGGTAATTGCTATTCAATTGACATTAAAAGTTTTTTCTTGAATTTACTGAAAAGTCCCGGTTTCTAGGGGCTTTTTTGTTTATTGCAGTATTTTGGCATGTGCTTTTAGCACATTAGCAAGGAACGTAAGCGGACCGAGTATGAATGAACAACTCAATGCCACACTGATGTCGTGGGTAAAATTTTTTAATGACCCTTTATGGGACTTTTTGGTTATTTTCTTGCTAGCTGTAGGTATTTTTTATACGGTCTTAACAGGAGCTGTGCAAATTCGCATGTTCTTGCAAAGTATCCGAGTGATGAAAAGTAGTCGTACAGAAGGGGAAGATGAGCATGGTCTTACACCTTTTCAGGCGTTTGTAACTGGCCTTGCAAGCCGTGTTGGGGTAGGTAATATTGCTGGTGTAGCAATTGCTATCGCAATTGGTGGTCCTGGTGCAGTGTTCTGGATGTGGGTAACTGCTGTTCTTGGTATGAGCTCTGCTTTTATTGAGTCTACGCTTGCTCAGCTATTTAAAGTTAGAGATAGTAAGAGTAAACAGTTCCGTGGTGGACCAGCCTACTATATTACTCAAGGTTTGCGCAGTAAAACCTTTGGTGTGGTCTTCGCACTTGCATTGATCTTTACCTACGGTTTCGTATTTAACTCAGTTCAAATCAACGCGATTGCTAATGCATCTTCACATGCTTGGGGTTGGGATAAAGCCAATGTTATTGCTCATTTAGGTGGCGTTGATCTAGAAATTTCATGGGTTGGTATTGCGCTTGTCGTTATGGTTGCATTGGCAATTTTTGGTGGTATTAAGCGTATCGCTAAATTTGCTGAGATGTTTGTACCTTTAAAAGCAGGTCTTTACCTATCTGTTGCTCTCTATATTGCAATCAGTAACTATGCGATTTTGCCTGATATTTTAAAGCTGATTGTGACTGAAGCTTTCAATTTTAATTCTGCAGCAGGTGGTTTCTTTGGTGCGGCAGTATCAATGGCAATGATGCAAGGGATTAAGCGTGGCTTGTTCTCTAACGAAGCTGGTATGGGTTCTGCACCAAACGCAGCGGCTGCGTCTGATGTAAAACATCCTGTAAACCAAGGTTTGGTACAAATGCTCGGTGTATTTGTAGATACTTTCATTGTATGTACAAGTACTGCAATCATTATTTTGGTTTCTGGTGTTTACCAAGATGCAGGTTTTGTTGGTGTTGAATTAACTCAACGTGCTTTAGAAACTCAAGTTGGGCATTGGGGATCGGACTTCCTTGCTGTTCTATTATTCTTATTCTGTTATTCAGCCGTACTAGGTAACTATGCCTATGCAGAAGGTAATGTGCAGTTTATTAATAACAATCCGAAAGTCATGTTCATCTTCCGTATTTTTGTATTGGTGATGGTGTACTTCGGTGCAATTGGTAGTGTTCCACTCGTTTGGTCTATGGCTGACTTGTTTATGGGTATCATGGCAACCATTAACTTGATTGCAATTTTACTGTTAACACCGATGGCACGCACATTGTTGAAAGATTACCGTGAACAATTGAAAAAAGGCATTAAAGAGCCTGAGTTTAAAATTGATAATTATCCGGAATTGAAGAAAAAAGTTGATTCAGATATCTGGTAAGTTACAAAAGGCCTCTTATAAATAAGGGGCCTTTTTCATAAGGGGGATAAATAAAATACTTGAGTCTAAATTTTAAACATGACAAATTAAATAAATTCAATACAGCTTTTAACGAGACTAACAACTAAAATTGCAATCCGAACTTAAACCTCATAGTGCGAAGATAGGCCATGAAACAGCTTAAATTGTGGGTTCTCGGACTCTCTATGGTGTTGGCAGGATGCCAGACCACTACACACTTATCTGCTGCGCTAAAATCACCAACAGCAGAGGCTTATGCTCGCTCTGTTGATCAGCCATTTGCACGAATTAAAAAACAGCAAAAACGTCCTGTCGTTGCGCTCGTATTAGGTAGTGGTGGAGCACGAGGTTATGCTCATATCGGTGTCATTGAGGTTTTGGAGCAACATGGTATCCGACCAGATTTTATTGTAGGTACCAGTGCGGGTAGTATTGTTGGAGCACTTTATGCCAGTGGCAAAAGTCCTGCTCAATTACGTGATACTGCTTTAAAAATGAAAGCTGGCGATGTGCGTGATATTAGTATTGGACTAAAAGGTTTTTTTGATGGTAAAAAAGTAGAAAACTACGTTAACCAGCAAGTAAATAATGTCCCACTCGAAAAAATGAAAATCCCAATGTATGTGGTTGCAACCGAATTAAAGCATGGCACTAAAACCGTATTTAACTATGGTAATACTGGGCAAGCCGTAAGAGCATCTGCTTCGATTCCAAGTATGTTTGTACCTACTAAAATTGGAAAATCAGAATATGTCGATGGCGGTTTGGTCAGTCCTGTACCAGTTGAGGTTGCACGTGACTTAGGTGCTGATGTGATTATTGCTGTTGATATTTTAGCTCAGCCTATTTATACAGAAACATCGAATGTCTGGGGACTGTTTAACCAGAATATTAATATTATGCAAGGTCGTTTGGCGGCAGAAGAATTACAATATGCGGATGTTGTTATTCAGCCAGATTTAAGAGAAAAAGCGCATATTTTTGATGTGAAAGGTCGTGAAGCTACCATGAAATCTGGCATCGATGCAGCCAATGCCAAACTTTCTGATATTCAGTTTGCTATTGATGAAAAAATAGCTGAACAGAATATGTCTACTGAAGGGTTAAGTGCACAAACTCAATAATTTGATGTTAATTATTTGAAAATTAATTAAAAAGCCTGAATAGGGCTTTTTTTATGGAAATTTAAATCCTTAATTTTTGGAATAAAAATTTTTGTATATTAGGTATATGTTGGATATGCTGAAAACTCTGATGACCAATATAAAATATTGATGTCATTTTTAAAAAATAATTGATTTGTAATGTATTGAGGCTGACTAGATAAATGATACAGCAACAGGTTAAAAATGGGTTTCCAACATTAGATGATGTTCATGCTGCCGCAGAGCGTTTAGAAGGTTTAGTCGTAAAAACTCCTTTTGTTTTCTCAGAAACCATTTCTAAAACCTTAGGGGCTGAGATGTGGCTGAAATTTGAAAACTTACAATTTACAGCTTCTTTTAAAGAACGGGGTGCACTGAATAAACTGTTGTGTTTATCTGACCAAGAAAAACAACATGGTGTTATTGCAGCTTCGGCAGGTAATCATGCGCAAGGTGTAGCGTATCATGCTCAGCGCACAGGCGTAACAGCAACTATTGTGATGCCGAAATCTACACCTAATGTAAAAGTACAACGAGTGCGAGAATATGGGGCACGAGTCATTTTACATGGACAAGACTTTTCAGAAGCTGCTGCTGAAATGCACCGTGTTGCACAAGAAGAATCTTTAACAATTATCCACCCATTTGACGATGCAGAAATTATTGCAGGTCAGGGAACCATTGCACTCGAAATGCTTGCAGCTGTTCCTGAACTAGACATTTTAGTTGTGCCAATTGGCGGTGGTGGTCTAATTTCTGGTATTGCGATTGCTGCTAAAGCTATCAATCCCAAAATTAAAGTGATTGGGGTGCAATCGGTTGTATATCCAAGTATGGCGAAACTTTTATGCAATTATCAGCATGCCGTTTCAATGGGCTCTACAGTTGCAGAAGGTATTGCGGTAAAAACTCCGGGTGAGCTTACAACTCAAGTTGCTAAACAATATGTTGATGACATTGTTGTTGTTACTGAAGACATGATTGAAGAGGCAATTGCGCTGTTACTCAATATTGAGAAAACAGTATGTGAAGGGGCTGGTGCAACAGGTATTGCTGCAATTATGTCTCGTCCTGATCTATTTTTAGGTCATAAGCTTGGTGTAGTGCTTTCTGGTGGCAATATTGATACACGCGTTATGGTCTCTGTATTGCAGCGTCATTTAACGCGTACAGGGCGTATGGTTCGTATTCGTGTTGAATTACCAGATAATCCGGGTGCTTTAGCTCGTTTAACAGCAATCATTGCTGAGCAAGGCGGTAATATTTATGAATTGCGTCATGAACGCTTTGCAGCAACAAGTCGTGCTAAAGAAAGCGCTGTGAGTGTTGATGTTGAGCTTAAAAGCGCATCAGACCTAGATTTGCTGATTCAGGCAATGCAGTTGGAAGGTTATATTGTTCGTAAAGAAGAGATTTAATCTCTGATATTGCTGTGTTATAAAAGCCGTATATGGCTCTATCGAGAGTCATATACAAGGTAATTTAAATGGATTAAATTGCCAAAAAGGGATGAATTTACAAAAAAACGATCAAATCCTTCAATGAAACGGGAAAAATTGACAATTCTCTAAACTTTGCCCTTCACAATTTTAAGGTTTAGGTTTTAGTATTCCTTCCATTGTAAATTTGAAGAAATATAAGGATATCCACGCTCAATGTTCAAATCATTCTTTCCATCACCACGGTATTTTTTTATATCTGTGGTTGTTTGGATCGCACTCAATATGGTGCTCTGGTACTCAGGTGGAAACACGTGGGGAACTTTTATCGGGTTTGCTAAGGGCTATCATGATGCACAACTCCCTGTGGGTGTGAGTCGTTTTTGGTCTCCAACTTTCTTATGGTTTTATCTCTGGTTTTTAGTCTCTACTGCACTTTTTGCTGGCTTTTGGAAGACAATTTCTAATAATCCATGGCAGCGTTGGTCTATATGGGGCTCTGCATTTATTTTATTTAACATCTGGTTTGGTGTTCAGGTCAGTGTTGCGATTAATGCATGGTATGTACCATTTTGGGATTTAATTCAAAAAATGCTTTCGAGTGGAGGTGGGGACCTCTCGGCACTATATAGTGAGACAATGGTCTTTCTTTATATTGCTATGGTTGCTGTGACTCTTGCTGTAATTAATGCTTTTTTCACAAGCCATTACGTATTCCGTTGGCGTACAGCAATGAATGAATACTACACAGAACATTGGGAACAACTGCGTCATATTGAAGGTGCTTCGCAGCGTGTGCAAGAAGACACCATGCGCTTTGCAACTATTATGGAAGACTTAGGTGTTGAACTGGTAAAAGCAGTCATGATTTTAATTGCCTTTTTACCTATTTTATTTCAACTGTCTAAACATGTTCCAGTTTTACCAATTGTTGGTGAACTAGAACATTCTCTAGTATGGGCCGCAATTGTATGGGCTGCTTTTGGTACGATTCTTTTAATGGTAGTTGGTATTAAATTACCAGGACTACAATTTAATAATCAAAAAGTAGAAGCAGCTTATCGTAAAGAATTGGTCTATGGTGAAGACCATGCAGACCGCGCAAAACCTGCTACGTTACGTGAGTTATTTAGTAAAGTCCGTAAAAACTACTTCCGACTCTATTTCCATTATGCTTACTTTAACTTGGTAGCAACTTGGTATAAGCAGTTAGACATTTTATATAGTCTAGTCGTTTTATTCCCTGCAATTGCAAGTGGGAAGATGACGTTAGGTTTGATTAACCAAATTGGCGGTGTATTCGATAAGGTTCGTGAATCCTTCCAATATTTAATTAGTTCATGGAAAACAATTATTGAATTACTTTCAATTTATAAACGTTTAAAAGCTTTTGAATCGATACTACATAAATAAAAGAAAGCCCGCGAAAGCGGGTTTTTTTATAAGCATTGGATTAATGGGTTGTATTATAAAAATTAAGGATAGGTCCTACTAAAGACTGTTGAGATTTATCTAAGGTGACTTGAATCTCTTTATAGTTAAAAGTGTCTTCATCATCATATTTAGCAATACCATGCGTTTTATTGTTCACTTGTGGAATTTGATAACTAAAAAAAGCCACTTTCTTAGAAGGATGAACAATATTGATGAGTTTTTTAGGGTCTTTATAGCCACCGAATTCATTTTCAAGACTTTCTTTTAACAATTCTGGGAAATAGAGCGTTGCATTTGGTAGCCCACAACCAACGCAAAATGAAGAATCATAGAGTTCTATGGCTTGTTTTTGATCTGCACTCATTATTAGAGCAAAACCAGTCCCATTAGCGCCTGCATTTGCTTGCACATCTTGCCAATTTCTTGGAACGAGCACTAAACCTGATTCAGGTAATGCAAGAAGCTTGAGTTGTTTTGCATGCTGAGCATCGAGTTTAAAATTAAAATGGCAGCTTTTAGGTGTACAGGTTTCAAAGTCTTTAAGTAAACCATTCTCTGTCGGGCTTTGTGCTGTAACACCATAAAACGGGACTGTAACGCCGTTTAAAAACTTTGCTTCTCCTAGGGCGTAGAACTGGTTATCTGCTTTGCGGGTTGCAGCAGAGCTATAAAATTTTGGGAAATGGGGAGTAAAGCTTTTTACTTCTGCATAAGCAGTTGAAGTTAGACTGATCAATGCTGTGCTTAATAAAAAATTTAGTTTTTTCATTTTTAGAAAGTAATCAATTTAAATCTTATATAAATCTAACATATTCTTTTAAACTATAAGGCAATTCAAAATTGAAAACTGTTTTTAACTTCTTTTAACTTCATAATAAAACAGACCAGCAGAGACATGAAAAAATGAAAAAAATCCTTTCAATGTGCTGTTTATCAGTCATCAGTTCTTATGGTTTTGCTCAAGACATAAAAGGTATTTCATTTTCACACCAAGAATGGGAAATCTCTTGTAGCAATACGGGTACATGTAAAGCCGCAGGCTATCAAAATGAAGACAATGGTGATAATCCAGCTTCAATTTTATTAACACGTAAAGCAGGGCCAAAACAAGCTGTGCAAGCCGAATTTGCTTTATCAGACTATGAGCAAAGCTTGCCAACCAATCAGCTTAAAAATATTCATTTTTATGTAAATGGCAAAGATTTAGGCGCTGTGACTATAGATGGTACCGATTTGCCATTGATGGGTAAATTGAATAACTCGCAAGTCAACGCTGTACTACAACAGTCTAAACAGGAACCTGAAATTGTATTTAAGAATGCTCAGCATGAATGGAAAATTTCCGATGCTGGAATGACTGCTGTGTTATTAAAAATGGATGATTTTCAGAAGCGTATTGGGACTGTTGGTGCTTTGGTTAAAAAGGGAAGTGCCAATGAAGCTAAAGTACTTATGCCTGAGCCAAAACTGGTTGTTAAACGCATTAAAACTACAGCCAAACCTTATTTAACGCTACAACCGAAAAGCAAGCAGTATCAAGCAATACACCGTAGCTTGATAGCAGTTAATCCGAATCCTAAAGAAGACTTTTGTGAAGGAATTTATGGTGGTAATAGTGATGGAGCTGAACCACAAAAAATTGAGCTATATAAACTAACCAATAAGAAAGTTTTGGCGACTACATTGTGTTGGAGAGGGGCTTATAACGAAGGGTATGGGGCATGGGCACTCGATGAGTCTTTGACTGGTAAAGCAACGTTTGTGACAGAAACAGCTTCTGATTTCGATAGCGGTATTATTAGTAGTGCTCAAAAAGGAAGAGGCATAGGCGATTGCTGGGCAAGTGAAGAGTGGGTCTGGGATGGCAAGAGTTTTGTACATACTAAGGATATGTGGACAGGAATGTGCAAAGGTTTGGCAGCAGGTGGGGTGTGGGAGCTTGATCGAATTGAAGCTATTGTAAAATAGCTAATTTGTTGAAAAGAAATATCATTAGGAAAATAAAAAATGATTAAAAGTAAAATAGAGATAGCTTTCTTGGTTATAGCAGGAATGTTTGCTTGTTTTGCCAAGCCTGCTTTTGCTGCGCCCTTAAGTATTTTAGAGTTTAAAAAAACACAATTAAGTCAGAATGAGCAGGCGCAACTTTGCATACAAGTTAAAAAGCTTTGCGAGCATCTGGATCAATGGCGAGTTTTAAAAACAGCAGATCGGCAGTTATGGCTTCTGTCGGGTGGAGATATTATTCAATTTAACGACTCTGCAAAGGGACTCAAACTATCGAAACAGTGGCATGTAAATCTCTCTACTCAAAAGGAGGGTACATCTGATGGGCAGTTTATCTTTCCTAAGCTTTTTCCCATCACCCAAAATCGTTATGCAATTGCTGTAATTGATTCATTTTCTGAAATGTACTCAGGAGGTGGTGCGAATATTGAACGAGCTAGTTTTTATGAGTTAACAGAGTCAGGTAATGAGCGTTCCTTTATTAAAAATTATCCCTTTAGTTTTAATCGGATGATTCGGGCATGTTTTTCTGAGCAAGATTATGAAAGTTCTCAAGGAAATTGTCATGATGAAGATAGTCTCAGTCTAGATATTCGTCCAGTCAAACCGCTAATGTGGCAATTCCGCTATCGTTATAATTTAAGCGTATCACCTGCCTCAGATTCAGGTGAAAAATCTTATCAGGGCAGTAGAAACTTAAATATTGATTTAAATAAAGCACCAGAACAACCAAATATTCCAGAAGCATGGAAGTATGCTGGAATGGGCTAATTATTAAAGTAATTGTTAAATTTGAAGAAATAGACGATTTACAGAGTCATAACAGGTAACACCACTAGCTCTGTGATACAAAGAACAGATTGTTTATTGGAGCTAGACCCATGTCACGTCAAGTTTATGCGATTGCCCGCCGTAAGTTTTCACATTTGAGCCGTTCAGTCTGTATGGCAGTTGCTGTACTGGGTACAACACAAATTGCGATGGCGGGTCCCACGGTTGATCAGTTAAGTGACTGTTTAGTTAAGGCCACAACGGCTTCAGACAAGACCACTGTGCTTCAATGGACATTTACGGCTTTAGCTGCCCATCCTGATTTAAAAGCATTTAGTAATGTAACGCCTGAGCAAAAGGATCAGTTAGATCAGAAACTGGCGCAGGTTTTACAACGTGTCATTGTGGAGCAATGTTCTACCCAAACTAAAGCTGTGATTCAGGCTGAAGGTGTGAAGGCCGTTGGAGAGGCTTTTCAGCAGTTAGGTCAAAGTGCGGGTGAAGATATTGTTAAAGACCCCGCAGTTAAACAGCAGTTGCAGGGCACATTGCGCTATATCGATTTAAATAAATTGGTGACGACGTTTTTAACACCAGAGATTTGGAATAAGTTGGGAATCACAAGATAAAAAATCTAGTTTTCTATTTTAGTAATAAAGCCTGCTATTTAATCAGCAGGCTTTATTTTAATTGGGATGAAGAGATCTATTTAGAGCGTAATCTTAGCGCCTAAGACTTTCACAAATTGCGCTAACCAAGCTGGATGTGCAGGCCAAGCTGGGGCAGTTACTAAATGACCATCTGTAACTGCTTCAGTCACAGCAATATCTGCATATTGTCCACCTGCCAATTTTACTTCAGCGGCACATGCTGGATAAGCTGAGCAGAGGCGACCTTGTAATACATCTGCCGCTGCGAGTAACTGAGCGCCATGGCATACGGCTGCAATTGGTTTTTTCACTCGATCAAACTCACGCACAATTTCGACAACACGGTCATTCATGCGCAAATACTCTGGTGCTCGACCACCCGGAATAACTAGACCTACATAGTCTTCGGTATTAACGGCATCAAAATCATAGTTAATCGCAAAATTGTGGCCACGTTTTTCGCTATAAGTTTGTTCACCTTCAAAATCATGAATAGCCGTTGCAATATGGTCGCCGTTCTTTTTATTTGGGCAAACAGCATGCACGGTATAACCTAAACCAGTTAAGAACTGAAAAGGAACCATGGTTTCATAGTCTTCGGCATAGTCACCGACCAACATTAAAATCTTTTTAGACATGATTTATCTCTCTTTTTAAAATATAAGTTATCTAAATTCTTAATTTAAATTAGCACAGTCACTGAGTAATTTTTTAGGAAAAAAGTGCATTCTTTAGTCGAAGAATGCTTTAGACGGATATAAAAAAGCCCCGATAAATCGAGGCTTTTCTTGAGTTGGCTAGTCAAATTAACCAATCAATTTTTTCATTAATTCATTTACTTGAGCAGGGTTGGCTTTACCCTTAGAAGCTTTCATGACTTGACCAACAAGACCGTTAAAGGCTTTTTCTTTACCAGACTTGTACTCTTCAACCATTTTTTCATTGGCTGCAAGTACTTCTTTAATGATTGCTTCAATTGCACCTGTGTCGGTTTCTTGCTTTAAACCTTTTTCAGCAATAATGTCATCGGCAGATTTACCTTCCGATTCCCACATAAAGCCAAAGACTTGTTTAGCAATCTTACCGCTAATGGTGTTGTCAACAATACGAGCAATCATGCCACCAAGCTGTTCAGCAGAAACAGGTGATTCAGCCAAATCTAGGCCTGCTTTGTTTAATGCGCCTGAGAATTCGCCCATTACCCAGTTTGCAGATACTTTACCTTGCTTCGCACCGCCAGCAGCAGCCACAACAGCTTCAAAGAAGTCTGCCATTTCGCGTGAAAGCGTAAGTACATGTGCATCGTATTCAGTTACACCAAAGTCTGCGATAAAGCGTGCACGACGTGCAGCAGGTAGCTCTGGAAGTGCAGCGCGAGCAGCTTCAATTTGCTCATCTGCAATAATTACTGGTAACAAGTCTGGATCTGGGAAGTAGCGGTAATCGTTCGCTTCTTCTTTAGAGCGCATTGAACGCGTTTCCATTTTATTTGGATCGAACAAACGAGTTTCTTGGTCGATGCTTCCACCATATTCCAAAATTTCCATTTGGCGTTCAATTTCAACATTGATCGCTTGTTCAATGAAACGGAATGAGTTGAGGTTTTTAAGCTCACAGCGCGTACCAAATGGTTGTCCCGGACGACGTAAAGACACGTTACAGTCCGCACGGAATGAACCTTCAGCCATGTTACCGTCGGAAATACCTAACCAACGCACAAGGGTGTGAATTGATTTGATATATGCCACTGCTTCTTCAACTGAACGCATGTCTGGCTCAGAAACGATTTCAAGTAAAGGTGTACCAGCACGGTTTAAGTCAATGCCAGACATGCCTTCAAATTGATCATGAATCGATTTACCCGCATCTTCTTCAAGGTGAGCACGAGTTACGCCAATACGTTTTGTTGTGCCATCTTCAAGTTGAATGTCGATATGACCCAAGCCAACAATTGGATTATCCATTTGGCTAATTTGATAGCCTTTTGGCGAGTCAGGGTAGAAGTAGTTTTTACGTGCAAACACAGATGCTTGGTCGATGTATGCATCGATACCCAAACCAAAGCGGATGGCAAGATCAACTACTTTTTCATTTAAAACAGGGAGTACACCCGGCATAGCCAAGTCTACAAGGCTCGCTTGCGTGTTTGGGTCTTGACCAAATTCAGTCGATGAACCTGAGAAAATTTTAGAATTGGTTGCAAGCTGAGTGTGAATTTCGATACCAATAACGACTTCCCAACCGTCAATCAATTTCAACTTTTGAGCTTCAGCCATTATGCATTCTCCTCAGCAATTGCCGCACGTTGAGTATGGAAATCGGTGTTTTGTTGGTATTGATGAACAATCGACAACAATTGTGATTCTGACCAGTAGTTACCAATTAATTGTAAGCCTACAGGTAAGCTGTCTTTATCAAAACCAACAGGAGCATTAATCGCTGGTAAGCCTGCTAAGTTCACTGCAAGTGTATAGATATCGCCTAAATACATTTCAGTTGGACTTAAGTTCGCACCAATTTTATAAGCAGTTGTTGGTGCAGAAGGAGCCGCAATCACATCTACATTTTCAAATGCTTTTAAGAAGTCTTGTTGAATTAAACGACGTACTTTTTGTGCTTTCACATAGTAAGCATCGTAATAACCTGCAGAGAGTGCATAAGTACCAATTAAGATACGACGTTGAACTTCTGGACCAAAGCCTTCTGAACGTGAACGCTTGTAAAGATCCATCAAGTCTGCTGGGTTTTCACAGCGGTAGCCGTAACGAACGCCGTCATAACGTGACAAGTTAGATGATGCTTCTGCTGGCGCAATCAGGTAATACGTTGGTACATAGGCTTCAGTCATGTTGAGGTCAATCTCAACAAGCGTTGCACCCATTTCTTCAAGCTTTTTCAATGATTCTTCGACACGAGCTTTTACGTCTGCATCTAAGCCTGCAACGTTAAAGTACTGTTTAGGAATACCAATACGTAAGCCTTTTACAGATGTGCCATTTAAGTTCGCAACGTAGTTATCAACTTCTTTTTTAACCGAAGTCGAGTCTTTTGCATCATGGCCTGCAATTACATTCATCAGGTAAGCACAGTCTTCAGCAGAGCGTGCCATTGGACCTGCTTGGTCAAGTGATGATGCGTAGGCAATGATACCGAAGCGAGATACACGACCATAGGTTGGTTTTAAGCCTGTTAAGCCACAGAATGACGCAGGTTGGCGAATTGAACCACCTGTATCAGTACCCGTAGCGAAAGGCGCTAAATCTGCCGCTACAGCCGCAGCAGAACCACCTGACGAGCCACCAGGAACGTGGTCGAGTGCCCACGGGTTACTTGTTGCGCCAACATATGAGCTTTCAGAAGTTGAACCCATCGCAAACTCGTCCATGTTCACTTTACCTAAAGTGACAAGACCAGCTGCTTTAGTTTTTTCAACAACAGTTGCATCGTAAGGAGAAATGAAGTTGTCTAATATTTTTGAACCAGCAGTTGTTTTAATACCTTTGGTACAAAAGATATCTTTGTGAGCAAGTGGAATACCCGTTAAAGCAGTTGCATTACCCGCTTTTAAGGCTGCATCGGCTGCATCTGCTTCAGCAAGCGCTTGCTCAGGCGTAACCGTCACGTAGCTTTTTACCAGTGGGTCAATTTTAGCAATACGTTTTAAATAGTGTTCAGTCAGTTCGCGAGATGAAAACTTCGCTTGGCTTAAGCCCTCAGCAAGTTCACGAATTGATAAGCGATGTAAATCAGTCATGAGTAAAATTTCTTTACATTCAAAATAGGGAAGATGGGTTAATTGAGTAAAAGTTATTCAATCACGCGAGGAACAAGATACAAACCATCTTGAGTTGCAGGTGCAACTGCTTGGTATTCATCTCGATGATTGCTTTCCGTTACCACATCAGCACGTAAAGGTTGAGGATTGTCAAAAGGACTTTTCAAAGGTTCTACGCCTTCCGTATCAATGCCTTTTAAGGTTTCCATCATGCCTAAAATTTTATTTAGACTTTGAGCATATTCAGCAGATTGCGTATCATTGAGCGACAATCGAGCAAGATTGGCGATTGCTGAAACTGTTTGTGCATTTAAATCTGCTGAATGCTGTGCATCCGATGTAGACATAACATCACCTAATCAGTATTAAAAATTTTCAAAATATCGTGCGTTATAATAAGCGATTGACTTGTTCAAATCATCACATTTAGTTTAAAGTTGCCACCTTGCATCCACATGAAAGTTTAACTGAGAACGAACCGTGATTCTAAAACGACTAATTGGCTTGTTTTCGCCGGATCTAGCCATTGATTTAGGTACAGCAAATACACTTATTTATGCACCAGGCCGCGGCATTATATTAAATGAACCAACAGTTGTGGCAATTCGTCACAGTGGTTCACAAAAAATTGTTGCTGCTGTAGGTCTAGATGCTAAGCAAATGCTGGGCCGTACGCCTGCGAATATTTCTGCAATTCGTCCAATGAAAGACGGTGTAATTGCGGATTTTGAAGTGACTGAAACCATGTTGAATCAGTTTATTGGTAAAGTTCACGAAAAACGTTTGTTCCCACCTGCACCTCGTGTAGTTGTATGTGTACCATGTAAATCAACTTTGGTCGAGCGCCGTGCGATTCGCGAAGCAGTATTTAATGCTGGTGCCCGTGATGTTCGTTTGATTGAAGAACCTATGGCTGCTGCAATTGGCGCAGGTATGCCAGTTGAACAAGCATGTGGTTCTATGGTTGTGGATGTTGGTGGTGGTACAACTGAAATTGCAATTATTTCATTGCAAGGTTGTGTCTATGCTGACTCTTTACGCATCGGTGGCGATGTTTTTGATGAGCAAATCATCAATTATGTTCGTAAAGCTCACGGTTGTGTAATTGGTGAAACCACTGCTGAAATTATTAAAAAAGAAGTAGGTATGGCTGTTTCTGATGGCACAACATTAGAAATTGAAGTACGTGGCCGTAACCTTGCAGAAGGTGTGCCTCGCGCAATTACTGTAACTTCTGACGAAATTACTCAAGCAATCTCTGATCCATTACAAAATATTGTAAGCGCAGTAAAATCTGCACTTGAGCAAACGCCTCCAGAACTTTCTTCTGATATTGCCGAGCGCGGTATTGTGTTGACAGGTGGTGGTGCATTACTTCGTAACCTCGATAAATTATTAGCTCAAGAAACTGGTTTACCAGTTGTGGTTGCTGAAGATCCTCTTACTTGCGTGACCCGTGGTGGTGGTAAAGTATTAGAATTCTTCGACAACCCGAACCATGACATGCTTTTTGTTGGTTAAGTTTAAGGATTAGGCGGTGCAACCGAATATTTTTTCAAGACAGCCGCCATCTTTCCGCTCGTTCATTATTGCGGTCATTACATGTTTGGTTGTGCTGTTTTTTGATTGGCGCATGCCGTATGTAATTCAGCCAGCAAGGGATGTCTTGTACGCTGCATATAACCCAATTTATGCATTGGCCAGTTATCCAGTACTGTCGAGAGAATGGCTGAATCAACAAACAAAATCTGAAGCACAACTGCGTCGTGAAAATACTGCGATGCAGGCTGAGCTTTTACAAGCTCAGGTTCGTTTACAGAAACTTTCTGAACTGTCCGCTGAAAACACCCGTTTGCGAGGTCTTCTTGATACTCCATTAATTATTGATGGACGTATGGAGATCGCCGAAGTAATTGGGACAGATGCAGACCCATTACGTCATATCATCATTGTTAACCGTGGCTCTATGGACCATCTTAAGGTCGGTCAAACGGTTTTGGATGATAAAGGAATTATGGGACAGATCATTAATGTATATCCTCATAGCTCACGTGTAATGTTGTTATCAGATAAAGAACATTCACTTTCAGTACGTCTTGAACGCACTGGAATGCGGGCGATTGTTTCTGGTACTGGTGATTTGGGTCGTTTGAAAATGGAATATGTCCCGACGAGTGCGAATATTCAAGTGGGTGATAAAGTGTTTAGCTCAGGTTTGGGTGAACATTTCCCAGCAGGGTACGCAGTGGGTACAGTTGCCAAAATAAGACGTCATAATTCGGGCGAGTTTGCAGAAATTGATGTTACACCAGCCGCACAATTAGCAACAGGGCATCATGTAGTCGTACTTTTCTCTGATTCTTTAGCGAAGGAGCAACCATATGCCGATCGCTAAATTGAAACGAGAAAAACGAAATGATCCATTATGGGGAATTATCCTCTCTGTAATTGTCGGCTCCGTGCTCATGGTTTACCCGCTATCCTACGATATTTCAGGTTGGCGCCCATTATTCATGTTAATGATTATGCTATTTTGGGTGGTATGTCAGCCAACATGGTGTGGAGTCTGGTTTGCATTTGGAATGGGGATTTTTACAGACCTTTTGCTTGATGCGCCTTTAGGCCTTAATGCTTTAAGTTTTGTAATTGTGACTTTTCTTACCCGTTTTTTAATTCGCGAGCGCCGTATTTTAACCTTTGGTAATTTATGGACAATTGCAACTCTGGTCATTATTGCTCATTTAGCGTTTATGTGGGTAACGCAGACCATGGGTGGAATTCATTTTTCGATTGCTAGACATTGGCAACCATTGATGACAAGTATCATCACTTGGCCAATCGTCTATTATTGTTTGGCAAAATGGCGCATATAGTTTTAGCATCTAGCTCTCCTCGTCGGAAGGAGCTATTGCAGCAACTGGATTTGGATTTTGAAATTTATAGTCCAGATATTGACGAGTCCGTTCATGAAAATGAGCTGGTTCACCATTATGTTGAACGGTTAGCTAGAGAAAAAGCACAAACTGTATTGAAGCTTTTTCCAGACGCAATCGTTATTGCTGCCGATACAAGTCTTGGGCTTGATGGCCAAATTATTGGCAAGCCTGAATCGAAAAATCATGCTTTTGAAATCTGGAAACAATTATCTGGACGTTGGCATGATGTGTTTTCTGGATTATGTATTTCTACGCAACAAAAAATGTTAAGTCAGGTGGTGCAAACTCAAGTTGAGTTTCAGCCTCTGACTACGCAAGATATGGAAGATTATTGGGCTACAGGTGAGCCTGTGGGGAAGGCCGGTGGATATGCAATTCAAGGGATTGCTTCTCAATATATTCCCCAAATTCAAGGAAGTTATAGTAATGTGGTAGGACTTCCTTTATACGAATTTGCACAGTTATTAAAAAGAGTAAAGACATAAGAGGTTGTTATCATTCTTAATTGAATAGCATTGTCGATGAACACTAGGCAAAGTTAAAGTTAACAGCTTCTCTGACTCTTTAATAAAAATTTTATAATGCTTTGAGTTTATGTATGTCAGAAGAATTACTTATTAATGTCACGCCTATGGAGTGTCGGGTGGCATTAATCGAAAATGGAACTGTTAATGAGCTGTATGTCGAACGTACAGTCAAACGTGGTCTAGTCGGCAATATTTACAAAGGTAAAGTCGTGCGGGTGCTTCCGGGCATGCAAGCTGCCTTCGTTGATATTGGTTTGTCTCGAACAGCCTTTTTACATATCAATGATATGGTTTGGCCTCGTTCACAGCCTACCCCAAATGTTTTTGAACTCTTACATCCTGGGCAAACGCTTACTGTCCAAGTAATGAAAGATATGTTGGGAACAAAAGGCGCGCGTCTGAGTACTGACCTTTCAATTCCTTCTCGTTATCTGGTTCTCATGCCATATGGAAATCATATTGGTGTGTCTCAGCGTATTGAGTCTGAGGAAGAGCGAGAGCGACTACGTAATATTATCGAAGGTATTCAATCTGAACATAATTTGCCGGGTAGCGTGATTGTACGTACAGCTGCTGAAGGTGTAGATGAGGCAGAAATTGCACAGGATATGTGCTATCTGAGTAAATTATGGGAATACATTCAACGAAAACAAATTGATGTTGCTGTCCCTTCCTTAATTTTTGAAGAGCTTCCATTACCTCAACGTATTATTCGAGATTTGGCTAGCGACGAAACTGCAAAGATTTATGTCGATTCGAGAGAGATTCACGCGAAGCTTCTTGAGTTTGTTGAAGAATTTGTCCCGAATATGCAGAGTCGACTCATTCATTATCCAGGCGAGCGACCACTATTTGATCTTTATAATGTCGAAGAAGATATTCAAAAAGCCTTACAAACCCGCGTAGCTTTGAAGTCAGGCGGCTATCTGATGATCGATCAGACTGAAGCCATGACAACGATTGATGTTAATACGGGTTCATATGTCGGTGGTCGTAGTCTTGAGGACACCGTTTTTAAAACCAATATGGAAGCGACTCAAGTTATCGCGCGTCAACTTAGACTGCGTAATTTGGGTGGTATTCTCATTATTGATTTTATTGACATGCAAGAGGCAATTCACCGTGAAGAGGTGATGCGTCAGTTTGAAAAAATGCTTGAGCGTGATCACGCCAAGACCAAAATCACTCAAGTTTCAGAACTTGGTCTGGTCGAAATGACGCGTAAACGAACACGTGAATCGTTAGAACATTTGCTGTGTGAGTCGTGTCCAACCTGTCAAGGACGTGGTTTTGTCAAAACAGCAGAGACAGTGTGTTACGAAATATTTCGTGAGATATTACGATATACCCGTGCATTTGAGTCAACGAGTGGCTTTACTGTTGTTGCCCATCCTTCTGTGATTGACCGATTATTAACAGCAGAAGCGCCAGCAGTGGCAGATTTAGAGCATTTCATCAACCGTGTCATTAAATTTCAGGTCGAAAATTTATATACGCAAGAGCAATACGATATCATTTTAAGTTAAAGTTGTAACAAGATATCGCTTAATCCTTGTTACAACTGAAATTTTACTTTCATTCATGAATTTTAAATACTACTTACATACAGTAGCCGTAGACGTTCTCCCTATTTAACGTCTTAGCAAACAATAAGAGGTATAACCCATGAATGTAAGTGAAAACTTAATTAGCAACGGTCTTAAACATGTTTTAGAAAGCACGCCAGTAAATAGCTGCTATATGTTGAATGACCAAGGTAAAGAAGTACCGATCACAACTGCAATGATTCGTTCAGTATGTCATCAGTTGCTTAACCAGTGCCGCACAATCAAAAAATAAGGGGCCAATTCAAAGCCCCTTAATTTTCTAACTTGCTGAATGATGTTTCAGCTGTTTCTCTGCAATAATTTCTTCAAAACGTTGAATCTCATCTTCTAAGTGAGTCAAAAGGTTTTGCATTTTTGGCAAAGCATTTCTACAAGCTGTTAATCCAACTTCAAGCTTATCTAAATAACTGGTCATAGTAATGTTTAGTGCTTGTCCATCCATGACAATTGAAGCAGGGTAGAGAGCATCTAATTTCGCGCCATTCCAATAAAGCGGCTCACGTGGTCCTGGTACATTGGAAATGACTAAATTGAACGCCTGACGCTTAGGAAGCATTCCTGACATGATGTTTAATCCTGCCGGACCATAAACAACTGCACTATAGTTTAAAATTTCATTCGCAGTCATACGGCTAAAGCGTTGCTTTGAATTTTGCATGCTGCGACGAATGATTTCTAAACGTTCTAATGGTTGGTCTTTATGAGTTCCTAAATTTGCCAGAATCATGGTAATTCGGTTACTCATATCAGAATCATCGGTGCGTAATGAAGCTGGCACCATGGCAATAAGTGGTTTTTTAGGTAAGCTATTTTGACTAATCAAATATTCACGTAGAGCACCAGAGCATACTGCGAGTACAACATCGTTAATTGTCACGCCTAATACTTTTGAAATCTTTCTAAGGCGGCTCAACTCAAATGATTGGGCCGCAAAACGACGTGAAGCACTCACTCTTTGGTTCAAAATCGACACTGGCGCCTGAAAAGTAGAAACATAATCAGGATTTTTACCCATTTCTTTAAATATAGTTTGAGATAGCTCTTGCATGACTTTAGGAGCGATATCGAGTTGAGACTTAATGCCTCCTAAAATACTCTTAATCTTACTGGTACTAGGCGTCGGTACTTTTAGTCGTTTAGTTCTTTTGCTCTCAACACACCATAAAGGAACAACATGTTTTTCTTCTGGTGTCTTTGATAGAGATTTCTCAATCAAACGCATACCTGCAACGCCATCGACCATTGCATGATGGATTTTAAAATACATGGCAAAACGATTGCCTTCGATTCCTTCAATAATGTCACAAGTCCAAAGAGGCTTTGCACGATCAATTAACGAACTATGTTGCTGTGAAATATAAACTAGAAGTTCACGAATACGGCCAGGATGAGGCAGAGCAATGTGGCGAAAGTGATGATCGATATCGAACTCTTCATCTTCATCCCAAAATAAGCCATTTAAACGGTTATTGAAGGGTGGGATAGGAATGCTTTTTGAGCGTTTAATATCTTCAACTAAATCATGTACAAAAGTTTCAGGTGCATTTTCAGGAATTTCAAATAAAAATAATCCACCGACATGCATGGGTTGCTGTCTTTTTTCAAGTGACAGAAAAATGAAATCAATTGGGTGTAATGGACGCATAAATCATTGTGCCTCATGCATTTTTCTAAGAAGCCCTTATCTGAGCTCTTATTAGAATTATAGAACCGTAAAATTAAGTATATAGCGTTTAGAGTAGATAAAATATGACTTTGTGTACGGAACATGACATAAAAAAAACCACTGATTTAGCAGTGGTTTTTTGATAACAAATTACTTTTTCATATTACCTGCGTGTAATCCACACTCTTTTTGAGTCGCTTCTTCCCACCACCAGCGTCCTTCACGCTCATGTTGGTTCGGTAATACAGCACGTGTACATGGTTCGCAGCCAATAGAAACAAAACCACGTTCGTGAAGAGGGTTGTATGGAATCTCCATCATACGGATGTAGCTCCATACTTCAGCACTTGTCCAGTTCGCTAGAGGATTATATTTAATGAGTTGCTTATCTGGACCAGAGAAACCTGCATCAGCTTGTACTACTGGAATTTCTGTACGTGTACCAGGGCTTTGATCTTTACGTTGGCCCGTAATCCAGCCATCTAAAGTCGCAAGTTTCTTACGCAAAGGCTGAACTTTTCGGATACCACAACATTCTTGGTGCCCATCTGTAAAAAAGCTGAATAAACCTTTTTCGTTTACCATGTTTTGAACAGCTTCAGATTCAGGGAAACAAATTTCGATATTGATATTGTAGTGTTTACGGACAGTTTCAATAAATTGATAAGTTTCGGCATGCAGTCGACCAGTGTCAAGACTAAAGACACGGAATGGCTTACCCAAACGTGAAGCAATATCAATTAAGACAACATCTTCTGCTCCCGAAAAAGAAATTGCGATTTCACCTTGCTGGCTTAAGGCAAGCTCTAAAATTTCTCGCGGGCTTTTGGTCGCATATTCGGCTGCAAGAGCATCTACGATATCAATAGTCGGAATAACGGTCATGTGTGTTCCTGGCAAAAGGCTTGGGCGCATTGAGTTATGAAAAATATTCTAATGGATAGTGAATAAAGTGCTTAGCACTTTAATTTCGATCCTTATGAATAAAATTGATTTGATCAATAACAACGCAAAACTGAAAATCTTAGTGGTATGATACAGCAATTTTTAACCAACGTTGGAAGCATTCATGGAAATCGTATGCCTAGATCTTGAAGGGGTTTTAGTTCCTGAAATCTGGATCAATTTCGCAAAAAAAACAGGGATTAAAGAACTCGAAGCAACAACTCGTGATATTCCGGATTATGATGTTTTAATGACTCAGCGCCTTAATATCTTAAAACAACACGGTTTAGGCTTAAATGACATTCAAGAAGTCATTGCCGAGATGGGGCCATTACCTGGTGCAAAAGAATTTGTTGAATGGGTGAGCACACATTTCCAACTTGTGATCTTGTCAGATACGTTTTATGAGTTTGCACATCCATTAATGAAGCAATTAGGATGGCCAACAATTTTCTGTCATAAATTAGAGACAGATGAAGAAGGAATGATTACAGCTTATAAATTGCGTCAACCTGATCAAAAACGTGAGTCGGTTAAAGCACTACATGGATTAAATTTCCGTGTAATCGCAGCGGGTGATTCGTATAACGATACAACGATGCTTGGAGAGGCTGACCACGGTTTCTTATTTGATGCACCTGCAAACGTGATTGCTGAGTTCCCGCAGTTTCCAGCTATTCACGGATATGATGCATTAAAAGAAGCAATCCGTTCAGTTTCAAAACGTAGCATTCCAGCTTAAGAAACAAATAATAAAAAAAGGCGCTTTAAGCGCCTTTTTTATATGAATGAGTTTTGAACTTAGAATTTATAACCAAGTTTTAAACCATAAGCGATTGCATTGTTGTCAGAAAACTCTGCAACATATTGATCACTACCAGCTTGTGCGCCAGTTTGCGCTTTAGCATCACCTAACCAGAAATATTTTACGCCGCCAGCAAGGAATGTTTGTGGAGTAGGGCTGTATTGAAGACCTAAGCCTACGTTCCAATAACCTTCAGTTGGGCCTAAAGTAGTTACAGGGTTACCCGCACCAGAGTCCCAACCTACAGAAACATTACCAGCCCACTTGTCGGTAAGTTTACGGCCTACACCGGCATTAACAGACCATTGGTCATCAGAGTATTCAACTAAGTTAAAACCGTTCGGACGCCCAACAAGATTGCCTACAGCTTCTGAAACTTTACCAAATTTATATGGTTGGATAGAGAAGTCTTTCCAGTTCACCCAGCGCACATTAGCAAACGCAACTGTGTCAGCCATGATACCAGTTTGGAAATCAAGGTTTACAGATTGAGGTGTTGTAATTGTAGTTTTGCCTTCTGAATTAATAGCTTGGAGCTTAGATGCAGGAACATCTAAACCAGCGAGCACAGAAGTAAGACCTGGGAAATTTAATAAAGATAATTCTTCATTAATATTAGTTTTATGGTCGATTTCAGATCGATAAGTTAAAGATGCTTTAAGCGCAATTTCTGGAATTTGATAAGCTGCACCTGCTAACCAACCTACACCAGTAGTTTCTTTAATATTCGCATCATAACCATTATAAAGGCTATAAGCTTGACCTCGGAGACTTACATTACCTTTAACTGTTTGTAATACTGGACCAGCATAGAAGTTAAAATTTTGAGTTGGTTGATAACCAAAAACAAAAGATAAGTTTTGTGTATCAACTTCAACTTTTGTTCCGCCAGTTCCTAAATATCCATTAGCAACCGACAAAGCACCAGCTAATGTTTTAAAACTGTCACTTGCTAGAATTTGGCCCTTTGCACCAGTTAATGTTTGTTCATTAACTGGTATGCCTTTTGATTCTAATAATTGGATAGCTTTTTTAGTAACAATCCCGTCAATTGCAGCAGGTGATAGAACTGTGTCAGAACCTGGATTTGAAACGAATGCATTATTACCGGAGTATTGTGCATCTGAACCAAATGGTTGGTCGTAAAGCAAACCAAAAGAGAACTTATCGTTAAGTTGTAGTTTTAAGGCTGCACTTGGGAAAAAATAATCATCACCCATATCGCTAATATCGCGACGTGTTGGAGTTACACCCGCCTCTTTACCCGCTACATCAGGGTCTAAAATAGAAATACCAGCTTCAAAGTAGTTACCAGGCTGCAAAAATGCAGACATCGATTGTCCAGAGCGATCCAATGCTGCTGCAAAAACCCCAGTTGCAGGCAGCGTTGCTAAAATCATTGCAGTGCTCAGATGTTTTAATTTCATTTTAATCTTTCCTTGAACTTCAAGACATTTTTTTAAAAGTAACAGAGTTAAACCGTTTAAACTGTGTTGCCTTCAAAGCTTCTAATTACAACTTATAAAAGCTTTGATAACTCCATGTAACAAAAATAGCATAATTACAATAAGAGTAAATCTGTTATATGAACTGAAGAGTACTCACTTTTTATACAAATAGTGTCAATAATGGATGAAATATGAAGGAATATTTTCTTTGCCAAATTATTTTAATTCATTGATATTTATATTTTTTAACTATTATTAATGATGTTTGTTTTAGTGACATTTTTGTCACAAATCCAAGAAAAATGGTCAAAGATTTTTTTGTAAAAATATGAATTAATCGATTATGAAATGAGTAGTAGTTGTCATTTTTAGTTGATAAGTCTAGTTTCTCTACATCTGTATATTATTGATTAACTTTTATATTCTTAATTTTATAAAAAAGTTTACCTTAGTTTTTTTACCGTTTGATCTATTTTTTAGCGTTTTTGCCTCTCTGTTCGGGAGTAACTATGAGAGAGAATAGCCAAAAATATAAAGATAGATTCGGCTATTTAATTTTTAGAGCTCAAACACAGCATTAGAGTGGATATAGTTTTTCATCAAATTGCTCAAGCTTAGGAAATTTTAGTGGTTCAAGCTTGTCTAGATGAGTGAGGTAGGTTACGTAGTCGTCGAGAAGGGTTTCTCGTGTTTCTTGGCTAATATAAGGTACGTGATAAGCAATGAATGGTGGTAAAACATCAAAACCTGCATATGCCAAAGTACCACGTTGAATCGGTGATAAATAATTTTCAATTGGGCCGTGAATTGAGTTCTCTCCAAACATGTGTGTTCTACCACCGAGTGTTAAGCACAACATCGCTTTTTTACCTGCCATGCCACCGTGGTTATAAAACCGCTTACCACCATAAAACAAGCCAGAGACGAACACACGATCAATCCAGCCCTTTAAAATTGCTGGAACAGATGTCCAATAAAGTGGGAAATTAAAAATAACTAAATCAGCTTTTTTTACTTTTTCAATTTCTGCTTGAATATCTGGAGCTAGAAGTTGATTTTTGCTGGCATTTCTTTGTTCGAGGGCATAGTTAAAATAATCAGGTTGGTTAAGCTCTAGAAAATCCTCTGTGGACGCAACAGGGTTAAATTGCATCGTATATAAATCTGAAATCTCTACTGTGTGCCCCAATTTTTCTAAGGCTTGTTTAGCTGTACTTTTTAGAGCAGCAGTAAAAGACTGTGGTTCTGGATGAGCATGGACAATCAGAATGTTCATAAGGCGACCTATATTCTTTTCAGAAATTGTGCTGTCTAGTGCAATTCAGCGGATTTTGTTTTTGAATAACTATGCATCAATTTAAAAGCATGGCATAGTTCATGAACTGACAGTTTTTACCATTTCGCGCCATTTTATTTTGCTCAAT
This sequence comes from Acinetobacter oleivorans DR1, assembly GCF_000196795.1. Lineage (NCBI taxonomy): Bacteria > Pseudomonadati > Pseudomonadota > Gammaproteobacteria > Moraxellales > Moraxellaceae > Acinetobacter > Acinetobacter oleivorans. Next base: position 719,442 of record NC_014259.1, read on the forward strand.
GGGTTGCTCATGAATCCAGAATTACCCGGAACTTATATTAATTTAATCGTCGAGACTGTTAAGCGGTGGGGTGTCTCTGGTGAGCAACTTTTAGAGGGAAGTGGAATAGCCTTAGACCAATTAAAAAAGCCTTATTGGTATGTTGAGTTCAACATCTTAAATGAGCTTATTGAACGGGCCATCGAGTTATGCAAAGAGCCAGCATTAGCAGGATATTTAGCTTTAAACATGACAGCTTCATGCTATGGTTCAGTCGGAATGGCCGCCATAGTTTCTCCAACTTTAGGTGAGGCGCTGAAAATTCTTGAACAGTTCATTGGCTCACGTTGTAAGGTCTTTAAACCAGAATTAAAACAAGAAAATAATGACGCATGTTGGTCAATTCATCAGCCTGTTAATCAATTTCAATTGAGTTCAAATGCCAAAATTTTTTTGTTAATCGGTTTTGTTCAAATTGCAAAAAAATTAACAGGCCTTTCTCATTTAGGAAAAGTTGAATTACAAATGCCAGAACCGATAGGTTTTTACCAAATAAGTCATCAACTGGCTGTCACTTGTTTATTTAATCAAAAGAGTAATCGTTGGATATTTCCAAAAGAGTATTTAGCACAGCCTGTATTAACGGCGGATCCAATGCTAGCGCCGTTGTTAAATGCACAATGCAAGCGAGATATAGAGAAATTAAAATTAAAAAGTGGCTGGAAAGGGAGAGTCAAACAAGTTGCTGAAAAATTGCTTTTGAATGGGGAGATTGAGACATTGAAAGTCGGGCAAGTTGCTCAAATCATGAATATGTCAGAGCGAACCCTGCAACGCTATTTAGCTCTTGATGATACTAGTTTTACACTCTTGGTAGACTCGCTGAAAAAGGAGCATGCCCAGAAACTTTTAGCTCAAAATAACATGTCGATTGAAAAAGTGGCTTTAATGCTGGGTTATGCCGAGACTTCTCACTTTACCCGTGCATTTAAGCGCTGGATGGGTGTTACGCCTAAATATTTCCAAACCAAACATAAGATGGATGATTTAAGTTAAAAGGCCACAAATTTAATTTCATGGCCTTTCATTTATTATTTGAGTTAATTAAGTAGATTGTTCTGGCTTAGATGAGAGTGATTCAATTACTTCAAAATAGCTAGGTGGTGCCGGAACATGGCCGCGGTCTCTCAATAAACGATGCATACGCGGCAATTTGAAGTAGGGTACCGAAGCCATTAAATGGTGCTCCATGTGGTAATTGACATGAATAGGGGCCACAAAGCTTCTAGCAATCCAACCTGCACGTGTTGTTCGTGTATTGGTTAAAGCGGTATTGCTCGTTTGCATCCCTGCATGTTCGGCCATGGAGCGAATTCTTAAAAATAATGGGAAGGGTGTTAAATAAGCTAGGGGCCATAACCAATAAAACCGTTGTTGACCAAAAGCTTTTAAAACACCATAAAGAGCTACATTGGTTGCAATGGCACCACTACTGTTTTTTATAAGACTTTTGGCATAGTCAACGAAATCTTTATTGCTTCGATCTAACCAGACTTGATCATTGGCAACAGTCCATTTCATTAAATCGAGATCCATTAACACTCGACCAAAGCTAAACTTTAATCCGGTCATACCCGTTAAGTCGCGTAAGAATTTACGAGTAAGCGATTTTTTGCTTACAGGAAAGCCAGAAACTAAAGAAAGGTCTGGGTCATCTGGAGTAGAGGTTTTTGCATGATGACGTACATGATGTACGCGATATTTTTGTAGATCATTCCAGATGGGACGGGCGCATAGCCATTCACCTACAAAGTCATTTATTTTTTATTTTTGAACAAGCTTTTATGTGATGCATCATGCATCAAAATCGCTAGGCATAACTGGCGACCTGCCAATATTGCTAAGGCAAGCATACAAGCAAGTAATTTGCCCCAGCTCGGTAAGTAATCCCAAATCATAATTAAACTGGCAAATGTTCCGCCAATAACAGCCCATGTACTTGCAACAGCCCAAGCACCATACGCATCTGAGGGTTGTGTGAGTTCCTGTATTTCTTCTCTGCTAAAGAGATCGGTCACACTGACTTGTGCGTTCATTTTTATTCTCCCAAATCAGATTTTAGTATCCATATTTTATATTACTAATATAATCATAAAACTTTAAAAAGTGTAATATTTGTTTGTAAAAAAATAAATCGCTCTTTAATGGGCTAATTCATTTTCATAAAGTTTCTGCCAAAGTTTTTGTCCAATCGAATCGAGCTGCTGTACATTCTGAGCAAACTGATTGCGGGCATGTTCGTTAACAAATGGAGGGGGCAGCAGAGGATCATTCATGAGTAAGGTAATCGTTTCACGTCCTAATAACAAAGCTTGGGTAGCAGCCTCGTTTAAGGATAAATTTTTATAATTCAAAAGCCATTCTTGGATATCTTGACTATACATCTCATAATTTTCTTCAAGTTGCTTTGTATCCCATAAAGAAGGAATTAACGAAACTGTTTTTGAGTCAAATTTTTGAATAATAGAAATTTTGGCTTCATTTTCAAGGCCTGCTAAAACAAGTTCTTCACATGTTTTTTCAAAACTATAGGCTAAATTGTCTGGGCGTATATAAATTCCAGTTTCGAGTTCTCTAAAACCAAATTGACGTAAAGCATGTTCTCTCTTTTTTAAAGCAGTCCGATCTATACGACCTAATGTACCCGTAAATACTGCCAGATAATTCTGTTCCCATTCTTTGGTCTGTTTAATGCCATTTTTACGATTCAAAATGACTTTTGCCCAGTCTTTAGTGGATGGCGAAAGTTGATAGATACCACGCTCGACGCTTTCTATCATGCCTTCATTTAATAGCCGAGTCGTCGCAACGCGAATACCGTTGTCACTCATATTAAAGAGTTTAGCGGCAATCAATATTTGTTTAATGGTGAGCTGAGGATAAGCTGAGGAAAGAAATAAATCGATAATAAGATGACGTGCATTAATTTTGGTATTTTTCATTCAGATAGAATTTTTGATATGAGTTGCATGTAAGAAAAATAATATCATGTTTTTGTCATGTCTTTTTAAGATCATTCCTCGGGTAAATAAGCGTAAAAATCTCTAGCTATAGAATGAGAAATTTTGTAGTTCTTAACCAAGTTCATCTTTTTACGATAGTTAACCTAAGATTGTCATGATGATGTGATACATTATTCCCCTTTAAATAAACCGCCTTTTGCTAAGGGCAATAACCACAAATGCTAGAAATGATCTGATATTGGGCATGAACTAGGCCAAAATTATGGTTTATACATGATATAAAACAAATTTTTAGACTTTTCTGGTGATTAACTTTTTGAGCAAGTGATGGAAAATTTTGAAGTTATAAAAGCACTGTTTTTAGGCTTTGTCGAAGGCTTAACTGAATTTTTACCAATCTCGAGTACAGGCCATTTAATTTTATTTGGTCATATTATCGATTTCCATTCAGACGGCGGTCGTGTATTTGAGGTCGTAATCCAGTTAGGTGCTATTTTGGCAGTGTGCTGGTTATACCGACAAAAAATTGTTAACTTGATTAAAGGCTTCTTTAGTGGTGATGTGGAATCACGTCATTTTGCTATCAGTGTGCTTATTGCATTCTTCCCCGCAGTTATTATTGGGGTTTTGGCAGTAGACTTTATTAAAAGTGTTTTATTCAGCCCAATTGTGGTGGCGATTGCCTTAATTGTGGGGGCACTTATTATTTTCTGGGTTGAATCTAGACAATTTGAACATAAGACACTTGATGCAACCAAAATTACTTTTAAACAAGCGCTTTTAGTTGGCCTTGCTCAATGTGTTGCCATGATTCCGGGAACTTCACGTTCGGGTGCAACAATTGTAGGGGGGATGTTTGCGGGCTTATCACGTAAGGCTGCTACAGAATTCTCTTTCTTCCTTGCTATGCCAACCATGTTGGGTGCTGCAACTTTTGACTTGGTTAAAAATGCTGACGTACTGACCGCTGATAATATGATTAATATTGGGGTAGGTTTTGTTGCTGCTTTTATTGCCGCATTGTTTGTTGTAAAAGCATTGGTTCTGTTTGTAGAGCGTCATACCTTACGCGTTTTTGCTTGGTATCGAATAGTACTCGGTGTAATCATTTTGATTGCAGCAATGTTCTTTAATTTATCGGCTTAAATAATCTGATGAAGTGAAAAACCTAGAATGCTCTAGGTTTTTTTATGCCTAAAAATTGATTTGAATTGCTTATTTATACAAAGTAAACGTAAGACAGATGTTTTCATTTTAGGTTCATTGTTATATTGATTATTAGATTACTTCTCACAATAAAACTATGCCGCAAAATCATCTTACAGAACATTTGGTCGATGCATTTTTGCACTTGGCTCCAGCAGAAGGACTCTATCCTACTTTTATCTCTAACATCACTTTGATGCGTGTAGATCATTCCACACCTCCTGTTGCCGTGCTGCAAGAACCCTCAATTGTTTTAGTTATACAGGGATTGAAGCGAGGGTATATTGGTAAAGAAATCTTTCAATTTCAACGAGGGCAGTGCTTATTCATCTCAATTGCAATACCGTTTGATTGCGATACTGTTGTTGAAAATAATGAACCAATGTTGGCGATTGCAATAAAATTTGAACCACAAATGATGGCTGATCTCATTACTAAAATGGATAAACAGCAACAAGTGATTACTGAAGATGCTCACGCGGAAGATTTAAAATTAAGCTGTGGACTTAGAGTGATTGACATGAATGCCACCATTTCAGAGGTTGCTCTCAGATTGCTCAATTTACTTCGCTCTAAACAAGATACTTTTATATTAGGTGAGCAAGTTAAAAGAGAATTGGTTTATCGTGTGGTGCAGGCCTCAGGTGGTAATTTAGTCGAGAGTTTATCGGCTATAGCAAGTCGAAATGGTGTGATTTACACCATTTGTGAAATTATTCAGCGTGATTATTATCATAATTTAACGGTTCAAGAATTGGCGAAACAAGCGGGCATGAGCATCTCGCTTTTTCATCAAACTTTTAAAAAGGTGACGAATTATTCGCCTTTACAGTACATCAAAATTACTCGGCTACATAAGGCTCGTGAGTTAATCATGAACAATAAAATGGGTGTAGCAGAAGCAGCCTATGAAGTGGGGTATGTCAGTGCTTCACAATTTAGCCGAGAATTTAAGCGACTGTTTGGCGTTCCACCCAAGTCCTCAATTATTTAACGTAGATTAGTATTTTGAAATATAAATCAAACATGGAGTATTTTATGACCCTTCCCAAAACCATGAAAATTATTGAAATTACGGCTCCTGGTGGACCTGAGGTTCTAAAAGTTCAAGATGCTAGTCTTCCAGTACCTCAAGCAGATGAAGTCTTAATTGAGGTAAAGGCTGCTGGAATTAACCGTCCTGACGTTTTACAGCGTATGGGTTTATATCCAATGCCTAAAGGTGTTACTCAAATACCGGGACTTGAAGTCGCTGGTGTCGTGGTTGCTGTGGGTGAACAAGTAGATCAATTCAAGGTTGGTGATAAAGTTTGTGCCCTAACAAATGGCGGTGGTTATGCAGAATATTGTGCGGTAACTGCAACTCAAGTATTGCCAATACCTGAAAATTTATCTTTTACTCAAGCTGCTGCGATTCCAGAAACATTTTTTACGGTTTGGGCAAACCTATTTGATATTGGCCGTTTAAAGAAAGATGAAACCGCACTGATTCATGGTGGGGCAAGTGGTATTGGAACTACAGCTTTAGCGATTTGCCAAGCTTTAGGAATTAGAACTTTTGCGACCGTTGGTAGTGAAGATAAAGTTGAAGCACTCTCTAGTTTCACCACAGCAATTAACTATAAAACCCAAGATTTTGAGCAAGAAATTTTGAAACATACTCAAAATCAAGGTGTTGATGTTATTTTGGATATTGTGGGTGGTTCTTATTTCACGAAAAATTTAAATCTATTAAAACGTGATGGCCGACTTGTCATTATTGGTTTTATGGGTGGTCGAATCGCAAAAGAATTTGATTTACAAAAACTGATTTTAAAACGTGCCACAATTACGGGTTCAACGATGCGAGCACGTAATAGCCAAGAAAAAGCCGAGATTGCACAATCTTTGCATGAGCATGTATGGCCGCTCTTGGCACAAGGTAAATGTTTACCGCAAATCTATAAAACGTATGCTTTTTCAGATGTACAAAGTGCTCACGCATGTATGGAACAAGGTGATCATATTGGAAAGATCGTTTTAGAAATGAATGCATAACGCTGTAATCATTAACGTTTGGGTGAACGACAGGTTCGCCTAAACTATACTTTTTAATTCTAGACTCTGCCTATTTCTCTATAAAAATTGCCAAATTCTATTGGCAGATTGCACCAGCTCCATAACTTCACCTATAAATTGAGTAAGAAATAACAATTGGTTCCTACTTTATTATTTCTTTCCATACTGATGAAAAAGGATAGTAACAATGAATACCGCAAATATTGATGATAAAAATCCTACTCCAGATTTGGCTGAAGATAATGCCTTTTTCCCATCACCTTATTCACTGAGTCAATATACTGCTCCTAAAACCGATTACGACGGCACGACTTATTCAACGCCGTATGCGGGTAATAAAAAAGTTTTAATGATTGCAACTGATGAGCGTTACATCCAGATGCAAAACGGTAAGTTCTTTTCAACAGGTAACCACCCTGTAGAAATGCTTTTACCGATGTTTCATTTAGATAATGCTGGCTTTGAAATTGATGTTGCGACACTTTCTGGAAACCCTGCCAAACTTGAAATGTGGGCAATGCCAAAGCAAGAACAAGTTGTATTAGATACCTTTCAGAAATATGCAGACAAATTAAAAAATCCATTAAAGCTAACTGATATTTTAGAAAACGCAGTGGGGGAAAATTCACCATATGCGGCTGTATTTATTCCGGGTGGGCATGGCGTATTAGCTAAAATTCCACATAGCCTTGAGGTGAAAAAAGTTCTTAAATGGGCGGTTGAACAAGATAAATTTATTATTACTTTATGTCATGGTCCAGCTTCATTACTGGCTGCGGCAGTAGATGAACAACCAGAAAACTATATTTTTAAAGGCTATCAAATTTGTGTATTCCCTGATTCATTAGATAAGGGCGCAAATATTGATATTGGTTATATGCCCGGGGCTTTACCTTGGCTAGTAGGTGAAAACCTTGAAAAACTCGGTGTAGAAATTTTAAATAAGGGCATTACAGGTCAATGTCATAGAGACCGTAAATTGCTAACTGGTGATAGTCCGCTTGCTTCTAATAATTTAGGAAAACTTGCAGCTGAAACATTGTTGGCTGAAGTGAAGGATTAAGAGGTGAAATATGTGCGCCCTGCGGGACTCGAACCCACGTCGGTCGCTTAGGAGGCAACTGCTCTATCCAGTTAAGCTAAGGGCGCATAATTTTATGATTATAAACAAAAAAGCTATTGCGAAGGCAATGGCTTTTTTACATTTTAGTTATTAAAACTTTTGCGATAGTGGGCAATAAAGATAAAGTTGAACCATTCAACAGTTTGGAACACTTATGTCTTGTAGAAAAACAGTTTAGAAAGCTAAAAAATCACAAAAAATTCATGTTGATCTTTCTATGATCTGAAGCAAAACACGAAAAGGTTTAAGGCAAGCAATCAGGTAAGTGAAGTTATTCCTAGAAGGTTGTTTGTTAAAAATCAGATTTGGCTATCGTATAATTCAAAAGGGCATAACATGAAAAAAGTTGATGAACAGGACTTATCTAGAATTATTGAAATGGCATGGGAAGATCGCACTCCATTTGAAGCAATTGAGCGAGAATATGGCTTAAGTGAAAGTGAAGTTATTCGTTTAATGAGATACAACCTGAAAACCAATAGTTTTAAACTCTGGCGCAAACGTATGGCAGGGCGTAAAACTAAGCATCAACAATTACGTTCGCCAGAAATTGAACGAGCTTACTGTTCGCGTCAGTATAAATATGCATAACATCTAATTTTATTGTCGATGAAATTTTAATTTTATAGCGCTTAATTTTCTGATTATGAACTAAAAAGCCCCTATCGAAATAGGGGCTTTTTAGTGTTTAGGTACGAAATATAATATTATTGTTTTTTAGAATTCAATAATTTAAATAGTACAAACATGAGAACAATCCAGATAGGAATCATCATCACAGATTCTTTGAACCCTTGGCTCCACATAATGTAGAGAACAACCGCAATAAAGCCTAAAACCAAATAGTTGCTAAATGGTGCCCAAAGTGCAGGGAAGTGAGTTGTTTCACCTTTTGCCTTCATTGCTGATCTAAATTTGAGGTGAGTCAAACTAATCATTGCCCAGTTCAATACTAATGCACCAACAACGATATACATTAAGTGACTTAATGCATCTTCGGGTACAAAGTAGTTCAACAGTACACAACCAAAAATTAATAATGCAGAAAGTAATACGGCTGGAACAGGTACACCTTGTTTGTTTACTTTTTTGAAAACTTTTGGAGCATTACCTTGTTGAGCTAGACCGTATAACATACGGCTGTTTGCAAACATACCACTGTTATAAACAGATAAAGCAGCAGTTAAAATAATAAAGTTAAGAAGATGCGCAGCCCAACCAATTCCCATTTGGCTAAAAATCATGACGAATGGGCTTTTGTCGAGGCCACCAAGATCTAACTGGTTCCATGGCACTAATGAAAGCAAAATGGTTAGTGAACCGATATAGAAAATCAATATACGGAAAACAACTTGGTTGATTGCTTTTGGAATGGTTTTTTTCGGATCTTTTGCTTCTGCTGCTGCCATACCAATTAGCTCAATGCCGCCAAAGGCGAACATTAAGAAAGCTAACATATAGAACAGACCACTAAAGCCATTTGGAAAAAATCCACCATGTGTCCACAGGTTACTAAATGAAATGCTTGAACCCGCATCTGCTGTAAACAACAAATAAAGCCCAAAAATAATCATCGAGATGACCGCAGTTACTTTAATAATGGCGAGCCAAAATTCAGATTCACCATAAAACTTAACATTGGTTAAGTTTACGGCTGTAATAACGACAAAGAAAAATAAGACAGAAGTCCACGCTGGAATATGAGGCCACCAATAATTAATATATTTGGCAACAGCGGTGAGTTCACTCATCGCAACCAGAACATAGAGTATCCAATAATTCCATCCAGCTAAAAATCCGGGAAATTTCCCCCAATATTTATAAGCAAAATGGCTGAACGATCCTGCAACAGGTTCTTCAACAATCATTTCTCCCAAGTGGCGCATAATCAAAAACGCGATTAAGCCACCAATGGCATATCCTAAAATAATGGATGGTCCCGCAGATTGAATCACTTGCGCCGAGCCTAAAAATAATCCGGTACCAATTGCTCCACCCATAGCAATTAATTGGATATGTCGATTTTTTAGTCCTCGTTGCAGTGTAGAAGATTCGTTGGTCAAAGGTCTTCACTCACAATGAATAAGTAAATTATTCTAATAGATGGAGTTATTTTAGCCTAGACTACAAATTAATAAGCTGTGACTGAAAAGTAATATTAAAATATATTTAAAATCATCGGCTTACTTTTAATATTTCAATATGGAGTGAAAAGTGATCTAAAAAATATAATTTCATATAGACTTTTTTTCATAGATTTTGCTTAGATTAAGTCATTGCAAGCATATTGCTAAATTCTCAAAATATGCTCGCGTCAATACGATTGATGTATAAAGCAGATCGCTATCTCTTGGCCTTAAAACAATTTAAGATGCAGAGAAGGGTAAACAAGAATGCTTGTTTTGATATAGAAGAACATAATAGTAAGGATAACAGTTGATATGAGCTCAGTACCGCAAATTAAAATTCCAGCAACTTATATGCGTGGTGGAACCAGTAAAGGTGTCTTTTTTAAGCTTGATGATTTGCCGGAAAAAGCCCAAGTTGCAGGACAAGCAAGAGATCAGCTCTTACTACGTGTAATTGGTAGCCCAGACCCCTATGGAAAACAAATTGATGGGATGGGCGGAGCCACTTCAAGTACCAGTAAAACTGTTATTTTGGCTAAAAGTACTCAGCCAGATCATGATGTTGATTATTTGTTTGGTCAGGTTTCAATTGATCAAGCTTTTGTAGACTGGAGTGGTAACTGCGGTAATTTAACCGCTGCTGTTGGCTCTTTTGCGATTTCAAATGGCTTGGTTGATGCAGATCGTATTCCAGAAAATGGTCTATGCACGGTTCGAATCTGGCAAAAAAATATTCAAAAAACCATTATTGCGCATGTGCCTATCACCAATGATCAAGTTCAAGAAACTGGTGATTTCGAACTTGATGGAGTGACGTTTCCTGCTGCTGAAGTTCAAATTGAGTTTTTAGATCCAGCCGATGATGGCGAAGAAGGCGGTGATATGTTCCCTACAGGGAATGTCGTTGATGAATTAGATGTTCCTGATATTGGTCGTTTCCAAGCGACTTTTATTAATGCCGGAATTCCAACCATTTTCTTAAATGCAGAAGATTTGGGTTACCAAGGTACAGAGCTGCAAGATCATATTAATAGTGATGCAACTGCGCTGGCACGTTTTGAAAAAATTCGTGCGTATGGTGCGGTACAGATGGGCCTAATTAAAGATATTTCAGAAGCGGCTGCACGTCAGCACACACCAAAAATTGCTTTTGTTTCTAAACCGAAAAACTACATCGCTTCAAGTGGTAAGTCAGTTTCAGAGAGTGATGTCGATTTACTGGTTCGTGCTTTGTCGATGGGTAAATTGCACCATGCAATGATGGGAACAGCAGCTGTTGCGATTGGCACTGCGGCTGCCATTCCGGGAACGTTAGTAAACCTTGCGGCTGGCGGCGGCGAACGTGAAGCAGTACGTTTTGGTCATCCATCTGGAACATTACGTGTTGGTGCTCAAGCGGAACTTATTAACGATCAATGGGTCGTGAAAAAAGCCATTATGAGCCGTAGTGCACGTGTGTTAATGGAAGGCTGGGTACGCGTCCCAGGTGACAGCTTCTAAAAGTCATTAAGTAAGAAAAAGCCTCTCAATCATGTAGAGGCTTTTTTACAGTTGCCTTCAAAAACTCATCACCCACTTTTCACAGTGAATCGTGTATGATGTAGCGCATGAATGCTTCATTACATTCAATAAAATTTCTCTACTGATTTTATCGAGGCGACTGTGTCATCACTCTCTCAAGTTAATGCGGATGTTTTAAAACAAGCTCAACAACGTATTCAACAAGATTTATTGACGACACTGGCCGCGTTCTCAATTCCAGAGCCTTTAAAAAGTGCAGTACATCATGCAGTCATGCTTGGTGGAAAACGTGTGCGTCCGGCTTTGTGTTATGCCACAGCTTCTTTACAGCCTAATCCAAATTTTGCTGCGGCTCGTCGTGCTGCGGTTGCTGTAGAGTTAATTCATTGTTATTCGCTAGCGCACGATGACTTGCCTTGTATGGATAATGATTTACTGCGCCGTGGTCAGCCGACATGTCATGTTGCATTTGGTGAAGATACTGCTTTACTCGCAGGCGATATTTTACAATCAATGGCTTTTGAAGTTTTAGGTAGTCGTTTGTTCGATGAACAAGGGCAGGGTACCGATGCTGCAATTGTATTAAAACAAATTCAGATTTTAGCAACAGCCACTTCTAAAATGGTTTGTGGACAGGTGTTAGACCTACAAGCTGAAGCTAAACAAATTGCTCAAGACGAACTTGAAAATATTCATCGTAATAAAACTGGTGCGCTTATTCAGGCTGCAATTATGATGGGTGCAGTCACTATCTTTTCTGGAACAGATCAAGCAATTCCAAAATTGCGCCAATATGGGCAGACCATTGGACTGGCTTTTCAAGTATTAGACGATATTCTCGATATTACTTCGAGTACCGAAGCTTTGGGCAAAACTGCTGGTAAAGATGAGCAAGTTCAAAAATCGACGTACCCAGCTTTAATGGGGCTTGAGCAAGCACAGATTTATGCTAAAGAATTGCATGATCAAGCTTTTGAAGCTTTAGCTTATTTTGGTGACAATGCAAAAGAGTTAGTTGAGATTTCACAATTCCTTTTAGCACGTACCAACTAAGAAAAAATTAAATCAATAATCCTGCTTATATTCATGTGAAATGGATAAGGGAGAAGAGAATGAATGGTGAACAACTCCATCAAAAAGCAATTGAAATTGCACATAATCTTCCTTTTAGCCAACACGTTCATCCATTTGGACCTGACTATGAAGTTTTTAAAATTTTAGAAAAAATATTCATGCTCACAGCGGACGTAGCTGGTGTCAAAATGATTAATCTCAAATGTGACCCTTATAAAAGTCAGGAATATCAGGAGCTCTATTCATTTATTATTCCTGGTTACCACATGAATAAAAAGCACTGGATTTCCATTACTCCGCATAAAAACTTAACTCGTGATTTACTTCAAGACTTGATTCGCGACTCTTATGACTTGGTCGTAAAAAAACTACCTTTGAAAGATCAAAAAAGATTAAACAACCAATAATACTCAATATAAAACGGCGACATGATTGTCGCCGTTTTTATTTCAATGACTTATTTCAAGCAATTAAATTAATTATGCTTTCCCATAATGCCACGAATTGTATTTAAAACATCGGCAGGTAAAACTACGGTTTTAGCATTGCTTGATTTAGCCATATCTTGCATCGATTTAATGTACTGCTCACCTAGCAAGTAAGCCACTGGGGTTTCTTTATCACCAACTGCACTTGTTACCATTTCAATCGCTTTTTGCGAAGCTTCAGCTAAAACAACTTGTGCTTCTGCATCACGACGAGATGCTTCTAAGCGACCGTCAGCTTCTAAAATGGCAGCTTGTTTTTCACCATCTGCTCTCGTTACTGTAGCACGACGTTGACGTTCTGCCGCAGCTTGAGCTTCCATGGCAGCTTGCATTGTTGTAGATGGCTGAATATCTTGAATCTCAACCGTTTTTAAGGTGATACCCCAATCCGAAATATCATCAGAAATTGCAGCTTTCAACTTAGCCTTAATATGATCACGTGAAGACAATGCATCATCTAGATCCATTTCACCGACAATAGAACGCAGTGAGGTTTGTACAAGGTTTTGAATCGCCCATGTATAGTTTTCAATACCGTAAACTGCTTTTTCTGGTGTGGTTAAATTGATATATGCCACAGCATTCATAAGTAATACAGCATTGTCACGTGTAATCACTTCTTGTGATGGAATATCTAACACAATGTCTTTCGTGGTAATTTTATAAGCGACATCATCGATGTAGGGGATTACAAAATTAAGTCCCGGATTAAGGGTGGTGTGATATTTACCTAAACGTTGGACAATCCATTTGTAGCCCTGAGGAACAATACGAACCCCTTTAAAAATGGTAATAGCCACAAAAGCCAAAAAGGCTAAAACAATAATAGTACCGACTGGCATGAAAATACCCTCTCTTTATCTTTAATGTTTATGAAGTACCATGGGTTTGAACAATTAAGTCATTACCCGAAATATCAATAACTCTAACACGATCGCCTACTTTAACAGGAGTAGTGCTCCGACAATTCCACTCATCGGCCCCTAAAATAGGCATTGGAAAGCGAACAATAATTTGATCATGGTCTAGACCGGTTTGAATCACCATTCCAATTTGACCAATCGTTGCTTCACGGGGCAGTCCCGCTTTCGTTTTATCAATTGATAAGGGTTTAATAAATTTGAACCAAAGAATGGTGCATAGCACGGATAGTATTATCCACAATACAATTTGTGTTGTGAGGCTAATATCTGGAAATAGCCAATAGAGAATGCACACCATAATGGCGGCAATACCAAACCAGAGTGCGGCAAAGGCAGGTAGAATCAGTTCAGAAAGAATAAGTAAGATACCCAATACAAACCAGTGCCAAGGTTGTACAACAAACTCCATAAATCTGCTCTTTTATATATCTTTATGATGGGTAAAAGTGACTAATATCACTTTTACCACTGTAGCAGATGATAGGAAATGTGGATAGAAAAAAACCACTTCAATTAGAATTTAGAACGTGGTGCGGGCTTAAATGCTGCTGGAGATTTTTTGAAAGTTGCAATTGCAGTTTCAATTTGGCGAATTTGAGCTTGAGCAGCTTTTTCACCTTCCAAAATTGCCTGATTACTTGATTTGAGATCAAGTGTACCTAAATGACCCACTTTAGGCTGAATCACAACATTGGCTTGCTTGAGTTCTTCATTAATACTTTGTTGACCCATAATGTTAATGGTTTGATCTAATAATCCCCACATATTGGCTGGGCGATTACCTGCTGGACGCGCTGAAATATCAACGGCAATCACAATATCTGCACCCATATCACGAGCTGTTTTAACGGGAATTGGGCTAACTAATCCACCATCAATGTATTTTTGATTGCCGATTGTGGCTGGCACGAACACATTTGGAATACTGCAAGAGGCGCGTACTGCTTGGCCTGCATTACCTTTAATAAAGTCTGCCTTTTGACCATTATCAAGACGAGTTGCCACAGCCGCAAAACGGATTGGGAATTTCTCAATCGGTTTATTGCCAACATTACGGTTAACGTAGTCTTGTAACTTTTGTCCAAGAATAATGCCTTGACGGTTAAGCGTTAAATCACGGATATCAGACTCTTGTAATTTCAGAGCCAGACTTTGCAATTGATAAGGTGTTTGTCCACTCGCGTAGATACTTCCAACAAAGCTACCAGCGCTGGTACCCGTTACAATTTTAGGCTTAATTCCATGAGACTCTAAAACCTTGATCACACCAATATGTGAAAATCCTTTTGCTCCACCGCCACCTAAAGCAAGCGCAATTACAGGTTCACGGGCTTTAATTGAGGTAGTCGGCGTTGGTGTTTTGCTAAATTTATCACAGCCAAAGAGTGCTAGAGAGATAAATCCAATACTGGCAAATTGAGCAATTTTCATCTTTAAAAATAATCTATGTCGAGATAAATTAAGAAGGGCCATAAGACCAGATTCGCTCAATTTTTGCTAGGTTTTTTTCACTAGATTTTGTAAAGGTTCGGCAAGCCAATTACGATTTTTGGGTGAGATTTTTCCTTTATAATGCTCAAAAATCTTGGTGAGATCTTCATCGTAGTTGCCACTCGGGTCTAAGTGACCTAAGCAGTGAATCGTCTTACGGTCATAATCAAAAGAAAACATCACAATGGGAATATTGGCTTTTGCGGCAATATGGTAAAAACCACTTTTCATTTTTTTTGCTTTTTTACGTGTGCCTTCGGGCGCCATCCCAATCCAGATCTTGTCATATTTTTGAATGGTTGCAACCACTTGTTCAGTAAGTCCATTGGCTGTATCACGTTTAACAGGAATGACTCCAGCCCAGTCTAATGCCCGCTTAAACGGTGGTTTAAAAAGGGCGTCTTTACCCAATACTGTAATTTGGATACCTAATCCGAAAATCGCAAGAAAGCCATACCATCCATCAATATTGGAAGTATGAGGGGAAATAATCGCTACTGCTTTTGGAAAATTAGGAACTTCGCCTTCAATTGTCCAACCTTGCGCTAAAAAAAGTTTCTTAAATAGTGCTCGGCTTAAAGCAGTACCACGTTGGGGTACCAAATCAGGTAAATTAGGGAAATGTTGATCCATATTTTTTTAAATTTTAACTTGTCCTCGTTTTATCTTAATCTTTTGAAATATATGCTTCATTGGCAAAATGTAAGAACAACATGACATTTGATGTTATTCCTCATTAAAGAAATAAAAAGTAGGTATATATGTTTCGGCAGCAAAATCTTTATCTTCTGCTATTTTCCTTATATTGGGCACAAGGGCTACCTGTCGGTTTTATGACTCATGCTTTACCTGTTATTTTAAGGGCACAAGGTGTGTCACTCGCTCATATTGGTGGTTTTGGTCTATTAATGTTGCCTTGGTCAATTAAGATCTTTTGGGCGCCGTGGGTTGACCGACATGCACTTTCCCGTTTGGGGCACTATCGTAGTTGGATTTTACCTACGCAGTTTTTGACGGTAGCTGTGCTGTGTATTTTGTCTTTTTTCCCCATTCAAGCTTTAGACCAGCCTCTTTATTTATTTGCCTTTTTTATTTCGCTTCTTTTAATGAACTTAACAGGAGCAACACAAGATATTGCGACCGATGCTTTGGCCGTCAATTTGTTAAAGCATGACCAGCAACATTGGGGAAATACATTTCAGGTGATTGGTTCCCGACTCGGTTTTATTGTAGGTGGAGGTGCCGTACTCTGGTGTTTAGACTGGTTAACATGGCAACCCACTTTCCTGTTATTAGCAGCCTTGGTGTTTTTAAATACTTTACCCGTTTTATTATTTAAAGAACCTAAACATGCAGTTTATTCAGGTCATCAACTTAAACCTAGCCAGCAAAATTTAGTCATAAAGATTAAAGCTTACTTGAGTTATTTCTCCCAAAATAAAGAGCTTCGTTCTTGGTTGGTTGTACTTATTACTTTTAAAGTAGCAGATGGTTTAGCTGGACCATTACTTAAACCTTTAATGGTCGATATGGGGCTAAGTTTTACTCAAATTGGCGTTTATATCACCATGCTCGGTGCAGTAGCAGCACTGGCAGGGGCAGCAATCGCTGGTGGAGTGCTGAAATACTTCTCTAGACCTACCACTTTAATTATTTTTTCAGTATTTAAAATCATGAGTTTAGCGGCCTATGCCTATTTAGCTTATGCTTACGAACAGAAAATTCAACTCAATGTCTGGGCTATCTATACAGTCAATGCTTTAGAGGATGCATTCTCGGCAATGTTGTTAGTGGTTATGTTGACCTTAGTCATGCACTACAGTCGAAAAGAATATGCAGGAACAGATTTTACCTTTCAGGTTTCAGTCATGGCGACTGTGAGTGGGGGGCTTTATAGCTTGAGTGGTGTGTTTGGAGATGCTTTCGGTTATTTCCATTATTTGATAGCTATTGTCATTATTGGCACTGTTACTTTGCTCCCTATTTCTGTCTGGAAACATGCAAAACTACAAGAAAAATAATGTTAACTAAATGAAATAAAGAAATTTAGTATCGATTAAGGAGTGATCTAGTCATTATCTACTACCTTTGTCTATGTTTTTAAAAATGTATGTTTTTAGCTATTTAAATGCTCTATTAATTGTGCCATCTTGTTTAGGTAGCAAATGGAAGCTAACTGGAGTAAAAATGGATTTCGTTAACAAGAAAAATCATGTGAATCAATTAAAATGGGTAGAAAAATGTTCAAGTAGATTGGATATTAGCCTAAAGTCTAAAAAAGAATAATGAAATAACGATTTAATCATTCTATAAGATAAGAGAGTTGTGTAGGATTCGTTACAACATGAAGTTAAGGTGAAAATCTGTAAGTCAAAGTATAGTTTTTATGTCTTTGATTATTGATTTTGGTCTTGCATAACGTTGAAATTGGTTTTGGTTGCGGTAATAAAATTAATGTAACCAAAGTGGAGGAGAGTTGATTTTTTAGTCACCTAATTTAATGGCGTAAATCAACTTGGCATGGATAGGCAACATAAAATATATTTTTTGGAGTTTTTGATGGATCTATTCCTTAATCGTAAATCTTTCGTTGTTAAAAGTTTAGCTCTTACAGTTACAGCTTTAATGATGAGTGGGGCACATGCTGCGACTTCCGACAAAGCGGAAATTCAACAGCTTCGTAAAGAAGTTGAGGCTTTAAAAGCTTTAATTCAACAACAAAGCCAAGTACAGCAACAACAACAGCAAGTACAGCAACAACAGCAAGTTCAACTCGCTGAAGTGAAAGCACAACCAGTTGCTGCACCAGTTTCACCGTTAGCAGGATTTAAATCTAAAGCTGGCGCTGATGTGAACCTATATGGTTTTGTTCGTGGTGACGCTAACTATATTATTGAAGGTGCGGATAACGACTTCGGTGATGTAAGTAAGTCAGACGGCAAAACGCATGATAAATTACGTGCGACTGCTAAAACGACACGCCTTGGTTTAGATTTTAATACGCCTGTAGGAGACGATAAAGTAGGTGGTAAAATCGAAGTCGATTTTGCTGGCTCAACATCAGACTCAAATGGCTCATTGCGTATTCGTCATGCTTATTTAACATATAACAACTGGTTGTTTGGTCAAACAACTTCAAACTTCCTGTCTAACCATGCACCAGAAATGATCGACTTCTCGACAAACATTGGTGGTGGTACTAAACGTGTTCCGCAAGTACGTTATAACTACAAGTTAGGTCCGACTACGCAACTATTTGTTTCTGCTGAAAAAGGTGATAGCACTACTTCGGTAACAGGCGATAGTATTAAGTATAGCCTACCTGCATTAACTGCTAAAATTACTCAAGGCTATGCAGACGGCAGAGGTTCTGCTTCAGCTCGTGCATTAGTTGAAAATTATAAATCACAGCTTGCTGATGATGATAAAATTGGATGGGGTGTTGCTGTAGGTACTGACTTTAAAGTGTCTGATCCTTTAAAACTCTTTGCTGATGCATCATATGTTGTTGGTGATAATAGTTACTTATATGGTAGTAACACTCCTTATGCAGTAGAAGGTAATTCTATTGAGCAGAATAAATTTGTAGCGGTACAAGTGGGTGGAACTTATAAGATTTTACCTAACTTACGTTCTACTCTAGCATATGGTGCTCAATTCGCTGATGACGGTACTGATTTTGCAAGATTAAATGCTTCTGCAAATGAAAAAGTTCAACAAGCATGGCTTAACGTGATTTATACACCAGTTAAACCAATTGATTTGGGTCTAGAGTATGTAAATGGTAAGCGTGATACCTTTGAAGGTAAGTCTTACAAAGATAACCGTGTTGGTTTAATGGCTAAATATAGTTTCTAAGAACAATATTTAGTTAAAAATCAAAAAAGACGAGGTTAAATTTAACCTCGTCTTTTTATTAGAAAAAATTTGAAATAAGTATTTTTTAAGATTTATGTATTAGATCATTTTTTATTTAAGTCATTTTTAAGTTTCAATTTCTACAGTAAAGCATCATAAAAAGATTGTAGTTCCCCCAAGATGCTGAATTTTTTTTCTACCTTAAAAAATAAACAGATTTCACTGTTTATGTTTAATTTCATTATAGCCATTTGGTTAGGTGCAGTTTTAAATATTGGTTTTTATAACAAAGTACATCTTTTAACTCCATATTTTGGAGTAAAAGCTATTCTATTTTTAGCTGCTACAGTGCTTATTGTTGTTGCTGCGTATTATGCACTTTTACAAATTTTAAACTGGAAATGGACAGCCAAACTTTTTGCAATTTTGCTGGTTTTCATTGGTGGTTTTAGCTCTTATTTTGTAAATACGTTAGGTGTAATCATCTCGCCTGATCAGATTCAAAATATGATACAAACAGATGTATCTGAAGTTTCTGATTTAGTTTCATTACGCTTTGGACTTTGGACAGTTTTCTTCGTTGTTTTACCTATTATTTTAATTACTCAAGTAAAGCTTAAAAAAGAAAAAGTATCCCATTTTTTGTTGAAAAAAGTCGGTTCAATTATCGCTTCTTTTGCAATTGTTGGTATTCTGCTTTTTACATATTATGTGGATTTTGCAGCTATTTTTCGTGAACATCGTGATTTAAAAGGCATGATTTCTCCTCAAAACACTATTTCTTCTTTGATGTCTTATTATCATAAAAAGGCACCTAAGAAGAACTTACCGTTAATACATTATGGTCAAGATGCTCATCAGGTTCAGTCAGTACAAAAGAACCTGCCTAAATTAATGGTGCTGGTTGTCGGTGAGACAGCGCGTGCGGAAAGTTTTTCACTCAATGGTTATGCTAAAAATACGAATCCGGAGCTTTCTAAACAAGATATTTTGAATTTTTCTCAAGTAAGTTCATGTGGTACAGCAACAGCTGTTTCAGTTCCATGCATGTTCTCTGGCATGCCACGTGTTGACTATGATGAGCAATTAGCAAGTCATCGTGAAGGATTACTTGATATTGCAAAGCGTGCGGGCTATCAGGTGACTTGGATTGATAACAATTCTGGTTGTAAAGGCGCATGTGATCGTGTTGAGCAATATCAAATTCCAGAAAAGTTAAAGCAAAAATGGTGTAAAGATGGCGAATGTCTTGATGGTATTTTAATTGATAGCTTAAATGAATATTTAGCTACTATTCCTAAAGAAGACACGCGTCCACGTTTAATTGTTTTACATCAAGTCGGCAGTCATGGCCCAGCCTATTACAAGCGTGCACCTGTGGAATATCAAAAGTTTAAACCGACTTGCGATACTAATGCGATACAGGGTTGTTCTCCAACCGAATTAATAAATAGCTATGATAATTCAATCGTATATACAGACCATGTATTAAGTCAGATGATTAATAATTTAAAAGAAGTATCGAAATATCAAACAGGTTTATGGTATTTATCTGATCATGGCGAATCAACTGGCGAACATGGTTTATATTTACATGGTTCACCTTATGCAATTGCACCGACTCAACAAACACATGTACCAATGATTATGTGGTTCTCTGATAACTGGAAACAGCACAATCTTGCGCAAGTGAGTTGTTTAGGCCAACAAACGAAACAAAAGTTAAGTCAGGATAATTTATTCCCAAGTTTGTTAAGTATGCTGGATGTGAAAACTCAGGTCATTAACCCTCAACTGGACATGTTGCACTCATGTGCCCATGTGAATTAAAGCGAGCCTAGAACATGACAAAAATCTTAATGATTGAAGATGATTTTATGATTGCTGAGTCAACAATAACGTTGCTGCAATATCATCAATTTGAGGTGGAGTGGGTCAATAATGGCTTGGATGGTCTGGCTCAATTAGCTAAAAATAAGTTTGATATCATTTTATTAGACTTAGGTTTGCCGATGATGGATGGCATGCAGGTTTTAAAGCAAATCCGTCAAAGAGCTGTCACTCCAGTTTTAATCATTTCGGCACGAGACCAGTTGCAAAACCGCGTGGATGGATTAAACCACGGTGCAGATGATTACTTAATTAAACCATACGAGTTCGATGAGTTACTTGCCCGTATTCATGCGCTATTGCGCCGTACTGGAGTAGAGGCTCAGCTTGCGAATCATGAGCAACTTTTACAAAATGGCGATCTGGTTTTAAATGTTGAACAACATATTGCAACCTTTAAAGGCCAGCGGATTGATTTGTCGAACCGTGAATGGGCGATTCTTATTCCTTTAATGAGCCATCCAAATAAAATCTTTTCTAAGGCAAATCTTGAAGATAAGTTATATGATTTCGATAGTGAAGTGACCAGTAATACGATTGAAGTATATGTGCATCACTTGAGAGCTAAACTTGGAAAAGACTTTATTCGAACTATTCGAGGGTTGGGTTACCGTTTAGGGTAATCCTCGCTTCAATTTTGGAACTTTATAAAAGTGCATTATTCATTAAAGAAACGACTGATTTGGGGCACCTCAATTTTCAGTGTCATCTTAGGTTGTATATTAATTTTTAGTGCCTATAAGGTTGCACTTCAAGAAGTTGATGAAATTTTAGATACTCAAATGCAGTATTTAGCAGAACGAACAGCTGAGTATCCTTTAAGAACAGTAAGTAGTAAGTTTGATTTACATAAAACTTATCATGAAGAAGATTTGTTTTTAGATATTTGGGCTTATAAGGATCAGGCTCATTTATCTCACAGTTTACATCTGTTGGTTGCACCTGTTACACAAGCTGGTTTTTACTCTCATAAAACTAGCCAAGGCGTAGTGCGAACTTATGTTTTGCCTTTAAAAGATTACCAGATTCAGGTCAGTCAACAAGAACGAGTTCGCGAAGCTTTTGCTTGGGAACTTGCGGGAAGTATGTTCATTCCATATTTAATTATTTTGCCATTTGCAATTTTTGCTTTGGCTGCAATTATTCGTCGAGGGCTAAAGCCAATAGATGACTTTAAAAATGAACTAACTCATCGTGATTCGGAAGAGCTGACACCCATTGAAGTTGCAGACTACCCTCAAGAGTTATTGCCAACTATTGATGAAATGAACCGTTTATTTGAGCGCATATCAAAGGCTCAAATGGAACAAAAACAGTTTATTGCCGATGCTGCACATGAACTTCGAACACCAGTTACAGCTCTAAATTTACAAACTAAAATTCTAATTAGTCAGCTTCCTGAGCACGAGTCTTTGCAAAATCTGAGTAAAGGATTAGCGCGTATTCAGCATTTGGTCACACAGCTTTTAGCTTTGGCTAAGCAAGATGTCTCTTTAAGTGTAATTGAACCAACCAAAACTTTTCAGCTTAATGATGTCGCTTTAAATTGTGTTGAACAACTGGTTAATTTAGCTATGCAAAAAGATATTGACCTAGGTTTTGTCCGCAACGAACCAATTGAAATGCATAGTATTGAGCCAACAGTACACTCAATTATTTTTAACTTAATTGATAATGCAATCAAATACACGCCTCATGAAGGAATGATTAATATTTCAGTTTTTACTGCTACAGATGGCGATGCGTGTATACAAATTGAAGATAGCGGTGCAGGGATTGACCCAGAACATTACGATAAAGTTTTAAAACGTTTTTATCGTGTACACCACCACCTTGAAGTGGGGAGTGGCTTAGGTTTATCAATTGTTGATCGAGCGACTCAGCGTTTAGGTGGAACTTTGACACTAGATCGAAGCATGGAACTTGGCGGACTTTCTGTTTTAGTTAAATTGCCTAAAGCTCTACATATTCATGAAGCAAGAACTTGATTTAAGCAAGTTCTTGTTTGATTCGTTTTTCAAACTCAAAGCGGTGAATACATATTTTATAAAATAAGATATTCACTGCCCAAACGACCCAGCCTGTCCATAAATTGTGGCTAAGGAAATGGGCGCCACGCATCATTTGTCCCCAGCCCATCAGAAAGCCTAAGATAATGCCAGCGATCAGATAAAAATAGGCACGTTTAGGTTGCTCAAGGCGATAAACAAAAAAGCCTGTCATTAAAATAAAGCCTGCACTTGCGTGACCACCTGGAAAGCAATGACCATGGGTAGCAGTAAAATCCCACACATAACTTAAAGCAGTCGGATGAACCATGTTCCAAGGGCAAGCATGAGCAGATTGTGATTTTAATAGGCCAACTACACCACTACCAATCATACTCACAAAAAACATATAGCCATATTGCCAGCGATAAAGCTTCAATTTTTCTACTTTAAACGATGCAATCCACAGAAATAAAAAGATCACATAAACAGTGGTAATGATCTGTTTTACGATTTCATGGTTAACTCTGACAAGGTACCAATTGTCCCGATTAAAGAAATGACCCGTTGAATCCATCCATGGCTGGATGAAGTACATATCAATTTTCCCACCCACTGGAAATATAAATAAAAGTATAAAAAAACTAAGGGCAAGAAAAATAAGCTGAAGTTGAAAAAATTGTTTTTGTTGGTTCATTGCCATGCAACATCAATTTGAGTGTGAGTTGAAGGCATTACATAAAATAAAACTTAAATTGTTCTTAAACTAAACAAAATTTAATGTTGAAATAAAGTTGCGACTTAAAAAATAATATTGATGATTCATAGATATATATTATTTATTTGGAATTTTTTTTAATTGATTTGGGTAGGCAAGGACTTTAAAACTTAATGATAAGCAGGATATTTTGACCCTGCTTATCAATTGTTGAGTTAGAACATACCTTCTTCAGAGTTTGCAGAAATTTTATGAATAGATAAATCTGCCCCTCTAAACTCATCTTCTTGAGATAAACGAATACCAATAGTTGCTTTGAGTAGGCCATAAACAATAAAGCCACCAGCGAGCGCAATAGCAATTGCAAGTACTGTCCCGATGAGCTGTGAAGCAAAAGATACACCGCCTAAACCACCAAGCCATTTTTGGCCGAATAGACCTACTGCAATACCACCAAATGCGCCGCATACACCGTGTAAAGGCCATACACCCAACACATCATCTACTTTGAGCTTGTTTTGTGTGTAGGTGAATAGATACACGAACATTGCACCAGCTGCACCGCCAATAACCAGCGCACTGACTGGATGAACAATGTCAGAACCCGCACAGATTCCAACTAAGCCCGCAAGTGGACCGTTGTGTAAGAAACCAGGGTCGTTTTTCCCAATCGCATTTGCTGTAATTGTTCCGCCGACCATTGCCATAAGCGAGTTAATTGCAACCAGACCAGAAATAGCATCAACACGCTGTGCACTCATCACGTTAAAGCCAAACCAACCTACAATTAAAATCCATGAACCGAGCGCTAAAAATGGAATAGAAGACGGTGGATGAGCACTTACACGACCATCTTTCTTATAACGACCAGAACGTGCACCCAATAAAATCACGGCAGCAAGTGCAATCCAACCACCCATAGCATGCACTACGACTGAACCTGCAAAGTCATGAAAAGCTGCACCAAAAGTTGCTTCTAACCATTTTTGCAGACCGTAGTTGCCATTCCAGACCATACCTTCAAAAAATGGATAAACCAGTGCAACTAAAGCGAGTGTTGCAATTGCTTGTGAACGCATTTTTGCACGTTCAGCAATACCGCCCGAAATAATGGCAGGAATAGCCGCAGCAAAAGTCAGTAAAAAGAAGCAACGCATTAAGTTGTAGCCATGATCACTTGCGAGGCTTGTCCCATCATGGAAGAAGTGCTGACCATAGGAAATGTAGTAACCAACAAAGAAGTAAGCGATTGCAGAGAGGGCAAAGTCAGTCAGAATTTTACTAAGTGCGTTCACCTGATTTTTATGGCGAACCGTACCAAGTTCCAAGAATGCAAAACCTGCGTGCATGGCAAGAACCAAAACAGCACCAAGTAATAAGAAAAATAGATCTACATTTTGCATAGCATGCTCGAAAAAAGTGCTAAATTCCATTTTGGAACAAATCTGGGGCTGTAAATTGCACCAAAATAGATTTAAGGAATCTAAAAACCTAAGTTTGTCGAAACAAACTCAATTGCATAAAAGTGAATATGCAATAAGTGCACCAATTTGAATTGAAAAAGTAGTTTTTGGCGATAAATGGTGCGTTGATTTGGTTAAGATAGAGCAGTTATGGCGCTTTTTACGTTACAAGTCATCTAATGCGCTTATAAATTGACCTGAAAAAGTTCGTTATCAAATTTCTAAAAATTATTCGTAATCATTTAATGATTTGACCAAACCGATTGGGCAACTTCAATAAATGCTTTCACAGCGGGACTCATGTGCTTTTTATTTTTGACTGCGAGACCAATCGAACGTTTAAGGTTCGGTTTAAAAGGGCGTTTAACTACGTTTGGATAAAGTGAGAGTAAATCTTTGGTGATGACCATATCAGACACAATGGACACTCCTAATTGATTGTGAACCATGCTGACGATACTCAGAATTTGTGATACATAAAATTTGATGTCTGGTTTCACATTAAAATTTTTTAAAATTAATTCGACTTGATATCGACTCCCAGCCATTGTCATGATGAAAGGACAGTTTTCTAGTTGTGCTGGATCAATATAGAGTTGTTGTGCGAGCGGGTAGTGACTAGGAATTAATGCAACAAAACGATCTTCAATTAAAGGGAATGTATCGAATCGCTTATCTGGCATAATCAAAAAACCAACTTCTATGCGCCGTTCTAATAACCATTGAGCAACTTCTTTATCTTCACCTTCATCAATATAAATTTCGATTTTAGGGTAGCGTTGCCGAAAGGTTTCTAAAATTTCAGGCAATAGATAAATAGAGGATGAAGCCCCAAAAGAACCAATACGTAATGTGCCTTCATTTAAACCATGGATGGCAGCCACTTCTTTTTCTAAGGTATCGGAAATACTCAATAACTCTTTTACATGAGTCAATAACTGCTGACCTGTCGTGGTGAGCTCAATATCACTCTGAGCTCTTGAAATCAGGTTAATGCCCCATTGTTGTTCTAATGATTTAAGCGCATGGGAAACTGCCGACTGTGAAATTCCTAGCTTTTCTGCTGTAGCAGTAAAGCTTTTTAGTTCAGCAATGAGTGCGAAAATTTCAAGTTGGGTAAAGGTCATGTTGTATTTGTTATGAGTAAAAACTCATTTTATCATGAGTTTTCATTATCTTTAATATATGAGTAAGCCAAGGTAGTTGCCAAACAGCAAACCTCCACAAAACTCGAGTAAAGAAATGAATAGCATTGTTTTATCTCTTTTTCCCTTAGTTGCATTAATTGCATCGGGATACTTATTTAAAAAATATCGTTTTTTTAGCGATGAGTTTTGGGCTGGGGCAGAGAAGCTCAATTACTATATTTTATTTCCTGCTTTGCTTTTTAGTACGCTATCGACTGCAAAAATTAACTTACAAAGCTTGAGCACAGCCATTATTGCGATGTTGATTGTGGTTTTTGCAGTGACCGCCTTTTTATACATACTCCGAATGTTTTGGCACATACCGCCTGCACGTTTTGGTGTGCATGTACAAAGTATGGTTCGCTTTAATACCTATATTGGTTTGGCCTTAGTGACTTCGCTTTTTAAAAGTGAAGGAATGGCAATACTGGCAATTTTATTGGCGCTTTGCATTCCGCTCGTGAACGTTATTTCGGTGCTTGCTCTAACCTCTAAAGAACACATGGCAATTAAACCTGTTTTGATTGCACTCCTTAAAAATCCTTTAATTGCATCGTGTGTGGTCGGGGCAGCAGTCAATGCACTGCATATCCCGATTTGGGAAGGCTTTACTCAGTTTATTAAGCTTTTTTCAGTGTCGAGTTTGCCATTGGGGTTGTTATGTGTTGGCGCAGCTTTGCAGTTTATGCAAATTAAAAAAGACATTGTGGTATTGGCGGCAGACACATTTGCACGACTTTTAGCAGTGCCTGCCTTGGCTTACGCGGTCTGCATGTGGTTTGGTTTACCAAACTTACAAACGCAAATTTTAGTTATTTTCTTTGCACTACCGACGGCTTCTGCTTCATACATTTTAACCAAAGTTTTGGGTGGTGATAGTCAGCTTATGGCAGCTGTGATTAGCTTCCAAACCTTATGTGCTGCCGTGACTTTGCCATTAGTGATTTGGTGGATCTCTTAGGTTATAACTTAGATAATCGCATTCTATTTTCTAAAAATGAATAGGCTGATTCTGACTTAAGGAATGCTTGGCTACCTTCCTCGTCTGATTATTGCTACACTTTTTTCTTTTTCAGGTGGATGAGTATGTCCTTTGATCTTAAAGTGAGCTTGCAGCAAAGGTCTGAACCATCTGCACAGCAGAAAAAACTGAATCGCCTGATTGATAAAATAGAACAGCAAAAAGTTAGCCTAAGCACATGGCAAAATGCGCAAGCCGAGATTCAACAGCACATACGACAAAAACTGATGCCTGTGTATGGCGATTTGCATGAAGTGCTATTTCAGCAGTTAGATCAACTCTGGAATATGTTGCATAGTCATGAGTTTTCCAAAGCGGATATACAAAAATTAGATGAAAAAATTGCCCAGCTTTCACACATGTTGAAGCGCTCCAAAATGCTTTCTGCTGAACAGTTAGAGTTAGTGAGGCAGATCGATACCTTTTATCAGCAACATGCAGCGGAATCGGTAAAAAAGAATAAGAAAGCTCAGTCAATAAAATCTGGATACGATGAAAGTGCTGATCAAAGTTCAGAACTTGAAGAAGACTTTGAACAGTATGCGGCCGAGCACCAACAAGCACGGGAACAAGCCAAACAGCAAAGACAACAACAAAAACGCGAACAAGCTGAGCAAATGGCAGCGCAGTCACTTAAAACGGTTTATTTAAAAATTGCCGCGATGATTCACCCAGACCGTGAGCAAGATGAAACTAAAAAAGAAGAAAAAACTGAGTTGTTCCAACAAGCAAGTCAGGCATATGAAAAACACGATTTGTTTTATTTACTCAAACTCCAGTTACAACTTGAACAGAATAAAGGGCTAGGCGCTAAAGAACTATCTGCCGAGCAATTGAGGTTTTATAAACTGGCATTGGATGCACAAAGCCAGCAGCTTGAAAGCCAAATAGCAGATATTTTGGATTCTTTTCAGTTAGCCAAGAATGTGAAAGCAGAGCATGCGCATATTAGTGATGTTTATAAAGCTATAGATGCTGACTGTGCTGAGTTAAAGCAGCAATTGAAGTGGGAAAAGGAGCGTTTAAAGCATATGAAAAAAGTGAGTGGAGTAGAGATGTTGTTGGAGCATGGGGTTTTATAACCTTTTGGTATAATGTTCTTCATCCCATAGAGGAGGAGTTACATGTAATTATAAGCTTGAATGAAATTTTACAATGAATACTCCCTCCTTTAACGAAAGGGAGTAATAGAACTTTATATTTCTTAAAGATACAAGTTTTTATATTAAATGAATTTAAAAATTGAAATACCACTCATTTATGTATGATTCTATATTTTTCTTAAAGACTAAAAATTCATTGATTTTCAATTTAGATAACGTCACATTTTTAGCTAAACTATACTCAGTATAATTTTTTATAGATCTAGATTGAGAATTGTAATGAGTTTGATAAATTTCATTATTTTGTATAATACTTCTGAATTTAGGAAGATTTTCGTGAAAGTTAAATTTTTTTTCTAAATGAGTCGGACTATTAGTACGATAGAGTTTCATTGAATAAGAAATACAATAGTCAAAGATAAAAGCATAAATAATAGTATTTTTAATATTTTCTTTTAAGTCCTCAACTGAAATATTATGAGAAGGTACATGGGCTGCTTTATGTCGAGCAATAGAAATTTGATTAAATTGTAATTGAGGATCTAATATAGGCATAAAAAGATGAGAAGAAATTTTTTTAATAATTTCATTACTTTTTTTTACATGAAAAAAACCTAAATAGTTAACATAGTCATCAAAATTAATATTCTCTTTAGACCATCCTAATGAGAATTTTGAAATTGAATAAGGGGTGGAATTATTATATGTACTACCAATACTATAAGTATTTTCCTGAATGAAATTTATTGCATCAGGAATACTTTTACTTCTTTTTATTGTTTCACCCCTTTTCTGAATTGATTCTAAAGCATTTATAGTTATTACTTGTTGAAGTGCATCAGGTATACTTTGAAAATCTCTAAATATACTTGGTAAGTCTTGTAAGCATTCACCTAACCTAGATTTTATAAAATCCTCAAAAAAACAAAAATTAGAAATAGATAAACCATTTCTTAATAAGCGGGCTTGATTATTGTGAAGTGACTCAGTAGGAGAAAGTTCATTAAGAAAGTTATTATATAAATGTTGTCTTTCGAATGAACTTATAATTGAAGAAATTCTTTCGAAATACTCAGTTCTAGCAATAGAGGTCACGACTTAATAACCTCCTGAATTAGTTCAACAGTTTTATAAATTCTTAATTTAATATTTTTTGCATTAGAGGTAAATTGGCGCATTGAGTTCTGATATTCATCATCATTGTGGTATAAATCTAAAAATGCTTGGTAGATAAAATTAGAATTCTTGTTAATTAGATCAATATACCCTTCACTTATTAAAATACCTAGTGAAACTATTTGAGCATCATATATTCCCTGAATAAGTTTAGAGCTACCTTCAGGTCTTTTAAAAGCCTGATCACCCCAAATTAATTGAGCAGACTCGATAGATTTATCAAATAGAGCTTTAGCCTGATCAATATCGATTTGGCTGCTATAATTCTGCATGAAATCATTCATTGCTAACTGCATGTTGTTGCTCGGGAAAGATTCCCAAAACTGTTTGATTGTAAAAAATCTTAATACATATTCAACATCTTGCATTTCTTTATATATAGTCGATTTTTTATAATTTTCAGATGAAACTAGTTGTTTTCTTAAAAAAATATTATGGGATAACTCCATTAAAAGATCATTAAATTCACCCTCATATAATGAATTTCTGATTTCTTGTGGTAATAGATTATCCCCTCCTGTATTTAATCGATTAAAAACTTCATATTTTAGACTTGGGTCAGATTGTTTCAATAAGATAATTACACGTAAGAATGGTCTAATTTGTAGAGCATTTTTTAGAGAAAGTGGTAGTTGTTCATATGTAAAACTATTCAATTCTTCACATTTATCTAAATGTTCTATTCTTAAATTTTTTTTAATAAATTTATAAATAGCTGTAATACGCTGCTTACCATCAATAACTGAATATCTTCCATATTCATCTTCAGCTAAATAAATTGGGGGAATAGGAACATTTAATACAAAGGATTCAATTAGAGCAGATTGTTTCTTTACGTCCCATCTTTCTCGTCTTTGATATTTGGGCTCAATATCAATAGCTCCAGCTTCAACCATATTGGCTATTGATTCAAAAGAAAGATCAGAAGATTGGAATACTAAACGATTTTGAGCTTTCTCAAAAATTTTAGTAATCTCATTTCTTTTAGTATTTAACAGTTCTTTTTCCATAATTATTCAACAATAAAATTTTATAGATAATAATTGATATTTAAAAAAAAATCCCCTCAAGTGAGGGGATTTTTTGAATCAAACTACAGCATCAAAGCGCAGCAATCTGCTCCATATTCGCTTTAACTTTCTCTAACTGAGCAGCAAACTCAGCAAGCTTAGCTTTTTCACCTTCAACAACCGCTGCTGGTGCTTTAGATACAAAGCCTTCATTTGCAAGTTTGCCCGCGATTTGGTCGTGTTGCTTTTGGATTTTATCCAAGTCTTTTTGCAAACGAGCAAGCTCAGCTTTAGGGTCAATTAAGCCTTTCATTGGTACAAATACCGATGCATGGCTAACAACGCTAGAGCAAGACAAAGGTGGTTCTTGGTCTTTATTCAAGAATTCAATGCTTTCAACTTTAGCCAATGCTTTGAACAATGCTTCAATACGAATGATTTGTTCACGTTCAGCGTCAGATGTGTTTTGAAGTAATACTGGCAACAAGCGCGCATTACCTAAGCCTAATTCACCGCGAATGTTACGTACTGCGCCAATCAAACCTTGAAGCCATTGCATGTCTGCTTCAGCTTGTTCATTGATTTTTGCTTGCTCAGGAATAGGGTATTGAGCAGTCATAATCGTTGGGCCGCCTTGACCAAGCATTGGTGCAAGCGTCTGCCAGATTTCTTCTGTCAAATACGGCATTAATGGATGAGCCAAACGTAATGATGCTTCCATCACTGCAAGCAATACACGGCGTACTTCAGCTTTACGCTCTTCAGAAACTTCAGCATCGTTAAGAACTGGTTTAGTTAACTCAACGTACCAGTCACAGTATTCATTCCAGATAAAGTCGTAAATCGCTTGTGCAGCAAGGTCTAAACGGTAAGTTGCAAACGCTTGGTGTACGGCAGCTTCAGCTTTTTGCAGACGGCTCATAATCCATTGTTCTGGAAGTTCCCATAAATCAGGGCGCGCTTCTTGACCAACAGTTTGACCTTCAACATTCATCAGAACGAAACGAGTTGCGTTCCAGATTTTGTTACAGAAATTACGGTAGCCTTCAACACGTTTTAAATCGAACTTGATGTCACGACCAGTATTTGCAAGCGCACAGAACGTGAAACGAACTGCGTCAGTACCATAAGCATTAATGCCTTCTGGGAACTCTTTACGCGTTGATTTTTCAATCTTCGCTGCATCTTTCGGGTTCATTAGGCCAGTTGTACGTTTCGCAACTAAGCTTTCTAAATCAATACCGTCAATCAAGTCTAATGGATCAAGTACATTACCTTTAGACTTCGACATTTTTTGACCTTCACCATCACGTACCAAGCCGTGAACGTAAACAGTCTTAAATGGAACTTGAGATGAACCATCTTCATTTTTCATGAAGTGTAGGGTCATCATGATCATGCGGGCAACCCAGAAGAAAATGATGTCAAAACCTGTCACCAATACATCTGTTGGGTGGAAAGTTTTTAAGAAATCATTTGCTGCATCTTTTTGTGCATCGCCAGTCCAACCTAAGGTTGAGAATGTCCAAAGTGCAGATGAGAACCATGTATCAAGAACGTCTTCGTCTTGTTTAAGTTCAACATCAGCAGCGATGTTGTTTTTCGCGCGTACTTCTTCTTCGTTACGACCTACATAGATATTGCCATTTGCATCGTACCAAGCTGGGATACGGTGACCCCACCAAAGCTGACGTGAAATACACCAGTCTTGAATGTCACGCATCCATGCCATGTACATGTTGCTGTACTGCTCTGGAACAAACTTAATACGACCATCTTGAACTGCTTCAATTGCAGGCTCAGCAAGCGGAGCAATTTTTACGTACCATTGGTCAGTAAGTAACGGCTCAATGATCACGCCAGAACGGTCGCCGCGTGGAGCTTTTAAGTCATACGGTTGGATTTGATCTAACCAGCCTTCAGCTTCAGCTTGAGCAACTAATTTTTTACGTGCTTCAAAACGTTCTAAACCAGCATATTCCGCAGGTGCAGTAATGGTTTTAGAAATCTGTTCGCCAGCTTTTGCAATATATTCAAACTCGCCTAAAACTTCGGCATTTTTGTTGAAGATATTAATGATTGGCAAGCTATTGCGTTTACCTAGATCATAGTCATTGAAGTCATGAGCAGGAGTAATTTTTACACAGCCAGTACCGAAGTCTTTCTCAACGTAGTCGTCAGCAACGATCGGAATTAAACGACCAGTAATTGGTAATACAATGTTTTTACCAACAAGGTGTGCATAACGTTCATCTTCTGGGTGAACAGCAACGGCAGTATCGCCCAGTAATGTTTCAGGACGAGTTGTTGCAACGACTAAATAGTCTTTGCCATCTTGAGTTTTAACTGATTTGTCTTCAAAGAAATATTTAAAGTGCCAAAGTGAGCCTTTTTCTTCTTTGCTTTCTACTTCAAGATCAGAAAGTGCTGTTTGAAGTTTAGGGTCCCAGTTTACAAGGCGCTTACCGCGGTAAATTAAACCGTCTTCGTGCAAACGAACGAATACTTCTTTAACTGCGTTTGATAGACCTTCGTCCATCGTGAAGCGTTCACGTGACCAGTCTACAGATGAACCTAAGCGACGAATTTGTTTCGTAATTGTGCCGCCAGATTGCTCTTTCCATTCCCAAACTTTTTCGATGAACTTATCACGGCCTAAGTCATGACGAGTCACACCTTGTAAGCCAAGTTGACGCTCAACAACCATTTGCGTTGCAATACCAGCATGGTCAGTACCCGGTTGCCACAAAGTGTTTTTACCCATCATACGGTTATAACGGGTGAGGGCATCCATAATGGCATTGTTAAAGCCATGGCCCATGTGCAAACTACCTGTGACGTTTGGTGGCGGAATCATGATACAGAATGATTCACCGTGACCAGAAGGTTTGAAGTAACCTTGTTCTTCCCACGTTTGGTACCACTTCTTTTCGATCTCGGTTGGATCGTATGTGGTCGCAATATTTTGAGCGGTTTGAGCGTCAGTCATAGTAGCTTAGATCGAATATGCATAAAAAATTGCACCTATTGTAGCAAAAAAATGCCTCGAAATTAATGTGCTGAAAACAGATAAACGGTTTTGTATTTTTTTCAAAAAACGGTAGATTTATGAAAGATGGATCACAATTTAATCGTGTAGACACACGGCACAAAAATTACAAACGAATTGAAAAAGGATGTTGCTCATGAGTTATGAAGTTTTTTTGAAAATTTCCGATTCAACTTATACCCAATTCGAGACCATTCGACAGAAACTGCATGATGGGATAAGTCAAAGTCAGGCAAAGCCTTTAGGCGATGTACTCTCTGATCTTTCTTGTGAAATTATTGAGCAGGTTTTTTCTGTGCTTTTACAGTCAGGAAATGCAACCATGTCTCCAAAACAACAAGCTGAGTCTGAAAAAGTGGTTCAGCAGGTTTTAGAGACTTTTCGAAAATATATGCCATGGTCAGTTTCATTTTTTGGAAATGAGCGTCTTTTGCCTTTAGTCGATTACATGACATCTCTGATGAAAGAACAGGGGCAACAAGTTTATATTACCTACCCAGTTACCCTGCAGCTCGTACAACAAGCTCAAAACCTTACGCAGCAAATTCGTGACGGTAATATGCAAAGTATAGCGGCAGCTTTTGAAACATTAATACAAATTGTAGATTTAGGCGTAACAAGCCTAGTACGTGAGCCTAAAAAGCGTTTAAAATTTAATTTAGTTGTCGATAAAACTCTTAACGGAGTAATCAACATGACGACGCATTTGGGCTATAAACGTTTGGAAAAGTTAGGTACACAGGTCGATCAGACCACAGCCACTCATTATATCAACCACTTTTTGGCCTTCATGCATCAAGCAGCATAATTTAAAAAGATAATAGGAACATAAAGCATGGCCAAACTTGATACTTTGCAAAATAAAGTGGTATGGATTACGGGAGCATCTTCTGGTCTGGGTAAGGCCTTAGCCGGTGAGTTGGCTTTGCAAGGGGCCGAAGTGATTTTGACCTCGCGTCGTTTTGAAGAATTAGAAGAAGTTCGGGTTGGCTTATTAAACGCTGACCGTCATGTGTCAGTGGTTGCCGATATTACTGATGAAAAACAAGTAAACGAAGCTTATAAGCAGATTTTAAAAGCGAAAGGGCGAATTGACTGGCTCATCAATAATGCAGGTTTAAGCCAACGTGCTTTAATTAAAGATACGACAATGGCAACCGAACGGGCCATTATGGAAGTCGACTATTTCTCTCAAGTGGCATTAACCAAAACTGTGCTGCCGACCATGCTAAAACAAAAGTCTGGCCGAGTTGTATTTGTGTCGAGTGTAGCGGGTTTATTAGGGACTCAGTACCGTGCAAGCTACTCTGCTGCTAAAGCGGCAATTCACATGTGGGCAAATAGTTTACGTGCTGAAGTCTCCGATCAAGGTGTTGAGGTTTCAGTTATTTTCCCAGGCTTTGTAAAAACTAACGTTTCTTTCAATGCGCTAAATGGTGCTGGGCAACCTCAAGGTCATCAAGATGAGGCTATCGAGAATGGTTTAGAGGCAGATGTATTTGCAGAGCAATCCGTAAAAGCATTAATGCAGGGTCAAGAATATATTGTTGTTGGTGGAGCTAAAGAAAAACTGGGTGTGATGGTTTCTCGGATGTCACCAAAACTTCTTTATAAAATGATTCGGAAAACAAAAGTAAAATAAAAAAGTGATTTCGCCGTGCTAAATTGATGGAAAAACCCGCATAGAAGGTTCACCATGGAGCATGATTATCACCGTATTTTAGACGTCATTACGCGTTTTCAATTGGTCTTTGACCAGAAAAATTGGGATGCTTTTGATGAGTTATTGGCAGATCAACTTGAGGTGGACTATTTCCAGTTTAGGGGAGAGCCTTTATGTGTCGTGTCTTGTCATGAATATAAAGGTTCTCGGCAACAAGCTTTATCGCATTTACGGCTACAGCATAACTTAAGTAACCCACTTATCCGTATTGAACAAGATCAAGCATGGTTAGAATGTAATTATCAAATTTATCGTTTTTCGGAAAATGATTATTTTCATTCATTTGGTCGTTATTATTTTACTTTGGCAAAACAACAAGAGAGTTGGAAAATTACCGGAATTTGCCAACACTTGACTAAAAATATTGGCAATCCGCGCATTCATTTTTCTGCTATGGGGCAGTGCTAGTCTTTTACTGCTGTACCGTATGCAAATACTTCGACCATTCCTCCCTGCATACCAAGTTCGGTTGTACTCAGCCGAACTCCCATAATATGGTTAGCTCCTGCGGTATGGGCTTGTTGTTTTAAGCGAACAATAGCTTCACGGCGAGCACGCTCAACTACACTCTCATAACTGGTGAGTCTTCCGCCCAAAACATTCTTAATGGATGCCAATACGTATTTAAAGTAGTCATGAGAAATCACGACATTACTACTAATCAAATGACCTAGCTGATCACTCGTTGCAAAACGATTGGTATCAATTCTGATATGGGCAAATTGCTGTTCTTTTTCTTGAAGTTCTTTCAAATGTTTTTGTTCAATATGGCGGCCAAAACCCCAACCAATACTGAAAAGAATCAGAAAAATAACAAGCTGAAAAATAAGATTGTCCATTTTCTACCTATGCACTAAATGGATCTGGTAGATGGGGCGCTTGAGGTTGAACAACCACAGCCGTACCATATACGAATAATTCAGAAGCACCTTGAGCAATATTTGAAGTTGAAAACCGAATACCAACAATTGCATTCGCACCAAGTTGCTGAGCTTTGGCAATCATGCGATCCATGGCTTCTTGGCGGGATTCTTCTAATAATTCGGTATAGCCTGTAAGTTCACCACCTACAATATTTTTTAAACTTGCCATCAAATCACGGCCAACATGCTTACTACGGACGGTACTTCCATAAACAACATCAAGTTGCTTTACAATCTGGTGGCCCGGAACACTTTCTAAATTACTCAGTAACATTGTTTTTTATCAATCTAAATTCTTAAAGTTTCAAGATAAAAAATATTCACATCAGATGCAATAAAAAAGCCCACCGAAGTGAGCTTTTATAAATTAAGTTATTTAAAACTTATTGCTTTTTAAGTTCAGCACTTGATGGTTGATTAACCACTGTATCTGAAGTATTTGCTTTTAAACCACCGCCTAGAGTTTTATATAACTCGATTTGGTTATTTAAGTTAGCTTGTTGAAGCAACAATAAACCTTGTTCTGCTGAATAAGATGAACGCTGTGCATCAAGAACTGTCAAGTAACTGTCAATACCAGCACGGAAGCGGGCATTTGACAGTGTGTAGTTGCGGTTAGTTGCTTCTACTAGACGTTGTTGAGCTGTTAAACGCTCACCAATATTGGCACGAGTTGCAAGCGCATCATTAACTTCGCGGAACGCAGACTGAACTGATTTTTCATAATCAGACAATGCAATTTTCTGATCGGTTTCAGAAATTTTCACATTGGCTTTACGTGTACCCCAGTCAAAGATTGGTAAGTCTAAGCTTGGACCAATTGACCAAACAAAACCACCAGACTTAAATAGATCACTTAAGTCAGTTGATGCATAACCAGCAGAACCCGTTAAGCTAATTGTTGGGAATAAACGTGCTTTTGCAGCACCAATATTCGCACCAGCAGCGCTTAAGTTATATTCAGCAGCTTTTACATCTGGACGGTTGTTAAGCAAGTCACTCGGTAAACCAGCTGTATATACATTTTGTTGAGTAATGCGTTTTACAGGTTGGTTTGGCAACAAGTTTTGTGGAACCGATTGGCCCACTAACAAGTTCAACAAGTTTTGTGCTTGAGCAATCTGTGTTTTGTAGTTCGCTACATCATTACGCGCAGTTTCTACAGAAATCTGTGCTTGACGTAGTGGAACTTCACTGTCGATGCCCACATCAAAACGTTTTTTGTTGAGATTGTAAGAGTCTTGTTGTGCTTTAAGCGTTTGCTCTGCAAGTCTTAAATTCGCAGTTGCGAAAGAATAGTTTAACCATGCTTGAGCAACTTGGCTGATCAGACTGATTTGAGTCGAATCACGTGCACTTTGCGTTGAAAGATAACTATCTAGTGCAGCATCTTTTAAGCTACGTACACGGCCCCAAAAATCGAGTTCATAGGCAGTTACACCCAAACCTACTTGATAAGTAGAGTAGGGGTTATTCGGATCACGGCTTTGAGAAACCTGACGAATTGCACTACCACTTGCTCCGATTGTTGGAAGCTGGTTGTTTTGCGTAATTCGATATTGCTGTTGGGCACGTTCAATATTGAGCGTTGCTGTACGTAAGTCGCGGTTGTTGGCAAGCGCCAAATCAATCACTCCGAGCAAACGAGGATCGCTAAAGAACTGTTTGTAACCCTGTTCAGCAATAGACGTACCAGAAGCGCTGTTATATGCATAGCTTTCTGGAATATCGGTTTTCACGACTGGTTCTGGGCCGCGCATGCTTTGACAAGCTGACAAAGCAAGCGCAAGTGCAGATACCGCAATGCTACGACCTGAAATAGACCATACTTTTTGCATCACGATTTATGCTCCTGAGTGTTTATGGTTTTTGGTTTGTACTTAAAGATACTACGAATCCACACATAGAATACAGGGATAAAGAAGATACCTAAGAACGTTGCACTGAGTACGCCACCGAGTACACCGAAACCGACTGAGTGCTGACTTCCTGCACCAGCACCTGTTGAAAGGGCAAGTGGAAGTACACCGAAACCGAAGGCAAGGGTAGTCATGATAATTGGACGTAAACGCATTTTTGAAGCATGTAAAGTTGCCTCAAGTAGGTCTTCACCTTTTTCCTGCAACTCTTTTGCGAACTCAACAATCAAGATCGCATTTTTTGCAGAAAGACCAATGACCGCGATCATTGCTACTTGGAAGTAAATGTTATTTGAGAGATTTGGATCTCCTTTAATAATCATACCCAAGTAAGTCAATACGATTGCACCAATAATACCAAGTGGTACTACAAGTAAAACCGAGAACGGAATAGACCAGCTTTCATATAATGCAGCTAAGCAAAGGAAAACGATTAACAATGAAAGCGCATATAAGAATGGAGCTTGAGCACCAGACTCACGTTCTTCAAGTGATAAACCTGTCCATTCATAGTCGAAACCTTGTAAGCCCATAGATGGTAACTTAGCAATAATTTCTTCCATGGCTTTCATAGAGTCACCAGAGCTCACGCCAGGTGCAGGTGTACCTTGAATGTTAACCGATGATACGCCGTTATAACGTTCAAGACGAGGAGAACCATATGTCCATTTGCCTGTAGCAAATGCAGAGAACGGTACCATTTCGCCTTTGCTATTACGTACATACCACTTGTTTAAGTCTTCAGGCATCATACGGCTATCCGAATCACCTTGAACATAAACTTTTTTCACACGACCACGGTCAACGAAGTCGTTAATGTATGAGCCACCCCATGCAATACGCATAGTGTTGTTAATGTCAGCAATGCTAACGCCCATAGCACCAGCTTGAGCCTGATCTACGTTAATTTGATACTGAGGTGTATCTTCTTGACCATTAGGACGTACCCCTACAAGACGTTTATCTTGTGAAGCCAAACCTAAGATCGTATTACGTGCTGCAATAAGTTTCTCATGACCTTGACCACTTGAATCTTTAAGTTGCAAGTTAAATCCAGCTGTTACACCGAGTTCAGGCATTGCAGGAAGCTGTAATGGCATAATGTAAGATGCGTCTTTGACGATCATATTTAATGCCATACCGCGCTGAATTAACGCACCGATTTGAGATTCTGGTGAAGTACGTTCACTCCAGTCTTTCAACTTAACGAAGCCAATACCAGCATTTTGACCAACACCCGTGAATGAGAAGCCCGAAACGGTGAAAATAGATTCCACAGTATCTTTTTCATTCATGAAGAAGTTTGTCATGGTGTCAATCACTTTACCTGTACGGTCAAGCGTTGCGTTTGGTGGTAATTGAACAAGTGTCATGACCACACCCTGATCTTCTTCTGGTAAGAATGAAGATGGGAGTTTTTGGAACAAGAACACTAGTAGGCCAATCACTACAGCGTAAAGTACGCCAGAGAAGATTTTGCCTTTAAGCATGCGGCTAACACCATTTTGGTAGCTATGCGACATGCGGTCAAAACCGTTGTTAAATCCTCTGAAGAAACGAGCAAAAATATTATTGCTTGGTTCTTTGTTAGGATCATGCTGTTTTAAAATGGTTGCACAAAGTGCAGGGGTGAAAGTTAACGCTACAATTAACGATAGAACCATTGCTGTTACAAGGGTAATCGAGAATTGACGGTAAATTACACCTGTTGTACCACCAAAGAATGCCATTGGTACGAATACCGCTGTCAATACGCTTGTGATACCAATTAACGCACCAGAAATCTGTTGCATTGATCGTGAAGTTGCCGTGACCGGATCGGTATGCTCTTCACTCATCACACGCTCAACGTTTTCCACTACAACAATGGCGTCATCGACCAGAAGACCAATTGCCAATACCATAGCGAACATGGTTAAGGTGTTAATTGAGAAACCAAAGATATTAATAACAGCAAATGTACCTAATACAACAACAGGTACAGCAAGTGTTGGAATAATCGTTGCACGCCAGTTCTGCAAGAACAAGAACATAACAATGAACACTAAAATTACCGCTTCAATTAATGTGTGTACAACACTTTCAATTGAAAGACGAATAAATGGAGTAGTGTCATAAGCCAGTTTATCTGCAAGGCCTGTTGGATAGTTCTTACGTAATTCTGCTAAACGGTGTTCAACAGCGTCAGCGGTGTCAAGTGCGTTCGCACCAGTTGCAATTTTAATTGCGAGACCGCCAGCAGGTTTACCATTAAACTTCGAATCGAACTGGTAGTTATCAGAACCTAACTCTACACGTGCAACATCTTTTAAACGAACTTCAGCACCTGATGCTGTGTTCTTTAAGAAGATATTTTTAAATTGTTCAGGTGTTTGTAACAAGCTTTGCGCATTTACTGTTGCGTTAAGCACTTGACCTTGAACCGCTGGTGCACCACCTAACTGACCTACAGCAACTTGTGAGTTTTGCGCTTGTAAAGCAGTCGCAATATCACTTGGTGTTAACTGATAGTTGGTAAGTTTTGCAGGGTCGAGCCAGATACGCATTGCGTATGAACCACCAAAGACTTGTACCTCACCAACACCAGCAACACGGCTAAGTGGTTCTTTAATTGACGAGTTTACGTAATCTTTAATGTCTGAGTCTGACAGGGTATTGTCTGGTGAATAGAATGCAATAACTTGCAAGAAGCTTGCACCAGATTTAGTAACCGTCACACCTTGGCGTTGAACGTCTTCAGGCAAAAGAGCAGTTGCAGATTGTAGTTTGTTTTGAACCTGAACCTGTGCAATATCCGGATCAATACCTTGTTCAAAGTTTAATTGAATAGAAGCTTGACCGTTACCCGCACTGTTAGATGAAATATAACGTAAACCATCTAGACCATTCATTTGTTGTTCAATGATCTGGGTTACAGTATTTTCAACAGTCTCAGCCGATGCACCAGGATAAGTTGCAGCAATTGTAACTGTCGGTGGTGCAATCGTCGGATACTGTGCAATAGGCATTTTAGTTAGCGTGAGAATACCCGCCAACATAATGACTAATGCAATCACCCACGCAAAAATGGGGCGATGAATAAAAAATTGTGCCATTCAATCTACCCCTTATGCATTAGATGCTTTCTGTTCTGCTTGAGGTTTACCTGATTGAGCCGGTTTTGTAGCATTTGGAGCTGCACCTTGAGGATTCGCTGGTTGAGCTTGGTAAGGTTTTGCTGACACTTCTTGCCCTTCTTTAACTTTGGCAACACCATCAACAATCACTTTTTCACCAGCTTTGAGACCATTAGTCACAATCCAGTTTTGTCCTTGAACACCAGAGGTTTCAACAGGACGACTCTCAACAGCGCCTTTAGCATTAACAAGCATTGCTACAGCTTGACCTGTCGGTAAACGCGTAATTGCGGCTTGAGGAATCAGATAAGCATTTGGAACTACACCTTGAACAATCTGCGCAGTTGTGTACATACCCGGAAGTAACAGATGGTTCGGGTTCGAGAATACGGCACGTAAAGTAATCGTTCCTGTATCCTGATTTACAGAAGCATCAGAGAAAGCAAGTTGTCCTTCGATTGGATAAGTCGAACCATCTTCAAGCTTCAACTTCACTTTCGTGTTGTTACTGTTGTTTAAACTGCCTTTGCTGAGTTGTTGGCGTAAACGTAATAACTCGGCACTAGACTGGTTAATATCAACATAGATTGGATCTAACTGTTGAATCGTCACTAAAGGATCAGTTTGGTTTGCTGTAACTAAAGCACCAGCTGTTACAGAAGAACGTCCAGATTGACCAGAAATTGGTGAGCGGATTGTAGAATAACCAAGATCTACATTTGCATTCGTTACTTGAGCTTTCGCAGCAGAAACTTGTGCTTCAGCAACATTAACCTGACCAAGTAAGTCGTCATATTCTTGTTTAGATACAGCATTACTCGAAACAAGTTGCTTATAACGGTTTAGCTTGGTACGTAGTGAAGCTAGATTTGCCTGTTGTTGTAAAAGAGATGCTTTTGCATTTTCAAGCGTTGCACGGTTTGTTCGAGAGTCCAGTTCATAAAGAGCCTGACCTTCACGTACATAACTTCCTTCAGCAAACAAGCGTTTTAAAATTACACCACTTGTTTGAGGACGAACTTCAGAAATTTGATATGCTGAAGTACGGCCAGAAAGCTCAACGCTTTGTTCAACACTTTGTGGTTGAGCAACAATAACACCTACCTCAGCAGGCGGCATTTTCTGAGCAGCAGCAGCTTGCTGTTTCTCATCGGAGCCTTTGCCACAACCAACAAGTGCGATACTTGTTGCTAATGCGCAAGCAGTAAGGGCAGGAGCCCAAAGCTTAGCCGACATCATTGTTCCACCTCGTTAGATAAAATCTAAAAATATATTTGTTTTTTACTTAACCTACTTTGTGTTTGTAATAACCAGAGCCAAAGCAGTGCAATCCAAATAAAACCTATGCCCCAACCGGCGAGTACATCTGTTGGAAAATGAACTCCAGCATATATTCTTGAAAGCCCCATGCAGATAAACCAAAGGCAAGAAATCAAAATGATATAAGGAGAGTTAATGTTGGGCTTATGGCATAACATTATCATTGCCAGACAAGCCAGTGTTGATGCATAAACACTGTGTGCACTTGGGAACGATGCACCGTAACTTTCGACAATATGATATACCTGCGGGGGTCTTGGGCGATCAACACACCACTTGAGCAGCCAACCCATGGTGATACTGCCAAGAACTCCCGCGCTAATGAAAATAACAGTAATATATTTTTTATACCATGCCTGATATATACACACCAGAAAGGATAAAAAAAGTACAAAAGGCATACCGCCTATCCGTGCTAGGAAGATCGTAATAGAGTTAAGATATTCTGAACGATATTCACTCAATATTTGAACGCTGAGAAGATCCAAAGACTGAAGTCTTGGTACAAAAAGACCAAGAACACCTAATCCTAAAAAAATACAACCAATAAAAAGCAACAAATAGGGCATATAAATACCTTTGCTTATTCAAGCAGTGTCCACTACTGAAAGCCGTTAAAAGTGTACTTGCCAGTACACTTTTTTTCAAGCCTGATAGATCATCGTAAATTCATTTTGAAAAATTTTTAACATTTGGAAAAACAATCACAACAAAATTGACGGAATTCACATTTTGTGTACAAAGCAAAATTTTTAATGTTCTATCTTTTTTCCATTATTTGTAGTCGTATTTTCTTCAAGTTCTAGCGGCTGTTTCGGGGGCCAGAAAAAATCACTTGGACGAGTCAGAAAGTGGGTCATAACGAGTTTGGCTAAAGGTTTCCATTGTTCGAAGCGAACACGACGTGCACGTAGAGCCACAATAATCGTTAAAGTGAAACTAACGAATAAGTTAGTGAGACCAATACATAACACGCCTAGAAAGGATACGATAATCAGTCCGATGTCTGGACTGCCGTTAATGGTCATTAAACCTTGAATAAAGTTGGCCGAAGCAAAGGCAATATGACGGATATCTAAAGGTAAACCTAAAATAAACCCTATGGTCCCCATGCTTCCTAACATAATCCCGAATAAGAAGTTACCCGCTAATGCTCCTAAATTGCGCTCAATATATTCAGCAAAACGGTTGAGGCGATCTTGCCCAAACCAGTTGGCTAAGCGACGATGTGCTCTTAGGCGTGGACCGACTTTTCGGTAAACAGCTAGGTTATCGAAGTATCCAGCAATGAGACCCGACAAAAACAAACACACTCCGGCAATCGCTGCATGTGGAACTGCTAATGAAGTGAAGGGGTTTAAGCTGTGCAACAAATACGTTGCTTTAG
This sequence comes from Acinetobacter oleivorans DR1, assembly GCF_000196795.1. Classification (NCBI taxonomy): domain Bacteria; kingdom Pseudomonadati; phylum Pseudomonadota; class Gammaproteobacteria; order Moraxellales; family Moraxellaceae; genus Acinetobacter; species Acinetobacter oleivorans. Next base: position 763,308 of record NC_014259.1, read on the forward strand.
TATGAGTTAACAAGGGCTCATCAAGATAGAACTGCCAAGCAAATGTAATGAGTGCAGCAGTAGGAATCGCAATTGAAATATTGCCTAAAATAGCAATGAATTGTGTTCGAATAATATTAATAATCAGGGCTGCTAACTCTGCAATTTGAGCTGTTTTAGAGCCTTTACGCTGTTGCACAGTGGCTGCGAGGGCCGCAGCTGTCATTGCAGGTTGTTTGGTTGCAACTGTGAAATGCAGTACATGAATCAGAATGAATCCTAGAGAATAATTCATACTGAAAGTAAAGGCCTGCATTAGCGGAGCCATTGTCATTCTTGCTGCAAGAATTTTTAAAGATGCCATACAGGCAATAATGACACCCGCTCCAGCAGCAGCTTTATACATGCCCCAAAAGCCTTTGGTATCAGTACTTACATAATGTTCACCTGTTCGGCTGGCATTTTCAGTTACTTGAAAAGCAATAAGTTCACTTGTTGTACTTAATAAAGAGCGAACACTTTTTTCACTATAGTGCGCCTTGGTTAAATCGGAAATCAGATGTCCTAAAGAGACATATTTTCCTTTAGTGTTATCTACAACCAAATAAAGCAGTAATTCAATTCGATCGAGGCACTGCTCAAGTAATGACAATAAGTAAGTCAAACTTAAGCTGACCCCAATTCTTTTGGTAGCACGGCGAATTTTTAAAACCACATCCCGACACTGTTCCAACATAACAAATGCTTGTGATGCATCCGGAGGGGAAGTCACCGCAATTTCATGTTCAAAAAGTTCTTGTTTTTTGTACTTCTCGATAAACTCAACAATTTCACGGTTTTGAACTAAAAATGGTGATTCATATTCAGTTAATTCCGGTTGAGCATTAATAAATTCGGGGTAAAGACCAATTCCACTAATTCGATAAGATAAAACGGTAATCGCTTTAATCATTTCACTTTGAATGACAAGCTTTTCATCTACATTACTTTGGCTTTGTCCAATAAGACCAAATAGATTTGCCCAATCTTCCTCATCAATATTATTGAGCCAAATTTTGTCACTTTCTAAATAGAAAATTCTACCAATTAATATTTTGAGTTGGCTTGCATCTTCGATTAACGGTAAAAAATGTGCTCCGAGTCTTTGTCCTAGCTGGTTCCAGAAACCATCTAAAGACAAAATTCCGCTATCAGCATATAAGCTGACTTGTTTATAGCGATTAATTAGACGTAATAAAAAAGTTTGTAGCAGGAAGGGTGCTGTAGGTGTGCGTAATAGGCTTTCAATGAAAGCCTGTATTTTTTGCTTTATCTCATCCGTATTTTGAGGATCGGATGGACGAATAGCATTGACTAACTCAATAAGTAGATTTTCGTCAATGACAGCTTGAGAATCCTCAAGCTGTTTCTGTATTTTTAAAAAAAGATCTGAAAAATTTATATGCATAGGCAAAATAATATCTATTGTATTCGATGTAACGCAAGCTGAGTTAAGTTAATCAAAGCCTGACGATACGGTGTATCAGGTAGGTTTGATAAAGCTTGCAGTGCTGCTTCTGTTTCTTCTTGGGCACGTTGGTGACAATAATCTAAAGCACCAGACTTCTGTACAATTTCTATGACCTGAGATAATTGGTCCACTCCACCAGTTGCAATGCTGCGACGAATAATCGCATGCTCTTCACCTGTTGAGTGTGCTAATGCAGAAATTAACGGTAAAGTTGGCTTACCTTCCATTAAATCATCACCAATATTTTTACCTAATGTTTCAGCATCTGAAGTGTAGTCTAAAATATCATCAATAATTTGGAATGCATTACCAAAATGACCGGCAAACAATCTTAATGGTTCACGATACGCTTCTTGTCCAGCCAAAATAGCAGCGCCTTCTGTAGCCAACTCAAACAGGCGAGACGTTTTACCGTGAATAATTTTTAAATAAGTTTCTTCTGTTGTATCTGGTTGGTGTTGCGATTGAAGTTGTAATACTTCACCTTCAGCAATTTCACATGTACCTGTTGAAAAGTCTTTCAATAAAGTCATGTTGTTTAAATCAACCAATAGGTCAAAAGCGCGAGCAATAAGGAAATCACCCACTAACACAGCAGTTTGGTTATTCCAAGTTGCGTTGGCAGTAGGACGGCCACGACGAAGACCAGATTCATCTACCACATCATCATGAACCAATGTCGCGGTATGCAACATTTCAATGATTGCAGCTAGACGTTGTGCATTTTGCATGTTGTCTAAACCACAAGCGCGAGCCGCCAGTAAACACATAATCGGACGCATACGCTTTCCGCCAGCTTCAACCACATGTTTGCTGACAGACATGACTAAACCGACTTTTGAGCTAATTCCTTCATTAATCAAGTGATCCATCGCAGCAAAGTCTGAGGCAACAGGCGCAAGAATGTCTTGCTTGAAATCGATGACCATATGAAGAAAAACCCCGTACTGGTAGATAAGTGGCGTTAGTGTAACAATTAAAGGTGTGTTGCACAGGTGAACAAGTGGCTGATATTAATCATTTCTATTGTCTTTATGCGTTCTTTGTTCTTTATTTAAGCAAAACATGGTATTTCCGGCAAAACAATAAATTTAATGACATCAGCATTAATACAACTTGTTCTTGTCGCAATTTGTGTCTGGAACTGTATTTTAATTTTCATTCAGAATCAATGAAAACTGCTAAATTCCAATCTAAGCTGTCTGTTGTTTTTGTAAAAAGAGGGGAATAGGAGTCACTGATAAATAGAAAATACTTGTCGTTTGATCAAATTTCACTTAAAATCTGTCGCCTTATATAACCCCAGTGGCGAGCGTTTTAAGATCGATATATCCCTTATCGGCACGACGACACGGGCTAATTGGAGTACATTATGTACGCAGTAATCCAAAGCGGTGGTAAACAGCACCGTGTAGTTGAGGGTGAAACCCTTAAAGTTGAATTATTGAAAGCTGAATCTGGTGCGACTATTACATTTGATGATGTATTAATGGTTGTAAACGGTGACAGCATTCAAATCGGTGCTCCAGTTGTAGCTGGCGCTAAAGTAACTGCAGAAGTGGTTGGCCATGGTCGTCACGACAAAATCCGCATTATCAAAATGCGTCGTCGTAAACACTACCGTAAACAACAAGGTCACCGTCAATGGTTCACTGAGTTGAAAATTACTGGTATTTCAGGCTAATCACGAGGAGTAAGAGACATGGCAACTAAAAAAGCCGGTGGATCGACGAAGAACGGTCGTGATTCAAACCCAAAAATGTTAGGTGTTAAAGTTTACGGCGGTCAAGCTGTAACTGCTGGTAACATCATCGTTCGTCAACGTGGTACTGAGTTCCACGCTGGTGCAAATGTTGGTATGGGCCGTGACCATACTTTATTTGCTACTGCTGACGGCGTAGTAAAATTCGAAGTGAAAGGTCAATTTGGCCGTCGCTACGTAAAAGTTGAAACTGTATAAGTTTTAGCTTCAAAAAAAAAGCCCACATTTTGTGGGCTTTTTTTATGGAATTTAATCTAGTGTATCTTCATCATGATGAATGAAATTCTACAAACAACATGAATAACATAACAAAATATCTTATTTTCTCAATGATTAGCACAGAGTTTGTCGGTTAATATGAGTCTTGAATTAAGAGCTTGCTAAGTTTCATAACTTTGGAAGATGGCAAGTTGTCTTACAGCAACTAAAAAGGTGATGACATGAATATGCTTCGTAAAACTATGTGTGCTATTACACTCAGCGCGTCAGTGCTTGCTCCTGTAATGAGTACTACAGTGTTTGCTGCGCCTGTAGCAGCACCGGAGCAACAGGCAATTGGGAACCTGGTTAATCAGTTATCAGGTTTACAGCGTTTGACTGCCGACTTTGAACAAACAACTAAAGCCAATACAAAAACTGTGGCACAGAAAAAGAGTTTAAGTGCACAGCATATGAACCAGACATTTAAAGGCTCAATGAAAGTTGAGCGTCCGGGGAAATTTTATTGGGAAACAGTAAGTCCTGCTAAACAAACTATTGTAACGAGCGGAAAAACAGTTTGGATCTATGATCCAGATTTACAACAAGCGGTCCGCCAAAGCTTAGATGATCAGGTTGCAGATACACCAGCATTATTACTTTCTGGTAATACCAATCAAATCATGAAATCTTATCGTGTAACGCAACCCGATAAATCAAAACTTTATTTCACATTATTCCCTAAAAAAGAAGATGGTGCTTTCCAAAGCTTAACAATTAGTTTTGGAGCAAATAAAGCACCTACGCTTATGGTGTTACAAGACTCATTAGGTCAGACTACTTATGTGCGCTTTAAGAACGTGAAAGTAAATGCTTCAATTCCAGCATCTGTCTTTAACTTTACGCCACCAAAAGGCACAGATATTATTGATCAATAATTAAAGCCTCTTCAAAAAAGCTACCTTTCACGGTAGCTTTTTTTATATAAGAGAGATAGATACATTTTTTAACCCCACCTTGATCGGACGCTTTGTATAGTGATAGAGGTAAATTCATGGGGATTATTATGCGACTTTACGATAAAAAAATTATTTGTATTCTTCCATTAATGGCTGCAATGGCAATTGTGAGTGGTTGCCAACCAAAGTCGACAGCCAAAGAAGAGCAGGCTGCTTCGACTGCAAAAGTTAAAGAAACTAAAGAGGCTGGTGTTCCTGTAATTCAGGCAAAAGTAATCCCAGTAAAATTGCCAAAATCAAAAGTTTGTTTAGAAGATGGTTGTACTGAGTATGATTTCCAAACAGTACAAACCAATCAGAAGTGGATTAATGATTACTTCACTAATCGAATAAAGAAAGCAGATCCGAATGCTTTTGCAAATTTGGCTGATCAGCCAGTCGAAGTGCCTGAAGGCGAGCCTCGTTCGAGTCAAAGTGCAATTTATGTTCGCTATTTAGGGCAAAATTATAATCTTGCAACCTTTGCATTACAGACCTATTCGTATTCTGTTGGTGCAGCACATAGCATGTCACATCAAGAGTTCGTGACTTTTGATTTATTAAATAAAAAACATATTACTGTTGCGGAACTCATTCAGCCAGATGTCGAAAAACAATTAGTTGATGCACTTTTTGATGCAAATACAAATTGGCTTCAAGAGCACAATATCAGTCGTGAAAAACTGCAATTAAGTGATAATTTCTACTACGGCGCAAATGGGATTGTTTTTGTCTATCCAATTTATGAATTGGCTTCTTATGCTGAAGGGATGTCTGAATTAACGCTGCCATATTTTGAAGCGAGTAAATTCATTAAACCTGAGTATTTACCGAGTGTGCCAAAGTATAAGTTCTAAAATAGGTGATCTATTCTAACAATTGTGTGAAAGCTATTCGTTATGAAGATGATCACTATATTTTTTAGTGTGAAGGCCTTACACTATAGCCAGTTTTTTACCCATATTATGATTGATTATGATCGACCCTAAGTTACTCAGAAATAATATTGAAGCTGTTAATGCAGCTTTGGCAAAACGTGGTGTTCAATTAGATGTTCAAGAATGGGCTTCTTTAGAAACTCGCCGTAAAGACTTGCAATCAAAAACTGAAAAATTGCAGGCAGAACGTAATGCCGGTGCAAAACAAGTGGGTCAGATTAAAAAATCCGGTGGTGATGCTTCTGAAATCATGGCGCGTATGCAAGCGATTGGTGATGAAATCAAAGCTGCTGAAGTTGCTTTGTCAGAGCTTCAAAACGAGATTGAACAAAAAGCGCTTAGCATTCCTAACTTACCAGATGAGTCTGTTCCTGCTGGTAAAGATGAAGATGATAACGTTGAAATTTCAAAATGGGGTACACCTCGTCAGTTTGATTTTGAAATCAAAGATCATACTGACTTAGGTGAGTGGATGGGCGGTTTAGAGTTTGAAACTGCGACTAAATTGACTGGTTCACGTTTTAGTGTGTTGAAAGGTTCTTTAGCGCGCCTACAACGCGCATTAACTCAGTTCATGCTTGATACCCATACTTTAAAAAATGGCTATACAGAAGCTTATGTGCCTTATTTGGTCAATGCTGATTCACTTCGTGGTACTGGTCAGTTACCAAAATTTGAAGAAGATTTGTTCAAACTTCAAGGTGAAAAAGAATATTACCTCATCCCTACAGCAGAAGTTCCTGTTACTAACTTCGTTCGCGATGAGATTATTGATACCGAGCGCTTGCCATTAAAATATGCAGCGCATACACCATGTTTCCGTAGTGAAGCTGGTTCTTATGGTCGCGACACCCGTGGTTTAATTCGTCAGCATCAGTTTGATAAAGTTGAGATGGTGCAAATCGTTAAACCTGAAACTTCTATGCAGGCACTTGAAGACCTTACTGCGCATGCTGAGGGCATTTTGCAGGCTCTTGGTTTGCCATACCGCAAAATTTTGCTCTGTGGTGGAGATATGGGCTTCGGTGCGACTAAAACTTACGACTTAGAAGTTTGGGTTCCAAGCCAAAATACTTATCGTGAAATCTCAAGCTGCTCTAATATGGGTGATTTTCAGGCACGCCGCATGAAAGCACGCTACAGAATGGATCAAAAGAAGACTGAATTAGTGCACACACTAAATGGTTCAGGTCTTGCAGTTGGACGTACTTTGCTTGCTGTAATGGAAAATTACCAACGTGAAGACGGTTCTATCGAGATTCCAGAAGTATTACGCCCATATATGGGTGGTTTAACCTTTATTGACTAAGCTTTGCATCTAAATTGTGCACGGTTTTTGCTTAACCCAAATCAGATGATTAATGTAGAGGTTTAAGGTGGATATTTTTCCAATCTCTTTAAAGTTGCAACAGCAACGTTGTCTGATTGTGGGTGGTGGGCATATTGCTTTGCGCAAAGCAAATCTTTTAGTCAAAGCTGGAGCCGTAATTGATATTATTGCTCCAGCAATTGAAGATCAGCTTTTAGAGTTGGTTCAGGCGAGTGGAGGGCAGTATTTTGCTGAGGCCTTTGCCGAAATTTTTTTAAATACCCCTTACAGATTAGTCATTGCTGCGACTAATGATGCGCAAGTGAACAAAGCTGTTTTTGAGCAATGTGAAGCGCGTAATTTACTGGTCAATAGTGTCGATGATATTCCACACTGCCGCTTTATGGTTCCAGCAATTATTGACCGTTCTCCATTGATCATTTCTGTTGCCTCAAATGGCGCATCACCCGTTTTATCGAGACAACTTCGTACTCAAATAGAAACGATTGTTCCACATGGCATTGGGAAACTTGCTGAGTTTTCTGGTCAATGGCGTAAGCTGGTAAAAGAAAAGATTAGTAACCCAGATGAGCGTCGAATCTTTTGGGAAAACTTATATGCTAGCCCATTAAAAGAACAAGTTTTTAATGACAATTTAGAAGTTGCAAATGATTTGATTCAGCAAGCCTTAACAGAATGGACTGCACCTAAAGGTGAAGTTTATTTGGTGGGGGCGGGACCAGGTGATCCTGAGCTACTGACATTAAAAGCATTGCGTCTTATGCAGCAAGCAGATGTCGTGATTTATGATCGTTTGGTGTCTGCACCGATCTTAGAGCTGTGCCGTCGCGATGCAACCAAAATTTATGTAGGTAAAGCCCGTTCAAATCACTCTGTTCCTCAAGATGGTATCAATGCTTTACTGGTTGAATATGCTCAAAAAGGAAAGCGTGTTTGTCGTCTAAAAGGTGGTGACCCGTTTATCTTTGGGCGTGGTGGTGAAGAGATTCAAGAGCTAGTTGAGGCTAATGTCACTTTTCAAGTTGTGCCGGGGATAACCGCAGCATCAGGCTGTTCAGCTTATGCAGGAATTCCATTAACTCATCGTGACTATGCACAAAGTGTACGTTTCTTGACTGGGCATTTAAAGGAAGGTTCCCCTGAACTCCCTTGGAATGAACTAGTTTATGAAAATCAAACTTTAGTCCTCTATATGGGGTTAGTTGGTTTAGAACGCATTTGTGAGCAACTTATTGCTCATGGTCAACGTGCTGATATGCCTGTAGCTTTGATATCTAAAGGAACCACACCAGAACAGAAAGTTATTGTTGGAACATTAGCTGATATTGCAACTAAAGTTTCTGAACATCATATCGTAGCGCCGACTTTAACTATTATTGGTGAAGTGGTGAATTTACGTGAACAGTTAAAATGGCAATAAATTTATCTGAATTTATTGCTGGTTATTAAAGTCGAGAAAATTTGTGATTCATGTTGTCCTATACGAGCCTGAAATTCCTGCCAATACAGGCAATATCATTCGTTTATGTGCTAATACGGGCGCACAGCTACATTTAGTCAAGCCACTAGGTTTTGAGTTAGATGATAAAAAGCTCAAGCGAGCAGGCCTTGATTATCATGAATGGGCGCGTATGCAGATTTGGGACAACATTGAACTATGCCTTGCAGACTTGAAAGCTAAAGGTGTTGAGCATGTTTTTCCACTCACCACTAAAGGCTCAGCGACTCCACATACAGTCGATTTGAATCGGCCTGTGGCTTTACTGATGGGGCCAGAAACACGTGGTTTGCCTGAGCATGTCCGCTTAATGTTTCCACAAGAACAGTGGATCCGTTTGCCAATGGCCGAAAACTCAAGAAGTTTAAATTTATCTAATGCAACCGCCGTGATTGTTTATGAAGCATGGCGTCAGCAGGGCTTTAAAAACTTAGGATAAGTTATCTAATTTTAAGTAAGAATAAGGCCACAGTTGTGGCCTTATTTGTTTTAGATGTCTTATTTAGGGAAAATTACACCACTTGCTAAATCATAATTTGTTGGTGAGTTGGTATAGACCGATCCAAGTCGAACTGCAAAGAACCAACCTAATTTACCTTGGTCTTGAATTCGATTTTCAACGAGATATGGCTCATCTGTTTCGGATGCAGCATCTTCAATAAATACTTTATATTCAATAGGCCCTGTATTTTCACTATCACGCTCAAATAGATAACCATCAATATTAAAGAAGCCTAGATTATTGTTCGCATCCACCAATCTATAACCTTCAGCTGCCTGCTCTTTAAGAAGTTTTTCAAGTTTTATTGCATCTTCCTTGTTAAACGGAATATGTTGTGGAACTTCAAAATAACGATATGCATAGGTTCCGTTATGTGTACTGCTATTTACACAAGTAGGTACATAGAAGGTTCCATTCGTTGTGCCGTTATTGGTGAATTCTGAGTTTGCGTAAATTAGCTTACAACCTTGTGCACCAAGTTCATTGAAGGCATTCAAAATACTCGTGCGAGAAGTGTTGGTTAAGAAGCGATTAGAATAAGAATATGTTGCTGGTTTCTTATCATTTTTAACAAATAAATATTTATCTGTATTCGAAGTTACTTCTCCAAATGAAAGTTTATATATATAGCCTAAGCTACCTTGTTTATTTAACTCATTTACCCATAGTAAATAACGGTTTGCCACTGAATTAGTTTTAACATCAACTGTTTTATAGGTGTATGTATCAGTGGTTTTATTGTTTTTGACATATAAATTTTTATATAGGGCAAAGCTACTATTAGGATTATCCAAACTGACTGATGGTGTGAGAAGGGCGTAGCCTTGGCGTCCTTGATCATTAAGTTGGGTTAATAGATCTGCCCAAGATTCTTTATTGTCCGCTAGTCTATAACTTGCTGTTGCCAATACTTGTGTCGGCTTTTGCATGCTTGCTGGTGGAGTTGTTTTTGTGAAGCAAGTATTCATGAGATCAAAGTTTGCTTGCTGCAAATAATTATGTATCGCATTTGGTTCATTCGTAGGGACTAGGCAGAATTGATTTGCATTTTTAAAACCTAAAATAGCAGATTGTTTTTGCTCCAATTCTCCAGCTACAACAAGCTGCCAATCTACTTTATTATAGCTTGAGGTTTGTATTGTCTGAGGTGCTCCAATATTTGAAACCAGACTAAAATCTTCAGCTTGGCGGTAACTTGCAACGATGTTACCTGTACAGTTCGATTCATTCTCATAACGTATTGTTTCACTAGCAAATCGAACACTGTTATCAGAAACCTTAATAACGTTCATTTTTAGAGCAGAACCGTTAATACAACCTCCTTTGCCCGCTAACCAACTTCCAACAAAGCGATCCGCTACACTTGTTGGTGTTGGTGTTGGTGTTGGTGTTGGTGTTGGTGTTGGTGTTGGTGTTGGTGTCGGTGTCGGTGTCGGTGTCGGTGTCGGTGTTGGTGTCGGTGTCGGTGTTGGTGTTGGTGTCGGTGTCGGTGTTGGTGTCGGTGTTGGTGTTGGTGTTGGTGTCGGTGTCGGTGTCGGTGTTGGTGTTGGTGTCGAATCATTATCGTCAGACCCGCACCCACTTAAAGCTATAAAAATCAAAGCAATGCTGCTTCCTTTTACTATGTTATTCATCACATGAACCCTTTTTTTATTAAAAATGTGAAAATTTAACATTTTTAAAATAGATCAATTATAATGCAGTTGTAAAGATCAAATTTGAAAAAAGGTTCAACATGGCAGCTTATAATCAAATTGAAATATTCGAACAAAGCCAAAAATGGTTTGACCAGTTGCCATTAGAATGGAAAAACTGGCTTGAAGAAAATTTAGAAAAAGGGTGTGGAATTGAACAATTAGTCGATGTATTAAAAGCAAATGGATTTGAGCCAAGATTTGAAATGAATGATTTGAAATTTCAGATTTTATCGGATCATGATCAAGAGTGGATAATTGAACAAGTTTTAAATAAGGTCACGTCTGCGGAAATTATAAAAATATTAATAGAGCAGGGGCATGATGGTTTAAAAGTAAAAGAGTATTTAAATAATTTAGAAAATAATCAGTTATATAAGATTTTGAAGAAAAAGTATCATCAACTTAAAAAACGTGAATGGTTAATAGAAACTGTAGATCAATTGGCACAGCTAAACTCTGGCTATAGTGAAGAAATTCCTTCAATTACTGCTCCACAGTTCTCTAGCTTTATAAAAGATTACTATAGTCAACATCGTCCTGTAATTTTAAAAGAAGGAATAGAACATTGGCCAGCTTTGCACAAATGGTCTCCGCAATATTTTGCTTCTAAATTTGGCCTTCATTCAGTTGAAGTTCAGATGAATAGAAATTTAGATGAACAGTTTGAAAGACATTCTCCATCACTAAAACAGAAAATGAAGATGTCAGAATTTGTATCAAAAGTTATGTCAGTTGATGCCAGTAATGATTTTTATATGACTGCAAATAATGCGACCAACAGCCATCAGATGCTTCAAGAACTATTTTTAGATATAGGTGATTTTGCAGAAGGTTATTGTGACTTGGCTTTAAAAGATGAGCGTAGTTTTTTATGGTTTGGACCTAAAGGAACATTTACGCCATTACATCATGATTTAACGAATAATATGTTGGTTCAAATTTATGGACGCAAAAAAGTAACTTTAATTCCTGCCTTGCAAGTTCCTCATCTATATAACGATCATTGGGTGTTTAGCGAATTAAGTAATGCAAAAAAAATTGATTTTGAAAAATATCCTTTGGCAAGATCAATCACTCCAGTGGAATGTATTTTGAATGCTGGGGAAGCTTTGTTTATACCAATTGGTTGGTGGCATAGTGTAGAAAGTTTAGATGTCTCAATCAGTATTTCTTTTACCCATTTTAATGCGCCAAATCATTATGTTGATCGGTTTCCAAAAGAGGTCTAAGAATGAAAATTGCATCTTAAACCGTTCAGTGTGACAATTGCTCGGCCCATACTGTTTTTCAAATATGAAGGAAAATTGTTACCCTATGACCACACTCCAAACGAACAATGCAGAACTTAATCAGAAGCAGGTATTAATGTTAATGGAATACCTGACGCAATGGTTAATTCGTTCAGGAGTGGGATATAACGACTTTGTGACTGCTTTGAAACCTGTTTTCTATCAACAGGCTTTAACTGAGCTAGAGCGTATAGAACAAAAGCCAACTGATTCAGCGGTCAGTTTACTTTCAGGGTTACATCGCAAAGATGTGAATGCCTTTAAAAAGGCGATGCAGGCTGGGCAGCCTTTAACAGAAGCAAAAGTAGCAGAGCCCGTAAGTGTTCCTGCTCGGGTGATTGGCTTGTGGCTTGCAGAGGGATTGGCAGAAAAAATTCCTTTTATTAGCGAAGATCAGATTAGCTTTGAAAGTTTGGTAAAGAAAGTTTCAACTGAAAAACACCCAAGATCTATTTTGAATGAACTTGAGCGTCTGAACATTGTGAAAGAACAAGATGGCCTTGTGGTGTTGCAGCAGCGTAGTTTTATGCCTGATGTTGAGCAATTCGAAGTTCGAAAATTATTAACGAATAACTTAGAGGCACATTTAGCTGCTGGAGTTCATAATTTATTTCAACCAGAAAAAGAACCCTATTTAGAACAAGCAATTTTTGCTGATGAACTAACAGATGAATCGATCACTTTACTTAAAGAAGCAAGTTTACGCTTGTGGGAAGATCTATCATTACAAGTACTCAAGTTAGCCATTGAACGTTGTGCACTCGATGAAGGAAAAGAGGGTGCAACCAAAATTTTCCGTTTCGGAGCTTATCAATATGATGAAAATAACTTATAAAAAATTAATAATATCCATGAGTTTCATTTTGATGGGTGGTCTTTTGACTGCTTGTGGAGAGGATTTATTCGCGGGTGGTGCCAGTTTAGGTGGATCGGGAAATCCGACTAAACCCGGTAAACCAGGTGATTATGAAACACCTGCCGATGGTGAGAAAGGTGACTCAAAAGATAATGAAATCTGGTTACCTGCGCCTGTTGAAGATGACTGTAATGGCTTGCATCGTAAATTACAGTTCCTGAATAATGTAACGCGTGAACCCATCGAAAAAGAAACAGTTTTTAAATATGCACAGCAGTTAACTTTAAATGGCACAATTGCATTGCAGATTACTCAAACTAATAAGGGATTAGAGAAAATACAAGAACGACAACCTGCATGTTATGTGCCTTTAGAACTCTATTTATTTGGAAATACTAAACGTTCTTATCCAGAAAATGAGTGTAAAGAGACTCAAACTTACGAATATCAGCCTAATGAAACCAAAACTTTCATTGTCAATTATCCTGCATTTGAAGTCATGAATGGTACTTGGAAATATGGTCTAGAAAGCATCTATTTGAAAAATGAGCAGGAGTTAAAACAATGCGAACCTTTAACTATTCAATTTAAAATAAGTGTGCCACCTGAACCGATTAAAATTAATTAAGTTGAGCGGCTTTTAAGCTAAGAAAAAAGCCTAATCGATCAAGTTCAATAAAATTTTAAAGGATTCTTGGGTTAAGCTTGCTCTAGCACTTTTTCATCATAAGTCATTTGAGCTGCTAAAACTTGCTCAATATTGGTTTCGGCCCATTCCTTTAATTGGAATGCCATTGAAGCTACATTTTGCCCTAAAGCGGTAAGTGAGTAATCAACACGAATTGGGGATGTATTCTGAATTTTACGCTCAATAAAACCGTCTCTCTCCAGCATTTTTAACTTCTGTGATAAGACTTTAGGGGAGATACCTTGAATATTCTTTTTGAGCAAATTGAAGTGCTGAGTTTCTTCCTCAAGAACATTTAAAATCAATAAAACCCATTTATCTGCAATTTTTTCAAAAAATAAACGAGCAGGGCAATGTTGTTGAAAAATATTATATTTTAGACATTCATTCATACCATTTACCTATAATTTCTTGAAAAATTACCCTAGTTACCAACTAGTAACTAATTGACACCTAGTTTCTAAAATATATCATAAAGTGGAATTTAATAAAACAAAGGTTTGCTCCCATGTCTAACTCTAATATCGCGGTTGTATATTTCTCTGGTTATGGCCACACTAAAGTCGTGGCTGAAACGTTTGCAAACGAAATTAATGCTCAGCTCATCCAAATTGATCAAGAGGGAAATATTACTGATCAAGATTGGCAGACATTAAATGATGCGAAGGGGATTGTTTTTGGTGCGCCTACTTATATGGGTACAGCGCCATGGCAGTTTAAAAAGTTTGCTGATGCAACTTCAAAAGTGTGGTTTACACGTGGTTGGCAAGATAAAGTATTTGCAGGTTTTACAAACAGTGCGAGCTTAAATGGTGATAAGCAAGTAACTCTTATTCAACTGCAAACTTTAGCATCACAGCATGGTGGCATTTGGGTGAGTCTTGGTTTATTGCCAGCAAATACGAAAGATGCAACACGTGAAGATGTAAACAACTTAGGTGGTTCGGTAGGGCTTTTAGTTCAATCTCCTTCGGATGCAAGTGTGGAAGAGGTTCCGACAGGTGATCTTGAAACAGCAAAACTTTATGCTCAACGTGTACAAGGCATTGTAAATAAAATTTTTGGTTAATTTGACCATAAAAAAGGCGCTTTAAGCGCCTTTTTTATTACTCATGTTCATTATGCTGTGGAGCATTATATTTAAAGCCTTTGGTTTTATAGGCCAAATAACCTACACCAATAACGGCCCAAGCTAAGCCAATTTGTAAGGCAAGCTTATCAATCTCTAACCACATCATAAACACACTGGCAAAACCAAGTGTTGGTATAGCAATATAATTAATGATGTCTTTAAGCGTTTTATTCTTGCCGTCTCTTAATGCATAGCGAGAAACTACAGAGAAGTTAACAAAACTAAAAGCAGTTAAAGCACCAAAACTAATCAAGTTAACAATATGTTCAAGATCTAGAAAACCAGCAGATAAAGCAACCACACCAACAATAAGAATGTTGTAAGTTGGAGTATGCAATTTTGGACTGATATGACCAAATAATTTCTTGTTGATGACCCCATCGCGCCCCATCACATACATTAAGCGTGATACACCCGCATGTGCAGAAATACCTGATGCCATCACAGCGACTACAGCAAAATATAAAACCAAAGTTTTAAACATCAAACTACCAATCGCAGCGACCATCACAGGTTGTGATTCATCTAAAGGATTGAAGTAAGTGTTTGGATTGCTTGGGAAATATAATTGGATGAAGTAAGTACTTACAATGAAAATAATACCTGCAAGTAATGCTGTAGAAAAAATAGCTTTTGGTAGCGTTTTTTCTGCATCTTTTGTTTCTTCAGCAAGAGACGATAAGGCATCAAATCCGGTAAAAGAGAAGCAGAGTACGGTCGCGCCAGCAATTAAAGAACTGACAGATGTCATATCGTTCCAAAAAGGAGTTAATGACCACAATGCTGCTTTATCTGGATTTAAAGTTCCATCTGCATATACACCTTGAGTAAGTAAGATATATACTTGATAAACAAAATAAAAAATTACGCCAAGCTGAATAACAACAATCGTACTGTTAAAACGTGCAACGAACCGTGCACCAAATAAATTAATAACAGTCATGAGCGTTGTTAAACCAATTACCCATAACCAGTTATTTACTTCTGGAAAAAGAGCTCTTAGATAAATATCTGCCAAGATAATATTAACAAGCGGTGACAGTAGATAGTCTAACCAAGAAGACCAACCCACCATAAAGCCAACATTAGGATGAATTGATTTTTGAGCATACGTATAGGCCGACCCAGAAGAAGGGTAGCGCTTAATCATATGTCCATAACTGATCGATGTTAATAAGATTGCGACTAATGCAAAAATGTAGGAAGTTGGTACATGACCACCACTTCGTTCTGACACTAAACCAAAAGTATCAAATAACGTTAATGGCTGAATATAAGCTAAACCAATAATAACAATATGCCAAAGTACAAGATTCTTTTGAAGCTTGCCTGTTGGTTTAGTCCCAGATAAATTTGTCAACGGCGTTATCCTCATAATCGTTGATCAAGGATCAGCTTGGTGTTAAGGATCGTTTGAGACGAACGATCCCCCCTACAGAAAAAGATAAAGTGCGCCAATCTATCCTAAATTGATATAAATTGTCAGTACTTTCATCTATTTTTTAGCAATTTTTTTGCCATATGTTTCAAATAAAATAATCAATAAAAATGCTTAGTGATAAAAAAGGTCTGATTCAATATATAAATCAGACCTTTATGGAGTTTCTTGGAGTTTAACTTATCGAATTACCAAGCTTTTTCTAAGATATCTCGGATATCTTTTAAGCTTGCTTCTTTCGGGTTGTAAATAATTGAGCCATCATTTAGTGCTTTTTCTGCAACTTCATCAAGCTGAGCTTCAGTTACTTTACCTGTTTCACGTAGAGTGCGTGGTAACTTTGTTAAAGTAAATAGGCGATCACGCATTGCTAAGATAGTCGTAATTGCTCTATCTGCACGCTGGGTTGCAGGCGTTTGTGCATAAATATCTGCACCAGCAAGTGGTAATAGTAACTCACCAATTTTCTGACCATTTACTTGTTTATTATATTCAAGTACATAAGGTAAGAATAAATTCATGCATAGACCGTGGGGTAGATGAGCAACAGCACCTAAAGCATGTCCTAAAGAGTGAACTAAGCCGACCATTGAATTAGAAAATGCAATACCCGCCATTGTTGAAGCTTGAGCTAACTCTAAGCGGCCTTGTGAGTCATTTGGGTTTTCTAAGACATTAAAGAGATTTTCACTAATCTTTTTAATTCCGGCACTTGCATAAGCATCGCTCAATGGATTGGCAGCCATACATGTATAGGCTTCAACACAATGCGTTAATGCATCCATACCAGTCATTGCAGTTAAATGAGGCGGTAATGTAAGCGTCATGCGTGGATCTAAAATCGCTGCATGTGGCATTAAATAATAAGAAGCAAATGCTAACTTAACATTCTTTTGAGTATCTGAAACCACTGCAACCATGGTTACTTCAGAACCAGTGCCAGAAGTTGTTGGAATCACAAAAAATGGTTTTAATGGCTTCGGTAGGTTATGAGCACCTGCATATTGCAATAAGTCATTTCCACCTTCAGAAACTAAAATATTAGTTGCTTTAGAAGTGTCTATGACTGAGCCACCACCTACAGCAATGATCGCATCACATTTGTTTGCTCGATAAGCTTCTGCTGCAAGGCGAACGACCTCTAAACTCGAGTCGGGTGGTACATCATCAAAAACATGGCCAATGACAGCATCAGTTGTACTAAATGCAGCCTCAATCGGATTTAATAAGCCATTTGCGCGTACACCCTTATCGGTAATGATAAGAGGGCGTTTTGCACCTAAAGTTGCAAGCTCAAACGGAATATGTTCTAGCGCAGCATTACCAGCAATGACTTTTACAGGACAAAAGAATTCGTAATATGGTTTGGCCATGTTATGCGCTCCGCTTGAAATAGGACTTGGCTACTTTTAGGTAAATATTTGCAGCCTCGTTGAATTTTTCTTTTAGGCTAAGTTCGGTTGGGTATTCTTTGACTGCTAGTGAAGCAACCAATTTAGGTAAAATAAGGGCTTCCATTTTATTTAGGCAGCGTACTAAGCGGATAGCAGCAGATACATCACCATCGGCAATCATTCGGTCATTGGCAAATGCTTGAGCAGTACTTTCTTGAAAAGAAAACACCAAAAAGGCATGAGTGACGTGTTTGAATGTAATCGTTAAGTCTGGTTTTCTTTCAGCTCTTTGAAGTAGTTCTAACTGTTTGTCTTCTGTCACTCGAGCAAAAAATGCTGGTCCATTCGGGAAAACATTCATTGAAAGTACAAAGTGAACAGGAAACTTAGATACTTCCTCTTGTATTTCAGTGTCCACTTGACTTGCCATGACCAAGCCACGACCAATAACATCCATCATGAGCTTAACGTAGGCAAGTTGCAGAGTCGGCTTTACCGCTTTTGTTGAAATCACTCGCGTATCCCTTGTTAAAATTATGCGAAAGCAAATTTAGAGTAATTACTCTAATCCATTTTTATTTCATCGCAAAGCGATTTATTCATATTTGACTTTAGGGTCATTAAAGTACCCAGTACTATTAATATACTCAATAAAGTCCTGACAAAGTTGACCAAATGATGGATAAGGAGTCACTAAATCTTGTATACGTACCATTTCTAAGCCTGCATAGCCGCAAGGGTTGATGGTCTGGAATCCATCTAAGGCACAGTCTAAGTTTAATGCTAATCCATGATAACTACGACCACGACGAATTTTAAAACCTAAAGAACCAATCTTACGACCATCTACATATACTCCAGGTGCATCGGGCTTGGCATAAGCTTCAATTCCATATTTTTTTAAAACATCTATCATGAATTGTTCAGCAAAACTGACCAAAGTACGTACGTTCCATTTTAGCCGATTAAGATCAAACATGAAGTAAGCAACAAGCTGACCAGGCCCATGCCAAGTCACTTGCCCGCCACGATCAGTTTGTACGACTGGAATATTTGATGAAATTAGGATGTGTTCTGGTTTACCAGCTTGACCTTGTGTTAAGACATTATGATGTTGAAGTAACCATAACTCATCAGGCGTATCTTGATCACGCTCGTTTGTTAAGAGTTTCATGGTTTCAAACTTGCTTTGATAATCTTGTAAATCGTTCCATTGGCGAATGATCAAGTTAGGTTTATCAAGGCTCATCACAATATTTTCCTATAAGTTGGTTTCTGCGGCACCCAGTTAATATCTGCAAGATAGAAGCCGAAAACCCTGTAATTTTAAAGGATTTTATAATAGGGTTTCTAAATATTTGTATTGTTTTTTCACTGTTTGATAGCTTAAAAATTTCTCAAAAAAATACCACAGTAAGAGTGTCTGACTGTGGTATTGATTGAAGAACTTAAAATTAAAGCGCAGTTCTAATCTGCGGGCAAGCAGCTAAGTCAGCATAAAGTGCATGAACTTGTTCTAATTCTTCAAAGCGCAATTGTGCTGTTAAAGAATGATACTTGCCGGTGCGAGATTCTTGAACTTTTAATGTTGAGTGGTCGAAGTCTGGGAAATGTTTCACCAAAATATCGACTACAGCAACACGTAATTCTTCACCCGCATCGCCAATAAGTTTAATTGGATAATCCATCGGAAATACCCAAAGATGTTCTTGTAGTTCGCGAGATGGAGTGCGGTCTAACATAAGTTACCTCATGATTTGAAACGCCTGCATTATCGCAGGCGTTTATAGCTCTTTCTATTAAATGGGGCTTGGTTTTGAAATTTCAAGCCTTCAAAACTTAGTCATTTTCCAAGAAAGAACGTAAGTGTTCAGAACGAGAAGGGTGGCGTAATTTACGCAATGCTTTCGCTTCAATCTGACGAATACGTTCACGTGTTACATCAAACTGCTTACCCACTTCTTCTAGGGTGTGATCGGTTGGCATATCAATACCAAAACGCATCTTCAATACTTTTGCTTCACGTTCAGTTAAGTTTTCCAATACTTCGCGTGTTGCTTCTTTTAAGCCTTCTGAAGTCGCAGCATCAATTGGAGAAGTGATGTTTTGATCCTCAATGAAATCACCAAGATGCGAATCTTCATCATCACCAATAGGTGTTTCCATTGAAATCGGTTCTTTGGCAATTTTAAGTACCTTACGAACCTTAACTTCGTCCATTTCTAAACGTTCACCTAATTCTTCAGGTGTTGGTTCACGGCCCATTTCTTGTAACAATTGACGAGATACACGGTTGATCTTGTTAATCGTTTCAATCATATGTACTGGAATACGAATTGTACGAGCCTGATCGGCAATCGAACGGGTAATCGCCTGACGAATCCACCAAGTTGCATAAGTCGAGAATTTATAACCACGACGATATTCAAACTTGTCTACAGCTTTCATCAAACCAATGTTCCCTTCTTGAATCAAGTCAAGGAACTGTAAACCACGGTTGGTATATTTCTTCGCAATCGAAATTACCAAACGAAGGTTGGCTTCTACCATTTCTTTCTTAGCACGGCGTGCTTTCGCTTCGCCAATCGCCATACGCTTAGAAATATCTTTAATTTCAGCAACGCTTAAACTAAGTTCTTTCTCAATATCTGCAATTTTTTGCTGGAATGCTAAAACATCTGGGCGAACTTTTTCTAAATGCGCCTTGATTTCAGCAGGAGCTTTAGCAATTTGTTCATCTAACCAAGCTGGATTAGATTCTTGCTTAGGGAAAGATGTACGGAATTGAGTACGGTCCATACGGCCACGACGTACTGCATAACGCATGATTTCACGTTCATTGGCACGAATTTGTTCATGTGTGCCACGAATCATTTCAGAAATGATATCGAATAAACGTGGTGTAAATTTAAACATCATGAACACAGTAGCTAAAGCTTCTAAAGCTTCGTCTGCTTCAGGGCTGTTACGGCCATGTTTCTCAATAATACCTTTTGTTTTAGTCCATGCAGATTCAAGTTCATTAAAGCGAATTTTTGCAACTTCAGGGTCTGGACCAGACTCACCTTCAGAATCATCGTCGCTTTCTGACTCTTCATCTTCTTCGTCATCGTCAAGCTTAACTTCTTTTGCTGGTGTAGCTGGCGCATCATCTTCTTCAAGTTCTGTTTCTTCTTCTAGAACTTCAGGAATATCTTCGTCAGTTTCCGGGTCAAGATAGCCAGATAAAATATCGGCAAGGCGACGTTCGCCAGTCAAGAAATCATTATATTCTTTTAATACAACTTCAACAGCATTTGGCCAGTACGCAATTGAGTTAAGGACATCACGGATTCCTTCTTCAATACGTTTTGCAATGCTGATTTCACCTTCACGGGTTAACAGTTCAACTGTACCCATTTCACGCATGTACATACGTACAGGATCTGTCGTACGTCCAGGCTCATTTTCAACCGATGCAAGTACGGCAGCAGCTTCTTCTTCAGCAACTTCATCGGCTGTGTCAGTTGACTCACCGAACATGGTATCGTCAGATTCAGGTGCACGCTCGTGTACAGGAATACCAACGTCTTGAAGCATTTGAATAATGTCTTCAATCTGTTCGCTTTCAGTAATCGAGTCCGGCAGATGATCGTTAACCTCAGCGTAAGTTAAGTAACCTTGTTCTTTGCCTCGGCTAATCAGAGCCGCTACTTGAGAAGTAGGGGAATGCATATCGCTCATCTTTGCTTACTCTTCGTTGAATCTGTGGCAGTGAAAAACCGTGCATGATAGCACAATTTGCTTGAAATGTTTTGGGTTTGATCGGTAACCGTTAAATAAAAAATATCTTTGAATTCACGTCTGTTTTTTGAATATTGGGCTAAAATCATTTTTTTCAAGCTTAAATCATCGAAAAGATCATAGAATTTTTTCTTGATCAAAAAAATAGTTGAGTTTTATAAATACACAATTTTTCGGGTGAAAAAAAGTACAAATATGCAGTTTAATGAAAAAAATATAAATAAAACTTGACATGATTCTGTAAGAGAGATAAATAGCGCCTAGACCCATTCACATTTTTTCATTAGAGGTAGTTTTAGTGTCTTCTACAGATTTTGAACTAGATGATAACTACGGTGATGATGATGATGTCGGTTTTGATGAGTCATCAGGCAAAATCACTGCGAAAGAATCATTAGAAAAACGTAGATTAATTGATGATCTATTGGCTCAACGCCGTTTAGAGCGTGAGTTGAAAGATTTTGATTATGATTTAGACGATGATGATCTTGATGATGAAGACTAATCAAATCTGAATAGGGCATCGTCAGCTTAAATGCTATGCTATCGTGGATTTCTTTTTTATAGTCAGGTAACACAATGAGTGCGTTAGATTTAGACCAATTAAGTGAATATCTAGATGGAGACCACAATGAGTATGGTCTAGATTTCGCTGCAACTCATGGTTTTCTGTGTGCAATTGCAGTAGGCCCTCAGTTTGACCGTTGGTTAGATGAGCTGTTTGATAATAACCATAAAAAGGTTCCTGCTGAAATTATTCAGCAAATCAAGGCGTGGTTAGAGTCAATTCGACAAGACTTAGCAAATGAGAATGGAATTGTATTTCCATTTGAAATTGAAGAAGCTGATGTTGAATCTAGCTTAGGCGACTGGAGTGTGGGATTTGTTGATGCGATGTTCTTAAATGAAGAGGCATGGTTTGCCCCTGAACATGAAGAACAATTAATTGATTTAACTTTACCAATGATGGTATTTAGTGGAATTGATGAAGAAGATCCGCAGATGGAATCTTTCCGTCGTAATGGACAGTTAATGGATGAACTGGCAGAAGAAATTCCAGATAATTTGAATGAATTATATTTGATGTACCATACTCCAAATTAATTTATTAGAAGAAATAATAAATAACGTCCTTTCTAGGGCGTTTTTTATTACCTGAATTTTTAACAGGTAATTGAGTGTAATAATATTTTTACATTAATTTTATTTATATATAATATTTATTGTTATTTTAATGATTATGCTTTTAATAGAGTTTAATTTACCTATCATCATGTATTAGTCCATGATCGATATAAAAATCTTTAGTGTTATAACAATGCGATTTAATATGAATATAATTTGTAAAATTAGTGGCTTACTCTCAGTAATATTGCTTACAGCTTGTGGTGGTGAAAATAGTAACAGTGTTATTGAAGCGAAAATTTCACAATCTAATCAAAATGAAGTTACTTATAAATTAATCTCTGGTACAGCATTTTCAACTTCTGCTTTGAATGGTGCAAATGTAACAGCAATTTGTAAAGATGGAATCGGTTTTAAAAATACTGTAAATGTTAATACCCAAGGTAAGTGGCAAGGTGAAGTAGACAATAGTAAGTTTCCTTGTCGTTTACAGGTAAAAGCTAATGGACAAAGCTACTATAGTTATGTTGAGCGTGAGGGTAATGTAAATATTAATCCGCTTACGGATATGGTCGTTGCGTATGCCAGTAACCAAGTTCCTGCAACGTGGTATCAATCTGGAACCATGGCTACAGAAAAGTTAAATTCTGCAAATTCTGCCTTGGTAACTGAACTTATTAAAAAGGGGTACAGTGTTAATAATGATGTGGATCTATTTAATGCTGAGATGAAAGCAAATAGCCCTATTTATCAAGCTATTCAAGAGTTATTGGAAGCTATTAAGAATAATAGAAATATTAAAGACTATGATGCACTATTAATGTTAATTAAAGATGGAAATTTATCTCAATTACCTAAGAAAGTTGATATTTTGAATAACTCAATACCAATGATTTTTAATTTTAATACGAATGCCTGTCAAATACTTCCTGCATTAGAGAATATGCAGCAATACAATAAATGTTCAGATAAGGTTATTAATAATTTCATTGAAAGTAATTTGGTGGCTGCCGACTCAGATGAAAAGTGTGTTTTGGTAAAACAAGGTAATAAAGTGAGTTTAACCAAAGGGAATCAAACAGTATCAGCATTATTGGATCAAGAACAAGAAGATGGAATGAGCTTTACTTTTGATGAGGGTGAGTTAGATATTGTAGATATTGTAATTAATACAGGACCTTATACAGATATTAATACCTATAGTCAGATTGGATTAGACTTTTCTAATGATGGGAAGTTAAGAGCTGTTGTTGGGAAATCTCCAACTGTTGCACCAATGAATTGTGTAAGTATGGAGTTTAAGAAAATTATGGAGCAGTATAAATAATATTGATTTTTAATAGATTCATTAGGTGGAAGAGGAGGATCATTTGATCCTCCTCTTTTTATTACAAGCGTTTACGCTTTGCAGCTGCAATTTGCGACTGGCGCATACGGAAACCAGCTTTTTGTTTTTCAGTTGTCTTGTCGATGCAATACACACATGAAACACCATGTTCATAACTCGTTAAAGCTGACTCTTCAGGAGTTAATGGCCAACCACAAGCATGACATTTAATATTTACGCCTTCCTCAACGCCATGAGTTACAGCAGTACGTCCGTCAAATACGAAACATTCGCCTTCCCATAAACTTTCATCAGCAGGGGTTTCTTCTAGGTATTTAAGGATACCGCCTTTGAGATGGTAAACCTCTTGGAAGCCTTCTTGAAGAAGTAAAGATGTTGATTTTTCACAGCGAATACCGCCTGTGCAGAACATCGCAATTTTTTTATCTTTATGTTGCTCTAGCTCTTTTTTGACATATTCTGGGAACTCACGGAATGTCTCAGTTTTCGGGTCGATTGCACCTTTGAAAGTACCCGCCTTATATTCATAATCATTACGCGTATCGATTAAAATTACATCATCACGTGCAATTAAATCATTCCATTCTTTTGGATCAAGGTAGTGGCCCACTAGGTCGCGGGGTTTAACCTCAACACCTAAAGTCACAATCTCTTCTTTAAGTTTAATTTTCATTTTACGGAAAGGTTTGTCAGAACTATGGGATTCTTTGTATTCCATAGAAGTAAAACCTTCATTAAGCAAAAATTGATAGAGACTATCAATTGCTACACGATCGCCCGCAACAGTACCATTAATTCCTTCACCTGCTACAATCAGAGTTCCACAAAGGTTAATTGTTTTCACTAAGTCTAATAGACGTTGCTGAAGATCTGCAGGATCTTGAACTTCTTTAAATTGATATAGTGCTGCAACAACCCAACCCGCGGTCGCTTGCTGTTCTACAGGTGCAAGCTGTTCTACAGTAGCGTTCATGGAAAACTCCAAATGTATTAAGATATAAATTTAAGGCGCATATTTTAGCGCGAAAATGTGTAATAAGCGAGAAAACCATAAAAAGTATATGGTTTATTTAAGGAGTTTGTTTTGAGTAATGATCATCGAATGCTCTCTCTCACCCCATGTGCAGGGCGTTGTTCAACAGTTTTTGGTGATCAGGTGTGCCGTGGTTGTCGCCGTTTTAACCATGAAGTGATTCAATGGAATACTTATACAGCAGAGCAACGCTTGGCTGTGTGGAAGCGCTTAGATGATCAGTTGAATCAAATCCTAGTACCTATGTTGCCTCATGCGAACTTGCAGCATGTAGAGGGATTTATTTTAAGTAAGCGTGTTCGGTTGATGGAAGGGGCGAGTAAAGGTCGCAAGCTTTATCATGCTTTGAAAATATGTGAAAAAAATAAGCATCTGGCAACAGAAAGTGGTTTGGGTATTTCAGAACCTCAAGTCAAAACAATATGGGTTGAATTTGAAAGACGTGTTCTAGCTTTGGCTAAAGCGAGTTATGAATTGGCTTGGTTGAGGGCTGATGGAATTAGTCATCATTTATTAAGTGTGTTTGATGAAGAATAAGTTTTTAAATTGAATTGAAAATACCCCAATAAAAAAGCTGCCAGAAGACAGCTTTTTTATCATTAATTGTTCTTTCGAATATTAACGTTTGATGTCGCGCTGAGTTGGGCCAGTGTAAAGCTGACGAGGACGACCGATTTTGTATGGTGCGCTGTGCATTTCTAACCAGTGGCTGATCCAACCTACTGTACGTGCAAGAGCAAAGATTACTGTAAACATTTCTGTTGGGATACCAATCGCTTTAAGGATGATACCTGAGTAGAAGTCTACGTTAGGGTAAAGTTTACGTTCAACAAAGTACGGGTCGTTCAATGCAATACGTTCAAGTTCCATAGCAAGCGCTAATTGAGGATCATTGATATTTAATGCTTCAAGAACTTCGTCACAAGTTTGTTTCATGACTTTAGCACGTGGGTCGAAGTTTTTGTACACACGGTGACCGAAGCCCATGAGTTTAACTTCTTTACGTTTTACTTTTTCCATGAACTCAGCAACGTTTTCTACACTGCCGATTTCATCAAGCATCTTAAGAACAGCTTCGTTTGCACCACCGTGAGCAGGTCCCCAAAGCGCAGAAATACCTGAAGAGATACATGCGTATGGGTTTGCACCAGTAGAACCAGCAAGACGTACTGTAGATGTCGAAGCATTTTGTTCGTGATCAGCGTGAAGCGTGAAGATACGATCCATTGCACGAGCAAGAACAGGATTTACTTTGTAATCACGGTCAGCAGGAGTAGCAAACATCATGTGTAAGAAGTTTTCCGCGTAATTTAAGTCATTACGTGGATAGATGAATGGTTGACCTACTGTGTATTTGTAACTCCAAGCAGCAAGCGTTGGAATTTTTGCAATTAGACGAATCGCAGTGATTTCACGGTGATTGATGTCTTCAATGTCAAGGTTGTTGTGATAGAACGCAGATAATGCACCAACAACACCAACCATGATTGCCATAGGATGAGCATCACGACGGAAACCATTGAAGAAACGGCTAACTTGGTCGTGAACCATAGTGTGAGCACGAACTTTGGCATCAAATTCTGTTTTTTGTTCAGCAGTTGGGAGCTCGCCATTTAATAATAAATAACAAGTTTCAAGATAGTCTGCTTGAGTTGCTAACTGGTCGATTGGGTAACCGCGGTGTAATAAAATACCTTTGTCACCATCAATGAACGTAATTTTAGACTCGCATGCAGCTGTCGCCATAAAACCAGGATCGAAAGTAAAATGACCTTCTTTCAATATGCTGCTGACATCAATTACATCTGGACCTAAAGTGCCACTGTAGATTGGTAAACCAATTTCTTTGCCATCAAGATGTAATACGGCTTTTTTGCCATTTGCTTCAGACATTCAATAGATCTCCTGTCCTGGTGAATGTTGATCTGACTCGAAATCCTAATGTTCTCATGTGCGAATCAGACGGTGTCAAAATTTGCTATAAGATTAGTGAGTACTGAAATTTTGTCAATTATACTTATGGATAAAAAATAACGTTCTCACAGAGAGTTAGTCATCAAGACCCGAGCAAAAAAGTCAGTAAAATCACTGCATCGGGATGGTATAATAAGTCAATTCAACAACAACGTGCAGAAAAAAAATGAAGTATCAGTACAATTGTAAGCAAATTTTTAAATTAAGATTGGGAGTGGTAAGTCGGTAGAAAATGCCAATCCAATTAAAAAAATCATAAAACTCATGGTGTAATTTAAAATTGCTAATCAAAAAAAACTCTATTTTTATTTAGTTGTAACAAAGAATGTTGATGTTTTTTTAAGTTTAATTGTATAAAAAATAGCTAATTGAACAGCTTTAAAATAATTAAAAATTTTATTTTCAATAAAAATTGCTTTCTCAAATGTATTTTAGATTGACTGATTTGTATTGAATCGAACTAACTTCACTTAGTTGAATTGTAGCTTTTATTGAAAATATGACCAGTTACTAACATTTTTCTATTTATATGATGAATTTATGACTTTATCTTTAGTCTAAAGTTTGCTTATTTAAAAGAAATTGCAGAAAAAATGAAATTAAATAAAAAGTTATTTTAAACAATAACATGATGGAACTCTGCATGCCATTTTAACAGGGTTAATAGGGTGATATCATTGTTAATGATTCTTATTTAATTGTTTTTTGCTTAAATGGGAAAGTGGATTGTTTGTATTTTGATACTTCGCGTTTTATAATTCAGTGTCGTTTATAGGTTAGGCATGAGCTGTGCTTGCCTAACAATGCCAGCTTTCCTTGGAATTAATTCAACAAACTCCGGTCGGAGTTTCTACCTACAGGATGCCCGCTGTGAAAAGCAACAGACCTGTCAATTTGTCCATGGGTCAGGTGTTAGCGGTAAATTTACGCTCACCCGTGGCTATTGCATCAATTTTACACCGTTTATCAGGTGTCATCGTTTTCTTATTAGTACCAGTTCTATTATGGATTTTAGATAAATCATTATCTTCACCAGAAGGATTTGACTACGTTAAAAATGTCGTGTTTGGAAATATCCTTGTACGTTTTATCGTTTGGGTATTTGTAGCCGGCTTGTTATTCCACTTTATTGCTGGAGTAAAGCACTTACTTGCAGATTTAGGTTTTGCTGAAGAACTGCAAAGTGGTCGTATAGCAGCGACAATTTCATTGATCTTATCTGTGGTAGCTATTATCGCAGCCTTTATATGGATTATGTTCTAATGAAAAGTGCTACAGGTTTAACTGGTTCAGGTTCTCGTGATTGGTTTATCCAGCGTGTAAGTGCGGTTGTACTTGCAGCCTATACTGTTGTTCTTTTGGGTTGGATTCTCTGCAAAGGTGGATTTGACTATCAACAATGGGCTGGTTTCATGATGACATTACCAATGAAGATTTTCTCTTTATTGGCAATTTTATCGCTTATCGCACACGCATGGATTGGTATGTGGCAAGTTTTTACTGACTATGTCACTACTCGTCAAATGGGTCCTTCAGCGAAAGGTTTACGCCTTGTACTGACGACGGCTGTCATTATTGCAGTGTTTGTGTACGCAATCTGGGGTATCCAGATTTTCTGGGCGAATTGATAGGAAGACATCATGGGCGCGATAACCCCTAAAGAAGATTATTCAAATATTCAAAACCTCACTTTCGATGCAGTTATCGTTGGTGGTGGTGGTTCTGGTATGCGTGCATCTTACCAACTTGCTCAAGCAGGTTTGAAAGTTGCAGTACTCACTAAAGTTTTCCCAACACGTTCGCACACTGTAGCTGCTCAAGGTGGTATCGGTGCGTCGTTAGGTAATATGCAAGAAGATAACTGGCATTTCCATTTTTACGATACAGTAAAAGGTTCTGACTGGTTAGGTGACCAAGACGCAATTGAGTTTATGTGTCGTGAAGCACCAAAAGTTGTATATGAACTTGAACACATGGGTATGCCGTTTGACCGTAACGCTGATGGTACAATTTACCAACGTCCGTTCGGTGGTCACTCTGCTAACTATGGTGATAAACCAGTTCCACGTGCTTGTGCTGCTGCGGACCGTACAGGTCATGCATTATTGCACACGCTTTATCAAAGCAACGTGAAAATGGGTACTCAATTCTTCGTTGAGTGGATCGCTCTTGATTTGATTCGTAACGAAGCTGGTGATGTTCTTGGTGTAACAGCAATTGACCAAGAAACTGGTAACATTTCAGTATTCCAAGCAAAAGCGACATTATTTGCTACTGGTGGTGCTGGTCGTGTTTACCGTGCATCAACAAATGCTTATATCAACACTGGTGACGGTCTTGGTATGGCTGCTCGTGCTGGTATTCCATTACAAGATATGGAATTCTGGCAATTCCACCCAACGGGTGTTGCGGGCGCTGGTGTATTGTTGACTGAAGGTTGTCGTGGTGAAGGTGCAATCCTTCGTAATAAAGACGGCGAACCGTTCATGGAACGTTATGCACCTACTTTAAAAGACTTGGCTCCACGTGACTTCGTTTCACGCTCTATGGACCAAGAAATTAAAGAAGGTCGTGGTTGTGGTCCAAAAGGTGATTATATCTTACTTGATATGACTCACTTGGGTGCTGATACAATCATGAAGCGTTTACCATCTGTATTTGAGATTGGTAAAAAATTCGCGAACGTTGACATTACAAAAGAAGCGATTCCTGTAGTACCAACAATCCATTATCAAATGGGTGGTATTCCTACGAATATGCATGGTCAAGTGTGCTTACCTGAAGCGGGTACAGACAACTACACTAAACCTGTAAAAGGTTTCTATGCAATTGGCGAATGTTCTTGTGTATCAGTACATGGTGCAAACCGTTTAGGTACTAACTCACTTCTTGACTTGGTTGTATTTGGTAAGGCTGCTGGTGAGCACATTATCGATTACGTAACTAAGCATCATGGTGATGAATATGCGCCACTTCCAACAAACGTATTAGAGCAAACTTTGGATCGCGTACGTAAGTTGGATGACTCAACTTCTGGTGAAAATGCTCAAGAAGTTGCTGATGCAATTCGTGATATCGTTCAAGATCACGCTGGTGTATTCCGTACTCAAGCATTGCTTGATAAGGGTGTAAAAGAGATCCTTGCTCTTGAGCCACGTGTACGTAATATCCACTTAAAAGATAAATCTAGAGTATTTAACACTGCACGTGTTGAAGCGCTTGAAGTTGAAAACTTGTATGAAGTTGCAAAAGCAACTCTGATTTCAGCTGCTGCGCGTAAAGAGTGTCGTGGTGCGCATACTGTAGTTGATTATGAATTACCAGCTGATCACCCAACTTATTCATACGGTCGCCGTGATGATGAGTGGATGAAACATACGTTATGGTATTCATCAGATAACCGTTTGGAATATAAGCCAGTGCGCTTCAAACCGTTGACTGTTGATGCAATTCCGCCAGCACCACGTACATTCTAATCGGGAGTATAAAGATGAGTAGAGGTACTCGTACATTCGAAATCTACCGCTATGATCCTGATAAGGATAAAGCGCCGTACATGCAAACTTTCAAGCTTGAATTGACTGACAAGCACCGTATGTTGCTTGATGCATTGCTTGCGTTGAAAGTTCAAGACGAAACGTTAACATTCCGTCGCTCTTGCCGTGAAGGTATTTGTGGTTCGGATGGTGTGAATATCAATGGTAAAAATGGTTTGGCTTGTTTAGAAAACCTAAATGATTTACCAGAGAAAATCGTAATTCGTCCGTTACCAGGTTTGCCGGTAGTTAAAGATTTGGTTGTTGATATGAACCAATTCTATGATCAATATGACAAGATTCAGCCATTCTTGATCAATAACCAACCAGCTCCACCTAAAGAGCGTTTACAATCTCCTGAAGAGCGTGAACACTTAAACGGTTTATATGAATGTATTCTTTGTGCATGTTGTTCAACTTCATGTCCATCATTCTGGTGGAACCCTGACAAGTTCTTGGGTCCTTCAGCATTGTTGAATGCATACCGTTTTATTATTGATTCTCGTGATACTGCTACTGCAGACCGTTTGTCTCGTCTTGACGATCCATTCAGTTTGTTCCGTTGTAAAGGTATCATGAACTGTGTGTCAGTATGTCCTAAAGGTCTAAACCCTACAAAAGCAATCGGTCACATCCGTAATATGCTATTAGATCAAGCGGGTTAATTCTGCACAAATAGAGAACGCACATCCTTGATGTGCGTTTTTTTTTAACTTTATAATGTAAACTTTAGACTTTGGTCGAAAAAGATGAGGTTTTTATATATTGCACCATATATTAAAAGATAAAATCGCATATGTATTTCGCCAATTTATAGGTGGTATGTGTCAAAAAAATCAATCGTTCGTTAAGAACATGATACGATTTGCCACAAAGTTATAGGTGAAAAAAGCGTATACTAGTGAAATTAATTTAAGTAGCACAATCTTAGATCTGTGCTTAATTTTTATGGTTAAAGTCATTTTAGAAAAGTTAATTTTAAAGTTAATTTTTCTAAAAAGATTTGCAAAAAATTGCTCGGTTTTAATCGAGTATAAGGTGAGTGATGATGCCATTGAGGGTGTTGTGATTCATTAATTACCTATGGAGTTTCCTCTCTAGGTAGTATGACGCCCCATGGTCTTAAAGACCTGTTGGGTAAGTAATGCCTTTTTTACCAATTTGGCATTATGCATCATGGGTGTGCTTAAAAGGCAGCCTGTAATATTTTTTGCAATAGGAAATGGGTCCACAAATGCAAGAAGTTGCTGACGCATTGCGTCTTGACACTGAACTTTCCGCTGATAGTGCAGCGTATATTGAAGAACTTTACGAGCAGTACCTGTCTTCCCCAACCTCTGTAGCTGAGGACTGGCGCCAATATTTCGATAAATATCCAAAGGGTGACCAACCACACGGCGCTGTGCGTGAGCAATTCCTATTACTAGGACGTAATGCTAATCGTGTTCAACCTGTTGTACAAAGTACGGTAAGTACTGAGCATGAACGTCGTCAAATTGGCGTTTTACAACTTATTGCTGCTTATCGTAATCGCGGACATCAAAAAGCTAAGTTAGATCCATTAGGTCTTGCTAAGCGTGAAGATATTCCAGATTTAGAGCTTTCAGCTCACGGTTTAACCAAATCAGATCTAGACACAGTATTCAATACCGGTAATCTTGAGATCGGTAAGAGCGAAGCGACGCTTGCTGAAATGATTGAAGCAATGGAAGCAATCTATTGTGGTTCAATCGGTGTTGAATATATGCATATCGTGGACACAAAAGAAAAGCGTTGGATTCAACAACGTCTTGAAAGTGTTCGTGGTCAGCTTAATTTTACAAATGATCAAAAGAAAGGGTTCCTGGAGCGTTTAACCGCTGCAGAAGGACTTGAAAAATACCTAGGCAATAAATACGTTGGTGCTAAACGCTTTGGTGTAGAAGGTGGTGAATCTTTTATTCCTATGGTGAATGAAATCATTCAACGTGCTGGTGCTGTTGGTTGTAAAGAAGTTGTTATTGGTATGCCACACCGTGGCCGTTTAAACCTTCTTGTTAATATTATGGGTAAAAACCCTGCAGACTTGTTTGGCGAGTTTGAAGGCAAAGCTATTCATAAGAAAGGTTCTGGCGACGTTAAATACCATCAAGGTTTCTCAAGTAATGTAATGACTCCTGGTGGCGAAGTTCACTTGGCATTAGCATTTAACCCATCTCACTTGGAAATCGTTGGTCCTGTAGTCGAAGGTTCTGTGCGTGCACGTCAAGTGCGTCGTAGAGACATCGGCGGTGATGATGTATTACCTGTGATTGTTCATGGTGATGCTGCATTTGCAGGTCAAGGTGTGAACATGGAAACCTTCCAGATGTCACAAACTCGTGGCTATACGGTTGGTGGTACTGTACACATTATCGTGAACAACCAAGTTGGTTTTACAACTTCTGATCCACGTGATGCGCGTTCTACTGAATATTGTACTGACGTTGCAAAAATGATTCAGACGCCAATTTTCCATGTGAATGGCGATGATCCTGAAGCAGTAATCTTTGCTACTCAATTAGCACATGATTTCCGTCACGAATTCCGTAAAGACGTAGTACTTGACTTGTTCTGTTACCGTCGTCGTGGTCATAACGAAGCAGATGAGCCGTCTGGTACACAACCATTGATGTATCAAGTGATTGCTAAAAAAGCAACAACTCGTACACTCTATGCAGATCAACTTGTTCAAAACAAAGTAATTGATCGTGCTGAAGCAGACCAAATGGTTGAAGATTACCGTGCTGATTTAGAAGCGGGAAACCATGTGGCAAATGCTTTAGTGCTTGAACCAAATACAAAAATGTTTGTTGATTGGACACCTTATTTGGGCCATGACTACACAGACGATTGGGATACTTCATTTGACTTAAATCGCTTAAAAGAATTAGGCGAGGGCATGAGCAAACTTCCGGAAGGATTTGTTATGCAGCGTCAAGTGCAAAAAGTAATTGAAGATCGTGTGAAAATGCAAACTGGTGAAACTGCATTGAACTGGGGGGCTGCTGAAACTTTAGCTTACGCAACCTTGATCGATGAAGATTACCTTGTTCGTATTACTGGTGAAGACGTTGGGCGTGGTACATTCTCGCACCGTCATGCAAAATTGCATAATCAGGTAGATGGCTCAACGTATATTCCACTTTGTCACGTTAAAGAAAACCAGCCTCGTTTTGCAATTTACGATTCTTTATTATCTGAAGAAGCGGTTCTTGCATTTGAATATGGTTATGCAACTACAATTCCTAAGAGCTTAATTATTTGGGAAGCACAATTTGGTGACTTCGTAAACTGTGCTCAGGTTGTAATTGACCAGTTCATTGCTTCTGGCGAGACTAAGTGGGAACGAGTTTGTGGTTTAACAATGTTGTTACCACACGGTTTCGAAGGTCAAGGTCCAGAGCATTCATCAGCTCGTTTAGAACGTTTCTTACAGTTATGTGCTGAAGATAACATGCAAGTGATCACTCCAACGACACCTGCACAGATTTTCCATGCATTACGTCGTCAAGCTGTACGCCCAATTCGTAAGCCATTGATCGTAATGTCACCGAAATCTTTACTTCGTCATAAACTTGCTACTTCTACTTTAGAAGAGCTTGCAAATGGTTCATTCCAAACTGTAATTGACGAAATCGACCAAATTAACAAGTCAGATGTAACTCGTCTTGTACTTTGTGGTGGTAAAGTTTATTACGACTTACTCGAAAAACGTCGTGAACAAAACTTAACTAACGTCGCAATTGTACGTATTGAACAGTTATATCCATACCCAGAACAACGTCTTGCGGAAATCTTAGCTGCATATCCAAACGTGAAAGAACTTGTTTGGGCACAAGAAGAGCCGAAGAACCAAGGCGCTTGGTTATTTATCGCACCGCGTTTATACGACGATATCTTAAAATCTGGCAAACAAATCCGTATCAGTTTTGCAGGTCGTGAAGCTTCTGCTGCACCAGCTTGTGGCTCACCGTACTTGCATGCAAAACAACAAGCTCAGCTAATTAATGATGCATTGGCAATCGAAGCTGAACAATCAGGAGATTCTCAATAATGGCAACCGAAATTAAAGCACCGGTATTCCCAGAGTCTGTTGCAGATGGAACCATCGCAACTTGGCACAAAAAGGTGGGTGAACCTGTATCACGTGACGAAGTGATCTGTGATATTGAAACCGACAAAGTTGTTTTAGAAGTGGTTGCTCCTGCAGATGGTAGCTTAGTTGCAATCATTAAAGGTGAAGGCGATACAGTTCTTTCTGACGAAGTGATTGCTCAGTTTGAAGCTGGTGCTGGTGCGGCAGCTGCTCCTGCAGTAGAGCAAGCAGTTGCTCAAACTCAAGCTGGTGCAGCTCCTGTTGTTGAGCGCACTGAAGCTGTATCTGGTCAAGCTCCTGCAGTTCGTAAAGCTTTGTCTGAAACAGGTATTGCTGCTGCTGACGTACAAGGTACTGGTCGCGGTGGTCGTATCACTAAAGAAGATGTAGCAAACCATCAAGCTAAACCAGCTGCTAACGTTACTCCGTTAAGCGTAGCTGTTGGTGAGCGCATCGAAAAACGCGTTCCAATGACTCGTTTACGTAAGCGTGTAGCTGAGCGTCTTCTTTCTGCAACTCAAGAAACTGCAATGTTAACTACATTTAACGAAGTTAACATGAAGCCAATCATGGAATTGCGTAAGCAATATAAAGATGCGTTTGAAAAACGCCATGGCGCTCGTTTGGGCTTCATGTCATTCTTTGTTAAAGCTGTAACTGAAGCACTTAAACGCTATCCTGCGGTAAATGCGTCAATTGATGGCGACGATATTGTTTATCACGGTTACTATGACATCGGTGTTGCAGTATCTTCTGATCGTGGTCTTGTTGTACCAGTATTACGTGATACTGATCGTATGAGCTACGCAGAAGTTGAAGCTGGTATTGGTGCTTATGCTGCTAAAGCACGTGACGGTAAATTATCTATCGAAGAAATGACTGGTGGTACTTTCACTATTACTAATGGTGGTACTTTCGGTTCATTACTTTCAACTCCAATTTTGAATCAGCCGCAAACTGGTATCTTGGGTATGCACAAAATCCAAGAGCGTCCTATGGCTGTAAATGGTCAAGTTGAAATCTTGCCAATGATGTATTTAGCGCTTTCTTACGACCACCGTATGATCGATGGTAAAGAAGCAGTAGGTTTCTTGGTAGCAATCAAAGAATTGTTAGAAGAGCCAGCTAAACTCATCCTTGATCTTTAATTTCTTCGAATAATATTACCGAGATAGAGTGATCCTCTATCTCGGACCATGGAGATAAACAATGTCTCAACAATTTGATCTTGTTGTTATTGGCGGTGGTCCTGGTGGTTATGAAGCTGCAATTCGTGCTGCTCAACTAGGTTTTAAAGTCGCTTGTATCGAAAAACGTATTCACAACGGTAAGCCATCTTTAGGTGGTACATGCTTAAACGTAGGTTGTATCCCTTCTAAAGCATTACTTGACTCTTCACATCGTTATGAAGATACAGTGCATCATTTAGCTGATCACGGTATTACTACAGGTGAAGTGAATTTTGATCTTGCTAAGCTTCTTGCTCGTAAAGACAAAATTGTTGACCAATTAACTGGTGGTATCGATCAATTGCTTAAAGGCAATGGTATTGAGTGGTTAAAAGGTACTGGTAAATTACTTGCTGGTAAAAAAGTTGAGTTTGTTTCACACGAAGGTGAGACTCAAGTTTTAGAACCTAAATACGTAATTCTTGCGTCTGGTTCTGTACCTGTAAATATTCCAGTAGCTCCGGTAGATCAAGATATTATTGTTGATTCAACTGGCGCATTAAACTTCCCAGAAGTACCTAAACGTTTAGGTGTTATTGGTGCTGGTGTAATTGGTTTAGAACTTGGTTCTGTTTGGCGTCGTCTTGGTGCTGAAGTTGTTGTATTTGAAGCAATGGATGCATTTTTACCAATGGCTGATAAAGCTTTGGCAAAAGACTACCAAAAACTTTTAACTAAGCAAGGTCTTGATATTCGTATTGGCGCTAAAGTTGCTGGTACTGAAGTTAATGGTCGCGAAGTGACTGTTAAATACACTCAAGGTGGCGAAGAAAAAACTCAGACTTTTGACAAATTAATCGTTTGTGTAGGCCGTAAAGCTTATGCAGAAGGTTTATTAGCTGATGATTCAGGCATTAAATTGACTGAACGTGGTCTAGTTGAAGTAAACGATTACTGTGCAACTTCTGTAGAAGGTGTATATGCGATTGGTGACTTAGTTCGTGGTCCAATGCTTGCTCATAAAGCAATGGAAGAAGGTGTAATGGCTGTTGAACGTATTCACGGTCATGCAGCTCAAGTGAACTACGACACAATCATTTCTGTTATCTATACACATCCGGAAGCGGCATGGGTTGGTTTAACTGAAGAACAAGCTAAAGAAAAAGGTCATGAAGTTAAAACTGGTCAATTCGGTTTTGCTGTAAATGGTCGTGCTTTAGCGGCGGGTGAAGGTGCTGGTTTTGTTAAGTTTGTTGCTGATGCAAAAACTGACCGTTTATTAGGTATGCATGTCATTGGACCTGCTGCATCTGATATCGTACACCAAGGTATGATCGCTCTTGAATTTGTATCTTCTGTTGAAGATCTTCAGTTAATGACATTTGGTCATCCAACATTCTCTGAAGTTGTTCATGAAGCTGCACTTGCTGTAGATGGTCGTGCAATTCACGCGATTCAACGTAAGCGTAAATAAAATAAAGAGCGGTTCTCCGCTCTTTTTCACATTTGATGGTGTGATTAAAAAAACATCAAGGTGATAGAGGTAGACAGCAATTTGCATATACAACATGAGAATGTTGCGCAAATTGAAGACAACAAACAAAGTTAAGTAGGTAACTAAATGAACTTACATGAGTATCAAGCTAAAGCGTTATTGAAAGAATATGGTATGCCGGTACAAGAAGGTATCTTGGCAACCAATGCAGACGAAGCAGTTGCTGCATTCGAACAGCTTGGTGGTAAATTCGCTGTAATGAAAGCGCAAGTTCATGCTGGTGGTCGTGGTAAGGCTGGTGGCGTTAAAGTTGCAAAATCTAAAGAAGATGTTATCGAGTTTGCAAATAACATTATTGGTACTCGTCTTGTAACGTATCAAACAGATGCAAATGGTCAACCAGTAAACAGCATTATTGTTGCTGAAGACGTATACCCAGTTGAGCGTGAGCTTTACTTGGGTGCGGTTGTAGACCGTTCTAGTCGTCGTATTACTTTCATGGCTTCTACAGAAGGTGGTGTAGAAATCGAGAAAGTTGCAGAAGAAACTCCAGAAAAAATTATCAAAGTTGAAGTTGACCCATTAGTTGGCTTACAACCATTCCAAGCGCGCGAAGTTGCGTTTGCTTTAGGTTTGAAAGACAAGCAAATCAGCCAATTTGTTAAAATTATGGCTGCTGCTTACCAAGCATTTGTAGAAAATGACTTTGCATTATTCGAAATTAACCCACTTTCAGTTCGTGAAAATGGCGATATTTTATGTGTAGATGCAAAAGTTGGTATCGACTCTAACGCGCTTTACCGTTTACCTAAAGTTGCTGCTTTACGTGACAAATCTCAAGAGAATGAGCGTGAATTAAAAGCATCTGAATTTGATCTTAACTATGTTGCTTTAGAAGGTAACATCGGTTGTATGGTTAACGGTGCTGGTCTTGCAATGGCAACTATGGACATCATTAAACTTTATGGTGGTCAGCCTGCAAACTTCCTTGACGTTGGTGGCGGTGCAACTAAAGAGCGCGTAATCGAAGCGTTCAAAATCATCCTTGCTGATACATCTGTACAAGGTGTTTTAATTAACATCTTCGGTGGTATCGTACGTTGTGACATGATTGCTGAAGCGATTATTGCAGCGGTTCAAGAAGTAAACGTAACTGTTCCAGTTGTTGTTCGTTTAGAAGGTAACAACGCTGAGTTAGGTGCTAAATTACTTGATGAATCTGGTTTGAAATTAATTTCTGCGAACGGCTTGTCTGATGCCGCAGAAAAAGTTGTAGCTGCAGTTAAAGCGTAAGGGGAGTATCAATCATGAGCGTATTAATTAATAAAGACACTAAAGTATTGGTACAAGGTTTTACTGGTAAAAACGGTACTTTCCACTCTGCACAAGCTTTAGACTACGGTACAAAAGTTGTTGGTGGTGTTACTCCAGGTAAAGGTGGTACTACTCACCTTGACTTACCAGTATTCAACACAATGAAAGAAGCTGTACGTGAAACAAATGCAGATGCATCTGTAATTTATGTACCAGCTCCATTCGTTTTAGATTCTATCGTTGAAGCGGTTGATTCAGGTGTTGGCCTAATCGTTGTGATCACTGAAGGTGTTCCAACAATCGACATGCTTAAAGCAAAACGCTACTTAGAAACTAACGGTAACGGTACTCGTTTAGTTGGTCCTAACTGCCCAGGCGTGATCACTCCAGGCGAATGTAAGATTGGTATTATGCCTGGTCATATTCACCAACCAGGTCGTATTGGTATCATCTCACGTTCAGGTACATTGACTTATGAAGCTGTTGCTCAAACAACTAAGCTTGGTTTAGGTCAGTCTACTTGTATCGGTATTGGTGGTGACCCAATCCCAGGTATGAACCAAATCGAAGCTCTTCAATTGTTCCAAGACGATCCAGATACTGATGCAATTATCATGATTGGTGAGATCGGTGGTACAGCTGAAGAAGAAGCTGCTGAATTCATCAAATCTAACGTGACTAAGCCTGTAGTAGGTTACATTGCTGGTGTAACTGCACCTAAAGGTAAGCGTATGGGTCACGCTGGTGCGATCATTTCTGGTGGTCAAGGTACTGCTGAAGAGAAATTCGCTGCATTTGAACGCGCGGGAATGGCTTACACTCGTAGCCCAGCTGAGCTTGGTTCAACAATGTTGCAAGTTTTAAAAGAGAAAGGTTTAGCTTAATCGCTTTATCCTGAATCTTAAAAAACACCGCATCTGAAAATGATGCGGTGTTTTTTTATCTATTAAAAATAAGTAATCAAGAAAATAAAATTTCTAAAGAAAACTAAATATTTAAGCAAAAAAATACGCAATGATTGGGGTGATCATTGCGTAGAACAACGAATCTGTAAAAACAGTTTCGGTTTAAGGAGAAATGTCGTGAGGTTCATATCATGTAACCTACATGATGAATAATAGAGATAGTTAAGAAATTCTTCATCGCTATTAGCGTTAATAAGTGTTACTTCACGTTAATAGGGTAAAAGCATGTGAATAGTCGTCAATACATTAGTAATTCTAAAAAATTATGCTATGAATAAAATAAGCATAAAAAAAGCCCCGAAGGGCTTTTAGTTTTTAAAGGAATTAGAATTTAAATAATCCTAAACCGTCTTTAACTTCATCTAAGGTTTGTTGAGTAATAAGACGACACTTATCTGTACCTTGACGTAAAACATCCATAATGTAGTCAGGATCTTTAGCAAGTTCTTCACGACGTTCACGGATAGGGCTAATCAATTCTTTCAAAACACCTTCAAGACGTTTTTTAACAGTTCCATCACCTAGGCCGCCGCGACGATAATGTGCTTTTAACTCCTCAACTTCTTCTTTATTTGGGTCAAATGCATCTAAGTAAGTAAATACAATATTTCCTTCAACCTGACCTGGATCTTCAATGCGAAGATGATTTGGGTCGGTATACATCGCATTTACAGCTTTTTTAATGTCTTTATCAGAAGCATTTAAAACAATGGTATTACCTAATGATTTAGACATTTTTGCCTTGCCATCAAAACCAGGTAAGCGTGCCATATTTGAAAGCAAAGCTTTACATTCAGGTAAAAGGTCTTGGCCAATCTGACGGTTTACTCGACGTACGATTTCATTGGTTTGTTCAATCATTGGAATTTGATCTTCACCCACTGGAACCACAGTCGCTTTAAAAGCAGTAATGTCTGCGGCTTGTGCAACAGGGTAGCAGAGGAAACCAGCTGGAATGTCACGCTCAAAACCGCGCATTTGAATCTCAGACTTAATGGTCGGGTTACGCTCTAAGCGTGCAACCGTCACGAAGTTAAGATAGAGCATAGTAAGTTCATTCAGTGCTGGTAAGCATGATTGAACGCAAATTGTGGTTTTTGTTGGATCAATGCCTACAGCTAAATAATCTAGAGCAACTTCCAAAATATTGCGACGGACTTTATCTGGGTTATCTGCATTGTCTGTTAAGGCTTGTGCATCTGCTAACAAGAGATGTTGATGATGGCTATCCTGTAAACCTACACGAGAACGCAAAGAACCGACAAAATGCCCAAGATGAAGTTGTCCGGTTGGGCGGTCGCCTGTCAAAATAATTGGACGCTGATCAACATTACTCATTATTTATTCCACTGTCTTATTGGCTTAATCAGGGGTAGTAAGCCCTGCAATATAAAAGATTGGCATTATTGTACGGGAAATAAAAAAAATTCGTCAGCGATTGGTTAAACTTTTCTTAAAATAATATTGTGAATTTATTCAGTAAAATTACAGAAATTGAAAAAAATCATCTTACAATAGCCTAATAAATACAAACTTGGATAAGAAATGGCAAGTGGCTTACTTTTATTACTAGATGATATTGCAACAATTTTAGATGATGTTGCTTTAATGAGCAAAATGGCAGCAAAGAAAACTGCTGGTGTTTTAGGCGATGATTTAGCTTTAAATGCGCAACAAGTTACAGGTGTGCGTGCAGATCGTGAAATACCTATTGTTTGGAAAGTGGCTAAAGGCTCATTTGTTAATAAACTTATTTTAGTTCCTTTAGCATTGTTGATTAGTGTGGTTGCGCCTTGGCTGATTAATCCACTCTTAATGTTGGGAGGTTTATTTTTGTGTTATGAGGGGGTGGAGAAAGTACTTCATACCATTATGCATAAAAAGCCCTCTACATCTGAAGAAGCAAAAGCAGAATTTGATAGTGAAGAATTAGATTTAGCAAATTTTGAAAAAGAAAAAGTAAAAGGAGCCGTTCGAACAGATTTTATTTTATCTGCTGAAATTGTTGTTATTTCTTTAGGTACCGTAGCTACAGCCAGTTTAATGACTAAGGTAAGCGTACTCAGTATTATTGCTATTGTTATGACAATTGGTGTTTATGGCTTAGTCGGCATGATTGTTAAGATTGATGATTTGGGATTATATTTAACTAAGCAAACTACCTCGTTTAAGCAAACTATAGGTCGAGGTTTATTAGCTT
Organism: Acinetobacter oleivorans DR1; assembly: GCF_000196795.1. Lineage (NCBI taxonomy): Bacteria > Pseudomonadati > Pseudomonadota > Gammaproteobacteria > Moraxellales > Moraxellaceae > Acinetobacter > Acinetobacter oleivorans. The sequence goes on from NC_014259.1 coordinate 804,576, forward strand.
TTGCACCTATTTTAATGAAATTACTTTCAATCGTAGGCACCATTGCAATGTTCTTAGTTGGTGGCGGGATTATTAATCATACGATTCCACTACTTCATCACTTAACTGAAAACACCGTGGATCATGTAGAAACAATACCAGCAGTAGGCAATATTATTGGTGCTTTAACACCGACGCTAATTAACTTTGGAATAGGGCTGGTTGCGGGTGCAATTGTTCTATTAATTGTAAGCTTAATACAAAAAATGTGGCCAAAAAAAGCATCGGGTTCATGATGCCATTCTAAAATAAGAGGGAAATTATGCGCTGGAAAGGTCGTCGAATTAGTACCAATGTGGAAGACCGTCGAGGTGGTGGCGGTGTTAGAGCAGGTGGTATCAGCATTATTGGTTTGGTTGTTGCATTTGTTGCGTGGAAGTTTTTTGGGGTTGATCCACAACAAGCTTATCAGGCAACTCAGCAAGTCACTGCATCACAGCAGTCAAATGCAACTGCACCAGAAAGTTTAACACCCGAGCAAAAAGAAGCCTCTGATTTTGTTGGAACTGTTTTGGCTGATACAGAGGATACGTGGACTCCTATATTTAAACAGTTAGGTAAAACATATACGCCACCAAGATTGGTGTTATTTAGTGGGATGATTCAATCTGGATGCGGTACTGCTCAATCTGCAATGGGACCATTTTATTGTCCAGCAGACCAGAAGGTTTATATTGATACAGAATTCTTTAAAGATATGCGTCAGCAAATGGGAATTTCTGGTGAGCAAAACCAAACTGAACTTTCAAGACAAGATCAGGCAGGCGATTTTGCTCAAGCTTATGTGGTTGCGCATGAGGTAGGGCACCATGTTCAAACCTTGCTTGGTATTTCTTCACAAGTACAACAAGCCCGTGCACAAGCGAGCCAAAGAGAAGGTAATCAATTATCTGTTCGTCAAGAATTGCAAGCCGATTGTTTAGCTGGTATTTGGGCGAGTCATAATCAGCAACGTACTCAATTTTTAGAGCAAGGTGATATTGAAGAAGCGATGGATGCTGCTCAAAAAATTGGAGATGATTATTTGCAGAAACGCTCTACTGGTCAGGTTGTTCCAGATAGCTTTACACATGGTAGTAGTGAACAGCGAATGCACTGGTTCCAGGTTGGTTTAAAAACTGGCGATATTAACCAATGCGATACTTTTAACAATCCAGTTTAATCTTTTCTAGGATGAGTCTTGTTAAACATATTTAAGAAGCTCATCCGTTTTTCTTTAGATCATAACTATAAATAATGTTAAGAAATTTAACAGAGTGATAGATTGTTCAATCAATTCGTTAAACTTGTGTCCTAATTTCTGTTTTTTATGATTATGGCATTCTTTATGCCAGTTTTTTATTAAGTTTGGTCGATCTAACAAAGTTTCTCTTATTTGGTCGTTGACCCAGAAGAAGGGTATTCATGGGTAATTTTTTTCTACTACAAGCATTCACAGTGGTTTTTGCGCTATCAATCGCAACCACGATCTTTAATAAGCGCATTTTAGGCTTTCCTCAGGCTATTGGTGTGCCGCTGGTCTCAGCAATTTTTGTCTTTATTTTGCAATGGGGCGCAAGCCTGCTAAACGGTAACCAGTTTATTACCATTAATATTCATAATATTGAAGAAGCCGTGCGCCATATCGATTTTTATGATTTTTTAATTAATGGTGTCATCTGTTTTATTTTAACTTCTTCAGCACTTAAATTTAAAATTTCTGATTTAAAAAGTTACTGGAAGCAAATTAGTATCTTGGCCACCATTGCATTAGTCATTTGCGCCGTTTTATTTGGTGGATTGCTCTACGGATTCCAACTTCTGGTTGGATATCATGTGCCAATTCTGGTGCTTTTACTTTTAGGTGCAGCTTTAGGGGCAACAGATCCTATTGGTATTAAAGGTGTACTTAGTTCGATCCGTGCACCGCATCATTTGATCGTTAAGCTGGAAGGTGAGTCACTATTTAATGATGCAATGTGTATTGCATTATTTATGACCTTACTCAATGTTTTACAGGGTGAACATTTCTCGTTGATGGCGACACTAGAAGCTCTACTCTATGAAATTGTTGTTGCGGTCGGGATTGGTTGGGCATTTGGGGTAGGGGTGTTGCGTCTATTACGTGGTAAACACGAAATGGAGTCCCTGATTTTGACAACAGCTTTGCTTGCGAGTGGAGCATATTTAGTGGCTTTGTTTGCCCATGCATCAGCACCGATTGCCTGTGTAATAGGTGGTTTAATTGTTGGAAACAAATGGAAAGAAATACGAGAAGAGCAAGAGATTCAAGAAGTTAATCATTTTTGGCATACCGTAGAAGGAATCATCAACTCATTCTTGTTTACTTTAATTGGTCTAGAGTTATTTATTCTTGATTTAAACTTTAGCCTAATTTTAGGCGGTATTGTTGCGTTCTTTATTCTACATATCTCTCGTTTTGCAGCCAACTTCATGGCTTTTGCCTTTTTCCCGAATATGCGGAAAATGAAAAGTTATAATGGTAGTTTAACCATTTTATCTTGGGGTGGGGTACGAGGGGGGATTTCACTTGCATTGATTTTGGCGGTTGCCAATATTCCTGCATTAAGTCCTTATAGCAGTATTCTGATTGGCTATACTTTTATTAGTGTGTTGTTATCAGGCATTGTATGTGGTCTAGGCCTTCCAGCTGTGATGAATGCTTTCTATTACAATCCGAATGAAGAAACCGAAGGTTTAAAAGGTCTCTATCAACGACTGTGTCATAAGATGAATCGAAGAGGCTTTCAATATATTGTTGGAGAGGATGCACTGGGTAGAGAAACAATTACCGTTTTTAATCCTGATATTCTGGTTGACCAAAAAACAGAAGATGGAATTGCAACAATGCATGACCCGAATAAGTTACAAGAAGTAAAACGTTTTGAGAGCCCGGATAATTTCTAAATATTTGCAGTTTTAAATTTTATATAAGATTTACAAATTAGGTTTTAGTGTAATAGTGAAATATTACCTAAAGCCTTTTTTTTCTATATATATCATTAATAATATATTTTATTTTATTAAGATATTAATAATTGTTATATGAATATTTTAATTAAATGACATTTCAACAAATGGTAAATATAAAAAAAGAAATTTGTTTTATATATAAAACATTTAAAGAAATTTTCTCTTAAATTAACACAAGATAAACTCAAAGAAGACTTATATATAATTTCTATTAATTAAAATTTTTTCTTTAGGTACTTTAGTATTTGTTTTTTTTATTTTAAAGTGGTTAATGTAAAAATGATCACATTACTTAATGTTTTTAAGTTGTAGGTCAAAAACTTTAAAACATTAAGTAAAAAGAATTATACAAAAAATCATTTAAATCAATAATATAAAAGGAATACAGATATGCCTGAAATACAAATTATTGCCAAGGATAGTCACGACACCTTGTCAACCATCAAGGGAACTTCCGCATCGCTTACAGAAGCATCGGTTGTATTGGTAAAAGTGGCTGCCAGTGATGTATTGGTAGTGAATAGGGAGGGAACCAATGCAGTCATTCGCCTTAAAAATGGCGAGACAATTGTTATTGAAGGCTTTTTTAGTGGAACAGCTGAGCCTAAAGATAACAGCCTTGTTTTTCAAGACGAAAATGGACAGTTAATCTGGGCAAAATTCAAAGATGCTGAAAATGATGCAGACGCGGACGCTGATGCGGATGCGGATGCCGACAGTGATGTTGAGCCACAAGCACTCGTAGCTGAAGATTTACCAGCTGCTTTACCAGCAGAGGCACCACAAGAGTTGGTGTCTGATGTTATTTATCAGCCTATTTCTTCAATTGAACCATTGCTTTATCACGATGGTGGTATAAACCCATGGCTGTGGGCTATCCCATTAGTTGCGGGTGGTATTATCGCAGCAGCATCGAATCATGATAGTAATAATGACTCTTCAACACCTACCGATACTACTCCACCAAATACAGATGGAGTAAATTTCTCTGTTAATTCAGTTACATCAGATAATGTACTTAATGCCTCAGAGGCAGCAGGTAATGTCACGATTACTGGTATTTTGAAAAACATTCCAGCAGATGCAGCAAATACTGTTGTGACTGTTGTAATCAATGGTCAAGAGTACACTGCAATTGTAGACAAGGTTGCAGGTACTTGGAGTGTAAGCGTACCGGGTAGTGGTTTAAAAGCAGATCCAGATCAAACTATTGATGCTACTGTAACGTTTACAGATGCAGCAGGTAATAGTAGCACTGTTAAAGATACGCAAACTTATACAGTAGATACCACAGCACCAAATGCGCCAGTGATTGACCCAGTTAATGGGACAGACCCAATTACAGGTACGGCAGAACCTGGTTCAACAGTAACAGTGACTTATCCGGACGGAAGTACGAAAACTGTTGTAGCAGGACCAGATGGTACATGGTCAGTAGATAATCCTGGTGATCTTAAAGATGGAGATACGGTAACAGCCGTAGCAACAGATCCTGCTGGCAATACTTCCGGACCAGGGACTGCTATTGTGGATGCCGTTGGGCCAAATACAGATGGTGTCAACTTTGCAGTCGATTCAGTAACTGCTGATAACGTAATTAATGCCTCAGAGGCATCGGGCAATGTCACCATTACAGGTGTCTTGAAAAATGTTCCGGCAGATGCGACGAATACAGTCGTTACTGTTGTTATTAATGGTCAAACATATACTGCAACAGTTGATAAAGTTGCAGGCACTTGGAGTGTAAGTGTACCGGGTAGTGGTTTGGTTGCTGATGCAGATAAAACCATTGATGCTAAAGTAACTTTCACTGATGCAGCAGGTAATAGCAGCACAGTTAACGATACACAAACTTATACGCTTGATACATCAGCACCGACAGTCGCTCTTGATGATGTGCTCACAAACGACAGCACACCTGTGTTAACCGGTACAGTGAATGATCCGACCGCTACTGTGGTAGTGACTGTGGATGGTGTGAACTACCCAGCGACCAACAATGGTGACGGCACTTGGACCCTTGCAGATAATACACTGCCAGTGCTCACAGATGGTCCACACACGATTACCGTGACTGCAACAGATGCAGCAGGTAACAAAGGTACAGATACAGGTGTGGTCACAGTTGATACTGCAGCACCAAATACAGGATCAGTAAATTTTGCGATTGATTCGGTAACATCTGACAACGTGATTAATGCCTCAGAGGCATCAGGTAATGTCACCATTACAGGTGTCTTGAAAAATGTTCCGGCAGATGTGACGAATACAGTCGTTACTGTTGTTATTAATGGTCAAACCTATACTGCAACTGTAGACAGTGCAGCAGGTACATGGACTGTAAGTGTACCAGGTAGTGGTTTAGTTGCTGATGCAGATAAAACCATTGATGCCAAAGTAACCTTCACTGATGCAGCAGGTAATAGCAGCACAGTTAACGATACACAAACTTATACAGTAGATACCACTGCACCAAATGCACCGGTCCTTGATCCAATCAATGCCACTGATCCAGTGACAGGTACAGCAGAACCGGGTTCAACCGTGACTGTAAGCTTCCCTGACGGTACGACAGCAACTGTGGTTGCCGGTACAGACGGCACATGGTCAGTACCAAACCCAGGTGATCTTAAAGATGGAGACACGGTAACAGCAGTCGCAACCGATCCAGCAGGTAACCCATCGTTACCGGGAACAGGTATTGTGGATGCAGTTGGTCCAAATACAGATGGTGTCAACTTTGCAGTTGATTCAGTAACTGCTGATAACGTGATTAATGTTTCAGAAGCATCAGGCAATGTCACCATTACAGGTGTCTTGAAAAATGTTCCAGCAGATGCGACGAATACAGTCGTTACTGTTGTTATTAATGGTCAAACCTATACTGCAACTGTAGACAGTGCAGCAGGTACATGGACTGTAAGTGTACCAGGTAGTGGTTTAGTTGCTGATGCAGATAAAACCATTGATGCCAAAGTAACCTTCACTGATGCAGCAGGTAATAGCAGCACAGTTAACGATACACAAACTTATACAGTAGATACCACTGCACCAAATGCACCGGTCCTTGATCCAATCAATGCCACTGATCCAGTGACAGGTACAGCAGAACCGGGTTCAACCGTGACTGTAAGCTTCCCTGACGGTACGACAGCAACTGTGGTTGCAGGTACAGACGGCAGCTGGTCAGTACCAAACCCAGGTGACTTGACTGACGGTCAAACGGTGACAGCAACAGCAACTGACCCTGCAGGCAATACTTCATTGCCAGGTTCAGGCGTGGTGTCTGCGGACATTACTGCACCTGTGGTTGCACTCGATGATGTGTTGACCAATGACAGCACACCAGCACTCACTGGTACAGTGAACGATCCGACTGCGACTGTGGTGGTGACTGTGGATGGTGTGGACTATCCAGCGACCAACAATGGTGACGGCACCTGGACCCTTGCAGACAATACACTGCCAGCATTAACAGATGGTCCGCATACCATTACCGTGACAGCAACTGACCCTGCAGGTAATGCAGGAACAGATACAGCTGTGGTGACGATTGATACCACAGCACCAAATGCACCGGTCCTTGATCCAATCAATGCCACTGATCCGGTGACAGGTACAGCAGAACCGGGTTCAACCGTGACTGTAAGCTTCCCGGATGGTACGACAGCAACTGTGGTTGCAGGTACAGACGGCAGCTGGTCAGTACCAAACCCGGGTGACTTGACTGACGGTCAAACGGTGACAGCAACAGCAACTGACCCTGCAGGCAATACTTCATTGCCAGGTTCAGGCGTGGTGTCTGCGGACATTACTGCACCTGTGGTTGCACTCGATGATGTGTTGACCAATGACAGCACACCAGCACTCACTGGTACAGTGAACGATCCGACTGCGACTGTGGTGGTGACTGTGGATGGTGTGAACTATCCAGCGACCAACAATGGTGACGGCACCTGGACCCTTGCAGACAATACACTGCCAGCATTAACAGATGGTCCGCATACCATTACCGTGACAGCAACTGACCCTGCAGGTAATGCAGGAACAGATACAGCTGTGGTGACGATTGATACCACAGCACCAAATGCACCGGTCCTTGATCCAATCAATGCCACTGATCCGGTGACAGGTACAGCAGAACCGGGTTCAACCGTGACTGTAAGCTTCCCGGATGGTACGACAGCAACTGTGGTTGCAGGTACAGACGGCACATGGTCAGTACCAAACCCGGGTGACTTGACTGACGGTCAAACAGTGACAGCAACAGCAACTGACCCTGCAGGCAATACTTCATTGCCAGGTTCAGGCGTGGTGTCTGCGGACATTACTGCACCTGTGGTTGCACTCGATGATGTGTTGACCAATGACAGCACACCAGCACTCACTGGTACCGTGAACGATCCGACTGCGACTGTGGTGGTGACAGTGGATGGTGTGAACTATCCAGCGACCAACAATGGTGACGGCACCTGGACCCTTGCAGACAATACACTGCCTGCATTAACTGACGGTCCACACACCATTACCGTGACTGCAACAGATGCAGCAGGCAATGTCGGTACAGATACAGCTGTCGTGACAGTAGATACCACTGCACCAAATGCACCGGTCCTTGATCCAATCAATGCCACTGATCCGGTGACAGGTACAGCAGAACCGGGTTCAACCGTGACTGTAAGCTTCCCGGATGGTACGACAGCAACTGTGGTTGCAGGTACAGACGGCACATGGTCAGTACCAAACCCGGGTGACTTGACTGACGGTCAAACGGTGACAGCAACAGCAACTGACCCTGCAGGCAATACTTCATTGCCAGGTTCAGGCGTGGTGTCTGCGGACATTACTGCACCTGTGGTTGCACTCGATGATGTGTTGACCAATGACAGCACACCAGCACTCACTGGTACCGTGAACGATCCGACTGCGACTGTTGTGGTGACTGTGGATGGTGTGAACTATCCAGCGACCAACAATGGTGACGGCACCTGGACCCTTGCAGACAATACGCTGCCTGCATTAACAGACGGTCCACACACCATTACCGTGACAGCAACTGACCCTGCAGGCAATGTGGGTAGTGATACAGCTGTGGTGACGATTGATACCACTGCACCAAATGCACCGGTCCTTGATCCAATCAATGCCACTGATCCGGTGACAGGTACAGCAGAACCGGGTTCAACCGTGACGGTAAGCTTCCCGGATGGTACGACAGCAACTGTGGTTGCAGGTACAGACGGCAGCTGGTCAGTACCAAACCCGGGTGACTTGACTGACGGTCAAACGGTGACAGCAACAGCAACTGACCCTGCAGGCAATACTTCATTGCCAGGTTCAGGCGTGGTGTCTGCGGACATTACTGCACCTGTGGTTGCACTCGATGATGTGTTGACCAATGACAGCACACCAGCACTCACTGGTACCGTGAACGATCCGACTGCGACTGTTGTGGTGACTGTGGATGGTGTGAACTATCCAGCGACCAACAATGGTGACGGCACCTGGACCCTTGCAGACAATACGCTGCCTGCATTAACAGACGGTCCACACACCATTACCGTGACAGCAACTGACCCTGCAGGTAATGCAGGAACAGATACAGCTGTGGTGACGATTGATACCACTGCACCAAATGCACCGGTCCTTGATCCAATCAATGCCACTGATCCGGTGACAGGTACAGCAGAACCGGGTTCAACCGTGACGGTAAGCTTCCCGGATGGTACGACAGCAACTGTGGTTGCAGGTACAGACGGCACATGGTCAGTACCAAACCCAGGTGACTTGACTGACGGTCAAACGGTGACAGCAACAGCAACTGACCCTGCAGGCAATACTTCATTGCCAGGTTCAGGCGTGGTGTCTGCGGACATTACTGCACCTGTGGTTGCACTCGATGATGTGTTGACCAATGACAGCACACCAGCACTCACTGGTACAGTGAACGATCCGACTGCGACTGTTGTGGTGACTGTGGATGGTGTGAACTATCCAGCGACCAACAATGGTGACGGCACCTGGACCCTTGCAGACAATACACTGCCAGCATTAACAGATGGCCCGCATACCATTACCGTGACAGCAACTGACCCTGCAGGTAATGCAGGAACAGATACAGCTGTGGTGACGATTGATACCACTGCACCAAATGCACCGGTCCTTGATCCAATCAATGCCACTGATCCAGTGACAGGTACAGCAGAACCGGGTTCAACCGTGACGGTAAGCTTCCCGGATGGTACGACAGCAACTGTGGTTGCCGGTACAGACGGCACATGGTCAGTACCAAACCCGGGTGACTTAACAGATGGTCAAACGGTGACAGCAACAGCAACTGACCCTGCAGGCAATACTTCATTGCCAGGTTCAGGCGTGGTGTCTGCGGACATTACTGCACCTGTGGTTGCACTCGATGATGTGTTGACCAATGACAGCACACCAGCACTCACTGGTACAGTGAACGATCCGACTGCGACTGTTGTGGTGACTGTGGATGGTGTGAACTATCCAGCGACCAACAATGGTGACGGCACCTGGACCCTTGCAGACAATACACTGCCAGCATTAACAGATGGCCCGCATACCATTACCGTGACAGCAACTGACCCTGCAGGTAATGCAGGAACAGATACAGCTGTGGTAACGATTGATACCACAGCACCGGTCGTGAGCTTCCCGGATGTATCGACCAACGATACGACTCCTGCATTGACCGGTACGATCGATGATCCTGCTGCGACTGTGGTAGTGACTGTGGATGGCGTGGATTACCCGGCAACCAACAATGGTGACGGTACCTGGACCCTTGCAGACAATACACTTCCAGTGTTGGCAGATGGCCCGCACACAGTGAGCGTGACTGCAACAGATGTAGCAGGTAACGTTTCAACGCCGGTAACAGGTACAGTGACTGTTGATGCAACAGCACCAACCCTTGCAATCACGACAGATGACCTTGCACTTGCGGCAGGTGAAGATGCCAACATCAGCTTCACGTTCAGTGAGGCAGTAGCAGGCTTTGATGCAAGCGACATCACAGTGGTAGGCGGTACATTGACTGGCCTGACTACGACTGACAACATCACCTGGACAGCAGTGTTCACACCAGATGGCACAGGCACAGCACCAAGCATTGCCGTGGCTGACGGTAGTTACACCGATGTCTTGGGCAACTTGGGTACAGGCGATGTACTTGATGGTACAGACGGCTTTATCGTTGACCTTGTTGCACCGGTGGTGAGCTTCCCGGATGTATCGACCAACGATACGACTCCTGCATTGACCGGTACGATCGATGATCCTGCTGCGACTGTGGTAGTGACTGTGGATGGCGTGGATTACCCGGCAACCAACAATGGTGACGGTACCTGGACCCTTGCAGACAATACACTTCCAGTGTTGGCAGATGGCCCGCACACAGTGAGCGTGACTGCAACAGATGTGGCAGGTAACGTTTCAACGCCGGTAACAGGTACAGTGACTGTTGATGCAACAGCACCAACCCTTGCAATCACGACAGATGACCTTGCACTTGCGGCAGGTGAAGATGCCAACATCAGCTTCACGTTCAGTGAGGCAGTAGCAGGCTTTGATGTAAGCGACATCACAGTGGTAGGCGGTACATTGACTGGCCTGACTACGACTGACAACATCACTTGGACAGCAGTGTTCACACCAGATGGCACAGGCACAGCACCAAGCATTGCCGTGGCTGATGGTAATTACACCGATGTCTTGGGCAACCTGGGTACAGGCGATGTGCTTGATGGTACAGACGGCTTTATCGTTGACCTTGTTGCACCGGTTGTGAGCTTCACAGATGCATCTACCAATGACACTACACCTGCGTTGACCGGTACGATCGATGATCCTGCTGCGACTGTGGTGGTGACCGTAGATGGTATTAACTACAATGCGACCAACAATGGTGACGGTACCTGGACCCTTGCAGACAATACACTTCCAGTGTTGGCAGATGGTCCGCACACAGTGAGCGTGACTGCAACGGATGTGGCAGGTAACGTTTCAACACCTGCGACAGGCACAGTAACTGTTGATGCAACAGCACCAACCCTTGCGATTAGCGCGGATGACCTTGCACTTGCGGCAGGTGAAACAGCGAACATTACCTTCACGTTCAGTGAAGCAGTGGCAGGCTTTGATGCAACAGATATCACCCTGGTTGGCGGTACCTTAGGTGCATTGACGACAACGGATAACATCACTTGGACAGCAGTGTTCACGCCAGATGGCACAGGCACAGCACCAAGCATTACCGTGGCTGATGGTAGCTACACCGATACAGTAGGCAACCCGGGTACAGGCGATGTGCTTGATGGTACAGACGGCTTTATCGTTGACCTTGTTGCACCGGTTGTGAGCTTCACAGATGCATCTACCAATGACACCACACCTGCGTTGACCGGTACGATCGATGATCCTGCTGCGACTGTAGTGGTGACCGTAGATGGTATCAACTACAATGCGACCAACAATGGTGACGGTACCTGGACGCTTGCAGACAATACGCTTCCAGTGTTGGCAGATGGCCCGCACACAGTGAGCGTGACTGCAACGGATGTGGCAGGTAACGTTTCAACACCTGCGACAGGCACAGTAACTGTTGATGCAACAGCACCAACCCTTGCGATTAGCGCAGATGACCTTGCACTTGCGGCAGGTGAAACAGCGAACATTACCTTCACGTTCAGTGAAGCAGTGGCAGGCTTTGATGCAACTGATATCACCCTCGTTGGCGGTACCTTAGGTGCATTGACGACAACGGATAACATCACTTGGACAGCAGTGTTCACGCCAGATGGCACAGGCACAGCACCAAGCATTACCGTGGCTGATGGTAGCTACACCGATACAGTAGGCAACCCGGGTACAGGCGATGTGCTTGATGGTACAGACGGCTTTGTTGTAGATATTGTGCCACCAACACTTGCGATTACCGCGGATGACCTTGCACTTGCGGCAGGCGAAACAGCGAACATCACCTTCACGTTCAGTGAAGCAGTGGCAGGCTTTGATGCAACAGATATATGCAACAGATGTGACCTTGGCAGGTGGTACGCTTACTGGCTTGACTACAGCAGATGGTGGTGTGACCTGGACAGCGACCTTCACTCAAGATGGCAGTGCAACAGCACCGAGCATCAGTGTGGCGGATAACACTTATACAGACCTTGCAGGTAACCTAGGTACAGGCGCTAACCTTGCTGGCTTGACTTCAGATGTGGTAGCACCGACGCTTGCGATCAGTGCAACAGACCTGAATCTGGCTCTTGGTGAGAGCACCACAGTGACCTTCACGTTCAGTGAGGCAGTGGCAGGCTTTGATGCAACAGATGTAACCTTGGCAGGTGGTACGCTTACTGGCTTGACCACAGCAGATGGTGGTGTGACCTGGACAGCGACCTTCACTCAAGATGGCAGTGCAACAGCACCGAGCATCAGTGTGGCGGATAACACTTATACTGACCTTGCAGGTAACCTGGGTACTGGCGCTAACCTTGCTGGCTTGACTTCAGATGTGGTAGCACCGACGCTTGCGATCAGTGCAACAGACCTGAATCTTGCTCTTGGTGAAAGCACCACAGTGACCTTCACATTCAGTGAAGCAGTAACTGGCTTTGATGCAACTGATGTGACCTTGGCAGGTGGTACGCTTACTGGCTTGACCACAGCAGATGGTGGTGTGACCTGGACAGCGACCTTCACTCAAGATGGCAGTGCAACAGCACCGAGCATCAGTGTGGCGGATAACACTTATACTGACCTTGCAGGTAACCTGGGTACAGGCGCTAACCTTGCTGGCTTGACTTCAGATGTGGTAGCACCGACGCTTGCGATCAGTGCAACAGACCTGAATCTTGCTCTTGGTGAAAGCACCACAGTGACCTTCACATTCAGTGAAGCAGTAACTGGCTTTGATGCAACTGATGTGACCTTGGCAGGTGGTACGCTTACTGGCTTGACCACAGCAGATGGTGGTGTGACCTGGACAGCGACCTTCACTCAAGATGGCAGTGCAACAGCACCGAGCATCAGTGTGGCGGATAACACTTATACTGACCTTGCAGGTAACCTGGGTACAGGCGCTAACCTTGCTGGCCTGACTTCAGATGTGGTAGCACCGACGCTTGCGATCAGTGCAACAGACCTGAATCTTGCTCTTGGTGAAAGCACCACAGTGACCTTCACATTCAGTGAAGCAGTAACTGGCTTTGATGCAACAGATGTGACCTTGGCAGGTGGTACGCTTACTGGCTTGACTACAGCAGATGGTGGTGTGACCTGGACAGCGACCTTCACTCAAGATGGCAGTGCAACAGCACCGAGCATCAGTGTTGCAAATAACACCTATACTGACCTTGCAGGTAACCTAGGTACTGGTGCGGCATTGGCTGGTTTAGTGGCAGATATTGTTGCACCGACGCTTGCGATCAGTGCAACAGACCTTAACCTGTCTGTAGGTGAAAGTACCACAGTAACCTTCACATTCAGTGAAGCAGTAACTGGCTTTGATGCAACAGATGTGACCTTGGCAGGTGGTACGCTTACTGGCTTGACCACAGCAGATGGTGGTGTGACCTGGACAGCAACCTTCACTCAAGATGGCAGTGCAACAGCACCGAGCTTGAGTGTTGCAAATAACACCTATACTGACCTTGCAGGTAACCTGGGTACTGGCGCTAACCTTGCTGGTCTTGTTCTTGTGCCAACAATTACTGCACATGACAATGTAGATAGTGTGGCAATTGATATTGTTCCATTAACTACAACGGGTATTAATGCTGGTTCTGCAACCTATCTAGCATTGATAGGCGTAACCGAGGGGCTCAACGTATCGCTTCTAGGTACCCCGAGTGTGAGCTTCAGTATTGCTGCTGGACATACTTCAGACGCAACGATTAGCTATGGCGCTTTACTAAGTTTGTCTTTGCTTAACGACTATAAAATAGTGTTACAAAAACAAGCACCAGATGGTTCGTGGCAGAATGTTGCAGGTGATGCTAGTACGGGATTAATTAACGTCGGAATACTCGGTGGTAACGGATTCGGTGCGACTATCACAGACTTGGCAAGTGGTTCTTATAGAGCGTTTATGGTCTATACCGGTGTTGGTGTAGGATTGTTAGGCACAATGAGTGTGGTTCGCGATGACTATAATCACACAGTAGTACCTACATATAGTGCAGCAACAGTGAGCGGTAATGTGCTTACGGATGATGATTCGACTATATATGGTCCTTCATATGTGCCAGATACAATTACTGGAACAACAGTAGTGTCTACAGTTGTGGGTGAGCAAGTGGGTGCAATACCAACATCTATTGGTTCTTCTACAGCGGTCACTGGAGCTTATGGAACACTTACTATCTCTGCAAATGGTTCATACAGCTATACACCAACTGCTAATGCTGCAAACATTGGCAAAGTAGATAGCTTCACTTACACCATTACTGATCCTGTATCAGGTGGTACTAGCACAGCGGTATTGCACATACAAATTGGATCACCTGATGTCAGCATTACTTGGAATACTGCTAGTCCTGGAACGGATGGTACGACTCAAATCGTTGCCAATGCAGACCAAGCTGTTGCAACGGTTGATTTTAGTAACTCAACTGATACACCTGTAGATGTTCCAAGTCCGAACATAACAATCAACTTGATTGGTTCGACTTCTGTAATTTCTAATACTTTCACCGTTGGGGCTGGAGAATTAGTAGATGTACAGGTAGCAGCAACTTATGCTAACCAACCATTGTTGAGTGCATTACCAACAGTGAGCTATGTTGTTCAGCAATTTGTTGGTGGAGTATGGGTTGATACTACTTATACTGGTTCGGCGACAGCGCTTGCGAGTGTGGGTGGTATTAGTCTCGGGACTGTAGCTTTCCAAGATTCCGTTCTACACTTGGAAGCAGGTACATACCGTGTTCAATATACGTTGACAGCGATTACACTTGGTGTGACCACATTGGATACTCAAGTAACGACCACTACAACTCACTTGAACAATTATTCATCTGACTGGATTCATGGAAACATTGTCCATGGTGACACAATAGGTGGAGTTGCAGACAGTGGTATCTTTACTGCTGATAGTGTCAAACTTTATGTTGAAACAAGTCCTGGTGTATATGTTGAGGCTACTGGACAATCTATTACTACTGCGAATGGTACATTTGTGATCAATTCGAATGGTGACTATGATTACCGTGCCAATACTTCATCGTTAACATTAGCGAATCCAACCGATACCATTAACTATAAGTTAGTGGCAGCGAATGGCGCCGAGTCTTTATCATCATTGACGGTTAACCTGACTACTTCTGATTACAATACTCATGTAATTAGTACATCAGGAAATGACACGTTCAATACGGATACTGGCACGATTGGGGCTGGTTCAGATACTCTCATTTACCATGTATTAAACAATGTTGCTATAGGTAATGGTGGTAATACAGGTGGTAATGGCGTAGATACTTGGACTAACTTCCATGTGGGTAATGTCGCTACAGACCAGCAAGCCGACCTGATTGATATCAGAGGATTACTCGATGGAGCTCAAACAGACCTTACTATTGGACAATATATCAATGTCGTTGTAAGTGGTGGTAATACAACAATTCAAATTGACCGTGATGGGTTAACTGGGGTGATTTTACCTACAAATAACTTTACGAATCTGTTGGTTTTACAAGGTGTTGTTACTAGTGAGGCAGAGTTACTTGCTAATGGTCAAATTATCTATTAATAGATAATTAACCAAATAAAAAAGAGCCTTCGGGCTCTTTTTTTTATGTTTAAACAATACGTTAATCTAGCTTTTAGCTTGTCCGTGCTATGATGTATTGAAAATTTTATAGAACAACAATTAACGAATAGGGACTAAATTCGAGTGACGGCATTTTTAAAATTCCAAAGAAAAATGAACCTTTGGTTAGAACAAGTTGTTCAGCACGTTCCGAGTCTTAAACAGGATATTATTTTATTTTTATCTTATGGTCCTAAAGACCAGAGATGCAGCGTTTGGCACAGTGAGAAAACAAATTTAGAGCAGGCCAAAAAACAATTATTAGATTTTATTAATGAACAGTTTGCACAGTCACCGCTGGATGATTATATAAAAATTGATGTGGCATATAACTTGACGAAACATGCTTGGAAAGAAGTAGAGCAGCAGGTCCATCATCAATTTCACAACAATCACTACCGTAAAGGGATTGGATTTGATGAACACTGTTCAGTAGCTTTTCTCGAACAAGAGATTTATGGAAAAGCAATCATTCGAGGCCTGAGCTACGACAAACCGAACTTTTTTGATGAAACAAACCTAAATTATGCAGTTAAGCAAAAATATAACGCTCCAAAACCACAGATTAAATTACAAGAGCTGCAAGACATTTGGACTTTTGATACCTGCGCAGCATTTTATGAAAATGAGGAATTTATTAACTTAGCGAGTGGCTATGATGTAAATGGAATTAGAGGAATTTCAAGCAATAAAAAACAGCATTTTCAGCATCTAATTGAGCAAAATTCGGCATTTCTGCATGAACAGATTCAAGAAAATGGCAAATTTATTTACGGCTATTTCTCTGCTTATGATCGGGACATTCGTAACTATAATACGGTACGCCACTGTACCTCGGTATATGCCTTAGTAGAAACTTTTGAAGTGCAGAACAAGCCAGAATATTGGCCCAAAATACATACTGCCATTCACTATGCACTGACCAACTTTTATAAAGAAAAAGACTCAGAAACAGCCTTTATGATTGATGGCAAAGAAGGGGAGTTCGAAATCAAATTAGGCGCCAATGCGGCCGCCATTTTAATGTTAACTAAATATCAAGAAATTACCCAAAAAACTGACTATCAAAAATATGCAGAAAAATTAGCAAATGGTATTTTAAAATTAATAGATTCAAATGGCTCAACAACTCATGTATTAAATTATCCAGATTATGATTTAAAAGAAAAATTTAGAATTATTTATTATGATGGTGAGGCTGCTTTAGCATTATTACGTTTATATCAAATTAACCAAGATTCTAGATTAATAGAAACCGTTAAATTAATGTTTGAATGTTTTATTGAGAAAAGATATGAAAAATACCATGATCATTGGTTAAGTTATTGTACAAATGAACTCACTAAAATATGCCCCGAAGATAAATATTTTATTTTTGGTTTAAATAATTATTTAAAACATTTTATTTTTATTAAAAATCGAAAAACAACATATGCAACTTTATTAGAAATGCTAATGGCTGCTTATAAAATGGTGAACCGTTTAAAAGAGCAGGGGCGTATAGCACTTTTTGAGCAAGCGTATATGCCTGAGCTTCAAAAGCTAATTGAGTTTAGAGCTGATTTTCAAACTACAGGATTTTTTTATCCGGAAATGGCGATGTATATGGCTCGGCCAGATAAAATTTTACATGCGTTTTATATTCGTCATGATCGTTTTCGAGTACGGATTGATGACCAAGAACACAATTTATCGGGTTACATCGCTTACGTTAAAGATTACAAAGGTGATGAGCCATGAAATATCAGCCTGTTGAAATCAAGTTATTAGCACATATCGATACGACAAGTTTCGATGAAGATTTATGGCAATTCGAATTTGACGATGATATTTCAACGCTACTGCTAATCGACTACGCATTAGAGCAATTTCAGCAAAAAAGTGTACAAGCTCAAGATGACTATGTTGTCCCTGAACACCTATCTGAGCAATTAGGTCAGCAAAATCTAGGCTTAAAACACTCGGAACTTTACACCTTTACTGAACTATTGCAGTTGCTAATTTTTACCCAAGCAGCAGATGTGAAGGATACTTTAAGCAATATGCTCTGCGGTACAGATGAGCAAGCCTATTTAATTTTGTCAAAAAGAGCTGTTACCTATAATTTAAATTTGAAAAAAGGAAGTACACAAAACCAGTTAAAATATTTGTTTTTATTAGTTAAAAATATTTATAACCAGCCAGCTGAAATTAGAAAACTTTTCTTTATAAAAGAGCTGAATTTTAAAGGAAAGTCTTATCTACCACAGACTCTATTAATGGCACAGAATGTAGTAGAGGTTTTATATCTTACAAATTCATTTAGAAAAATTTATCTGACGTTCTTTGAGGAAAATCAGACTATTGGTTTCTTTTCTTTTTTAGATGATATTCATCGTGCTGAGCACTTAATTCCTTATTATCACTGTTTTCAAGCACAGACTGTAAGACCTAGAGTTTGCTTTACCCCAAGCCGCATTATTAACATTTTAGGTGATACCTACTTTGGAGAAATCTACACCGAAAAACGTAAGGTTAAAGGGCAAATAGATGCTCTGCAACAATATGGCTACAGTTATTCATTTGAAAAAATAAAAGCTTTTTTAGGTGAACATGATGTAAATATCGCTAACTTTGAAGCGGTTTTCTCTTTAGAAAAACACTCTCCTTTAGTACATAAAAAGTCATTTATTCTTAAAGCTGATGCCGAACAAACATTAGCAGCGTTCAAAAATATTCACCTTAACCATGTGGTACTGGCAAATAACCATTTAAAAGATTTTGGGGATCGTGGATTAGCTTATACATTACAACAATTTGATCAGGCCAATATTTCTTATATCGGTGCAGGCACAAATCAAAAAGAAGCCCATAGCTACTTTGAAATCACTTTTAATAACAAGCATTACGTTATTTTTAACGGCTATTGGCACAGAGACACTGCCTATCTAGATTATGATTTTTATGCCTTAGGTCCTAAGAGTGGAGTTGCATGTCTAAATGGGGTTTTGCTTGAACAAATAGGTCGTTATAAGCAGACTAACCCTGAGCATAAAATTATTGTTATTTGCCATTGGGGCATCGACTTTAAGCCGATTACCAAGGAACAGAGCAAGCTTGCTAATATTTTGACTCAAGTTGGTGCGGACCTCGTTATCGGTCATGGAGCTCATACCATCCAACCGATTAAAGTGATTAATCAGAAGCCTGTGGTATTTGGTATTGGCAATGCGGTTTTTAATAGCAATGGTGAATATAGAGAGCAAAACGCTTTGCCGTATGGATGTATTGCTCGGCTAGATTTGTCAAAAGATCGACTGCGTTTATATCCAATCTATACCAATAATTTGAAAACATTTTGGCAGCCGTGTCCAGTCAATGAAGACGACTTTTCAGAGGCCAGCAGTTATATGACTTCATTACTGACCCCTGAAAATTATTATGCAGCACAAGATGATTTAGGTTTTTTCATCGAAATGAGTTTTTAAAATCTTTATGGATAACGTTGGTAATTTTCTAAAATCGTTTGAAGTTGGACCGATGTAAAACCTAAATTTCTAAGTCCACCGCTGCCACGTTTACATTCGGCACTCGCCATAATGTTGGTTGGTGTACGTTTTGTAGCATTCGGTGCACAGACATGTTTTAGTCCGAACACATGTCCCATTTCATGTACGCTACCAGCCTGAATATTATAATTGAGTCGGTTCCAATCTAATAAAACAAAAGGTTTACCATTATTACGAAATGCTCTACTTGTTACATCTTCAAATTTCCACTTAGTTGAATAGGCATCATAAATAAAAATGATGACTTCCTTGCTGACAGTTCTTTTAGGAAAACAGGTGTTTACACTGGCAGGAATAGTTTCAGTAGAGATCGGGTAGGGTTGATTGATTTGCTGCTTTAAATCGCAATGTAATTTTGAAAACTCTTCGTAAGGGATATAACGGTGTAATTTAAATTTAAAAATCTTATTATTTTTATCATCTACATAATATTTATTTAATATTTTGATTTCTTTACGCATCTGCTGGTAATTATCAAACTTTGTAGCTTCTGGAGAGTTAGTGGTAAAAACGAATGTGACAGGAACGATAGGGCGGCCATCTGTAGATACTTTAGGTACTTCTCCTGAAGAAATAGGAGGGCGAGTAGTACAAGAAGCGCACAGTAAAGTCCCAGTAACCACCAATAATATTTTTTTCATGCAGATTTTCCTCAAGCCCACCTTGGATTGCATTTAGTTTTAGTCAAAAATTTTTATATGATATGAATTATGTCAATTTTTATGGAGTCCATTTTGACAACTCAGTATGAACTACATCGGCAGATTTTAGAAGTCATTGCTTTGATTCCTTACGGAAAAGTCGCAACTTATGGGCAAGTGGCTCGTATGGCAGGGTTACCTAAACATGCGAGATTAGTGGGCTATGTTTTGAAACATCTTGAAGCGGATCATCAAGTCCCTTGGTATCGGGTTATTAATTCTCAAGGCAAAATTAGCCTAAGTAAACTTAATGACAAGGGTGAAAATGTTCAGCAGTTAAAGCTAGAAGCTGAAGGAGTCTATTTATTAAACGGTAAAGTAAACTTAAAGCAATTTGCTTGGCAGCCTTAAAGATCCTGGAAAGGATTTTTTTTAAGTTATTGCCTAAATTATTAGAATTAACAAAATAGGCAATATTCAAATTATCGAACAATTAAAACAGGAATATGACTTTCGCCTAAGACTTTTTGTGCAACACTACCCAGTACAAGTTTTCGGACCCCTGTACGGCCATGAGAACCCATAACAATCAGATCTGCATTTAAGTCTTGAGCAGCCTGAATAATCTCTTCATGTACAACAAAACCTTCAAGTAGTTTAGTTTCGACAGTAATGCCTTCATTGGCAAATTCTTGTTTTGCGTGTTCTAAAATATCGAGTAAATAGGTTCTTGTCCGTTCAATCAAATCATTCGTTTGACCAGTTTTTACATAGGCGTCAGCAATAAACGGATCAAGAGCCATAACTTGCACAACCGTAATTTTGCTATTTAACGCTTTTCCCAGTTTGATTGCCTCTTTCATGGCAATTAAAGAAGTTTCAGAACCGTCAATTGGTACAAGAATGTGTTGATATAACATGAGTGTTTTCCTTATTGTAATGATGCTTATTTATTCAATACTTTATACTTATTTTTTGACGATTTAAATTCAAGCACGTAATCATTTGTGAGTTTATAACAACAAATTTTTGTAGATATATTTTTATCGATTCCGCAAATTTTCTATATGTGTAGATAAAGCATCTATATCTTCAGTTTGTAAATATTCGCGTATTTTTAAAATTTGCTTCTCATCTAAATCATAAAGTTTTAAAGCAAGCAGTTTATCGATTTGTTCTTGAGGAAAACGATATTTAATAATTTTCGCAGGCACGCCACCTACAATTGCATAGGGTGGAACATCTTTAGTGACCACAGCTCCGGTTGCAACCACTGCACCTTCACCAAGTTTGACCCCTTGCATAATCATTGCACGACTACCAATCCAGCATCCATCTGCAATTACAGTATCACCAGCTGCTAAAAAACTACGGGTATCAAAAGGGAAAGTTGAAATCCAGTCTGGTCTATGAAGTTGGTTGCCACCCATCATAATGACGCATTCAGCACCAAAGCAAACAAAATTACCAATATAAAGTTGGTCAATCGGTTTGTCTGGTGTCGAGGCTTTATCATGTAAGTAACGCACGACACAACGTTCAAAACCTTGATCCCAATAGGCTGAATAATAAGAATAATGACCACTGATATGGATATTCGGGTTTTTAACAGTTTTATGGATAAATTCAAACTCACACCAATGACGAACTGGAGTGTTAATTAAAGAGTTATCCATGTGTGATTTCCCAAAAAATATATCGATGGTATTGAATAAAAACCCCTCATAAAGAGGGGCTAGTTGTGCACTATCTTAGAGATATTCTACACTTACGATTTCATATTCGACTTCGCCTTGAGGAGTCACGATTTTTACTTCATCGCCTTCACTCTTACTCAAAAGACCACGTGCGATTGGTGAGTTCACCGAGATTTTATTAATTTTAAAATCTGCTTCGTCATCGCCAACAATTTTATAAGTTTTACGTTCTTCAGTATCAAGATTTTCAATTGTTACTGTTACACCAAAAACAACACGGCCATTTTGCTCAAGTGTTTTAACATCAATTTCTTGAGCAGCGCCTAATTTACCTTCGATATCCTGAATACGGCCTTCACAGAAACCTTGCTGTTCACGTGCAGCATGATATTCAGCATTTTCCTTTAAGTCGCCATGTTCACGTGCTTCTGCAATAGCTTGAATAATACGTGGACGTTCAACAGATTTTAAATGTTGTAATTCTTTCTCTAAGGCAATTTTACCTTCAGGGGTCATTGGATAGCGTTGCATTTTGGTCCCTCTTAAGTTGAGAAAACACAGTTAAAAAAATGAAAAAATCCCGCCACCGATAAGGTGACGGGACTTATCGGTAACAAATTAACCTACAGTTAAATCTTGCAAGCGGTATACATCCATTGGCAATTTCACATCAAAAGCTTGGCAAACAGCTTCTGCACCATTGATAGTCGTTGTGTAATACACTTTGCCTTGTAGGGCAGCACGACGGATCATTGCAGAGTCATATTGAGCCTGTTTACCTTCAGTGGTATTGACAATAAGGTGTATTTCACCATTTTTCAAGCGGTCAACAATATGTGGACGACCTTCAGTTACTTTATTCACAGATTCACATTCTAAACCTGCTTCTTTAAGCACTTGGTATGTACCACCAGTTGCAATAAGCTTGAAGCCATATGCAGCTAATTTCTTAGCGATATCTGCAATATATTTCTTGTCAGATTCACGTACTGATAAGAAAGCATGTTTTACTTCGCCTTCAGTTGGTAAACCTGGTAAGCGATCATTTGAGCCTAAAACAGCTTTATAGAATGCTTCACCAAATGTTTTACCAACGCCCATTACTTCACCTGTAGATTTCATCTCAGGTCCAAGCATTGGATCTACGCCTTGGAATTTAGCGAATGGGAAAACAGCTTCTTTCACAGCAAAGTGTGTTGGAATGATTTCTTTAGTAAATCCTTGAGATTCAAGTGATTGACCAGCCATACAACGTGCAGCTACTTTTGCTAAAGAATCACCAATACATTTCGATACGAATGGAACTGTACGTGAAGCACGTGGGTTAACTTCAAGAACGTAAACATCATCGCCTTTAACTGCGAACTGAACGTTCATCAAACCAACCACACCAAGTTCTTTTGCCATAGCAACAGTTTGACGACGCATTTCATCCTGAATTTCTTTAGATAAAGAATAAGGAGGAATTGAACATGCAGAGTCACCAGAGTGAATACCTGCTTGTTCGATGTGCTGCATGATGCCGCCGATCACAACATCTTTACCGTCAGATACACAGTCAACATCAACTTCAGTTGCATCATCTAAGAAACGGTCAAGAAGAACAGGGGCTTCGTTAGATGCCTGAACTGCTTCACGAAGGTAACGTTTAAGTTCTTCTTCGTTGTATACGATTTCCATCGCACGACCACCTAATACATAAGATGGACGAACAACTAACGGATAACCTACTTTCGCAGCTTCAGAGATACCTTCTTCAGCAGATTTTACAATGCTGTTGTTTGGTTGACGAAGCTGTAAACGTTGGATCATTTGCTGGAAACGTTCACGGTCTTCTGCACGGTCAATTGCATCTGGTGATGTACCAATAATTGGTGTACCAGCTTCTTCTAAAGCACGTGCCAATTTAAGAGGTGTTTGACCACCGTACTGTACGATCACGCCTTTTGGCTTCTCAGTACGTACGATTTCAAGTACATCTTCAAGTGTTACAGGTTCGAAGTACAAACGATCTGATGTGTCGTAGTCAGTAGAAACAGTTTCAGGGTTACAGTTAACCATGATTGTTTCATAACCATCTTCACGCATAGCTAATGCAGCGTGTACACAGCAGTAGTCAAATTCGATACCTTGACCAATACGGTTTGGACCGCCACCAATAACCATGATCTTGTCACGATTTGATGGATTTGCTTCACATTCTTCATCGTAAGTTGAATACATGTATGCAGTACCAGATTCAAACTCGGCAGCACATGTATCAACACGTTTGTAAACTGGATAAACACCCAAGTTCCAACGTTGTTTACGGAATTGCTTTTGCGAAATACCCATGAGGTGAGCAATACGAAGGTCAGATAAACCTTTGCGTTTGAATGCACGGATATTGTCAGCGTTTAAGTCACCAAAACCTAAAGCTTTTACTTCAGCTTCAGTTTTAACGATGTCTTGAATTTGAATGAGGAACCAACGATCAATTTTGGTTGCTTCAAACACTTCACCTAAAGAGAAACCATGACGGAAAGCATCTGCTACATACCAGATACGCTCAGGGCCTGGAACTTTAAGCTCTTTTAAAATGGTTTCTTTTGCATTTGTTGCGCCAGCTTCGATTTTTTCATCGAAACCGCTTACACCAACTTCAAGACCACGTAATGCTTTTTGTACAGATTCTTGGAAGTTACGGCCAATTGCCATGACTTCACCAACAGATTTCATCTGAGTGGTAAGAACTGGTTCTGCTTGTGGGAATTTCTCGAAGTTAAAACGAGGAATCTTCGTTACAACATAGTCAATCGATGGTTCGAAGCTTGCAGGAGTCACGCCACCAGTGATGTCATTTTTCAATTCATCAAGGGTATAACCAACAGCAAGTTTTGCTGCGATTTTTGCGATTGGGAAACCTGTTGCTTTAGAAGCAAGAGCAGATGAACGAGATACACGTGGATTCATCTCAATGACAACCATACGTCCATCTTTCGGGTTAATACCGAACTGAACGTTTGAACCACCTGTTTCAACACCAATTTCACGAAGAACTGCAACCGAAGCATTACGCATCAATTGATATTCTTTGTCTGTTAATGTCTGAGCAGGAGCAACGGTAATTGAGTCACCCGTGTGAACGCCCATTGGGTCAAAGTTTTCGATCGCACATACGATAATACAGTTGTCGTTTTTATCACGAACAACTTCCATTTCGTATTCTTTCCAGCCAATTAAAGATTCATCAATCAATAACTGGTGAGTAGGAGAGAGGTCAAAACCACGTTCACAAATTTCAAGGAATTCTTCACGGTTATATGCAATACCACCGCCCGAACCACCCATTGTAAATGATGGACGAATAATTACTGGGAAACCAAAGCGTGACTGGATTGCTAAAGCTTCTTCCATTGTTTCAGCAATGGCAGCTTTTGGACATTCCAATCCAATTTTACGCATAGCGATATCGAAGAGTTTACGATCTTCGGCTTTTTCAATCGCTTCTTTGCTTGCGCCAATTAATTCAACATTATATTTTTCAAGAACGCCATGCTCATCAAGTGCGAGGGCACAGTTCAATGCAGTTTGACCACCCATCGTTGGTAATACTGCATCTGGACGTTCTTTTTCAATAATCTGTGCAACAGTTTGCCAAGTAATCGGCTCAATATAAGTTGCATCAGCCATTGAAGGATCTGTCATGATGGTAGCTGGGTTAGAGTTAACCAAAATAACACGGTAGCCTTCTTCACGAAGTGCTTTACATGCTTGAGCACCTGAGTAGTCAAACTCACATGCCTGTCCAATCACAATCGGGCCAGCACCAATAATTAAGATGCTTTTAATATCCGTACGTTTAGGCATTATTCGCTCCGTAATTACTGTTTAGATGCTTCGATAAGTTCGATAAAATGATCGAACAAAGGTGCACAATCATGTGGACCAGGGCTTGCTTCAGGGTGACCTTGGAAGCTGAAAGCTGGTTTGTCTGTGCGGTGGATACCTTGTAAGGTGCCATCGAACAATGATTTATGCGTTGCTTTTAAGTTAGCCGGTAAAGTTTCTGCATCTACAGCGAAACCATGGTTCTGTGAAGTAATCATCACTGTACCATCTTCAAGATTTTGTACAGGATGGTTAGCACCGTGGTGACCATGGTTCATTTTTACAGTTTTTGCACCAGAAGCGAGTGCCAAGATTTGGTGTCCTAAGCAAATACCAAATACAGGTAATGTTGTGGTTTCAACAATAGTTTTTACAGCTTCGATTGCGTAATCACAAGCAGCTGGATCGCCAGGACCATTTGAAAGGAATACGCCATCCGGATTAAGTGCCAATACTTTTTCAGCCGGAGTTTCTGCAGGTACAACGGTTAATTTGCAACCGCGGTCTGCAAGCATACGTAAGATGTTGGTTTTGACACCGTAATCGTATGCAACTACATGATATTTTAATTCAGGTTGAGAGAAGCCCTGACCTAGAGTCCATGAACCTTCAGACCATTCAAAACCAGTTGGATCACAACATTCTTTTGCAAGGTCTAAGCCATTTAAGCCACCAAAAGCACGAGCTTTTGCAATTGCTTCTTCTTCAGTAATATTTTCACCAGCAAGGATGCATCCGTTTTGTGCACCAGTCTGACGTAAAATACGTGTTAATTTACGCGTATCAATATCTGCGATTGCAACAACATTGTGTTCTTGCAGATATTCGCTCAGCGATTGCTCAGCACGGAAGTTACTGTGTAGTAGAGGAAGGTCACGAATAATTAAACCATTCGCCCATACTTTATGGATACGACCAGATTCAACGTCTTCCGCGTTACAACCTGTGTTACCAATATGAGGGTAAGTTAATGTCACAATTTGTTGTGCATAACTTGGGTCAGTCAAAATTTCTTGATAGCCAGTCATGGCTGTGTTAAAAACGACTTCTCCAGTCGTACTTCCCGTTGCGCCGATTGACGTTCCTTTAAAGATCGTTCCATCTGCGAGGGCTAAAATGGCGGGGATGCTCAAACCAAAGCTCCTGAATTTCGGCTGTAAAAAAGCGAGTAGACCCAAAAAAGATCGGCGATGTTTGGATAAAACATGCCCTCCCTATCGGTCTGCCCGCTTGTAACTTAACAGCGCATTATACGCATGGAACCCCTCAAAGTCTATTTCTTTTCTGCTAAAAAATATAATTCATTGCTTGCTTTTTATAAAAAAATTATCCACTCATCTGAATCAGATACTTTTGATAAATTGTCTAACAATTTGCAAGGAGAATTCTTTGAACTGGATTTATTGTATTGCTAGTTAAAAAATAAACAATATGAGGAAATAGTATGAGCAATAATGAAGTTTCAAAAGAAGTGAGTGAAAAAACTCAGGCAGTAGTTGAATCAGTCAAAGCTGAGGTCAATGAAGTGAAAGAAACGATAGCTGCAACTACAACTAAGGCTAAAAAAACAGTAACCGCTAAAACTGCACAGGTAAAAGAAACTGTTGTTGAAAAAACTGAGCAAGTTAAAGAAGTTGCTACTGAAGCTAAAGCTCAGGTAAAAGAGGCGATTGCTGAAACTCAAGAACAAGTTCAAGAAGTTTTAAGCGAGGCTCAAGAGAAAATTGAAGCTGAAACTCATGAGTTAAATAAAAATATTCAAAATCAATTTGTCCAAATTAAACAAGATATTTTACAACGTCTTGATGTGATTAAGGCTCAGTTTAGTACTTCGCAAGAAGGTTTATCTGATCTTAAAAATGCTTTGAAAGCAGAAATTAATGCGCTTATTGAAGATTTAACAAAAGTGAGCAAAGAGCTTAAAGGTGATATTAGCCAGATTTCTTTGAAACACAAAGATTCTCTAAGTGAAAGTATTAAACGTACTAAAAATAATGCAGTCGAAGCTTGGAATAAAGCACGAGACAATTAATGATCACTGCTTTGGTCCAGCTATAAAAAAGCGAGAATTAATTTCTCGCTTTTTTATTTTTAGAACTGATGTAACCAGTCACGTTTATTATGGAAATCTGCACTTTTTCCACTATGCTGCATTGCATAGTACTGCATACCTTCTTTGGTTTTTAAAACTGTAGTTAAACCTAAATAAAGGTTTGCCCATTTCAAGCGATGCTGTTGCATAAATTGCCCTAAATCGAGACTAACATTTAAGCCATAGTGAGTACGCTTGAGATGATTCAGTTCAATATCGTAAGCAGCAAGGGGAGGTATACTTTCTGGATAGCGATATTCTTCAAACTGATATGACTGCCATGCTTGAGAAGGGGAAAGATTAATCTCCCGATAATAATCTTCATCATGCACGCCAACAAAAATTTCGAAACAAGTTTCTTCCCACAAAAAATCTTGACGAGGATGAGCCGCGACTTCTTGAGGCCAGATAATAAGTTGATTTGGATCACGAATCCAAAAACCGATATTTAAAGTATAGGGTGCTTGCTGTTCAATTGCGCCAACAACGGAAACAGCATGAAAACGATCAAAAGCTGAAAGTTCGTAACTTGCCATAGTTTGTCAAATTAAATTAGTTTGCTAAGTGAGCGTGACGAACAAGATTAGACAAATGCTGGTTTTGTTTAGCTGCTTTTTTGTAAAGCAAAACAATTTTACCAATTTTTTGCACAGCTTCTGCACCAGTTGCTTCTACAATTGCTTCAATTGTTGCAGTACGAGCTTCACGGTCTTCACCAGCAATCTTAACTTTAATAAGCTCATGATCGTTTAAAGCACGAAGTGTTTCTTCGATTACCGCGTCTGTTAAGCCTTGTCCACCAATCATGACAACCGGATTAAGCACATGACCAATTTGACGTAAACGTTTACGTTCATGGATAGATAAAGCGGCCATTAAAAATACCTGATTTTAAAAACGGCTTAGTATAGCAAAAAACTTAAATCCAGATGTACGAAAAACTGTATAAATAATCGATCAACATTATTGGAAAAAAACTGTAAAACTTAGTGAGATTACGCTACATCCGTACTGTAATGAGAGTAATTTTCACGTACAATGAACGATCAGAAGTTTTTTTGATATTTAGTGAGTTATGGCAACACGCATTACAAACCAGAAATTGTCGAAAAGTAGTCGTGCGTGGATGAGAGAACATCTAGACGATCCTTTTGTTAAAAAAGCTCAAAAGGAAGGGTATCGTGCTCGAGCGGCCTATAAACTTCTTGAAATTCAAGAAAAATATAAGCTGATCAAGCCAGGCATGACGGTAGTAGATTTAGGCGCGGCTCCTGGTAGTTGGTCTCAAATCGCTGGGAAACTTGTTGGTAGCAAAGGTTTAGTGATTGCTTCCGATATTTTGCCTATGGATGCTTTGCCTGATGTCAGTTTCTTACAAGGCGACTTTAGAGAAGAAGATGTATTTGAAAAATTGTTAAATATTTTAAATGGGCGACAAGTAGACATTGTAATTTCTGATATGGCCCCCAATACATCTGGTAATAGGGCTGTTGATCAACCTAGACAGATTTACTTATGTGAACTGGCTTTAGATTTTGCTCAAAAGGTTCTTGGTCCTAATGGACAACTTGTGGTTAAAGTGTTCCAAGGTGCAGGATTTGATGAGTTTCGTAAACAAGTAGTTGATAGTTTTGATGTGTTAAAAACAGTAAAACCAGCAGCTTCTCGTGCACGATCTAAAGAAGTTTTTTTGGTTGGACAAGGGCGTAAGAAAGCATTGCAATAAAGTTTACTTGCCAAGCTCCTAAAAATTGTGCATTTTGTACTTTTAGGTTATCCGCAAGCAATACAGTTGCTGCTTTTATGACGATCGGCCAAGATTGGGCATGATCAAATTAGATCGATATGGGAATAAAGCTTTGAGCGATTACTTCAAGAATGCCGTATTGTGGCTAATAATACTTGGTGTTCTGATTTTAATTTTCAGTAATATCAGTGACCGCAACAAGCCTACTGCGATGAAATATTCAGATTTCGTTGCAGCGGTGAATAGTGGCCAAATTAAGCAAGTCACAATTGACGGTTTAAATATTAATGGTGAAAAAACTAACGGATCACAGTTTGAAACTGTTCGTCCGCAAGTTGAAGACACTGAGCTTATGCCAAGCTTAAATAAACAAAATGTTGTTGTTGAGGGAACAGCTCCACAACGTCAAGGCATTTTGATGCAACTTCTCATTGCTAGTTTCCCTGTACTGTTAATCATTTTGTTATTCATGTTCTTTATGCGTAACATGGGTGGTGGTGCAGGCGGAAAGAATGGACCGATGAGTTTTGGTAAGTCGAAGGCAAAAATGCTTTCTGAAGACCAGATCAAAGTCAATTTTTCTGACGTCGCCGGCTGTGATGAAGCAAAACAAGAAGTTGTTGAAATTGTTGATTTCTTAAAAGACCCTGCAAAATTCAAACGTTTGGGCGCGACTATTCCTCGTGGCGTACTTATGGTTGGTCCTCCGGGTACTGGTAAAACATTATTAGCTAAAGCAATTGCTGGTGAAGCGAAGGTTCCTTTCTTCAGCATTTCAGGTTCTGACTTTGTAGAAATGTTCGTGGGTGTGGGTGCGTCCCGTGTCCGTGATATGTTTGAGCAGGCGAAGGGTCACGCGCCATGTATCATCTTTATCGATGAGATTGATGCAGTTGGTCGTCACCGTGGTTCGGGTACAGGTGGTGGTCATGATGAGCGTGAACAAACCTTAAACCAGATGCTTGTGGAAATGGATGGTTTTGAAGGTAATGAAGGCGTAATCGTTATTGCTGCAACTAACCGTGTTGATGTGCTTGATAAAGCATTATTACGTCCAGGTCGTTTTGACCGTCAAGTAATGGTTGGTTTACCGGATATTCGTGGTCGTGAGCAAATTCTGAATGTGCATTTGAAAAAATTACCTTCAGTTACAGGTGTGGACATGAAAGTGTTAGCACGTGGTACGCCAGGTTTCTCTGGTGCACAGTTGGCTAACCTTGTTAACGAAGCTGCATTATTTGCTGCACGCCGTAATAAGAATACGGTCGACATGCATGACTTTGAAGATGCAAAAGACAAAATCTACATGGGTCCAGAGCGTAAGTCGATGGTTCTACGTGAAGAAGAGCGTCGTGCAACTGCTTATCATGAAGCTGGTCATGCAATTGTTGCAGAGATTTTGCCTGGTACAGATCCTGTTCATAAAGTAACGATCATGCCACGTGGTTGGGCTTTGGGTGTAACTTGGCAGTTACCTGAACAAGACCAGATTAGCCATTATAAAGACAAGATGCTAAATGAAATTGCGATTTTGTTTGGTGGTCGTATTGCTGAGGAAGTGTTTATCCAACAGCAATCTACTGGTGCTTCAAACGACTTTGAGCGAGCTACTAAAATGGCGCGTGCAATGGTTACTAAGTACGGTATGTCTGACAAAATGGGTGTAATGGTTTACGAAGATGAAAACCAGAATGGTTTCTTTGGAAATGTAGGAAGCCGTACGATTTCTGAAGCAACTCAACAATTAGTTGATGAAGAAGTACGCCGTATTCTTGATGAGCAATATAAAGTTGCACGTAATATCTTAGAAGGTAATAAAGATATTGCACATGCAATGGTAAAAGCTTTGATGGAATGGGAAACCATTGATCGTGATCAAATTCGTGACATTATGGAAGGTCGTGAGCCACAACCACCTAAAGTCTATGTTGCTGAAAATCCAGTGGCTGCATTTGAACCACCAAAAGATGGTCCATCTACACCACCACCATTACCAGCAATGAACTAAATGAGTTAAGCAAAAGAGCCACAGTCATGTGGCTCTTTTTTTATGCATGTATTTCAGACAAAGCCG
This sequence comes from Acinetobacter oleivorans DR1, assembly GCF_000196795.1. Taxonomy (NCBI): domain Bacteria; kingdom Pseudomonadati; phylum Pseudomonadota; class Gammaproteobacteria; order Moraxellales; family Moraxellaceae; genus Acinetobacter; species Acinetobacter oleivorans. The sequence goes on from NC_014259.1 coordinate 836,095, forward strand.
AAAAGAAATCAGCAGTATATTGATCAGAGTCTTGTTAAAATGTTGCCGAATATTAAATTGGAGCTTGTCATGCAGTTAATGCCTTTACCTCAGCAAATTCTACAATGTGGGCAGCTTCAGTTGGATTTATCACAGCCTCATGTTATGGGTATTTTAAATGTCACGCCAGATTCTTTTAGTGATGGTGGAAAACATAATCAAGTAGATCAAGCTATTGCTCATGCGCTAATCATGATAGAGCAGGGCGCTACCATTATTGATATTGGTGGGGAATCTACCCGTCCGGGGGCATCTGAGGTAAGTGTAGAAGAAGAAATTAGAAGAGTTGTACCTGTAGTTGCAGCTTTAGCTAAACATGATGTGATTCTATCAATTGATACGAGTCAGCCAGATGTTATCCGTGCAGCAAAAGAAGCGGGTGCTCATATTTGGAATGATGTACGTGCGCTTACTCGACCAAATGCTTTAAAAACGGCAGTAGAGTTGGATATCCCTGTGGTGATTATGCATATGCGTGGTGAGCCCACCACAATGAATCAGCTAGATCAATATACGAATGTGACATTGGATGTAATGCAAGAGCTTCAGCAGCGCGTTGAAGAGGCTTTAACTGCAGGTGTAAAAAAACAGAATATTATTATTGATCCTGGATTTGGTTTTGCAAAAAATGCGCAGCAAAATTTAAGACTGTTAAATGAATTCTGGAAGCTTAGTGAAATGGGTTATCCAATTTTATCTGGCCTTTCTCGTAAACGTTTTATTGGTGAAGCTTTACACGGCGTAGCTGCAGATGAGCGCGCAGTGGGAAGCGTTACGGGGCATTTGCTTAGCATTCAGCAAGGAGCGTCAATTGTTCGAGCACATGATGTAAAAGCTATGCATGATGCAATTCTTGTTTGGAAAGCGATGAAACAAGCTTAAAAAATAGGCTTTTATAATCAGACTATGATTGATTAATTTCATGGGTTAGATGATTGAGTCAGGGAAAATTGTCGTTATTGTTTTGAAAATATGTTATAAGCGGCAGGTTTCTGCTGCTGTGTAAACTTTTGTATGTTCGAAGACTTACTTCTCCCAATGTTTGATGACGAGTATTATCCAGATATTTTAGTCGCTGAACTCAAGCAGTTAATTGAACAATTTGCCAAAAAAGTTCAGAAGCCTGCTTTAGCTGATCAGGATATTTATCGATATGCTCATCAAACTGTAATTGAAATCAATGAAATGAAACCTCAGTTCGAAGATCTAGATTCTTCCTTGGATGATAGTGCTGCTGACTATATTGCTGAAGCAATGATGATGGTGGCACAGGATGCAGGATATTTAGACCTTGAAATGGAAGAGCTGGTGATGAATCGAGAGTGGTGATTACTCTCGATTCACAATACCTTCAAATGCATCTAATAAATGACAAGATGCTTTTAAATGAATTTCATCTCGTTCTTTAGTTTTTAAAACTAAAACACCATTCTCTTGAGAGTTGGCATCTACTAATAAAGTGATCCAATACGTTTCTATTTTTCGTTCTAATATCTTGAATTTATTTATTATCTGTTTAGGTGCGTTAATTAAATAGTCATGTTTGGTGATAGAGCAACCTGAAAAATACGAATGGTTATCTCTGAAATAAACAGTGCAAGAAAAAAGGCCTGTAGCATGAATCTTTGTTAAGAGAAGAATGCTAAATAGAAGTAATAATATTCTTATCATACAATTCATTTTAATTAAGCATAAAAAAACCAGCTTACGCTGGATTCTTTGTAGCACCAAATTCAATATTTGAAAATGGTGCCCGGGGCCGGACTCGAACCGGCACGCTTTGTGGGCGGGGGATTTTAAATCCCCTGTGTCTACCTATTTCACCACCCGGGCATGTGCGCAATAATAGAGGACAAGTACGCGATTGGCAAGAGAAAATCAGAGAGTTTGCTTTATTTTCAATCAGTTCTTGTTAGTATTTATATAAATTAACCAATTTATGTCATGATTTATTCATTAAACTGAGATCAGTTGTTCATCTTATCTACTTAAGTTTAAGACACTCATTGCTTAAAACTTAGGTAATTTTATGTCAGAGAAAATTTCACGCCGAGAATTAATTCAAAAAAGTCTTTTCGGTTTTGGGGCGCTATCTTTGTCGGTAGCTTTTACGGGTTGTAATGATGGTTCCGATGAAGAAAGTTCGGAGGCACAAGCAGATTTTTTACATGGAGTTGCGAGCGGCGACCCTTTGCAGGATAAAGTAATTTTATGGACGCGCTTAACACCGGTAGATCTTAGTGCGCGCCTTAAGGTGACTTGGGAAATTGCTACCGATGACCAGTTTAAGCTGAACTTGAAGACTGGCGTGGTTCAAACGACTAAAACGGATGATTTCACCGTGAAAGTAGATGCAACAGGTCTACAGACGGATACCATTTATTATTACCGTTTCCATTTTGGTAATAAAACTTCACCTGTTGGTCAAACTAAAACTTTGCCTGTAAGTACCAATAAGGTCAGCTTTGCAGTATGTTCTTGTTCTAACTATCCTGCGGGTTACTTCTATGTTTATCGTGAAATAGCAAAACAGAATGTGGATGTAGTCATTCATTTGGGAGATTACATTTATGAATATGGCGCTGATGGATATGCGACAGAAGATGCAGAAAAATTGGGCCGTACTTTGCCATCTGATAACAATAAAGAAATTATTAAACTAGAAGATTATCGCAAACGTTATGCGTTATATCGTCAGGATAAAGACTTGCAGGCAGCTCATCAGCGTCATCCTTTCATTGTAATTTGGGATGATCATGAGTTAGCAAATGATACTTGGCGTGATGGTGCGGAAAACCATCAGGATAATGAAGGATCTTTTTCTGATCGTAAGTTAGCTGCTCTACAGGCTTATTTTGAATGGATGCCAATTCGCCCTGTTTCTAACACAGATCATCTAAATATTTATCGTCAGTTTAATTTTGGGTCACTTGTACAACTAACAATGTTAGATACACGCATTATTGCGCGAGATAAACAGCTTGAATACAGGGACTATATGACAGCTTCTGGTTTAGATGCTCAAAAATTTCAGGCTGATTTAACAGATTCAAAGCGTACTTTAATGGGGCATACACAAAGAGATTGGTTGGTTGATAAATTAAAACAATCTACAGCAACATGGAATGTGATTGGTCAGCAAGTATTAATGAGTAAAATGTGGATTCCTGCTGAATTATTGGTTTCTCTGGGGCAAATTACTTCAGGTGGAACTTCGCCAGATGCGTTAGCTAAAATGAATGCGCAAATTACAGAATTAGTCACATTGAAATTGCGATTAGAGCAGGGTGATCCAACTTTAACTATTCAAGAAAAAGCGCGAGTCACAACTTTAGTTCCATATAATCTCGATGCTTGGGATGGGTACTATGCTGAGCGAGAGTTTGTGTATGATAAATTGGCAGAGTTTAATAAGAAAATTATTGTTTTGGCTGGCGATACCCATAATGCATGGACATCTTACCTGTATAGCCAAAAAGGAAAGTATGTCGGTGTTGAACTGGCGACAAGTTCGGTTTCTTCACCGGGTCTTGAAAAATATTTAAGTATTCCTTTGGCTCAGTTGCAAAAGTTTGAATTTGCCTTTACTACACTTATCGATGAATTGACGTATTGCAATTTAAATCAGCGGGGCTACCTGGTGGTTACACTCGATGATACGCAAGTGCAATCGGATTGGATTTTTGTGGATTCAATTAAAAATGCAGAATATAAAGTAGATTCAAGTCGACACTATCAATTAGTGTTAGATGCGAACTTAACACCTGAAAAAGATAAGCAAAAAACTGCTTAAATAGATCGAGTGGAGAGGGGTGCTAATAAGCATCCTTTTTTTTAGACATAAAAAAACCAGCTTACGCTGGATTCTTTATTACACCATTCTCTGAACTAGAAAATGGTGCCCGGGGCCGGACTCGAACCGGCACGCTTTGTGGGCGGGGGATTTTAAATCCCCTGTGTCTACCTATTTCACCACCCGGGCTTTACCAAATTTGGAGGCGGAGGTCGGAATCGAACCGGCGTCCACGGAGTTGCAGTCCGCTGCATGACCACTCTGCCACCCCGCCTACATTTGGTGATGCACATATTAGCAACCTTTAGAAAAAAAACAATACTGTTTTGAGATAAGATGAACATAAAAGCAACATCTAGAATAAATTTGTCCAAATAATCATGTATTATTGGCACATTAAATTCATGTCTACCTTGGAGATGTGCTGTGGCATTGGTTTTAGACGGTCGTGCATTAGCAAAGCAAATTGAAGAAAATTTGTCAGTACGTGTTGAAGCTTTAAAAGCTAAAACAGGTCGTACCCCAATTTTAGCGACTATTTTGGTTGGGGATGATGGCGCATCTGCAACTTATGTACGCATGAAAGGAAATGCTTGCCGTCGAGTAGGCATGGATTCTTTAAAAATTGAGTTATCACAAGAAACTACAACAGAACAATTATTAGCTGAAATCGAAAAGCTAAATGCTAATCCAGATGTTCACGGTATTCTTCTACAACATCCCGTTCCTGCACAAATTGATGAGCGCGCATGTTTTGATGCAATCTCATTAGCTAAAGATGTTGATGGTGTAACTTGTCTTGGTTTTGGCCGTATGGCTATGGGCGAAGCTGCATATGGTTCAGCAACTCCTGCGGGCATTATGACCATTTTAAAAGAAAACAACATTGAAATTGCTGGTAAACATGCGATTGTGGTTGGTCGTTCAGCAATTTTAGGTAAACCAATGGCAATGATGCTATTGCAAGCGAATGCAACAGTAACAATTTGCCATTCACGTACACAAAACTTACCTGAGCTTGTGAAACAAGCTGACATTATTGTTGGTGCTGTAGGTAAAGCTGAACTCATCCAAAAAGACTGGATTAAACAAGGTGCAGTAGTTGTTGATGCTGGTTTCCATCCACGCGATGGTGGTGGTGTAGGCGACATCCAGCTACAAGGTATTGAAGAAATTGCTTCTGCTTATACGCCAGTACCAGGTGGTGTTGGTCCAATGACAATTACAACTTTGATTCGTCAAACTGTAGAAGCTGCTGAAAAAGCTTTAGGTTAATTTAATTTATTCACGACGGGGTCCTACCGTTTAACGCAAATGTTAGGAGCTCGTATGTTACTTTTCTTTCGGGATGAGTAGCGAAGCTACGCAAGACCAAAACGGTTGCTGTAATTAATACATTGGAATTGAACTAACGTATTTTTTAGTAACTAAACGCTATCATGTTATAAGCCGCTGTTTTAGTCTTGCTCGCAATGTGGTTAATCAAATAGTAATTATAAATTGTTGAGCTTATTTATGAGCTGCACTTTCCAACTTACCAAAGCCCCTGAACATTTACTTCAAGCCTTGCATGAAGTTATTCCTCATTGTGAGTTGATGGTACAACAGTTACCAGAAACGCCTGTTTCCTTGTGGTTGATTCCACCCGTTTTCCCAACTGATCGCTTAGATGATGAAGTTATTCGCCGTATCTGGAATGACACGCCATATTGGATTTTTTGCTGGGCATCTGGTTTAGCAATGGCGCAGTGGTTACTTGCAGAGCCACATCATGTTAAAGATAAAGTTGTTCTAGATTTTGGTGCAGGTTCGGGCGTAGTCGCAATTGCAGCTAAAATGGCTGGTGCTAAAAGAGTAATTTGTTGTGATATTGATCAAGTTAGTCTTGCTGCCTGCCGTGAAAATGCTTTGTTGAATGATGTTGAGCTGGAATATTTGGACGATTTATATAAAGCAGAGCAAGTTGATGTTTTATTGGCTGCTGATGTGTTGTATGACCAGTGCAACCGTTTCTTTTTAGATGAATTCTTGAAATTTTCGCCAGAGGTTTGGGTCGCAGATAGCCGTGTTAAAAACTTTAGTCATCCAAAATATGAAAAAATTGATGAAAGAAGTGCATCGACATGGCCAGATCTTGATGAAGCTAAAGAGTTTAGAAATGTAAGTTTTTATAAGACGCTGTAAAAGAACAGCGTCTTATTTATATTATGAGCAAGTATAACGAACTACTTTTAACGTACTTGGACGTGCTTCAAGTGCTTGGCGAGTTGCATAGTCTTCGCCATTGTTTAAACTAGGCGTATTCGATAAACCAAATGAGGCACGAGTTTCACCCAATTGAACACCATAATGTTCTTGTTGAGCTGGGTTTGAAATCTCATTAATGCTTAGAACTGATAATTTATAAACTTTTTGAGCGCCTAATACATTTTGACAAGCACGTTGCAATTTACGTTCATCTAACTGCTGATTAGTGCGGCTAGCCAATGTGTAAGCTAAAGTTGCCGAAGTTTTTGTTTGGTTTTCAATCTGGTAGCCAGTTGAACCATTGTATTGTCGAGGGGTGGTCTGACAAGCGGTTAAAACAAACATACTGCTTAATGCCAAACATAAAATACTTCTATTCATCAGTATCATCCTTATATTCTTATCTCTAGTATCTCATAAAACACAGCGATTGTTGGGGCTTAATCGCACGATTTAAGCTAACATCGGCTGGCGATATTAGCTCTTTTGTTAAAATATTAATGTTCTTTAATTTTTGAATGATGCTTAGTATCTTTCATAAAAATATAAATAATAAGTGAAATGAAGATCATAATACTCACATAAATAAAGTACCAGGATTCATGTCCAGCTTCTTTAAAACTTAAAGCAAAGAACTCTGCTGTACCGCCAAATAATGTATTGGCAATCGCGTAGGGTAAAGCTACCCCTAAAGCTCGAATATGTGCAGGAAATAGCTCTGCTTTAACCACAGCATTAATTGAAGTGTAGCCAGTCACCATCACTAGACCTCCAAAACATAACCAGAAAGCTGTCCAGTAGTTATGCGTGTTTGCGAGTGCATCAAATAAAATATATGTGAATAAAACACCAGTTATTCCGAAGAAAATCATAAGAGGTTTTCGACCGATTCGGTCTGACAAAGCACCCGCTACAGGTTGTAAGCACATGAAAATAAATAGCGCTAACGTGGTAATTTGAGTGGCCTCGGGTTTTGTAAATCCGGACGTATTTACTAAATATTTTTGTAGGTAAGTAGTATAGGTATAAAAAGCTAAAGTTCCGCCAGCTGTTAAAAATAATACTGTAAAAGCTTCTTTAGGGTAGTGTTTGAATAAAGCAAACATGCCCGATTGTGGTTGGTCTTTTTCAGCTTGGGCATTTTTAAAAGATTGTGTTTCTAATAAGCCACGACGAATACGGAACACAACAATGGCAAGTAAAGCACCAATAAAGAATGGAATACGCCATCCCCAATCATGTAACTGTTGTTCGGTTAATACCATTTGTAATATTAAAAGAACACATAGAGCTGTCAGTTGTCCTGCAATTAAGGTGACATATTGAAAGCTTGAGAAAAAACCACGCCGATTTTTTTCGGCCATTTCACTTAAATAAGTGGCACTGGCACCATATTCACCGCCTACACTTAAGCCTTGAATTAAACGAGCGACAACTAATAAAAGAGGGGCAAATACACCAATGCTTTCATAACTTGGTGTCACAGCAATAAGAAGTGAGCCTACGCACATCAAAGTAACGGAAAGTGTAAGACCTGCTTTACGTCCTTTGCGGTCTGAGTAGATTCCCATAATCCATGCACCGATTGGGCGCATTAAAAAACCTACAGCAAAAATTGCAGCCGCTTGAAGAAGTTGAGCTGTTTGACTTCCTTTTGGGAAAAATGCATGAGCAAAATAGAGCGTAAATGCGGCATATACGTACCAGTCGTACCATTCGACAAGGTTACCCGCGGAACCGCCCAAAATTGATTTTAGCCGGGTTTTTGTATCTAAATTAGAATGCGGAGTTGTTGCGGTAGAAGGTTGATCAACCATGAGTCGCTCCATGTTTCGCTTGGGTTGAATGCTAAAAAAGAGAAGTTTTATTCCGTTTTTACATATTATCCAGAGGAGTATTTCACTTTATTTTTTTTATGTCTGTAAAACAATGTTTATTATTTAAGCAAAGGAATAAGTTGAATATTCATGTGATTTCAAATTAGCCGATCAGCTCATTTTTATAGTCTTGCTCCAATCTTTGACATACTATTTTTTCCAAGTAGTAAAAAGTGATAAAGAATGCGTAATGTTTAAGCCAAGAAAACCTATATCTCTTAAAAATAATGATATATTCCAAAGAAAATTTTAAATAAATACTGTTAGGCATGATGTCTTGGCATTGTGGACTAGATGTGTGTGGATAATGAAAGGGACATTCAGATGTCAAATTGCCCGAAAAAATATATTGTTGCTTTTGATCAGGGAACAACAAGCTCAAGAGCAATTGTTTTAGATCATGATGCTAACGTTGTAAGTATTGCTCAAAAAGAATTTACTCAGATTTATCCGCAGCCAGGTTGGGTTGAGCATGATCCTATGGAAATTTGGGCCACACAAAGTGCTGTTTGGGTAGAAGCTCTAGCTCAAGCTGGCATCAAGAGTGAACAAGTTGCAGCAATTGGGATTACCAATCAGCGGGAAACTACGGTTGTTTGGGATAAAAAAACGGGCAAGCCGATTTACAATGCGATTGTTTGGCAAAGTCGACAAACGACTGAGATATGCAATCAATTACATAAGGCAGGATGGCAAGAATATATTCGTAAAAAAACGGGGTTAGTGATTGATCCTTATTTTTCTGCTACCAAAATAAAATGGATTTTGGACCATGTAGAAGGAAGCCGTGAACGCGCTGAGCGAGGTGAATTATTGTTCGGTACGGTGGACACTTGGTTAATCTGGAAACTAACCAATGGCGCTGTTCACGTCACTGATTTTACCAATGCTTCGCGAACCATGCTTTTTGATATTGAAAAGCTTGAGTGGGATGAAAAACTTTTACAAGCTTTAGATATTCCTAGAGCAATGCTACCCGAAGTTCGTAGTTCATCTGAGGTTTATGGATACACACATACCATTAGCGGTCAAGAAGTGGGGATTCCGATTGCCGGTATAGCAGGGGATCAACAAGCTGCACTTTTCGGGCAAATGTGTGTAGAACCCGGGCAAGCAAAAAATACCTATGGCACAGGCTGCTTTCTACTCATGAACACGGGTAAAAAGATTGTTCGTTCAGAGCATGGTTTACTGACGACGATTGCATGTGGTGCAAATGGTGAAGTGAACTATGCCTTAGAGGGCGCCGTGTTTAATGGTGGCTCTTGCGTACAGTGGCTTCGTGATGAGTTAAAGGTAATTAAGAACGCTAAAGACTCTGAGCTTTATGCAACACGTGTAAAAGACAGCAATGGTGTATATGTTGTACCTGCTTTTACAGGTTTAGGTGCTCCCTATTGGGACCCGACAGCGCGTGGGGCAATCTTTGGTCTCACTCGTGGAGCAAGTATAGAACATATTATTCGTGCAACTTTAGAGTCAATTGCTTATCAGACAAGAGATGTACTTGATGCGATGCAGCAAGATGCAGAAGAAGAGCTTCGTACACTTAGAGTAGATGGTGGGGTAACGGAAAATAATTTCTTGATGCAATTTCAAGCCGATATTTTATCAACCCCAGTAGAACGCCCAATAATGAAAGAAACTACTGCTTTAGGTGCAGCTTTTCTTGCAGGATTGGCAACGGGTTTCTGGCAAGATCTTAATGAGTTAAGAAATAAGTCTGCGATAGAAAAAGTATTTGAACCAAAAATGTCTTGTGAGCAATCTGAAGTTATTTATAAAGGTTGGCTGAAGGCAGTTAAGCGTAGTCAAAGTTGGGCTGAGGATTGATCTGTTCTTTAATTGGTTAAATTCAATAGTAGGGTAATCAATTAACGCTAAATACTCGGTTATTTAAAATTGATTATTCTACTTTTTTGATTGTTGTTTCATCAATTTGATGTTTTAATTTTTATAAGATCAACAATAAAAAGAAAATGAGAAATGACAGTACAGCTTAATGATTATTCAAAAATATATGACATTGCCGTGATTGGTGGCGGTATTAATGGCGTCGGTATTGCTAATGATGCGGCAGGTCGGGGCTTATCGGTATTTTTATGTGAAAAAGATGATTTAGCTAGTCACACCTCATCTGCGAGCAGTAAATTAATTCACGGCGGTTTACGCTACTTAGAACATAAAGAATTTCGGTTGGTTAGAGAAGCTTTAGCAGAGCGTGAAGTCTTGTTGGCTAAAGCTCCGCATATTATTAAACCAATGCGTTTTATTATGCCTCATCGGCCACATTTGCGTCCTGCGTGGTTAATTCGGGCAGGCCTATTTTTTTATGATCATTTAGGAAAACGAGAAAAATTATTAGGGTCAAATCTTATTTATTTCAAAGAAGATAGTCCCCTAAAACCAGCTATAACGCGTGGCTTTGAATATTCGGACTGTACTGTAGATGATGCACGTCTTGTTATGTTGAATGCACTACAAGCTAAAGAGAAGGGTGCCAAAGTTGTAACACGGACAAGATGTGTTAAGGCTTATAGACAACAAGAACTGTGGCATTTGGAACTACAAAGCGGGGCTGAGTCTTATCAAATACGTGCAAAAGCCTTAGTGAATGCAGCAGGTCCTTGGGTCGAAGAACTTATTAGTGAAAACCTACAATTAAAATCGCCATATCAAATTCGGCTGATACAAGGAAGTCATATTGTTGTGCCTAAACTATATGATTGTCATAAAGCTTTTATCATGCAAAATGAAGACCGACGCATCGTGTTTGCCATTCCTTATTTAGAACAATACACATTAATAGGTACGACAGATCAGGAATATTTAGATGATCCACAAAAGGTAGAGATTACAGAAGTAGAAATTGATTATCTTTTAACGGTGACAAATACACATTTTAAAAAGCAGCTCACCCGTACTGATATCGTCAGTCAGTTTTCTGGAGTTCGAGCTTTATGTGATGATGAGTCAGATAATCCTTCTGCAGTTACACGTGACTATACTTTGGCATTGCAAGTTGAAGATAAAACAACTCCCTTGCTGTCCGTATTTGGTGGAAAGATTACAACTTATCGGAAATTAGCTGAATCGGCTCTGGAGCATCTTGACCCGTTTTTTACAGATATGGGAGATGAGTGGACTGCAAATGAAGTGTTACCTGGGGCGGAGAATTGGACCACACTTGAAGATTTAGTTATAAAGATTCAAAACCAAGTTGAAGGGATAACCGAGCAGCTCGCTACTCGCTGGGCAAATGCCTATGGGTCTAGGGTTTGGGATATTTTGCATGAGCGAAAAGCTCTTGAGCAGTTAGGGCAAGATTTTGGTCACGGTTTATTCGAATCTGAAGTTCAGTATTTATGTGAAAATGAATGGGCAAATACGGCAGAAGATATATTGTGGCGTAGAACTAAGTTAGGTTTGGCATTTGATGAAAAACAAGTAAAAAATTTGGAAAGCTATTTGACTGGACGTCGACAAAAAGATGATGCCGCATAATAAAAAAGGCCGCACAAGGCGACCTTTTTTATATTTAGCAATTAGAAGCCAGTTTTTACAGCTTCAAGTAAAGCTGCTTGACGTTCTTTTAATGCTTTTGGTAAGCGCTCACCAAGTTTATTGAATAACTCAGTGTGGCTTTCAATTTCAGTAACCCACTGATCTTTATCTTGAGCTGTGATAAGGTCAAATTCTTCTTTAGAGAATTCAGTACCTTCCCAGTTCAAGTCATCGTAAGTTGGAACAAGGCCAATTGGTGTTTCAACAGCGTTTGCACGACCTTCACAACGGTCAATGATCCACTCAAGAACACGCATGTTTTGACCGAAACCAGGCCATACGAAGTTGCCTTCAGCATCACGACGGAACCAGTTTACATTGAAGATTTTTGGTAATTTATTACCTGCAGCTTCAGCTTTTGTACTTACTTCTTGACCAAGGCTTAACCAGTGATCGAAGTAGTCAGCCATGTTGTAGCCAGCAAATGGAAGCATCGCGAATGGGTCACGACGAACGATACCTTGTTGACCAACAGCAGCAGCAGTAGTTTCAGAACCCATAGTTGCAGCTTTATAAACGCCATCAACCCAATCAAAAGCTTCAGAAACTAAAGGAACCGTATCTGCACGGCGACCACCGAAGATAAATGCAGAAATCGGAACACCTGCTGGATTTTCCCAGTCAGCATCGATAGAAGGGCATTGACCAGCAGCAACAGTGAAGCGCGCATTTGGATGAGCAGCCTTTTCACCATTTACGTGAGGTTGACCTTTCCAGTTAGTTAAGTTAGTTGGAATTTCTTTAGAAAGACCTTCCCACCATACTTGACCGTCGTTAGTTACCGCAACGTTTGTATAGATAACATCTTTGTGAAGAGTTGCCATACAGTTAGGGTTAGTCTTGGTATTTGTACCAGGAGCAACACCAAAGAAACCAGCTTCTGGATTGATTGCGTATAGACGACCGTCTTCACCTGGTTTGATCCAAGCAATATCGTCACCTACAGTCTCAATTTTCCAGCCTTCATAGCCTGCTGGTGGAATTAACATTGCGAAGTTTGTTTTACCACATGCAGATGGGAATGCTGCAGCGATATAGTGCTTTTCACCTTGTGGGTTAGTCACACCAAGAATAAGCATATGTTCAGCTAACCAACCTTGTTCGCGACCCATAACAGAAGCGATACGAAGTGCTAAACATTTTTTACCAAGTAATGCGTTACCGCCATAACCAGAACCGTAAGACCAGATTTCACGAGTTTCTGGGTAATGAACGATGTATTTTTCAGGGTTACAAGGCCATGCAACGTCTTTTTGCCCTTCAGCAAGTGGAGCACCTACGGTATGAATACAAGGAATAAATTCGCCGTCTGTACCTAATACGTCATAAACTGCTTTACCCATACGTGCCATTTTACGCATGCTAACAGCAACGTAAGGAGAGTCAGTTAATTCAATACCGATATGAGCAATATGGCTTCCAAGTGGACCCATAGAGAAAGGCACAACGTACATTGTACGACCTTCCATTGATCCCTCGAACAAACCATTTAACTTTTCACGCATAACAGCTGGTTCTTCCCAGTTGTTTGTCGCACCAGCATCTTCTTTCTTTTGAGAGCAAATGTAAGTACGATCTTCAACACGCGCAACATCAGATGGGTCAGAATTTGCAAGATAAGAACCAGGATGTTTTTCTTGGTTTAATTTCTGCATGGTGCCGTTAGCGATCATCAAGTCGATTAGACGTTGATACTCTTCTTCGCTTCCGTCACACCATTCGATTTTTGCTGGTTTGGTTAAGTTTGCAATTTCTTCAACCCATGCGATAAGCTTAGGATGACGAACGAATTCTGGTGCGTTCACTGTGGTCATGGTGAGGCCTATTCAAAATATGTACAACGTACAAGTCATTCATTGAGGTACAATGAAAGATCAAATAAAAAAGTGGCTGTATTAAAGCACAAAATCATAAAAAAAATAAGACTAAAGAATAAGAAATAGATTTTTTGATTTTTTATTTTTTTAATTTAAATCATATATTTATTGTTTTTTGGTGTATTTTATTCTTTACATTTTTATGTTGTATGTGTGTTATTTATATTATTTATTTTTTTTAAAATCAATAACTTGATGTTTAAATTTTTCTTGAGAATTATTATTGATTAAACAAATGATCATCATTCGAAATTTACATAAAGAGACTTTTATTAGGCGATTTTCTATACAAAATACAAGGTAAATCCTCTTTAAGATAATAAAAATGCGGACTTTAAAACCTCTCTCTATCATCTATAACCAGAAGTCGGGTTTTCATGCCTCAAAACATGAAGATATGTATGAACAATTAATGACTGTACTCACCGAATTTGGTTTTGAAATACAAGTTTTTGAATTATCGGAAGATGTTTCATTTGATGATTTAATGAATCAAGTGATTCATCGGCATAGTCAAAACGCAAATTTAGGTGTTGTTGTAGCAGCGGGTGGGGACGGGACGTTAAATGCAGTAGCATCAAAACTTCGACACACCAATATCCCTATGGGAATTTTACCTTTGGGGACTTTTAACTACGTCGCTAAAGTTTTAGATATTCCTTTAGATTTGTTAGAGGCTGCTGAAGTCATTGCTACAGGTACACCGCGTTCTGTACATATTGCGACTATTAACGATCATATTTACTTAAATAATGCGAGCCTAGGCCTTTATCCATTGTTTATAAAAAAACGTGAGCTCTACAATAAATACTTAGGACGTTTACCGTTACATGCCTATACCTCAGCTTTAGATGTTTTATTAAGAGAAAATAAATCTTTGAAGCTCTCCGTCACAGTTGATGGAAAAAAATATCCAGTCAAAACCCCACTAATTTTCTTTGGTAATAATCAACTGCAACTATGTGATATGAAATTAAGAATTGCTGATTGTGCTGCACAGGGAAGAGTCGCTGGAGTGGTCATTACAAAAAGTGATAGGCTTAGTTTATTAAATATGCTTTGGCAATGGATTCAGGGAAAGGTTGAAGAGACAAAAGATGTTTATAGTTTTTGTGCTGATCATGTCATTGTTGAATGTGCAAAAAAATCAAAACTTACTGTAGCTTTAGATGGTGAAATTTTAGAGATGAAAACACCACTAAATTTCACTGTAGAAAAGAATGCTTTAAATATTATGGTGCCCAATGTTATTACATCTGTCTGATTTGCATTTTGGAACAGAAATTGAGGCCTGTTTAGATGCAATTCGGCTTTTTTGTACCGAACATAGACCTGAAGTTATTGTTGTGAGTGGAGATATCACTCAGCGAGCCAGATATCAACAGTTTTATAATTGTCGTCAGTTTTTAGATAGTCTTAATATTCCTTATCTTGTTGTGCCTGGTAATCACGATATTCCGTTGTACCATATCTGGAACCGTTTTTTCTCACCATTTACTCGCTATCAATATTTTTTTGGCCAGCTTGAACCAACTTTAGAAACTGAACATTTCTATATTGTTGGCGTAAACAGTATACGCCGCCGTTATCATACGCGTGGACATATTTCGATTGAGCAAATTCAAACTACATATGAGCGATTACAGCAGGGGCCAGAGAATAAAATCAAATTAGTTGTTTTTCATCAGCCTTTTTATACCCCGCCTGATGATGAGCATGGTATTAAAGATTGTCCCGTATTAGGGAAAATGGCTCTCGAAAAATGGAGTAAGACAGGGCTATTTGGTATGTTACATGGGCATCTTCATAAAACAGCCGTATATGATTTAACGCAAATTTATCAATTAGGAATAGATCACCCTATTTATGATATTCATGCAGGAACAGCGACATCTAGCCGCTTGCATTATCATGTTCCGAATAGTTTTAATGTCATTTCAAATGAAGGAAGAATTAATCATTATTGGTTTAATTATGATTTAAAGATTTTTCAATTAATTTAATTTATAAAAATTCTATAAGACATTTAACTTAAGAGTAGATTGATAAAATTTTATCCATTACAATGCCTAAGCTTTAAATTCTATATATGGGGAATAGGAAAACATTTTAAATGTTTTATCATTTTAAAAATAATATTAATGGATACATAAAAATTTTTAACTATATAAAAAGCCATGTTTTTAACTAGCTATAATAAGGGTTTTAGTCTTTTGTGAAATTTAATAATATTTTATAAATGAGTATCTATTGACTTAATATTTTAGAAAAACTTAATAATATTTAAAATTTCATGGTGGATAAATGGTACAAGTATCATTAATGGCAAATAATGCTTCAAAAAATAATACAGTTGATATTGATGTAGGCCAGACAAAAACTATTGTAGTAGATCCTAAAGAAATCGCAAAAATCGATATAAGCCCAGAAAAAATTGCCTCAATAACAAGAGAGGGAAATAATGCAATTATTCATCTAAAAGATGGAACTGAAATTATTTTAGAAAACTATTTTATTAGCGAAAACCCGCAAATTCTTTTAAATGAAGGGCAGAGTTACTGGACTGCCAGTTTAGGTGAAGATGCTACTGGACAGACTACTGTTAATTATTTAGAAGTAAAAGATGCACCAAAACTTATAGACTCTTCATCTTCTAACCCTCTCTGGACTGGGGTGGTCAGTGCTTTAGCGGGCGCAGGAACAATTGCTTTACTGTCACGGAAAGATCCTAAAGACACGACCCCTCCTGAGCCAGGTAATTTGATTCTCAAAAATCTTTTAGACTCAGGCACCTCAACAACCGACCAGATCACTCAAGATAAAAACTTCAATTTAAAGATTGAGGGGCAAGAAAGTGGCAGCAGGGTAACGTATTTGGTCTCTACCGATGATGGTAAGACGTGGCAAGAAACAACAGTAACTCAAAAAGATTTAGTAGATGGAAGTTATCTTTACAAAGCTGTAGTAACAGACCGAGCTGGAAATACATCGGAAACTACTATACAAAAAGTGGTTGTGGATACAACAGTACCGAAAGCAGGTGAACTGACTTTATCTGATTTGAGCGATACAGGTATTTCAGCAACTGATCAAATTACACAAGATAAAAACTTCACTTTAAAGATTGAGGGACAGGAAAGTGGAAGTCGAGTAACGTATTTTGTCTCTACCGATGATGGTAAGACTTGGCAAGAAACAACAGTAACTCAAAAAGATTTAGTGGATGGAAGTTATCTTTACAAAGCTGTAGTAACAGATCGAGCTGGAAATGCATCGGAAACTGCTATACAAAAAGTGGTTGTGGATACAACAGCGCCGCAAGCAGGTGAACTGACTTTATCTGATTTAAGTGATACAGGTGTTTCGGCAACTGATCAGATTACGCAAGATAAAAACTTCAATTTAAAGCTTGAAGGACAGGAAAGTGGCAGCCAAGTAACGTATTTAGTTTCTATCGATAATGGTAAAACTTGGCAGGAAACAACGGTTACTCAAAAAGATTTGGCTGATGGTGTTTATCAATTTAAAGCTGTAGTAACCGACGTTGCAGGCAACATATCTGAAACCAGTGTGCAAAAAGTGGTTGTGGATACAACAGCGCCGCAAGCAGGTGAATTGACTTTAGCTGCTTTGGCTGATACGGGCATTTCAGCAACTAATCAAATTACGCAAGATAAAACTTTTGATTTAAAGATTAGCGGACAAGAAGTAAATAGCCAAATCATTTACTGGATATCTAAAGATGAAGGAAAGACTTGGCAGGAAACAACGGTTACTCAAAAAGATTTGGCTGATGGTGTTTATCAATTTAAAGCTGTAGTAACCGACGTTGCAGGCAACATATCTGAAACCAGTGTGCAAAAAGTCGTTGTGGATACAACAGCGCCGCAAGCAGGTGAACTGACTTTATCTGATTTGAGCGATACAGGTGTTTCAACAACAGATCAGATTACGCAAGATAAAACTTTTGATTTAAAGATTAACGGACAAGAAGTAAATAGCCAAATTACTTACTGGATATCGAAAGATGATGGTAAGACGTGGCAGGAAACCACAGTAGCTCAAAAAGATTTAACCGATGGTGTTTACCAATATAAAGCTATAGTTACAGACGTTGCAGGCAATACCTCAGAAACCGCTATACAAAAAGTCGTTGTCGATACAACAGCGCCGCAAGCAGGTGAATTAACTTTATCTGATTTGACTGATACGGGTATATCAGCAACGGATTGGATTACGCAAGATAATAATTTTACTTTGAAGCTAACTCAACCAATTGTGATCGGCGAACAAGCTGCTTTACTAGACCACTATGAAATTTCGAAAGATGAAGGAAAAACTTGGAAGGAAACAACAGCTGAACAAAAAGATTTAGCTGATGGTATTTATCTCTATAAAGCCGTAGTAACGGATCTTGCAGGCAATACCTCAGAAACCGCTGGACAAAAAGTGATTGTAGATAATTCCTTAAATGTTGAAGCAATTGCAGTAACTGTAAAGCCGATTACTGAAGACAATACAATAAGTCTAGTTGAAAAAGATCAAGTTATTTCTATAAGACTGGACGTAGATAATCTACCAACAGATTTAAATAGCTCACTGACTTCAATAAATACGATATTAAATGATGTTATTTATAACTTTCATTTTGATGAGCTAACCCAAGAATGGGTTGCTGAAATTCCAGCAGAGTTCTTGTGGTCAGAAGAATCGCAAACTAATATATCAATTGATATTAGCCTTACTGATCAAGCTGGCAATACAGCGATTATTAAACAGATTCAAAATTATAATGTAGATCATACTCCGAATTCGCCAACTCTAGATTCACTAACTTTCAACAATATAGATGGAGCTATCATTTCAGGTAGTGGTTATAAAGGAAGCAAGATTGATATCTACAATAAAAATGGTGATTGGCTTGCAAGTACAATAACTAATGATGAGGGTAAATTTACTCTACAAGACCTTTCAATTAGTTCAAATGAAGAAGTTTATGCAGTTGCTACTTATAATGGATACAGCAGCGAAAATTCATCAATTGGACTAGTTACTGAAGTTCCAGCTCTTAGTATTTTACGAATTAGTCCAGAAGGTGTGATCACTGGTTATGCGACTGAAGGTAGTCATTTTATTGTAAAAGATCAGAATGGAAATATTCTACAAGAGTTTAACTCTATTGCATTTGAGGGCTCAGGTATTACGCCTTTTAGTGTAATGGAATTAGGTGAAGTTAGACCATTTACTTTGTCCCTCGATCAGCCTTTGGAAGAAGGCACTCAAATTATTATCTCTACAGATAAAGATAATGTTTCAGGCCATCCACAATATATTACCGCAGACTATACGCCCGCAGTATTTTTAGAAACTCCACAATTTGATATCAGTGGCGAAACTTTATCAGTACATGTCAATGAACCTAACAGCCTTATTCTTGTGTTTTCCGGAACAGGAAATCTAATCGCTAACGGTGTTACAGATGAACAAGGCTTTGCAAGTTTACCTGTGTTCCAATTTTTAAAAGAAGGTGAGTCGGTTACCGTACAAGTAGTAGATAAAAATCAAAATACGAGTGAAGTCCTAATCGAAGTTCCAAACTTTGCTTATATTCCACATGTTGAACGTATTACACAAGAAGGCTTAATTTCTGGGTTTGCTGAAGATAATAGTACGGTAATTGTGCGTGATGCTGACGGTAATGAATTAGGAAAGGTTACATTAGGTGATGACAATAGTTGGAATGAATTTAGTCATTTTAGCTTGAGTGTAAACCGACCTTTAATTGATGGAGAGCAAATTTCCGTTCAAATTATTGATAATAAAGGTCTAATAAGCCCTGAACAGAAGATTATTGTAGATCTGACTCCTCCACCTGTTCCAACAGATTTAAATTTCAACGATGCTGGTGATTTAGTTTATGGTCATGCAGAACCTTTCTCTGAAATTTTGGTTAAAGATGGACAAGGAAACATTCTTAATAAATGGTTTTGGAATAACTGGACCGACGAGAGTGGAAGTTTCTCGATAGAATTAGGTATGTTTTTAACCAATGCTGAGACAGTTTATGTTACGGCTACAGATGTAAATGGAAATGTAAGTTTAGCTGCTCAGATACAGGCGCCTAACTATGCTTTTGCCCCCCATGTAGATAGCTTTACTTCGGACGGAGTGATAAGTGGGCAAGCTGAAAATAATAGTACTCTCATTGTTAAAGATGCCAAAGGTGAAATCTTAGCCGAAATTAAAGTCGGTGAAGATAACGGTTGGAATGGATCAAGTTATTTTAAACTCCAGCTTGACCGTCCTCTTGTTGATGGTGAGCAGTTGTTCTTATCAATTAAGGATGCTCGTGGACAAATAAGCACCGATACTGTAATTACCGCTGATACAGTTCCTCCCACACCAGCCAGTAATTTAGTTTTCTCAGAAGATGGTTCATATCTTACGGGTGTAGCAGAACTGAATACTACGATTCAGGTTTTTGATCATAATGGTCAGCTAGTGAATATATGGAATAATACCGTCAATTCGGACGGTACATTTACTGTTTTCTTAGGTAGCAATAATTTACATGGAGAGGCATTCACGGTCACTGTTAAAGACCAAGCCGGAAATGTGAGTGAAGCTGTTTCAATTAAAGCTCCACTTGATGATATTGCACCGGATCCAATTAAAAATATTTTACTTGATGCAAACGGTCAAAACTTTACAGCACAAGCAGAAGCAAATAGTCAGATTGAAGTTTTTGATTCATTAGGTAATCAGACGGGTTGGGGTTCTACAGATAGTGCTGGTAATGTCTCAGGCTTTTTCAATCAAATCTATTTACATGGTGAAGAACTTACTTTTGTTGTCATAGATCGAGTTGGTAACCGTAGTATCGAATTTAAGCAAAATGCTTTAATTGACACCATTGCACCAAATCCGATTGCAAATATCATCTTCAATGAAGATGGCCAAAGCTTTACAGCTCAGGCAGAAGCTGGAAGCTCTATTGAAATATTAGATCAGGCTGGAAATAAGATTACTACTAGTTATACCGATAGCTTAGGTAATGTATTTGGTTATTTCCCGCAAGTTTACTTACATGGTGAGGAACTTACTTTTGTTGTAGTTGACCGAGCGGGTAACCGTAGTGCAGAGGTCAAGCAGAGTGCTTTGAATGACGATGCCGCGCCAAATCCGATTGAAAATATTGTATTAGATATCAATGGTCAGAACTTTACAGCTCACGCTGAAGCAAATAGCCAGATTGAAATTAAAAATACCAATGGTGACATTATTGGTTATGGATCAGCAGATAGCACAGGCAATGTTTCAGGATATTTGTATCAAGTACATTTACATGGTGAAGAGCTCACTTTTGTTGTAGTAGATCGAGCTGGTAACCGTAGTACAGAAGTTAAGCAAAATGCTTTAACTGATGATGTAGCACCAAATCCAATTGAAAATATTGTATTAGATCTCAATGGTCAAAACTTTACAGCACAAGCCGAAGCAAATACTCAAGTTGAAGTTAAAAATGCTGCAGGTGAGATCATCGGTTCAGGTTATGTAGATGGCGCTGGTAATGTGTCAGGTTATTTATATCAAGTCTATTTACATGGAGAAGAACTCACTTTTGTTGTCGTTGACCGAGCTGGTAACCGTAGTACAGAAGTTAAGCAAAACGCTTTAACTGATGATATTGCACCAAATCCAATTGAAAATATTTTACTTGATGCGAACGGACAGAACTTTACAGCTCAGGCAGAAGCAAACACTCAAATTGAAGTCAAAAATGCTGCTGGTGAAGTCATAGGTTCTGGTTCAACCGATAGCATGGGTAATGCTTCTGGTTACTTATATCAGGTTCATTTACATGGAGAAGAACTCACTTTTGTTGTAGTTGACAAAGCGGGGAACTGCAGTGCAGAGGTCAAGCAGAATGCCTTGATTGATGACATTGCCCCGAACGCGATTGAAAACATCATTTTCAATGAAAATGGTCAGAACTTTACAGCGCAAGCAGAAGTAAATACTCAAGTTGAAGTTAAAAATGCTGCAGGTGAGCTTGTAGGTTCTGGTTATGTAGATAGTGCTGGTAATGTCTCAGGATACTTGAATCAAGTTTATTTAAAAGGTGAGGAGCTCACTTTTGTTGTGATTGATCAAGCTGGTAATCGTAGCGTTGAAGTAAAACAAGCAGCCTTTCTTGATAATACGGCACCAGAAAATGCGACTAATTTAGTATTTAGCGAAGATGGTTCATATCTAACTGGTATGGCTGAGCCAAATGCTACGATTCAAATATTTGATCATAATGGTCAATTGGTAAATCAGTGGAATAATAATGTTAATTGGGATGGAACATTTAACATTTCTTTAGACAGTAACTACTTGCATGGCGAAGAGTTTAAAGTGGTTGTAGTAGATCGAGCAGGTAATATGAGTGGTGGGGTTACTGTAAAAGCACCGCTTGATGATATTGCTCCTGTGGCTGCAAGTAATCTCATGTTTAGTGAAGATGGTTCCTCCCTTTCTGGTGTAGCTGAGCCAAATACCTTCATCCAGATTTTTGATCAAAATGGTCAGCAGATGAATACGTGGAATCAGAGTGTAAATGCTGATGGTACATTCACTATTTTTTTCGGTACTTACAATTTACATGGTGAAGAGTTCATAGTCACCGTTAAAGATCGAGCTGGAAATGTGAGTGAAGCTGTTTCAGTTAAGGCTCCATTTGATGATATTGCGCCTAATCCGATTAAAAATATTGTACTTGATGCGAACGGTCAAAATTTTACAGCACAAGCGGAAGCAAACAGTCAGATCGAAGTTTTTGACTCATTTGGTAACCAGATAGGTTGGGGCTCTACCGATAGCACTGGTAATGTGACGGGTTACTTCTACCAAGTTTATTTACATGGAGAGGAATTAACTTTCGTTGTCATAGATCGAATGGGTAACCGCAGTGTCGAACTTAAGTTAAATGCTTTGGTGGATACCATTGCGCCAGATCCAATTGAAAACATCATCTTTGACGAAAATGGGCAAAATTTTACGGCACAAGCAGAAGCCAATAGTTTTATTGGTGTCAAAAATGCTGCTGGTGAGTTTGTCGGTTATGGTTATGTCGATAGCACTGGTAATGTGTCAGGTTACTTGAATCAAGTTTATTTAAAAGGTGAGGAACTCACTTTTATTGTTATAGATAAAGCAGGTAATCAAAGTATTGAATTTAAGCAAAATGCTTTAACTGATGATATTGCACCGAATCCAATCGAAAATATTATATTTGATATCAATGGACAGAACTTTACAGCGCAAGCGGAAGCAGATAGTCGAATCGAAGTTAAAAATGCTGTTGGTGAGGTGGTAGGATCTGGTTCAACCGATAACATGGGTAATGTTTCTGGTTACTTCTATCAAGTGTATTTACATGGAGAGGAGCTTACTTTTGTTGTAGTTGATCGAGCTGGTAACCGCAGTACAGAGGTCAAGCAGAATGCCTTAATTGATGATATCTCGCCAAATCCGATTGAAAATATTGTGCTCGACTCAAACGGTCAAAACTTTACGGCGCAAGCAGAAGTAAATACTCGGATTGAAGTCAAAAATGCTGCGGGTGAGGTGATAGGTTCTGGTTATGTAGATGGTGCGGGTAATGTGTCAGGTTATTTTAATCAAGTCTATTTACATGGAGAGGAATTAACTTTCATCGTTGTAGATATAGCAGGTAACCGAAGTATTGAGGTTAAACAAAATGCTTTAATTGATAATGTTGCACCGCCAACTGCTTCAAATATTACGTTAACGTCAGACGGATTGCTTTTTGGTGAGGCTGAGCCAAATGCAACGATTGAAATTATTGATCAATATGGTGCAGTTATCACAACAACTGATGTTGGATATGGTGGGGTCTTTAATCAATGGATCAATTTGAGTCAATACCAGACACAAAATTTAAGTATCGTTGTCAAAGATAAAGCTGGTAACCGCAGTGAAGTTGTTCACGAAATAGTACCCTTATTTACCAACTCACCAATTGCTGCAACAGAGCTAAAATTGGATGTAAATGGCCATATTCTTACAGGTAAGGCGACAGCAGGAATGACGATTGTTGTCACATCTACTGATGGTCAGATCATTAATGGAGAATGGAGCAGTATAGTTAATGAAGATGGTAGTTTTGCTATTAAGTTAAATAGCTATTATCTACATGGACAGACGTTACTAATTCGAGTTTATGACCAGAATACATATCAATACAGCCCAATCACTGAACTTATTGCGCCATTAGACAATATTGCTCCAGTGATTAATGAGGTAGCGATTAGTAACGACGGTCATGAGATAACTGGACATGCTGATTCAAAAGTAATTATTAAAGTAATAGATGCGGATGGAGATTTACGAGCAGAATTTCAAATGGAGGAAGCTGGATATTTCAATGTTGGTATGTATCCACCTGTATTACGTGGAGAGCAATTATTTATCACGGCAACGGATTTAGCTAAAAATATAAGTACGCCATTTAATTTTACTTTTACTGCAGATACTAATGCACCACCATCAGCAGATCATGTTGTTTTATCTGAAAATGGTTTCTTTATTGAGGGAACTGCTACACCAAATAGTGAGATGCATATTTTTGATGTGTATAGTAATTATATTGGCGGTGGTTCTGTAGATGAAACTGGATATTTTAATATCCAGTTATACTCACCTCAGGTGAATGGACAAACTTTACGTGTTGTTGTGGAACATAATGGGTATCAAAGCGCTTACACCGAAATTAAGGCACCCATAGACATCGTTGCGCCAAATGCAGCAACACAACTTGTATTGGAAGAAGGAAATATACTTTCTGGGGAGGCTGAAGCATATTCAACTGTTAATATTTTCGATGCTAATAATAATTTAGTTGGTCAGACTACTGTGGGAAGTAGTGGTACTTTCTGGGTGCAATTATGGTCACAATATTGGCATGGTGAAACATTGACAGTAAAAGTGGTTGATGCCAATCAAAATATAAGTGTGGGCTCAACGATTGTTGCTACGAATGATACAACAGTACCGAATGTAGCCACACAACTTGCCATAAATGGATTGGGAGAGCTCACGGGACATGCAGAAAGTAGAGCTATCCTTGAAGTTATATATCATTTTGCTGATCAAGAATCTTCTGTAACTTCTGTAATAAGTACGACGGTTATGGTTGATGGAACTTTCTCTGTTTATATGTATGAGAATGCAACATCATTTGATCTTACTGTTATTGATCGTGCTGGAAATCGTAGTGAAACTATCAATAAAGCAATTAGTGATTTAACTACAATCACTGTTGATCAGTTTAAAGGTGATTCTGCTGATAATACTTATATAGTTGATCATATAATTGATTTTGTTCAAGAATATATTGTTGAGCCGTATGCAATATATAAAGATGTCTGGATTGATAATAGCTATACATATCCAGAATGGGTCACTGAAGGTCATTACGAACAGATATGGTTTGTTGATGGTTATTATGATTCCCAATTGGTCACAAGTGGTTATTCAACTGTACAAAATGTTTATCAAAATCAGAATGGTATAACTTATATTGATAATGGCATGGCAGATAGTGATTATAGTCGATATGAACAACAATATTATGATTTTGCGAATGGACAATGGCAAGAAGGTTATGAATTGACCTATATACGTTCAGAAGAAGGCTGGGTTGATACTAGTCATTATGAAGACGTTTATGTTGATACAAGTCATTATGAAGATGTTTGGGTAGATACTAGCCACTATCAAGATGTTTTCGTAGAAAGCGGTTATTGGGAGAACCAACTTGTTGAATCAGGCTATCGAGATGTTGATTTTGGTGGACACGATAAAATAATTAGCTCTGTGAGTTATAGTCTGGTTGGATATTCTGATTGGTCGACAGGTCTAGAAAGTGGTCGTTATGTTGAAGACTTGGAGTTGGTTGGTTCTGCTCATCTAAATGCAACAGGCAATGCTTTAGATAATCTTTTAACAGGTAACTCTGGTAATAACGTTTTGAATGGGCGTGAAGGTAACGATACCTATATGACTAATGAAGGTACTGATTCCATACTGTTCCAATTGCTAAATAGCCAAGATGCGACTGGTGGGAATGGACATGATACGGTGTTAGATTTTACTTTAGGTGATGTAAGAACTGATACTCAAGCAGACAAAATCGATTTAAGTGAACTATTAATTGACTATTCTAAAGACGTGAGCACATTAGCGAAATTTATTACTGTAGAGCAAGATGCTGGAAACACGACTATTAGTCTTGACCGAGATGGTGAAGGTACAATGTTTAGTAGTGTTTCATTGATAACTTTAAATCAGGTAAATACAACATTAGATGAATTGTTAAATAACCAGCAACTCTTTGTTTAACATTAATATTTATCTTTATAAAAGAGGCTATGAAAATAGCCTCTTTTATTTTGTGCTTTAAATTTAATAAAAACTCTTCACAACTTGTTAAAAAATGACCAAAAAAGATAAGTTTTTTTTCATTTTCCCCTTGAAGCCTTTTTTTTCATCCCCACAAAAGTGACATCTAAATATTTTGTTATTGCTCTGGATTAAAGCAATAACGATTAATCAAAAAGACTTAGTCTGATGGAGTTAATTATGAGCAACATTCGTCCATTACATGATCGCGTTGTAATTCGTCGCGTAGAAGAAGAAACCAAAACTGCTGGTGGTATTTTACTTCCAGGTTCTGCTGCTGAAAAACCATCTCAAGGTGAAGTAATTGCAGTAGGTAATGGTCAAATCACTGAGAATGGCGTACGTGCTTTGGATGTTAAAGTTGGTGACAAAGTATTGTTTGGTACTTATGCAGGTACAACAGTGAAAGTAAGTGGTGAAGAACTCTTAATCATGAAAGAGTCAGACATTTTAGCTGTGTTGGAAGGCTAATCAATCCATAACTCAATTCATTATCAGATTCAGTATTTAAAAAGATTCGGAGTTTAATATGTCAGCTAAAGACGTAAAATTTGGTGATTCAGCTCGCTCAAAAATGATTGCAGGTGTAAACGTACTTGCAGATGCTGTTAAAGTGACTTTAGGCCCTAAAGGTCGTAACGTAGTGATTGACCGTTCTTTCGGTGCTCCACACATCACTAAAGACGGTGTAACTGTTGCTAAAGAAATTTCTTTAAAAGACAAGTTTGAAAACATGGGTGCTCAACTTGTTCGTGAAGTTTCTAGCAAAACTAACGACATCGCTGGTGACGGTACTACAACTGCAACTGTACTTGCTCAAGCAATTTTAAATGAAGGGATCAAATCTGTAACTGCAGGTATGAACCCAATGGATTTAAAACGTGGTATTGATATCGCAGTAAAAACTGTAGTTGAAAATATCCGTTCAAATGCAAAACCTGCTGATGATTTTAAAGCGATTGAACAAGTTGGTTCTATCTCTGCTAACTCTGACACTACTGTTGGTAAACTTATCGCTCAAGCGATGGAAAAAGTAGGTAAAGAAGGCGTAATCACTGTAGAAGAAGGTTCTGGCTTCGAAGACGCTTTAGACGTTGTAGAAGGTATGCAGTTTGACCGTGGTTATATCTCTCCGTACTTTGCAAACAAGCAAGATACTTTAACAGCTGAGCTTGAAAACCCGTTCATTCTTCTTGTTGACAAAAAAATCGGTAATATTCGTGAATTGATTTCTGTTTTAGAAGCAGTTGCGAAAACTGGTAAACCACTTCTTATCATCGCTGAAGATGTTGAAGGCGAAGCACTTGCTACTCTTGTTGTAAACAACATGCGTGGTATTATCAAAGTATGTGCTGTTAAAGCTCCTGGTTTCGGTGACCGTCGTAAAGCAATGCTTCAAGACATCGCAATCTTGACTGGCGCAACTGTTATTTCTGAAGAAGTTGGTATGTCTTTAGAACAAGCAACTCTTCAAGATTTAGGTACTGCACACAAGATCACTGTTTCTAAAGAAAACACTGTAATTGTTGATGGTGCTGGTGATGCAGCTGCTATTGCTGAGCGTGTTCAGCAAATCCGTGCTCAAATTGAAGAATCTTCTTCAGAATACGACCGTGAAAAATTACAAGAACGTGTTGCTAAATTAGCAGGCGGTGTTGCTGTAATTAAAATTGGTGCGGCAACTGAAGTTGAAATGAAAGAGAAGAAAGACCGCGTAGACGACGCACTTCATGCAACTCGTGCAGCAGTTGAAGAAGGTGTGGTTGCTGGTGGTGGTGTTGCGCTAGTACGTGCTGTAAATGTATTAGACAACCTAAAAGGTGCTAACGACGATCAAACAGCGGGTATCAATATTTTACGCCGTGCGATCGAAGCTCCACTTCGTCAAATCGTTTCAAACGCTGGTGATGAGCCATCTGTAGTTATCAATGCAGTTAAAGCGGGTGAAGGTAACTTCGGTTATAACGCTGCAACTGGCGAATATGGCGATATGTTAGAAATGGGTATTCTTGACCCAGCTAAAGTAACTCGTTCTGCACTTGAACACGCTGCTTCTGTAGCTGGTTTAATGTTAACTACAGAATGTATGATTACTGACATTCCAGAAGATAAACCAGCTGTTCCAGATATGGGCGGTATGGGTGGTATGGGCGGAATGATGTAATAACGCATCAACGCTTGAACTAAAAAAATCCCTGTTAATACAGGGATTTTTTATTTTACGTGATTTTAAGAAATAGTTAAGTTCAATAACTTATATTAAAAAACAGGAACAGCAGCTAGAAGTTCCTCTTTGTTACAGCCATGCTTATTTACTTATAAGCATGGTTTTTTTTATCCTAATAAAATGAACAACCATGTAATGGCAATAATAGAAAGCGCAACAAATTGAGCGGCACTTCCCATATCTTTTGCATTTTTAGAAAGCTGATGTTTTTCAAGAGACACTCGGTCAACGACTGCTTCAATAGCCGAATTGAACAATTCAACGATCATTGCAAATAGACATACAATAATGAGTAAGACGTGTTCACTGCGGGTTACTTCAAGAAAGAAACTAACTGGAATTAAAATAAGATTAATCAAAACAATTTGACGGAAAGCTGCTTCATTTTTATATGCTGCTTTAAATCCGGAAATCGAGTAGCCCGTTGCATTTAATATACGCTTAAGGCCTGTTTTACCTTTATAAGGAGAATAGCTATTCATTTACTTATATTTCTGACACATTTCATGCATTATATAATTTGGGTCTTAAAAAATTATTAAATCTTTTTTAAAGATTTTGACTTTATAACTGAATAGAGAAGAAGAGATGAAAAAATTATGTGTAGCTTTGGGTCTTGCATTTTTTAGCATGCATGCTGCGTATGCCGAACAAACTCCTACTCAACAAGTACCTGGATATTATAAGCATCAATTCGGAAAATACCGTGTAACGTCTTTACTTGATGGCACGATTTATCTAAATCCTAACTTGTTTAAAAATTTAAATCAGACTCAAAAAACTAAAATATTAACGAAATATGCCGCTGTGAATGAGAAGGGTATTCAAACTTCGGTCAATGCATTTTTAGTAGATGATGGTAAGAATTTAACGCTTGTCGATAGTGGTGCAGCAAGTTGCTTTGGCCCACAACTGGGTTCGATTGCAAAAAATATTGAATTGGCAGGTTATCAACTTGCTAATGTAAAAACTGTTTTACTTACTCATCTACACCCTGACCATGTGTGTGGTATTGCCCAAAATGGGAAAGCTGTATTTCCAAATGCAACCGTTTATGCACATGAACGCGAAGCTGATTATTGGTTAAATCCAGCTTCTGAAAAAACAGTGCCAGCAGATAAAAAGCAAAACTATTTAGGTACTGTGAAAAATATAAAAACTGCTCTTGCTCCATATCAAGCAAAAAAAGCATTCAAGACATTTAAAGATGGCGATGTTATTCAAGGTTTTGAAGTGATCGATACACGTGGTCATACACCTGGGCATCATAGCTTTCGCTTAAAGAGTAATGATCAGCAAATCATTTTTGTTGGAGATATTGTTCACTCGCATTCTTTGCAGTTTGATGCTCCAAAAACTGGTGTGGATTTTGATGTGAATTCTGAGCAGGCGATTAATACCCGTTTAAAAATGTTTGCTGAAATTTCAAATAAACAGCAATGGGTCGCAGCACCACATTTACCATTCCCAGGCATTGGTCATGTTTATAAAGTAAACGCTGAGCAATATCAGTGGATCCCACTTTATTTTGATAATGTCGTAGAGAAATAAAAAAAACAGGGCATTTATTGCCCTGTTTTTTATTAAAAATTTTAATTATTTTGCAGCTTTTTCATAATTAATAACGGCTTCACGGCCAAGTGCTGGGTCATCTGTAAAGACTCCATCAACACCCGCTTTGAAATAGGCTTCAAACTCTTTTAAAGCACCAGTTGGGCAGCGCTCAGCTGGTTTATCTTGACTGCATTTTAAAGGCTTTGGTAAGAAATTATTTTCTGGACGGAAAGTATAAGGATGTACTTTTAAGCCAGCTTTATGCGCATCAGAAATAAACGAAGTCGTTTGAACTGAGCCATTGTCATTAAAGTTTAGAATATAACCTTTACTTGGTCCTACACCGTTTGCATATTTAGCTATGTCTTTTAAGCTTTGTGCTGTGGCTAAATCAGCATAAGTTTTAGTTTCACCAGATTCAACGAAGTCGGCTGGTTGCGAAGTTTTAGCGTCATAAAGTTGAATAATTTGTGCATGTTTAATGGTTTTATGAAGGTCGAGCTGATCTTTTAAATATTTTAAATTACTCACTTCAAAAGACTGTAAATAGACAGGTGCAATATCACGTGTATATTCATATTTGGCTAGTGTTTTAAGAAGAGTATCTTCCATTGCCAGATTATGATTTTTAAAGTAAGTCGGATGTTTAGTCTCAATATATAAGCCAATAATTTTTCCCGTTTTTTTATAATTTGCTTCTGCCAGCTCAATCACTTGTTCTAGAGTCGGGACAGGGTAGAGATCATTATAAGCTGTGTTTGCAGGTCGGAACTCTGGAATACGTTCACGCGCTTTAAGTTGGTTTAATTCACTTAAAGTGAAGTCTTCTGTAAACCAACCTGTTAAGTCTTTACCATCAATATTTTTTGTTGTTTTACGGTCTGCAAACTGAGTTAAAGTGCTTACATTGGTTGTTCCACCAATCTCATTTTCATGGCGAGTAACTAACACGCCGTCTTTTGTAGATACTAAATCCGGTTCAATAAAATCTGCACCATCATCAATGGCTTTTTGATAAGAAGCTAAAGTGTGTTCAGGGCGTAAAGCGCTAGCGCCACGGTGCCCAATCACTAAAATCTTAGGAAGTTGATATTCTGGTGTAGTTGGCGTGTTTTCAGTTTTATCATCGTCATTACAACCAACCAAGCTAATTAAACTTAAGCATAAAATTGCTCTTTTAAACATAATTCTACTCATATTGTTTTAGTTGAAACGGCTCTAGTCTGCTTATTGAGTTTGACGTGATCATGAAGAATTCATGAACTTTCAGTGACACTTGTTAAAACCTTCTTTATGGGTTTGTAGGAAATAGGCATTCCTGCTTTGTTTTTGTCCTAATTGCATTTATTGTGTTAATTCTACTTGTCTTTTATATATCGCTCGTTGATGATCAAGATGCCGAATTCGGTATTGCCACCCGTTAATTGACGACTTAATTCTGAGCAGCCATGCTATCTAAATTTTTTATTCAGCGCCCTATTTTTGCCAGTGTACTTGCAATTATTGTTATGGCATTTGGTATTTTCTCGGTTCTGAATTTGCCAGTAGAACGCTACCCCGATATTGCACCTCCAAAAATTACAGTATCGGCAAGTTATAGTGGGGCAGATGCACAAACGGTTGAGCAAAGTGTTACTCAAATTTTAGAACAGCAAATACAAGGTATTGATCACTTACTTTATTTCAGCTCTACCAGCGACTCGTCGGGACGTAGCCGAATTACCATTAGTTTTGATAATGGAACAAATCCAGATACGGCACAGGTACAAGTACAAAATAGCATTAGTGGCGTGATAAGACGTTTACCAGATGAAGTACAACGCCAAGGGGTGACGGTAAGTAAGTCTCTGGGCGATACTTTTATGGTGGTAGGTTTATATGACTCGACTGGTAAAGCGGGAAATATTGAGCTATCAGACTATTTAACGACACACGTGGTCGATAACCTGAACCGTATTGAAGGGGTGGGTGAGTCTGATGTTTTCGGTTCGCAATATGCAATGCGAATCTGGTTAAACCCTGATAAATTAAAACAATATAATTTAATGCCAAGTGATGTTGCCAGTGCAATCACTGCTCAAAATACCCAAGTGGCTGCGGGTGCAATTGGTGATTTACCTGTTATTGATGGACAATATTTAAATACTAAAGTTACAGCTGGTTCTCGACTAAAAACAGTCGAAGATTTTAAAAATATTGTAGTGAAATCAAACCAAACAGCGAGTTATGTCTATTTAAAAGATATTGCTAGAGTTGAGTTAGGTGCAGAAAACTATCAGTCATTTAACACCATTAATGGTTATCCTGCCGCAGGTTTAGGTATTTCACTGTCTTCGGGTGCAAATGCCATTCAGACCTCTAAACTCATCCATCAAACTCTAGATCAGCTTACAACTAAATTACCTGCTGGCTATAAAATTGTTTATCCACGTGATAATACACCGTTTGTTCAAGAGTCGATTAAAGAAGTCGTAAAGACCCTTATTGAAGCGATTATTTTAGTTATTTTGGTAATGTTCCTATTTTTGCAAAGCTGGCGCGCGACACTCATTCCGAGTATTACCGTTCCGGTTGTTATTTTAGGAACTTTTGCTGTTTTATACGTGCTCGGTTTTAGCATTAATACCTTAACCCTATTTGCACTGGTACTCGCCATTGGTTTGTTAGTGGATGATGCGATTGTAGTCGTGGAAAACGTTGAACGGCTCATGCATGAACAGCACTTAACACCCAAAGAAGCAGCGATTGAGTCAATGGGCGAAATTAGTGGGGCTTTAATTGGGATTACATTGGTATTAACTGCTGTTTTTATTCCAATGTCTTTTTTAGGTGGCTCAATTGGGGTGATTTACCGCCAGTTTTCCATTACCTTAGTTGCCGCTATGGCGTTATCGCTTGTTGTTGCATTAGTCCTAACACCAGCATTGTGTGCCTTAATTTTAAAGCCTAATCCTCAGCCTATGCGCTGGGCAGTTTGGTTTAACCAAAAGATTGATCAACTTAAAAATCAATATATCAAGATCGTTCAAACAAGCATTGATTACAGTAAGTCGGTTGTTGTGATTTTTGTGGCTTTGATTGCTGTTTTTGCACTGTTCTATAGCGGTTTAAAAAGTGGATTTATTCCTAAAGAAGATCAAGGCATTTTAAGTGTTCAAATTAAACTTGTTGATAGCGCTCCGATTTCTCAAAGTCAGAAAATTGGTGAACAAGTTCGTCAATATTTCTTAACTCAAGAAGATAAAAATGTCGATTTAGTCTTAATCCGCTATGGTCGAAACAATTCGGGTACAGGACAAAATTTAGCACAAGGGTTCATTGCTTTAAAACCGTGGGATGTGCGTACCGGAAAAGAAAACTCAGCGGATGCTATACAAAAGCGGGCAATGAAATATTTTAGTCAATTAAATAATGCTCAAATTAATGTGACTTTACCACCTTCGGTAAATGGTTTAGGTCAAACCGACGGTATGGATTTATGGATTCAAGATCTAAATGGGCAAGGACAAGATTTTCTAGATAGCACCTTCCGTCAGTTGCAAACTCAAAGTAAAAATTATTCAACTTTTGAAAACTTTGATAAGCAATCAACCAATAGTAAAGCAAATCTCAATATCAAAATTGATCAGAAACAAGCATTAGCAAATGGTTTAGAACTCCCTGCAATTAACAATACTTTGTCGAGCGCGTGGGGCGGAACGTATGTAAATGACTTTATTGACCGCGGTCGTATTAAGCGTGTCATGATTCAAGGTGATGCCGAGTTTAGATCGAAACCTGAAGATTTATATAACTGGTCTGTGCGTAACAACCAAAATGAAATGGTGCCTTTTAGTTCATTTGCTAACTTTAGCTGGGGTGGCGCTCCTGAAATCGTAAAACGCTATATGGGTTATAGCGCCTTGCAGTTACAGGCAGATGTTGCGAGTGGTAGCAGTTCAGGTCAGGCAATGAAAGATGTTGAACAACTTGTAAATCAGCAAAAAGATGTCGGTTTAGCTTGGACAGGTTTATCTTTTGAAGAACAGAAGTCGACAAATCAGGCCGTCTGGTTATATTTAATTTCGGCAGGCTTTATTTTCTTATGTTTAGCCGCTCTTTATGAAAGCTTGAGCATTCCAGCCGCTGTGATGACCTCTATTCCGCTAGGTGTCGGAGGAAGTGTCATTTTCTCTTATATTTTCGGACTACCCAATGATGTGTATTTCCAGATTGCACTGTTAACCACAATTGGTCTGTCATGTAAAAACGCAATTTTAATTGTTGAGTTTGCAGCCTTGGCTCAAGAAAAGGGTAAGAATGCCATTCAGGCAGCTTTAGAGGGCGCTAGCTTGCGTCTAAGACCGATTTTAATGACCTCTTTAGCTTTTGGTGCAGGTGTGATTCCTCTCGTGTTTGCTCAAGGCGCTGGGGCTGTGAGCCGTCAAGAAATCGGTATTAGTATTTTAGGTGGTGTTATGTTTGGTACGGTGCTGGTTTTATTCTTTATTCCAGTTATGTATGTGTTATTGCGTTCACTATTTAGATCGAAAGCATCTAGTTAAAAGTAAACAATTTAAAAAGAGGCATTAAATCAAGTATATTAAGTTTAACTTCTCTTCATATATTTGATTTAGATGCCTCAAGAAAAAAAATTAACAGAGCAACAGGTCATCGCATTAGAACGAGACCTTGCCAAGTTTGCCACCATGATGGACAGCGCGGTGCGTATTCCTTTTACGAAGCAGGGCATTGGTGCCGATGCTGCACTGAGCACGATTCCGATTGCCGGTGATGTCGCAGGTTTTGTGCTGACGTGTTATGCGATTTATAAAGCTAAACAGATTGGTGTACCACAACATAAGTTAACTCCAGTTATCAAACTCGCTGTTGTAGATGCTGTAGTGGGTTTTGTTCCAGTTGCTGGGACTATTTTTGATATTTTTATACGCCCTAGTAGAAAAGCATTAGATGTAGTTCATACACACATACGCGAAGAATATGCGATTCAGAGCGATATTCATGTTGTTCATCCATATTTGCATGAAAAACTCGAAAAGAAGCAGCAGCACTCAGCTTTCTGGCGTAATCCTGTGGTGAGTTGGTTATGGTTGCATATACCCGATTTATTAGGCGCGTTTGTACTACTTTTAATTGGTTTCGCTGTTTGGTGGGGTGCAAGTTATCTTTGGGGTCTCTATCAAACCATGTAATAAAAATAAAGCCTCCAGTTGGAGGCTTTATCTCTTCACGTTAAACGTTTTATGGGCAATCTAATTGATGTAAAGCTGCCACACGTTGTTCAATTGTTGGGTGGGTTTGGAACAAAGCAGCTAAGCTAAAGCCTTGTTCTTTACCTTCCGCAATCGCGAAAGCTTTCATTTCTTTTGGCATTTGATCTGGCAATTCTGTCTCAGCTTGGAGACGTAATAATGCAGAAATCATTGCTTGTTTACCTGCTAAACGTGCACCTGCTTCATCAGCACGGTATTCACGATAACGAGAGAACCACATCACAATCGCAGAAGCGAGAATACCAAAGACGATATCTAATACCATGGTAATGAGGAAATAACCCATACCTGGGGCTTGATCATCTTGACGACCAAAAACATTACGGTCGATAAAATCACCGACTACGCGAGCAAAGAACATAACAAAGGCGTTCACGACACCTTGGATGAGTGCTAGGGTAACCATGTCACCATTCGCAACGTGACCAATTTCGTGCGCAAGCACAGCACGTAGCTCATCTTTGTTCATACGTTCAAGTAGACCAGATGAAACTGCAACTAAGGCATCATTCTTATTCCAGCCTGTTGCAAAGGCATTGGATTGATATGATGGAAAAATACCAACCTCTGGCATGTTAATACCAGAACGTTGAGAAAGTTCAGCGACTGTTTGCAATAACCAGCTTTCAGCTTGGTTACGAGGAGCATTCGGGTCGATCAGTTCTGTACCGGTCGTTTTCTTAGCCATCCATTTTGACATGAATAACGAGATTAAAGATCCCACCATACCAAACACAAAACAGATCACTAAAAGGTTGCCTAGATTCAAGCCACCCGCGCCATGGTAACTACCGACACCGAAGAGTGACAAAATAATGCCAGCTACAACCAGTACCGCGAGGTTGGTAAGCAAAAACAAACCAATCCGCATCATTGAGAAAATCCTCTTATAAATAAAATGTTATCTGATTTACAAATTCTAAATCATGCAGCTAATATGCGGGGCTTAGGGGAAAAATTCAAGAAAAAAATAAGGAATTGATACATTCTTTCACGAAGTAGAATGTACCTAAATTTAAAGAATAATTGGCTAAATTCGCCTAAATGGTAAGGATCAGGTAATAGATCATTACAATTTAAAGCACATAAACTTGACGAAATAAACTGTCAGTAAACGTTCTTACTCTATTCGAATATGTGCAATTGCTGTGGCA
The DNA here is from genome assembly GCF_000196795.1 of Acinetobacter oleivorans DR1. Taxonomy (NCBI): domain Bacteria; kingdom Pseudomonadati; phylum Pseudomonadota; class Gammaproteobacteria; order Moraxellales; family Moraxellaceae; genus Acinetobacter; species Acinetobacter oleivorans. The sequence goes on from NC_014259.1 coordinate 872,168, forward strand.
TTGTTTGTGACATAAGTACCTGTAGGCGCATCAGTAAATGTTCCATTAGATAAAGTCACAATTTGACGAGAATTGGAATGTTTAGGAGCTGGTGCTGCTATTTGAGCTGTTGTGTTTTCCACTAAATTAGTAGATTGAGAAGTGACTTGTGCTGAAGTATTAGAAAAAGATGAGAAACCAGAACCAGATGAATATAAGTTTTGATATCGGCTCGTTACACGGCGCACGTAATCTTGTGTTTCACGAAAAGGTGGAATACCGCCGTATTTATCAACGTTTCCTTCGCCAGCATTATAAGCAGCAAGCGCCATTTGAGTATTACCCCCAAAACGTTTGAGTAACCAGCTTAAATATTTTGCACCTGCAAAAATATTTTGCTGAGCATCAAAGGCATTGGTCACGTTAAATCGACGTGCAGTCGCTGGCATAAGCTGCATAAGACCTTGCGCGCCTACTGGAGAGCGGGCATTGACGTTAAATCCTGACTCGGTATGCATGACAGCCTTAATTAAGCCTTCAGATACACCATGCTGTAGAGCAGCTTGTTTAATAATATGATCAAAAGCATTTTTATTTTTATTGTAGCTTGGCAGAACAGAAGCTTCTGATGCTCCCCAGTTCGTATAACTATGAATATTACTATCAGGGTAGTAAGTCACTTTTACTTTTTTAAGTGATTGATCATAACTTTTTCGGTTAGTGAGCAATGTACTACCATTTTTATCTTGGTAAATATACATTTGGCCTGCTGAACTCGAAGTCATGCCGACCGTAAAAGTGGTCATCCCCAGCAAACAAGAAATCAGAAATTGAACCGAATTTTTCATTTTATGTTATTCACAATTTTAAGGTATTTAAAACTTGCCAAAGAGTTTATCAAAAAATATTACTTAAAGAAGTTTTGTGTAATTTTTTTTATTTCGACTCTTTCAAAAAATCAAGCTGTTTTGTTCGAATGCTCATCAAAAAAAATTAAAAATTATTTTTAAAATGATTCTATTGACTTGAATAACATGTTGATATTAAAGGGTAAAAAACATTGGTTAAAAAATGATCAATTTAAATAAAACCCTTAACAGAAGGTCAAAACAGTTTGTCAAGTGCGAAGAAATCCACAATTTTATCCACAGGTTTTGTGGAAAACTGTGGAAAAGTCCAAAAAGTAAGCATTTTGCACATTTTTTGAACGCTTCAGTCAAAAATAGAGCATCACTTTTGCATCATGCATGAGCAATGTGACGACTTCAAGAATTGAAACTATTCTTTTGATGCGATTCTCTTCTGAATCATATAAAATTGCGCGGTATTTTTATTTATGGGTATATCTCGTCTATGTACGCGCCAGTTGAGTCCAATCAGGGATTTAATTTTAAGCCTGAACTTCCAACAAGCTCGGCCTATTACCGTTTGCTCAAGAAGCTTCGCCGTCAAGTTGGGCATGCTATTCGTGACTTCAATATGATTGAAGAGGGCGATAAGGTCATGGTGTGTGTGTCTGGTGGTAAAGACAGTTATACCTTGCTCGATATCATGTTGCAGTTTAAACGTATTGCACCAATCAATTTTGATGTTGTTGCGGTTAATCTTGACCAAAAGCAACCGGGCTTTCCTGAAGATGTCTTACCTCGTTATATGGAAGAAAATAACATTCCATATTACATTTTAGAAAAAGACACCTATACCATTACTAAACGTTTAACACCGGAAGGGAAAACCTACTGTGCAGTATGTTCACGTTTACGCCGTGGTTCTTTGTATGGCTTTGCACAAGAAATTGGTGCGACTAAAGTTGCTTTAGGACATCATCGCGATGATATTCTTGCAACATTCTTCTTAAACCTGTTTCATGGCGGAAGTTTAAAGGCGATGCCTCCAAAGCTTTTATCATCGGACAAGAAGAATATTCTGATTCGTCCATTGGCATATGTTGAAGAAAAAGACATCATCAAATATGCAGAGTTACGTCAGTTCCCAATCATTCCATGTAACCTTTGTGGTTCGCAGGAAAACTTGCAGCGTGCCATGCTTAATGAAATGCTACGTGACTGGGATAAACAATATCCGAAACGCTTACATAGTATTTTCGGCGCGTTACAAAACGTATCGCCGTCTCAGTTAGCGGACCGTGAATTGTTCGATTTTGAAGCTTTAGATTCTCAGCGCGAGTTAGATTTTAAAGATCCAGAAGAGCTTAAAAACCGTTTAGATGTCGTGAACTTAAGCTTTGCTGCTGAATAAACGCTAGATATAGACAATGTTAAAGGCACTTTATAAACAAGTGCCTTTAATGTATCAAAATACTAAAAAATGAATGTTCCGTACAAAAAGTCATAGCCCAAAATTTAAATTACATGCTATAACAACGCTCAAGCAGAATTGCTTCACATGATGTTGTCTGGATAGACAACTAGAGAAATTGAACAAATAAATTTGAGGAAGAATCATGCCTGCATTTTTAACTGAAGATTGGTTTGCTACTGTCGAAAAATTAACTGCTGAAGCAGGGGATCTTAATTTGCCACCTGCTCTTGCGAATTTGGCAATTAATTTAGTAGTTACAGATGCTTCTGGAAATACCGAATTAGCTTTAGATGGGGGTAAAATCCAAAAAGGTTTGTCTTCAAATGCCAAAACAACTTTAAATATGGATGCTGAAACTTTACGTAAAGTATTCTTAGAGTTTGATATGGCTGCTGCTATGCAGGCATTCATGACTGGTAAAATTAAAGTTCAAGGCGATATGTCTCAATTAATGGCTTTACAAACAGCCAAGCCAAGCCAAGAACAAAAAGATTTGTTTAAGAAAGTATTAGAGCATACAGCTTAAATCTAAAAGAATTCATATAAAAAGCTTACCCCAAGAGGTAAGCTTTTTATTCATACAAACAAAGAATTTATCAACTTTTAAATAATAAAATTAGATATTGATTCGTGTTTGCGCTGTTTTGATATGTTCAAGATAAGCACGAATACGAGTGACATATTGAACCGCTTGCTTATATCGACCATTACGCGCTTTGTTACTTTGCAAATAATTGTAGAGATTAACCCATTGGTTTGGATCTTTCCCTTGTGCTTGCAAGCGCTTCTGAATCTGGTTTACCGCACCTGGTCCCATATTATAGGCCACCAGCGCATACCAGTTCCGATCAGGGAAAGGAATATCATCATATTCACTTAACATCTGGTCGTAATACTTCGCGCCACCTTGAATGCTTTGAGCTGGATCACTACGATTGCTCACACCCATTGCTCGAGCAGTGCTATTGGTCAGCATCATTAAGCCACGAACACCTGTGGGAGAAACAGATTCTGGCTTTAAATATGATTCTTGATAACCAATTGCGGCAAGTAAATGCCAGTCGAGATCGTATTTAGCTGCACTTTGTTTAAAGCTTGCTTTATAAATCGGTAAACGCGTCGTTAAGTCACGTTGAATAGTTGACCAAGCTTCTGGTTTCACCACATTACGATTATAGAAAGAAGCGAGTTGTTGAGTCACACCATTTTGCTTACTTTGGCATACAAAGCCACTAGCGGTCTGGGTGAGGGGATCATCAGCTTGTTTAAACACCCAGCTTAACTCAGGATTTAAACCATTTTTTTGCAAATCGACTGTGTCACCACAACTTGCAGAAAAAGACATCAACCCTTTGTTCTCGATGGTACTTAAACCAGCGGTCGTCATCGCAAAGTTTGCTTTACCTTGCTGAACCCATCTAAGTGCAGTGGCATTGTCTGCCACGATTTTAAAGTCCAGCTTTACATTAAGGCTTTGTGCATAGTTACGGGCTAAGTCGTAACCAAAACCATGTAAAAACTGATCTTCTTTGAAAACGGTTGTCGGGCTTTCTACCGCAACAACAGTTAAAGTGTTTGTATTTACTACAGTATTGTACTGTAGGGTTTTTCCTGCATTAATACTATGAAATGGAAAAAGCATAGTACTGAGTGCAAGTGCTTTTAACGGGAGAGAAGAAAATAAAGAGTTAAGGCAAAGCCTCGACCCTGAACTTGAATTACTGTGCATGTTGTCTCCGCTACAGGTAATTTATGCCCCAAAAGTCAGACAAAAAGCTGCCATAACTTCTAAAAGTTGATAAATTCAATAAGGGGTGGGCAGTCATGACGTCATTCAAAATGACATGAAATGAAAAAAACAAACTGTGTAGAAAATCTACATAGTTTTCTAGAAGGTTAAAAATTGCTCAACATTTAATCTGCGCGCATCATAGTATTGAAAAAAAGTATTGTCAAATTTCGTACAATTAAATATTCGATATATCATCATAAACACATGAATTTCTTAAGGAAGAAAATTTATACACTTCTGATATGAGAAAATAGGGTATAAAATGCTACATCTTGTAAGCGATATGTTGTTGAACAGTGGTTTTTAATCATGAAATCTAACTTAATCACTCGATCTGGGCATGACAAATTAGTTGCTGAATTAAAACAACTTTGGCATGAAGAACGACCAGAAATCACAAAGAAAGTGAATTGGGCTGCAAGCTTAGGTGACCGCAGTGAAAATGCCGATTATCAATACAATAAGCAGCTACTTAGAAAAATTGATCGACGAGTACGTTATTTAGGAAAACGTTTAGAAGAATTAAAAATCATTGATTACGCTCCTGAACAAGATGGTAAGGTTTACTTCGGCGCTTGGGTAGAGATTGAAAACGAAGAAGGCGAGCAAAAAACTTTACGTATTGTAGGGATCGATGAAATTTATGATCATCACCCGCAGCATATCTCAATTGAATCGCCGATGGCTCGTGCACTGCTCGGCAAAGAAGTCGATGATGAGATTGAAGTACACACGCCATCTGGAAAAAAGCTTTGGTATATCAATACAATTCGCTATGAAAAGAACGAAAATCCAGAAAACTAAATTAATTTGTATTTATTTTGAGCGTTTGAATTAAAAGTTAAATAAAAGGTTTGCCAACTTGAGTTTTTATTTATATTATAGCGCTCGTTGGAAGCGTGGCAGAGCGGTTTAATGCACCGGTCTTGAAAACCGACGAGGGTGTGAGTCCTCCGTGAGTTCGAATCTCACCGCTTCCGCCAAATTCTTAAAAAGCCCTTGTTAATGACGAGGGCTTTTTTTTACCTGTAATTTAAAACTGCTCAAGTGAAGAGAAAATACAGTATAGGTGTGATTCAATATGACTATTAAATTGTAGGAATCGTCCCACCATCAATAACATATTCAGTACCTGTAATTGCAGACGCACGGGATGATGCCAAAAAGGCGATAAGATTTGCTATTTCATCAGGTTTAGCTGGTCGTCCAATAGGAATTCCTCCGATTGAATCCATAACTATCTTTTTACCACCCTCGTAATCTGTACCAGCTTGTAAAGCCAGTCGCTCTGCAAGAGCAATAGATGCCTCTGTTTCAATCCATCCTGGAGAGACTTGAATAACCCGAATACCTTTGGGAGATATTTCTTTTGACAGGCTTTTACTATAAGTCGCTAGCGCTGCTTTTTCAGCAGCATAAGCTGTCGTAGCTTCTGGTAATGGAAGTGAACGTTGTATTGACGTAACGTGGATTACAACACCTTGGCCTTGCTGAATCATATTGGGAATTAGTTGACGATCAATACGTATTGCAGGCATCAGATTTAGGTGAAGTTCTTTATACCACTCTTCATCGGTTAATGCTGCGAATCCACCTGCTGGTGCAGATGAACCACCAAGCATGTGTATAATTATATCCACACCCCCTAATATCTCTTGTACTGCTTGGACGATAGCTTCACAACCTTCTCGAGTTGTGAGATCAGCAGAAACAAAATGTGCATTATTCGGTAAATAATCTGGTTGAGTTCTAGCAGTAGTTAGTACTGTTGCGCCGAGTTCATGGAATAATTGAACTGTGGCAGCGCCAGAACCTTTTGTACCCGCAGTGATTAAGGCACGTTTTCCTTTTAAAGTAATAAAATCTTCCATTAATAAATCCTCAATTTAACAACTTTGCCATTTTCAAGTGTGAACTGAAACTTAAGTTTCACAGGGCTATTTGGAAAGTTGCCACTCCCTTGTGTTAAAACCGTGCTGATATGGTCTGTATTAGAAACCTCAATAATTTCAAGTGAGTACTGGTATTTTTCTTTCATTGTCAGCAACCATGTACGAATTTCCACAATTCCTCTGTATAGACTGCCATCGTCTTCAACAATGGCAGAGTCAGAAAAAATTTGGTTTAAAGCATCTACGTCGTTCGCTTGATCAGCATCAAAGTATGCACTAACCACTTCTGGTATATCTTTCATGAGTCGCTCTTTTTGAATGATCTAAATTGATGTTTTAAATTTTATAATTTGACGATTGTTCTAACAATCCGTATAAAATGGGATGTTTAGTTGAATAAATCAGGATAATGGAACGAGCAAATTTAAATGATCTAAAAGCAGTAATGGCAATCGCCAAGCGAGGAACTTTTCGTGGCGCTGCGATTGAACTTGGGATGTCTACAACAGCTTTAAGTCATGCAATTAGTAAATTAGAGGAAAATTTGGGTGTACGTCTGTTTAATCGAACAACACGTAGTGTCTCATTGACAGAAGCAGGCAGACTTTTTGTAGAACAAGTCGGGCCTGCTCTTCAGGATATTCATAGTGCCTTAGATATTGTACGTTCGCAGAGAGAAACACCCTCAGGTACATTAAGAATCAATGCGGCCGCATTTGCAGCGAGAGAAATTATTTCTCCTGTGATTATCGAATTTCTCCGACGTTACCCAGAAATGAATATTGATTTGGTGACTGAGGGTAAACTTGTTGACATTATTGCTGATGGTTTTGATTTAGGTATTCGAGTTGCCCATCTTGTTCCAAGTGACATGATTGCAGTGTCTCTTGGTAAACTTCAAAGATATGTTGTTGTTGGTTCACCTGAGTATTTGGAGCGTTACGGAAAGCCAAAAATACCAACAGATCTTTTTAGACATAAATGTATTCGAGTACGTCTTCCTGATGGTGCACTATTTAGCTGGAAGTTTGAAAAAAATGGAGAAATTATTCAAATTGATGTGCAAGGACCGATTACCCTTGATGAAGCAAGCTTATCAAGAGCTACAGTATTAGAGAACATTGGCCTAGGATACTTTATGGAACAGGATGTTCGTGCTGAAATTGAGTCAGGTCAACTTATTTCTGTTTTGGACGATTGGATGCCTTGTATGTCTGGTCTCTGTTTATATTATTCAGGAAGACGCAACCAATCTGCTGGTTTGAAAGCCTTTCTTGCCCTAGTTCGTGAAGTAGCCTTGTGCAATAAGTAATTTGTTATATATCAATTTTGAATAACGCTATTTAATTTTTATAAAAATATGTGCCTATATTTTTCCTTATTGTCATCTTAGTTTGATTTATAAGTAATAAAAATCGTTTGTTCTTCTCATTTAATAGTTCACTCTCCATTCTTAAAATAAAAACTTTAATCTTCATTTAAGTTCAACTCTTTAATTTATTACATAGCAATTGATTTCTTTAATAGGTCAGAAAAACTCAAACATGACTTTATTTTAGCTAAATCAAAAAATTAAAGTGAGTTATAAAAAATGAACCAATTCGTAACAAGTTCGAAGAATATTATTCGTGGTAAATTTCACCCCGAATTTTTGCAAGATGAAGTACTCGCCGATATTTTTATTCAAACTGCTCAAAATCTCTCAGATAAAACAGCTTTAATTGAAGCAAATAAAACGTTGACGTATGGGGAGTTATATCAGCAAGCCTTAATTATGGCTCAACATTTGACAATAAGAGGGGTAAAACCAGGTCATATTGTTGGGTTATGGGTACCTCGTGGTATTGAGCTTTTAAAAGCCCAATTGGCGATTTGTTTGAGTGGTGCAGCGTGGCTTCCTTTTGATATGGATACGCCAGCCGACCGTATTGCGGTTTGTCTTGAAGATGCCGAAGCTGTTGGGATGATTACTACCGATGAATGGTATGAACACTTAGCTGAAGTGCCACAAACAAAATGGACAAATACTGAACTTCAAAAGCCACTCAGTGAAAATATTCCTTTAGCTAGAACGACCTCCGATCAACCTGCATATATTATCTATACGTCAGGCTCAACGGGTAAGCCGAAAGGGATTGTAATTACTCAAAAAAATATTTGTCACTTTCTACGTAGTGAAAATAATATTTTAGATATTCAAGAGCAGGATAAAGTCTATCAAGGCTTTTCTGTCGCTTTTGATATGTCGTTTGAAGAAATCTGGCTGTCTTATTTGGTTGGTGCAACTTTGTGGATTGCACCTAAGTCGCTTGTCAGTGACCCTGAACGTTTATGCCAAACATTAAAGCAGGAACAAATTACTGTTTTACATGCGGTTCCAACCTTACTGGCTTTGTTCCCTGAAGATGTACCTAATTTAAGAATTATTAATTTAGGTGGGGAGATGTGCCCAGACTCACTGGTGGACCGTTGGGCATTACCTCACCATCAAATGTTTAATACCTATGGCCCAACCGAGACTACGGTTACTGCAAGTCTTGAGTCGTTAGAACGCGGTAAACCCGTCACCATTGGTAAACCTTTACCAAACTATGGCATGTTGGTGATTAACGCTGAAAGAGAATTACTGCCTCAAGGTGAAACAGGTGAGCTGTGTATTTTCGGTCCGAGTGTAGCACCAGGCTATTTAGGCAGACCTGATTTAACGGCTGATAAGTTTATTGAAAACCCTTGGGCAATGAGTGCGGATGAAGAGTTACTTTATCGTACTGGTGATTTGGCAAAAATTGATGAATTTGGGCAAGTCCACTGCTTAGGCCGTGCCGATGATCAGGTGAAAATTCGTGGTTTCCGTGTTGAACTCGGTGAAATTGAAGCGGCACTTTGTGATATTGAAGGTATTGGTACTGCGGCTGTAATTCTACGTCAAGAAGACGGAATTGATCAGCTTATTGCTTTTATTGCAGCTGAGCTTGATGCGAAACAGCCCATACAAATTAAGCAACTTCGTCATACTCTAGCTCAACGTTTACCACCTTATATGGTGCCGAATCGTTTTGAGATTATTGAAGAAGTACCGCGTTTATTATCTGGAAAAATTGACCGTAAAGCGTTAAAAGTAAGACCACTTACGAGTGTGATTGACCGCAGTGAATCTGATCAGCCGCAAAATCCAGCCGAAGAAATTTTATTTGAAATTTTAAACCGCCTGTTTCCGAACATGCCGATTAAACTAGATTCGGATTTCTTTGATGATTTAGGTGGGCATTCGCTGTTAGCAGCCGTTTTAATTTCAAACCTGCGTGAACATCAAGAATATAGCCATCTTACAATTCAAAGCTTATATCAAGCGAGAAGAGTGGGAGCAATTGCTGCTCTAATGTTAGAACAGCCAGAACCTACATTATTTGATAGCCAGATTGGGCAAGACAACCCGCGTAATCAAACTTATAAATGGTTATGCGGTATTGCACAGCTTGCGACTATTCCAGTTTTAATTTCGATTAATATTTTGCAGTGGTTAGCACCATTCTTTACCTATCACTATTTTACAGGTGGAACCCGAGACAGCATTCCATATGCAATCGCGTTGTCTCTATTGGTTTATATCAGCGTTATTATTAGTAGTTTTGTACTTTCAATTACGGTGAAACGATTATTAATGCTGGGCATTGGTGCTGGACGTTATCCACTTTGGGGAATGACGTATTTCCGTTGGTGGTTAGCAGACCGTATTAGCAATATTTCACCAGTTTATTTATTGTCAGGTTCAACTTTACTTAACCTCTATTTAAAAGCACTGGGCGCAAAAATTGGACATGATGTCACCATTAGTTCAGTTCATATTCGCATGCCATCTTTATTAACTGTTGAAGATGGCGTGAGTATTGGCTCTCAAGTGAATTTAGAAAATGCCAAAGTCGAACATGGACATTTGGTGTTGGGTTCAATTCACCTTAAAGAAGATAGTTATGTGGGTTCATATGCTGTATTAGAAGAAAATACAGTGTTAGAAAAACAAGCTCATGTAAATGCCTTAACTTCAATTGAATATGACACGGTTGTACCGGCAGGAGAAATTTGGGATGGTACGCCAGCTAAGAAAATAGGGCATGTAGATGAACACGCTAAAATGCCAGAACGTCCTAAATTATCGTTTATTCGTAAGATTGCTGAATATGGATATTATGGTGTTAGTGCGTTAATCATTGCTTGTCTGTTCTTTATTCCAATTTTCCCAAGTTTCCTTTTGGTCGATTGGTTAGATGTAAACGTATTTAATATCAATCCGAATAACCACCTGCAAATCGCACTTTATTATTTTGCTTTAGCGATTCCAGCTAGTGCAATGATGATGATGATTACTGCTGTCATTTCTTCAGCAATACGCAAAATTGCATTGCCTCGTCTTGAGACTGGAACCTACGCTGTTCATGGCAGCACCTATTATCGTAAATGGTTTGCATCTCAAATTTTAGAAACAAGCTTACAAACATTGCACGGCCTGTTTGCTACGATTTATGCACCTACATGGTTCCGTATGTTAGGGGCGAAAGTAGGTAAAAATACTGAAATTTCTACCGCAAATGGCGTTATTCCTGAAATGCTGACTTTGGGAGAAGAAAGCTTTATTGCCGATGCGGTAATGTTGGGTGATGAAGAGATCAAAGGCGGTTGGATGACATTAAAATCGACCAAAATCGGTAACCGTAGCTTTGTCGGAAACAGTGCTTATATTGCTGATGGAACTGTTTTACCAGATAACGTTTTAATTGGCGTACAGTCAAAAACACCAGATAACCTTGAAATGTATGATGGTCAAACTTGGTTTGGTTCGCCGCCATTATTATTGCCTGCACGTGAAGCTGCCGAAAAATATCCTGACCACTTAACGTTTAAACCAAGCTTCAAGCGCCGTTTCATGCGTGGTTTTATTGAAGGCCTTCGTGTTGTATTACCAGCCGCACTCGCAATTGGTGTGGGTTATATGATTGTGCTTGAAGTTATCGATGTTATTAATAAATACAACATCCCAACTGGTTTATTGGCTTTAACGCTTGCTGGTTTACTCTATGGTGTTGGCTGTTTCATTATTGTTGCATTGATGAAGTGGACTTTAATTGGTCGTTATCAACCACGTTCAGCGCCAATGTGGACCATGTTTGTGTGGTTAAGTGAAGGGATTACCAGCTTATATGAATCAGTTGCCATTCCAAACTTCTTAAACTACTTAAGAGGAACGCCAATGCTGCCATTCTTCTTACGTATTTTGGGTGTTCAAATTGGTAAAGATGTTTACATGGATACGGCTGATATTACTGAGTTCGACTGTGTAAGCATTGGTGACCGTGCAGAGTTTAATAGCTTCTCAGGCCCACAAACCCACTTGTTTGAAGATCGTATTATGAAAATTGGACAAGTGAATATTGGAAATGATGTGGTTGTAAATTCACGTAGTATTATTTTATATAACGCTAATGTTAGCCATCATGCAGTGTTAGGGCCATTAACGTTGGTTATGAAAGGTGAAAATATTCCTGCTAAATCTGCGTGGATTGGCTCACCAGCTGTGCCTTGGGTTCATAAGTAATTGAAACTGAGCTTAACTAACTAATTTAAAAAGCCTTTGTGAAAACAGAGGCTTTTTTTATGCATACGGCATAAATTACAGTCATAGTTAGCTTAAATATTGCTAACAAATCCTGAAAATTTCATATAAATCAAATAAGTACATATTTTAATCAAAACTGTTTTATTTATATAATATATTTTTTATTATCAGTCCCTTACCAAGAGCACATCTATATATCAAAATCGAACAAGTTATTTGTAGAATATTCACTTATTGATATATGATGATCCAATATTTAGAAACTGATTCAAAACATAATTCTGTTGTTCAGCGAGCAAGATCAAGGAAGAAATAAGGCTGAATTCAGGCTTCTAAACCCTTATATATCTGGAATTACTTCCAGCCAAATATTGCATTTCGACCCAATGGTTGGGAATGCCTCGCTCTTTTGTAGAGTAGGCGTTTCCTATTTTAGGATGTATCTATGAAAAAATTATTTAGTGTCCTGTTCAGTGCATCTGTACTCACACTGACTGCATGTAATAAACAACCTGCACAAACTGAAAATTCAGCACCAGCTAAAGACAAAACTGAGTCAGTACGCACAATTAAACTTGTTTCAACAGGTTCAGACACTGACGTATGGAAATATGTTGCAACGCTTCCTGAAACTAAAGAAGCGGGTATTAAACTCGAAGTAACTAACCTGACTGACTACGTTGTGTTGAATACATCTGTAGCAAGTGGCGAACAAGACGTAAATGCGTTCCAGTCATTTAACTATTTAGCAGCTTACAACGCTTCAAATACAGCTAAAGTTGCGGCTGTTGCGACGACTTACTTGGAACCAATGGGTCTTTACGCAAATAAAGTTAAAACTGTTGATGAGTTCCCACAAGGCGCTACAATCGCGATTCCAAACGATACTGCTAACGAAGCGCGTGCATTAACATTATTACAGTCTGCTAAACTTATTAAACTTAAACCAGACTTTGACCCTGTAAAAGGGACAACGAATGACATCGCTGAAAACCCTAAAGGTTTAAAATTAAAACCAATTCAAATGACAACAGCAGTTCGTGTTAAAAACGACGTTGATGCAATTGTATTAGGTAATACATTGGCACTTGAAGGTGGCTTAAACGTACTGAAAGATTCTATCTTCCGTGAACCTATTGACCAGTCTACAAAGCTTTATGTGAACTTATTAGGTGTGGCTGAAGCGAATAAAAATGACCCGATCTATACGAAATTGGGTGAACTTTACCACTTACCTAAAGTACAAAAGTTTGTGAGCGAAAAATTTGCAGGTACAAAAGTTGAAGTTAACAAACCTGTTTCTGAGTTTACTGACATCAAATAAGTAATTTTTTAATTTAAAATTATTTTTCAAAGCTAAGCCTCGGTGATCGGGGCTTAGCTTTTTTATTTAGATTAGCGTTATTGGGTTCGTTTTATTTTTATAATTCATATAATGCCCATTATTTGAAATTGAGAAAAAGATATATTTATTTAAAAATATAAGTATTAAATAGCAATGCCTATTTTTAATACAGATATACAATTTTCTTAGGACTCACCTTTGAAAAATATGAAGTTAAAGATTTAACAATTATGATACCAATACAACCATTCTCCTTTTTTGCAATTTTTCTGTTGTTTATTGCACCATTGATCGGTGTTGTACTAACACTAGGCTTATTGGTGAAAGCACTATTCTTTTGGCGAAAGAAGGCTCAAAAGCCTGTGAGATTTTTTTCTCGAAAGACATTGTTTATTACTGTATTGGCATTGATATGTGACCTATGGGCAGGTTATTTATTTTATATGACTGCATCGGTAAAGTATGAGTTCGCACTTGAGCAGCATTACAAAGAAAGTCGCAGTCATTTCGTTTTATCTCAAGATGTACAATATGGCGAATTGTTGATTCCCAAAGGGAGTTTAATTAATCGTTACGATGCTTTTGACAACGGTGAGCCACAATTACCCCTGAGTTTACGTGGATTACAAGCTGTACGTTTCCCTCATCCTGTAAAAGTCGCAGGAATATGGGTCACTGCGATGGAGCCTCCTCGAATGGAATTGGCATGGGATCAGCAAATAGGTCCAGTTATGCGCTTTGATCCTAATGAGGGAAATGGTTATGGTAAATGGGTTTACGATACGAAACGTCCCACCATCGCCTGTTCTCGTGGGGACATCGTACTGTTTGAAATTCCATCTATTCATTATGATATTGCAAAAGAATTTGGTAAACCTGAACCCGATGGAGCTAATGCACGTTTTCGTCCGAGTGAGTGGGGTGTTCAAGAATGCGGAAAAGGTCAGGGGCCAATTAAAGTTAGTCCAGCATATATGGGAACTAAGCCCAAAAAACCTTGGTTTCAACCTTACTAAAAAGCTCTATTTGGCTTCTTCTGAGATTAAGTCGGCAGTCTTATGGGCTGTTACCAGAATTAATGAGAAGAGTCCTAAGTTTTTAGAAAAAACAATTGCTGTCATGGTTGTAGCAAAGAGAGGTTTATAAATTATTTAGTGTTGAATTAAATATTTTATACGCTGAAAAGCTCTTAATGTATCCTTATAAAATTCTAGTAATTTGAGTAAATTTATGTGGGACACGGTCATTTCTATTTCTATTTTTGATCATTGGCTTTCAGAAGTAGAAGCTGATCAATCGAATATCATTTGCTACGACATCTCATTGAAAAATAATAGCTTGGATGAATATTTAAATGGGGAAGAAAAATTCTTAAACTTTTACTATCAACTTTTTGATGAGTATTCTTTTAAAGATAATAAAAAAATAGATTTTGATGAATATAAAGCCATCATTATACAAAGTCTAAGAGAGCAGCGGTTGATGGATATTTATGTTCAAAATCGAAAAATAAGGTTACAAGGTGGATTTGATAGAACTGATCAGCTCTTTTTAGCTAATGCATCTTTGATTCCAGATATTATGAAAAAACTAGAAATAAGTAAATTACACGTTTTAGAGACAATGAGTTATGAAGATTATTTAAAATTAAAGTAATACAGCTTATAGAAAATCTTTCTAGCTCAAATAAAACAGCCTCCTAAGATTGTTTTTCTCTCATTTATAAACCCTCATTTAACAATAACTCTCCTATTATTTATCCTTACTTTTTAATGATCTAAATTAAAGCAAATGTCATTTTGTGTGCTTGACTGCAATAGGGCGGAGCACTATCCTTTGCCTGCTGGCCACATTGCCAGTCGGTTTTAGCAGACCGCATCAAACGTACATTAAAAGTTTCATACTTTTAGTGTTGAGCCCTCGTGCCCCCTCTGCGGCGGAACGGGAGGGGGACACCTTCGGGTGTGCTGGCCACGTTTGACCAGTCTGCTAACCCCCTTTCGTTCTGCCACCATAATTCCTATTCATGTCTGGCGGAACTCCCAATAAAAAGGAGTTGGCTTTGCACATTCTTAATTTCTTGGCAGCCTTTGCCAAAGTCTATATCGACACGACTTAAACTTTAAAAGCAGTTTGATGGCCATTGCGCTTTTCAGGCTTTAATTCGTCACGACCAAAAAACTTAATCAACAATAAAACTTGAGATGTGCTAAGCACAGTCTTTACGGCTTTGCTATGCCTTTTTTTCTCCCAAAAAAGTATCTCGCTTATCTACAACAAGAATTTTATAACGGTAAAACTATGCGACATTTAGTGATCTCCCCACGTGCCATACAAGTCGTAAATAAATCGATTAATCTGTTTCACAACCACGGATTTCATACCGTTGGAATCGACAAAATCGTGAAAGAATCTCAAATTCCCAAAGCGACTTTTTATCATTATTTTCACTCTAAAGAGCGGTTTATCGAAATCTGTTTGAATGTTCAAAAAGAACGCTTAAAAGAAAAAGTAGTATCAATTGCTGACTACGACCAAGGTGCAGATGTGATGGATAAACTTAAAACACTTTATCTTTTACATACCGATTTAGAAGGGCTGTACTACTTATTATTTAAAGCCATTTTTGAAACAAAACTGACCTATCCCAAAGCCTATCAAATCGCAGTGAGGTATAGAACGTGGTTACTGAATGAAATCTATAGCCAACTTATAAAACTAAAAACCGATGTTTCCTTTCAGGATGCCAAACTATTTTTATATATGATTGAAGGCGCGATTATTCAGCTTTTAAGCTCGGGTCAAGTAGGGAATAGAGAGATGATATTAGAATGTTTTTTGAAGCAGTTTAAATTTGGCGATCCTATGTAATCTCTACACATTTTTAAAGGAAATCAAATTTCTAAAAGCCCTCAGATGAGGGCTTTATATATTGTTTTTCTAGCTTAGAGACTCTTTCAAAAAACCTCGTTGGCCAAATAGCTTTTCTCGAAATTCGGCTTCTAATTGCTCGGTTTGCATGTGTAAAGGATTAAAATTTTCATCTCTGACATCAAGCATATCCACAAATGCTTTCGATAAAATTCCTAACCGATTAACTCCTCCAAATCCTAAATAAACACCATCCTTTAACTGCTTTAAGCTAAATCTAATATCTTTCCTTTTTAAAATTTTTATCCAATATTCAAACATAATAGGCATGATAAGTTTTGCAACTCTAGCTAAAGCGAGTTTTCTATTTTTACTCGAGTTGCCACCGATGGCATTTAGCACATCAAATGCAACCGACTTATGTTCAAGCTCTTCGAGTGCATGCCACTCCCAAAGATTTCTGCTCTCTTGTGTAGTTTTTCGCTTAATTAACTGGTCTGTGAGTAATAGGCGAGCGAGAGTAGCTGTGTAGTGTTCCATAACTACTGTCGCCGCGACTTGTTCGACTATTGAAAGTTTACGTAATTTATCCAATCGTGCTTTAGTTTTGGCCTCAATCTCGATTACTTCAGGATAATTAGAATGGATGAGATGATTGTTCAGTGTTTTATGTTCACGGCTATGAAAGGCTTCTTGAGCAATAAAGGCTCTGATATCTTCTAAAAGTTTTTCATCCTTAATTTGATTTCGAACATTTCTGATACTTTCAATAAAGAACATTTCACCTGGGGGAAACATAGCTGAAAGTACAACGAATAAAGACGTAACGACAGGATTTTCTTCATAATAAAAAGAGTAACTTTTATTCACATCGTAAGAAAGTTCAACATTACGACGAACAATTTTTTGATTTGTAGCGAGAGCTGTATTCATTTTTTTTAACTCATCTTTAAAAAACAATTGATCAAATTTTGATTTCAACTAGAATTTATCAATGAATTTATACGGAAAAAAGACGGATTTTTTGAAGGATAAAAAACAATGGTAACTATAAGAAAACCAAAACAAAATAGAGCTAAAAACACATTTGAGTCTATAGTGAGTGCAGGATTTATATCTGTTATGAAAAACGGCTTGGACCATACCACTGTACTTAAAGTGTGTGAGATAGCAGGCGTAGGATCGGGAAGTTTTTATGAGTATTTCAAAAATAAAGAAGCACTTTTTATTGAGATGCAGCAGCACTTTATTATGGAAATATCCAAAGTCATTTATGACGTAATTCCAGAAATTTTGGATTTAGAGATCCCTGAAGCAATCAGAAGAATTTTTTTAAAAATCGGTGAATTTTTGGCGAAGGATAATAATAAATATTTTTATTGGCTCAGTGTTTCTTCTAAATATAGTACTGAAGCAAGTCATGTAAAAGCTGTAAAAGCGATTAATGTATTGGCGATTGAATATGCCATGAAGCATCCTGAAGTATTAAAAATCAAAAACTTAAAAATGATGGTTTATATTTTGATTCATTCAAGCATTGCTTTAACGATGAACTTTTTTGCTTCACAAAATATGGGTTTCACTTTTGAAGAGTTAGTTGACTGCTTAATTAATATTACGATGTCATACATAGAAGATGATAGGAATAAGGTGGTTTAATTTTCTGTTTGAAAATTTGTGTTTTTTAGCCCCCTAAATGCATTTCAAATTAAAGGCTTCCAACGATTCATATTGAAAAAATAGAATTGTATGGAAGCCTAAAAATTTAAAACTTAGAATGTATTTTGAATAATGACATCGTCGTAAGGAAGTTTATTTATTTCTAATCTTGAGTTGAAATGAAAAGTTAGGAAACAATAAAAGTAAGAAAAACTAAGTAGTTATTTCCATTCAACTGAAATCCTTATTAGCTGTCCAAGCAAAACCACCTTAATGAATTAAGTTGAAATCAAAAAAAATAATTTCAATTATAGAATCATTAAAATTAGTTTCTTAGAGCTTTTAAAGCTACTTCTACACTTTCGTATAGGTTTTGAACAGGCACATTATCTTTTGCTTGAATCGTGATACCAAACAGTATCATGCCAAAGTAATCTGCTAATACATCCGAGTTTAAGCTTTCAGCTACATCGCCATCTTTTTGACCTTGCTCAAGTCTTGCTTTGATGAGAGCAACAGTCTTTCTACGCTCATTACTTAAGATCTCTTGGACATTTTTACTTTCAGATGAACCTGATAATGCTGCGGATACGACTAAACAACCGGTTTTATCAGGCTTACTATAAAATTGGTCAATCGTTCTGATTAACAAATTTTTAATGCCTTCTTGAGCTGTTAAAGACTCTTGAAGTGCCTCAATTCGATAATTGCCAAAGCTTTTTACATAATAATCAACAGCTTCAATAAACAACTTTTCTTTATTTCCAAAAGAAGCATAGAGACTTGGCGGATTGATTTCCATCTCTTTTGTCAGGTCATTAATCGATGTTGCTTCATAACCATTTCGCCAAAATAGATTCATTGCTTTGTCTAATGCAGCATCTCGATCGAAATTACGAGGACGGCCACGACCTGCGGTTTTGTTCATTTTGTTCTCCATTTTGTATCAATCACTACAAAAAAAGTTGACTGTATTTTAGCATGATTATATAGTGATCACTACATAAATAATCTTATCCATATTTTAAGGGCTAAAAAATGAATCACAAATTATTTAATCCAGTGACTGTGGGCGATGTTGAACTCAATAATCGTATTGTTATGGCACCAATGACCAGATCAAGAGCAGCACAGCCTAACGATGTGCCGACCGAACTCAATGCACTTTATTATGGTCAACGTGCAAGTGCAGGTTTAATCATTACTGAAGGCACACAAGTTTCTGACGTAGGTAAAGGCTATTCTTTTACACCTGGTATTTATTCAGAAGAACAAATCAAAGGCTGGGCATTAGCGACTCAAGCTGTACATGAAAAAGGCGGAAAAATTGCTGCTCAGTTATGGCATGTAGGGCGTATGTCGCACTCTTCATTGCATATTAATCACGAGCAACCGATTGCACCATCTGCAATTCAGGCCAAAGCATCTGTATTTATTGCCAATGAAAAAGGTGAAGGGGCAATGGTACCTGCCGAGATGCCACGAGCAATGGATTTAGATGATATTCAAAACGTTAAACAGGAATTTATTCAAGCTGCTCAAAATGCCGTGAAAGCCAACTTTGACCTAGTTGAAGTTCATGCTGCAAATGGTTATTTGTTTGACCAGTTCTTATCTACAGATGCGAACCAGCGTACCGATAACTATGGTGGTTCTGTCGAAAATCGTGCACGTTTCTTATTAGAAACAGTCGATGCATTGATTGAGGCGATTGGTGCTGGCCGAGTAGGTGTGCGTTTATCACCTTGGGGAACGATTAATGGCATGACAGACCAACAACCCGAAGAAATTACGCTTTATTTAGCTGAACAATTACAAAAAAGAAATATCGCTTATATTCATTTGGCTGAGTGGGACATGCTTCCACATGGTGATACTTATCCTGTGGGTTTCAGAGAAAAACTCCGTTCATTATTCACAAACACATTAATTGTTTGTGGAAATTACTCACTCGAAAGAGCCGAAACTATTCTTGATAAAGGATTAGTAGATGCGGTGGCATTTGGTCGTCCTTTCATTTCCAACCCAGATTTAGTAGAGCGTTTACAGTCAGGTCATTCTTTAGCACCAGCAAAATCTGAATATTTCTATGGTGGCGATGCAACGGGTTATACCGACTATCCAACTGCTCAATAAGCTCACTCTATAAATCAAGGCTAAGAAAATGAATAAATTTTTTAAAGTAATGACTCTGTCTGCAGCAATTGGTGTATTGGGATTAAGTCAAGCAAATGCAGAATATGACCCAAACTTAAAGTCGATAGATACACCGCCAGCCGTTTCACAGCAAATGTTTAATGAAGTGAAATCTAATGGGTTAGGGCAATATGCTTATGCAAAAGGTTTATCTAGTAAGTTTATCGAGTCTGAAGGCGTAAAACTCCATTACGTTGAAGGCGGATCTAAAGGTACACCGATTGTATTTATTCATGGTTTTGGTTCGACATGGAAAATGTGGGAACCAGTCATGCTGTCTTATATGAAAGACCATAAAGTGATTGCAATAGATTTACCGGGTTTAGGTCAATCATCTCCCATACTTAACGATGATTATTCGGCAGAAAATACCTCAAAAATCTTGATTGGTGCGATTAAAAAAATTGCTGGTAAAGGGCCAATCTATTATGTCAGTCACGATTTAGGTAATTCGGCTTCTTATCCACTGGTTGCCAATAATCAGGGCTATATCAAAAAAGTAGTATTTATGGACTCGCCAATTCCAGATCGTGCGATGTTTGGATATCCGGGATACACACTTGATGGTCCAGGTCTGGGTTGGCACTTTGGTTATTTCAGCTTTGGTGATATTGCTGAAAAGCAAATTGCACATGATCCAGATTTATTTTTCTCGTACTTTATTAAAACTTATGCAGGTAAAAAAGACATTTTTACGCCTGACCTCCTTGCTGAGTTGATTGAGCCATATTCGACTCGAGATAAATTAAAAGCAGCTTTTGGTTATTACCATTCTCATGCTGATTCAGTTCGTCAAAATGAAGCATTACTTGCTAATGGTAAAAAGTTAACCATACCTTCTATGGCGCTTACCGGCCAAAAAGGCGTAAATGATGTTTTGGTTAAAGAGATGCGAGCAAGATTTGTAGCTGATCCAGCCCAATACACAGCCATTATCTTGCCAGATACAGGACACTGGATGGTGGAAGAAAACGCTGAAGGTGTCGAGAAAAGTTTATCGAACTTTTTATTTAAATAAATATGAAATTCATCGCACTCAGGCTTAAGGCTTGGGTGCAATGAATTATTTATTTTAAATGAGTCATTAATATGAATAGATATTTTAAAAATATATCCATTTCTACAGCTTTTATTTTGGTTAGTTCTTCATATGCGAATGCAGAATATGACCCAAACTTAAAGTCGATAGATACACCGCCAGCCGTTTCACAGCAAATGTTTAATGAAGTGAAATCTAATGGGTTAGGGCAATATGCTTATGCAAAAGGTTTATCTAGTAAGTTTATCGAGTCTGAAGGCGTAAAACTCCATTACGTTGAAGGCGGATCTAAAGGTACACCGATTGTATTTATTCATGGTTTTGGTTCGACATGGAAAATGTGGGAACCAGTCATGCTGTCTTATATGAAAGACCATAAAGTGATTGCAATAGATTTACCGGGTTTAGGTCAATCATCTCCCATACTTAACGATGATTACTCCGCAGAGAATGTATCGAAAATTCTATTAAGTGCCATAAAACAAATTACCAAGAATGAGCCTATTTATTATGTTAGTCATGACATTGGAAATACGGCTTCTTATCCTCTAGTTGCAAATAATCAAGATTACGTTAAAAAAGTTGTCTTTATGGATTCTCCAATTCCAGATATGGAGACATTCCATCACCCGGGTTATTCACCAAAAGGGCCGGGTTTAGGCTGGCATTTTGGTTATTTTAGTTTTGGTGATATTGCTGAAAAGCAAATTGCAAATGACCCAAATTTATTTCTCTCGTACTTTATTAAAACTTATGCAGGTAAAAAAGACATTTTTAAGCCTGAACTCCTTGCTGAGTTGATTGAGCCGTATTCGACTCGAGATAAATTAAAAGCAGCTTTTGGCTATTACCGTTCAAAAAAAGACTCAGCCCTACAAAATGAAGCACTTTTAGCAAATAACAAGAAGTTATTTATTCCTGCAATGGCACTTAGTGGTGAAAAGGGAGTGAATGATGTTTTGATTAAAGAAATGAGAGCGAAGTTTGTGGAAGATCCAGCTAAGTTAGAAGCGGTAATTTTACCTAACACAGGTCATTGGCTAATTGAAGAAAACCCTGAAGGCGTCGAGAAAAGTTTATCCAAATTTCTATTTAAATAATCCGTAAAACTTTTACATTCGAATCGATCTTGAACTCGGATGTAACTCAGCTAAAACATCCTTATTCCTATTTGTTCGAGAGAAATGAAAGATGAAAAATAAACTGCCATTCTTGTCTTTATTTTTTGCTTGTCTTACTGCATCAACAGTCAGTTCTGCAAATAATGTGTATGGAGAGCATTTAGAAGGATTTAAATATCCTTATCCGCTCCAATATTTTAACTTCTCATCCCAACAGCAAAATTTAAAAATGGGATATATGGATGTTCAACCCCAAAAACCTAATGGGCAAACAGTGGTGGTTTTGCATGGCAAAAACTTTTGTGGTGCAACTTGGGAAGAAACCATTAGTTTTCTAACACAAAATGGCTATCGGGTGATTGCTCCCGATCAAATCGGTTTCTGTACTTCTAGCAAACCAGATCATTATCAATATAGCTTCCAACAGCTTGCGCAAAATACACATGCTTTATTGGATAGGTTAAAGATTAATAATCCTATTTTGTTAGCACATTCCACAGGGGGAATGTTGGCTACTCGCTATGCGTTGATGTATCCCAAACAAACAAAATTATTAGCAATGATTAATCCGATTGGACTAGAGGATTGGAAAGCAAAAGGAGTTCCATATCGTAGTGTTGATCAATGGTATCAGCGCGAATTGAATTTAAGTGCTGAGTCAATTAAGGCTTATGAGTCAAAAACGTATTATGGAGGGGAATGGAAGCCAGAATATGGTAAATGGGTTGATATGCTGGCTGGATTAAATGCAGGTAAAGGACATGAGAAAGTCGCTTGGAATTCAGCACTTATTTACGACATGATTTTTACCCAACCTGTCTATTATGAGTTTCCTAACATTAAAGTACCTACTGTGCTTTATATTGGGACTGATGATACCACTGCTATTGGAAGTGATATTGCCCCACCTGAAGTTAAACAAAAAATTGGTCAATACAGTGTTCTTGGTAAAGAAGCTGCCAAAAGGATTCCAAATGCTGAATTAATAGAATTTGCCAATATGGGGCATGCTCCACAAATGCAAAATCCCAAAAAATTTCATGAGGCTTTGATTAAAACCTTACAGAAATATAATTAATTTTCTCTTTAATATTATTTTATTACAGGCTTATTCATTAATTTAAGTTTAAGGAATAAGCTCTGAAATATCTATTCTTTATATTGCCATGCTTTTAAAAAGGTCCGGCAAACTTCTTCATTTAACTGCTGTAGCTCTTGAGGGGTCGGAATGTTTCCGCTAATCAGCGTAGCAGGATATGCATATCCCATTACAGCACCGAGGAATGCTTTTGTTGCTTCCTCTGGCTGATCAATTTTAACAATGCCTGCATTGTGTGCTGTTGCAAGAATATCGGTTAACGATCTTTTAATATTTCCTTGAGTACGCTGTTGAATTTTTGGAAGAATTTCCTTCATTTCAACTAATGCAATAATCAGCAATCTTTGCAGGCGAATGACATCAATATGATAAAAATGATTTTGTACAGCCTGCCCAATTTCTAAGAGTAATTGATCTAGGCGCTTATTTTTTAATTCATGTTGTTCAACAAAAGGCACTTCCATTTCTGTTTTTAAATGATCAAAAACTTCAATAAGTAGAGCCGTCTTAGTTGGGAAATGGTTATATAAAGTTTGTCGATTTGTTCCGGCTTTAGCTGCGATAGCTTCTAAACGAACTTCTAATCCATGCTCAAGAAATAGTGCACGCGCTGCTGCAAGGATAGTAGGGCGAATTCGAGAAGGACGACCTGGAGATTTTTTTAACATATGAGGATTTCTTGCACATCTTATTTATTTACTTTACAGTAAAGTAAATAAATTGTCTATAAGTCTGGGGTCCCAGATATGTTTGTTTTTAATTTTTTACATCGTAATGCTTTGTGTTTATTGCCTTTGCTACTTTTTTTGAATGGCTGTGATTCTGATCAGCCTGTGACTAAAAATATTCAACAGGTGGGCACGATCACTATAAAACCAGAGACGATTGAATCTACCTATCAATTGGCTGGAAGAACAGTTGCCTCTGAGATTTCTCAAGTGCGACCGCAAGTAAATGGCGTGGTTGTCGAGCAATTGTTTAAAGAAGGCTCTCAGGTAAGTAAAGGCCAACCCCTTTATAAAATTGATTCTTCACTTTATCGGGATAGCGTTGACGAGGCCGCGGGTAACCTTGCACTCGCTAAAGCAACAGTAAATTCGACTCGTTTGCAAGCCGAGCGCTATAAAGAATTGATTAAAGTAAATGGCGTGAGTCAGCAAGAGCTTGATAATGCTCAAAGTGCATATGAACAAGCAAAAGCCACCGTGACAGTAAATGAAGCCCTACTGAAAACGGCACGAACCAATTTACGTTATACACAAGTTACTGCGCCTATTTCAGGACGGATAGGGCGCTCTTCAATTACACGTGGAGCTTTAGTCACCTCGGCCCAAACAGATCCTTTAGCAACGATTCAAAAACTAGATCCCATGTATGTTGATTTGACTCAGTCGAGTGATGAATACATGGCGCTGCGCAAACAGCTTACTGAAAATGGAATAAAACCGACTGAGCTTTCAGTACGTTTACAGCTTGAAAATGGCACGAACTATGCGGAACAAGGAACGTTTAAATTTAGTGATATTGCAGTAGATGAAGCCACTGGAAGTGTCACGTTACGTGCTGCGTTTTCTAACTCGAATAATGCTTTATTACCGGGAATATATGTACGGGCGGAACTTGGAACGGGCACACGTCCTAACAGTATCTTAATTCCTCAAGGTGCGCTGTTCCGAGATGCAGAAGGAAATGCGCTTGTTTGGGTTGTTGGAAAAGATAATAAAGCCGAACAACGAAAAATTACTTTAGGGAGTGCGATTGATAATCGTTGGTTAGTGACCTCTGGCTTGAAAGCGGGAGATCAAGTCATTGTTGATGGTCTGCAAGGTTTAAGTGCCGGCATGACGATTGATCCTACCCCAATGAGCTGAGGATTCTCTATGTTGTCGAGTTTTTTTATTGCACGACCTATTTTTGCTTGGGTCCTCTCTATTTGTATTATGGCATTGGGGACGATTTCGATTTTAACGTTACCCATTGAGCAATATCCTGACATTGCACCACCGGGTGTAAATGTCACTGCGAATTACCCGGGAGCATCGGCCAAAACTGTTGAAGACAGTGTGACCCAGATTTTGGAGCAACAAATTAAGGGTATTGATGGTCTTCTTTATTTTTCATCGAGTAGTAGTTCGGCAGGACAAGCACGAATAAGTCTGAGTTTCGATCAAAATACCAATCCCGATACTGCGCAGGTGCAGGTGCAAAATGCTGTGAATCAGGCGCTGAGTCGATTGCCTCAAGAGGTTCAGCAGCAAGGGATCACTGTAACAAAATCACAAGGCGATAGTTTACTGGTCTTTGCGCTTTATGATGAAAGTGGGACTAGATCTTCTGTCGACATATCTGACTATATGGTGAGCACACTTCAAGACCCATTAAGTCGGGTCGATGGAGTAGGTGAAATCACTGTATTTGGTGCTCAATATGCAATGCGTATCTGGCTTGATCCTCATAAATTAAACAGTTATGGATTAATGCCATCAGACGTTAGAACCGCAATTGAAGCACAAAACACTCAAATTACTGCGGGAGAATTAGGCGCATTACCCACGCGTGATGGGCAGGCTCTAAATGCAACAGTAACAGCATTATCTCGGCTACAAACCGTGAGCCAATTTGAAAATATTATTTTGCGGACACAAACAAATGGTGCGGTTGTATTACTTAAAGATGTTGCCCGAGTCGAGCGCGGTGCAGAGAGTTATCAGACGTCTACACGTCTGAATGGAAAGCCAGCTTCGGGGATGTCTATTCAGCTTGCATCTGGTGCCAATGCATTAGAAACCGCTGAGCGAGTTAAAGCTGAGGTCACACGATTAACTGCCTCTATGCCAGCGGGTTTAAAAGTTGCATACCCACGCGACAGTACGCCATTTGTAGAAGCTTCGGTAAATGGAGTGATTAAAACTTTAGCTGAAGCGATTGTTCTCGTCATTATTGTCATGTTCTTATTTTTGCAGAGCTGGCGTGCGACTTTAATTCCGGCAATTGCAGTCCCAGTTGTATTGTTAGGTACATTTGGCGTATTGAGCGTACTTGGTTATAGCATTAATACACTGACTTTGTTTGCGATGGTTTTGGCAATTGGTTTGCTTGTAGATGATGCAATTGTGGTCGTGGAAAATGTTGAGCGGGTTATGCATGAACAAAATGTTGATGCTCGGCAAGCCACCTTAATTTCAATGAAGGAGATATCAGGTGCGCTCGTGGGTATTGCCATGGTACTCGCAGCGGTATTTTTACCTATGGCATTTTTTGGTGGTTCCGTCGGGATTATCTATCGCCAGTTCTCGGTAACGCTCGTATCGGCTATGGTACTTTCTGCAATTGTTGCTTTAACACTTTCACCTGCGCTATGTGCAACCTTACTCAAACCTGCAAATGAAAAGCATAAACAGAGAAAATTTTTTACTTGGTTCAACCGTAAAGTAGAGCAAGGTCAATCAGGCTACCGTACAAAGCTAGTTGCTGTTTTAGGTAAACCCAAAATATTTATGATCATATTCGTGGGTATTACAGCTTTGTTAGGTTGGCAATATACGCGTATGAATACGGGGTTTTTACCCCAAGAAGACCAAGGCTCGGTTATGGTTCAATTTAGTACGCCTGTAGGCACGACACTAGCTGAAACAGAAAGGGTTGGTAATCAGATCGCAGATTATTTTTTAACGAAAGAAAAGGATAATCTCAATGTGATTTTCATGGTGATGGGTAGAAATAACGCAGGCAGTGGTCAAAATGTGGGAATGGCATTTGCTGGACTCAAACATTGGGATGACCGAGAAGGTAGTGAAAATACAGCCGAAGCTGTGATTGCTCGCGCAAATGCACATTTTAAGTCACTGCGTAACGCACGTGTTCAGGTACTTTCACCCGCTGCTGTAAGAGGGCTTGGGCAATCAAGTGGTTTTGAACTTTGGTTGCAAGATGCTGAAAATAAAGGACGAGATGCTTTAATCGCTGCACAAAATAATGTGTTAAAAGCAGCAAATGCTGATTCTGGCCTAGCAGCAGTACGTTTGAATAGCTTAGAAGATAAAGCCCAGTTACAAGTCGATATCGATCAAAGAAAAGCCAGTGCTCTTGGATTAGCTCAAGCTGATATCAGTAATACCTTATCTTCTGCTTGGGGCGGATCTTATATTAATGACTTTATTGATAGGGGACGTGTTAAGCGAGTTTATTTACAAGGCGAAGCGAACTATCGTTCTTTACCTCAAGATATTGGGCAGTGGTATGTTCGTGGCGCTACTGGTCAAATGACGCCATTTTCTAGTTTCTCTTCTGTAAAGTGGCAAATGGGGCCTCAAATGCTGCAACGCTTTAACGGTCTTTCAGCCGTACAACTTCAAGGCTCTGCTGCAACGGGTGAAAGTTCAGGCGGGGCTATGGATAAGATGCAGCAATTGGTCGATCAACAACAAGGCTTTAATCTTCAGTGGAGTGGATTGTCTTATCAAGAGAAGCTCGCGGGTGGCCAAACGATCTGGTTATATTTGGCTTCCATCATCTTTATCTTTTTGTGTTTGGCTGCACTTTATGAAAGTTGGTCTATTCCTGTTTCAGTCATGCTGGTTATTCCTTTGGGTCTTATTGGTGCTGTAGTTGCTGCAAGCCTAGCTGGTTTTGTTAACGATATTTACTTTCAGGTGGCTATGCTTACCACGATTGGACTTTCTGCCAAAAATGCTATTTTGATTGTTGAATTTGCGGCAGCCAAATTGGAGGCTGGTCAGGCATTAATGGACGCCATTATTGAAGGTGCGGGTCAGCGATTACGGCCAATTATTATGACATCTCTGGCTTTTGTTGCAGGTGTTCTACCATTGGCTGTATCTACAGGAGCAGGAGCTGTGAGCCGAAAAGAAATTGGTATCGCCGTAACGGGCGGTATGATTTCGGGAACTCTACTTTCTATTTTCTTTGTGCCTTTATTTTTTCTTTTAGTTCGGCGTTTAACGAATAGATTAAATAACTCAGCAGGAAAATAGTTTCACAAAAATAATAAGAGCTATTAAAAATTAGGCCCTCACGCTATAAGCAGCATGAGGGTCTAAAATCTGACTAAAAACTTAGAATGTATTTTGAATAATGACATCGTCGTAAGGAAGTTTGCCCACACGTGGGTAAGGCTCGGAAGCTGACTTACCAACCGCAATCATTAAACACACCACATGATCTTCAGGTAAGTTAATTAACTTCGCCATCGCATCAAAGTCAAAACCATCCATTGGGCAACTGTCTAAACCATGCTCTTGGGCAAGCAACATTAAAGTTTGAGCAAAAATACCCGCACTACGCATCACTTCATCACGTTGGGTTTGTGGGCGGTCACGGTAATATTGGTCAATTGCACCAACCATAATATTTTGAACTTCCGGAGAAGCTCCATCCCATACACGTTTAGCATCTGTTTCCCACGAGCTTACTTTTGCGCATAGCACAATCAGTAAAGAAGCCTCGGTAACTTGTGGCTGGTCCCAAGCAATGGTGCGAATTTTTTGTCTTAGTTCAGCGTCTTCAATTACAACAGGGCGCCAGTGCTGCAAATTAAATGCACTTGGTGCATTTGCTAAAACTTCATGTAATAACTGTTGTTTATTTTCTTCAGAGAGTTGAAATGAAGAATCGAAGCGTTTAATAGCACGACGTTTCTGAATGGCATCAATAACGTTCATAAGATTTTCCTACTTGAGAATTGGGTAGTAGCATTAGTTAATTTTATAACGTTGGGCTACTTCAGCCGAAGAAAAGTTTGGTAGTAATGTGATACGTGATTTTTCAAAATTATTCCATTGATTTACGTCTTTTAGCACAGGAATTGTGATCGTTTCTTTACGATCAAAACCAATCAGAGCTGCATCGACCAAATCATTGACATCCATTAATGGTGGAACTTGGCTTAAGTCGATGCCTGAGCGCTCCCAAATTTCGGTTTTAGTTGCAGATGGCAATACGGCTTGAACATGCACGCCATGATCTTTTAACTCTAAATGTAAGCCTTGGCTAAAAAATTGGATGAAAGATTTACTTGCGCCATAAATGGTCGAACCAAGTTCAGGAGCTAATCCAAGCACTGAACCTAAATTAATAATCGCGCCTTTACCTTTGCGTAGAAGAGGTTGCGAAATTGCATGAGACAACCGAACAACTGCGGTCATATTTAAAGTTATAAGTTTTTCAATGTCTTTAATATCTTGAGTCAAAAAGTTTCCATTCAGTGCAATCCCAGCGTTATTTACCAAAATTTCAATATCAGCATCGTTTTTGAGTACATCTTCAATTTTAGTGATGTCTTGATCTTTTGATAGATCGGCTTGAATGAACTCGACCTGTACACCGTATTTTTCTTGAAGATCTTTTGAGATTTTATCTAAGCGATTGGTGTCTCGTGCAACCAAGATTAAGTTATGGCCACGTTGAGCAAATCGGTCTGCATAGACAGAACCAATTCCTGACGAAGCTCCTGTAATAAGTACTTTTGATTGAGCTGACATGTGATGTCTCCACGCTTTAATTTTTAGATTATGACTATAATCTAAAATATACAGGTTTTGATGTCAACCATAATCAATGTATAATTATGACCAGTAGGGTGAATAAAAAGTGAGTAGGCCAACATGAAAGTCAGTAAAACTCAGGTAAAAGAAAACCGAGAAAAAATTGTTGAAAAGGCGACTCAACTCTTTCGTAACAAAGGCTATGACGGAGTTGGCATTGCCGAGTTAATGTCTAGCGCAGGGTTTACTCACGGCGGCTTTTATAAACATTTCACTTCGAAAACAGACCTTGTCTCAATTACCGTTAAGCACGGGCTTGAGCAGGTTTTAAAAAGAATAGAAGGCTTAAACTTAACTCAATTTATTCAGCTTTATGTGTCCCGCACTCATCGAGACAACCGAGATTTGGGCTGTACCTTAACTGCACTATCTTGTGATACTGCAAGACAGCCAGACGAAGTAAAAGTCGAATTTGAAGAGGGCATTGAGCAACTTATTCAGTTCATTATGAATGAACGAGCAAAACAAGTTTCTTTGGAAACGCCAGAGTTGAGAAAGCAAGCTATTAATATTCTTGCTCAATCTGTAGGGGCAATTGCCTTGTCTCGCGCATGCCCAGACCAATCTGTGCTTAGCGATGAAATATTGGAAAGCTGTAAAGAAAGTCTTTTAAAATTAGCAGATTAAGCTTGGTTATCTTTCAAACTGGTTTGGCTAAATTGAATTAACCTCGCAATATCGACTGTTCTTTCATAAATAAGTTCTGCCGCATGTTCGCAGGCTTGTTCTAATGTGATCGGGCCATTAGTTAGCGAAAATGCAGCTGTAACGCCGTGCTCATAAAGCGCTTGATAGCCTTCGCCTAATGTTCCTGCAATGACAATGACAGGAACATTGTGTGTTTTGGCAATTTGACTCACCCCAAAAACTGTTTTACCACTTAAGGTTTGTTGGTCAAATTTACCTTCACCCGTAATGACCCAATCTGCATTAGAGATTTTTTGGGCAAGCTGATTGAGTTCGGCCACAACCTTAACTCCAGCCTTAAAATCAGCATTTAAATAACTTTTGGCTGCAAAACCTAAACCTCCCGCAGCGCCAGAACCCGCTTCATCTCGTTTATCGAAACCTAAAAGCTTAAGTGAGACATCGGCAAAATGGGCAAGAGCTCCATCGAGTAACTTTACTTGAGCAGGTGAAGCACCTTTTTGTGGACCAAAAATATGAGATGCGCCGTTTGGACCACAAAGTGGATTGGTCACATCGGCAGCCAATAAAAAACGTGTGTGCTGAATACGTGGGTCGAAATGCGTTAAATCAATTTTTGATAGGTTTTTAAGCGCGAGTCCACCTGCGGGTAAAACGTTGTGGTTAGCATCGAGCAAAACTGCGCCCAAAGCACTGAGTAACCCTGTACCACCATCATTGGTTGCACTGCCACCCACAGTTAAAATAATATCTTTTGCACCTGCATCTAAAGCATCCAAAATGAGCTGGCCTGCGCCAAACGTTGTGCTGTGACAAGCATCACGCTCAGACGGTGGAACTAACTGTATGCCGCTGGCTTGAGCCATTTCAATGATGGCGATTTTTTGTTTTTCTAACCATCCCCATCTTGCTTGAACAGGCTGACCTAATGGTCCCATTACGGTTTTTTCACGCCATTCCCCTTCACAGACCTCTAACACCGCTTCTATGGTTCCTTCACCACCGTCTGCCATTGGACATATCAGTGTTTCAGCATTTGGAAAAACCTCTTGCCATCCTTTGGCAATGGCTTGAGCGACGCCCAAAGCCGATAGGCTGTCTTTAAAAGAGTCTGGCGCAATCACAACCTTCATAAGTTCTCTGAATCTGTTTTTTTCAATTAATTTATACTGCTTAAACCCATAAAAACCTACTTAAAATGACGTAAATTTCAGCTCATTACATCATTTCTATTTTTTAAAAATATAAAGTGAATTATGTTTTTATCTGTAAAAAATAGATCGTTTTGTTTTTAAGATGTTGTTTTTATTTAATTTAAATAATTTTTTGGTTTTTGCTGAATGATTGTAATTATAAAAAATATGGCACATATTATAACTAGCGTTGAGGCTGCCTCTAAATATCATGAGTAAGATAAAAGTGGATTTTTACTTATTAAGATAAACAGCAAATAGCGTAGATATAACCATAATTAAGTTGTGATTTATTGCACCTATAGAATGTGTAAAAAGTAATAAGAGGATGACAAAGTGGATAATTCAGAAGAACAAAAGCATATTCAGGAAAATAACGGCTTTGCACGAATTGAACCCTATACTCATCCTGCGGGCGGATGGGGAGCACTTCTTAGTGTCGCTCGAAACTTAAAGCGGCAAGATATTTTAAAAAAAGGTTCGATTACCTTACTCAATATTAACCAGCCTACAGGGTTCGACTGTCCCGGTTGTGCATGGCCAGAAAAGAAAAATGCTCATGCCTTTAACTTCTGTGAAAACGGCGCAAAAGCAGTTGCATTTGAAGCAACCAGTAAAACAGTGACTCCCGAATATTTTGCAGGTCATACCGTCAGTTGGTTATCAGAACAAAGTGATTTCTTTCTAGAAGACTTAGGTCGCTTAACAGATCCAGTTCGCTACGATGCTGCAACCGATAAATATGTGGCAATTTCATGGGATGAAGCATTTCAGATTATTGCTAAGCATCTTCATGCCTTAGATAACCCAGATCAAGCTGCGTTTTATACCTCTGGCCGTGCAAGTAATGAGGCAGCATTTTTATATCAATTGTTTGTGCGAAGCTTTGGAACAAATAACTTCCCAGACTGTTCGAACATGTGCCATGAAACCACAAGCGTTGGATTACTTGATTCGATTGGTTTAGGAAAGGGCACAGTCACCCTAGAAGACTTTGATTTAGCTGATGCAATTTTTAGTTTTGGGCACAATCCCGGAACTAATCACCCACGTATGTTAGGTACTTTGCGTGAAGTGTCTAAACGTGGCGGTAACATTGTTGCGATTAACCCAATTAAAGAACGAGGACTTGAACGTTTCCAAGACCCACAAGCACCACTTGAAATGATGACTAACGGCAGTACCCCAATTAGTCGTTATTATTTCCAACCTAAAATTGGTGGTGACTATGCACTGATGTTAGGGATTTTAAAGCACCTAAATGAGTGGGATAAAAAGGCGCTCGCTTCAGGTAAACCAAGCGTTTTTGACCGAAACTTTATTGCGGTGAATACAATCGGTTTCGACGAGATGATTGCCGAGGTTGAAAAAACTGAGTGGGAAGATATTTATAAACACTCGGGTCTATCACCAGAGCATTTAGAAAAACTCGCTAAGCTCTTTTTAGAGTCTGAGCGCTCAATTTTCTGTTGGGGGATGGGTATTACTCAACATCGCCATGGAACAGCTAATGTGCATATGTTGGCGAATTTATTATTGGCTCGTGGGCAAATTGGTCGTCCGGGTGCAGGGCTTTGTCCAGTTCGTGGGCACAGTAATGTGCAAGGCGACCGAACTATGGGCATTAATGAGTTACCTAGTCCTAAATTACTCGACAACATTGACCGCGTGTTTGGGATTAAATCCCCTAGAAAAAATGGGCATGGTGTCGTTGAAACGATTAAAGCTATGGCTGAAGGTGAGGTCAAAGTCTTTATTGGTTTAGGTGGTAACTTTGCAGTTGCGACGCCAGATACACCGTATACCCAAGAAGCACTTAGAAAGTGTAATTTAACCGTTCATGTTGCAACCAAGTTAAACCGTAGCCATTTGGTTTGTGGTAAAGAGGCTCTGATTTTGCCATGTTTAGGCCGTACCGAAATTGATGAGCAGCTTCATGGTCCGCAGGCCATTTCAGTCGAAGATTCGATGAGTAATATTCATTTGTCGGCTGGGCGTAATACCCCAATTTCTGAAAATATTTTATCTGAACCCGACATCGTGGCAAGAATGGCTGAAGCCGTGCTACCAGATAGTAAGATCAAATGGAAATGGTACATTGAAAGCTATGATCGTATTCGTGACTCAATTGCTGAGGTCTTTGATGAGTTCCATGATTTTAATTTACGTGTCTATAACCCGGGTGGTTTCCATCTAGAGCATCCAGCCAATCAGCACATTTGGAACACAAAAAGTGGTAAGGCGCAGTTTATGATTACACCTCTGAGTGAAGTCTATGGCGATAAAGAAAATCAATATGCTGCTGCTTATACTGACAGCAAAGTTTATACCTTAATGACCACTCGCTCTCACGATCAATACAACACGACGCTATATGGTCTCGACGACCGTTACCGCGGAGTTTTTGGGCAACGCCGTGTTTTGTTTATGAACCAAGCAGACATTGATGAAGCTGGCTTTGAAGCAAATCAGTGGGTTGATATTGAAAGTGTTTTCTCAGATGGGGTTAAGCGGATTGTACATAGTTTCCGTATTGTGCCTTACAACATTCCACGTGGCAGTTTAGCTGCGTACTATCCAGAGACTAATCCTTTAGTGGCGTTAAGCAGTCATGATAAATACGCCAAAATTCCAGCTTCAAAAAGTGTTCCTGTGATATTGCATGCTGGTGATGCGCCCGCACACTTTAATTTGGCAACGGCAGTTGACCCTGAAGATGCAGATAAGAAAGTAAGTAACCTTTAAATTAACAGCGATATTAAAAATGTAATTCAAACAAATGGCGCTCTAATCAAGCGCCATTTCAAGATAAAGGAAATTATTTTGACACCACATTCTTATGGGGTTGAAACATTACAAGTAAAGCGGTTTAAGAAAACCGAATCTGAAAGTGTTTTAGATAATATTGTTCAAGAGCATCCGATTGCTTTGGTATATAACGGCATTTCTCATGCAGTAATGATGGCTACACCTACCGATGTGAGTGTGTTCGCTAAGGGTTTTAGTCTGTCCGAAGGAATTTTAACGAGCTTAAAAGAATTGTATGCCATTGAGGTTCATGAAAGTGAACTGGGAATTGAAGTGAATATGACCATTTCATCTAGAGCATTTGCTGCATTAAAAGAAAGGCGGCGTATGTTGGTGGGTCGTACAGGCTGTGGTTTGTGTGGTATTGAAAGCTTGGAGCAGCTTCAGCTCGATATTTCTAAAATTACCATCGAACCTTCCAAAGAATGGCTTGAACAAATTCCAATCGCGATTTCTCAATTAAAATATCAACAAAAAATTACTGCCTTGACGGGTGGCGCTCATGCCGCTGCTTGGGTGGTTCAAGGTAAAATCATGGCTTTATTTGAAGATGTCGGCCGTCACAATGCCTTAGATAAACTACTAGGTTATTTAGCTCAAGAAAACTACGACACCAGTTTGGGTTTTGTTGTTATGACCAGTCGTGCAAGCTACGAATTAATTCGTAAATGCGCTCAGCTTAATATTGGTTTATTGGCTTCAATTTCTGCCCCAACCAGTATGGCTATTCGACTCGCAAAAACTTCAGGCCTAACTTTAGCAAGCTTTTGTCGTGGAGATGATTTCGTTTTATATACATAAAGGTCATGCATTGAAATATTGATCAGATCAGCTCAAATACTAAGAATGATCAAACATAATGGAAATATACATTTCTATTTTGCCTAATTTTAAGTTAAGCACGAACTTTATACTTTATGATCAGAGTTATGTAGTTCAGAGTCTGTCCAAATGTCTTGGTTACAATCACTAAAAGAATGGGCAAAACGTCTAAAAAAACAAATTATTATGCTTTGGTTTGCATCAAAGCATCCTCAAATGCCATGGTTCCCAAAAGTTATTGCTGTGGTGGCTGTGGCTTATGCCTTTAGTCCAATCGATTTAATTCCAGATTTTATTCCTATTTTAGGCCTTTTAGATGAGGCCATCATTTTGCCGATACTCATTTGGTTAGCGCTTCGATTTACGCCTCAACAAGTTATTTTCGATGCAGAACAGCAAGCTAACCAATGGCTAGAAGAACATGAAAAAGGGCCACGAAATTATTTGGTTGCTGTACTTATTATTTTAATGTGGCTTACTCTTGCGGTGATGGCTTATTTTTATTTTGGTGGTGGTTTGTAGGTGAACTACGCTTAGAAGCCTTATCGTAATTTAACGCCCTGAACATTGTGCTTTGCTACAACTCAAAGGATAATAACGTTTTTATAAGCTTTGAGTTGCAGATAATGAAAATCGTCGCAGATGAAAACTTGGCATTTACCGATTACTTTTTTTCAGAATTTGGCGATATTCAACACCATGCAGGACGCACCTTAACACACGCAGATGTAAAAGATGCTGAAGCTTTATTGGTTCGCTCAGTCACCGCAGTAAACGAAAGTTTAATTCAAAACACCGCTTTAAAATATGTGGGTAGTGCCACAATCGGCACCGATCATTTAGATATTCCTGCTTTAGAAAAACAAGGAATTACATGGGCCAATGCTGCAGGTTGTAATGCGCAGGCAGTTGCTGAATATGTCATTACTGCTTTACTTCATTTAGATGCCAACCTTTTAGAACAACAAGAAAAATTTACCCTAGGCATTGTGGGGCTTGGAAACGTCGGTAAGCGTTTGGCACATATGGCCCAGTTGCTGGGCTGGAATGTAATAGGCTTTGACCCATTTGTGCAGTTAGATTCAATTAAAAATGTAAGTTTAGAAACCCTTTTGCAACAAGCGAATGCAATTTCAATTCATGTGCCTTTAACCAAAAATGGTGAACATGCGACGTATCATCTTTTTGATGAGCAAGCGTTTGCTGCACTTCAACCGAACACGATTTTAATTAATAGTGCGCGTGGTCCGGTCGTGAAAGAAGCTGCTTTAATCGAAGATATTCAGCGTACTCAGCGTAAAGTTGTGCTCGATGTATTTGAGCATGAACCCGTCATATCAGAAGAACTTATAGACATGTTAGCGTTGGCAACACCGCATATTGCAGGTTATAGCCTTGAAGGGAAGGCTCGCGGTACGCAAATGATTTATGAAGCATTCTGCCAAAAGTTTGGGTTTGATATAAATAAACGTTTCGAGACTCAGTTGCCTGCATGTGACGACTATTTTTCAGGAAATGATTTAAAAGAAGTGTTAAAGCAAAAATTAACTCAGATTTATGATATTGCTCAAGATGATGCCAACATCCGTGCCTGCATTAAAGAGGGCAAAGTAGAGCAAAAAGCATTTGATTTATTACGTAAAAACTATCCACTGCGCCGTGAATGGGCAGCACATGGAGGGCCGCAGGCATGAGTTTAAGTTATCAACCAACTTGTTCAATTGATGCCTTAAAAGCACGTGCCAAGCTCTATAACCAGATTCGTCATTTTTTTGCTGAACGTGATGTCATGGAGGTGGAAACACCGATTGTTTCACAAGCAGGTGTCACCGATGTACATTTAGCGTCTGTTCAGGCTTTACGTCATATTAATGGCAAATTGCAGACTCAATATTTACAGACTTCTCCAGAGTTTGCCATGAAGCGTTTACTAGCGAGTGGTAGCGGGCCAATTTATCAAATCTGTAAGGTTTTTCGTGACGATGAACACGGACGTAAACACAATAGTGAATTTACCATGCTCGAATGGTACCGCCCGGGTCTAGACTTAAAAGCATTAATGCATGAAACCGCCGATTTATTGCAAAGCTGTTTGCAGCATCGTTTTGGTGAAGTTCGTCCGTTTATTTTAAGTTATAAACATGCCTTTCAAGATCGCCTCGATATCAACCCATTGCAAGCAACATTGAAGCAACTCAAAGGTACTGCAAATCGTGTGGGATTAAATCTTGATTTAGGCGATGACCGCCTAGCTTACATGGATTTATTATTTTCTCATTTTGTTGAACCAAGTTTAGGATTTGATGCGCCAGTCTTTTTAACTGACTTTCCACCAGAAATGGCATCTTTGGCAAAAGTGAAAGTAGATGAAGATGGGGAAGAGGTCGCAGCACGTTTTGAGGTTTATATTGAAGGTTTAGAGCTTGCCAATGCTTACGATGAATTACTCGACGCAGAGGTGTTACGTTCTCGTTTTGAAGCAGACAATGCAGAGCGTGCTAAGCAAGGCCTTCATGTTATGCCTTTAGATGAGCATCTTTTAGCAGCGTTGCCTCATATGCCAGAATGTTCAGGAATTGCTTTAGGTATCGACCGTTTACTCATGGTTGCAATGGATCAGGTCAAAATTGAAAAAGTCATTACATTCCCAGCTGAAATTGCTTAAAAACTGACAAATAAAAAAAGCCACAATATTGTGGCTTTTTTATTGAGGGTTTATTTAGCTTAAGCTTGTTGAATACCAGCAACAACCCAGTCTTGCTGAGAACCAGCAGGTTTAACAAAGTGCCAGATTTCAGTAAATGGTTGTGGCAAGCTGTTTAAATCTTCACTCACAGTACCAGTAAAGCGTACGCTTACAACGTATTGACCATTTTCAGTCGCACTGTCTACAACCATCGCATTCAGATTGCTAAATTCAGCAACGTCTTGATCTTGGTTTTCCATGATGTCGTTATACATAGAACTATAAAGTTCTGGTGTTAAGTAACGGCGAATTTCTTCAATGTTACTTGCAGTATTCATCGACTGGATGTGATTAAAACGTTGACGTGCGATACGTAAGAAAGCAGCAGGTTCACTACCATCTGGAAGTTGATTGCCATTGCTCGTTGTTGCACCGCCAAAAGGAGCTTGGGTTGCTGCACCGCCACCAACAGATTGACCAAAGATATTTGTATTATCTCCTGCATTACG
Source organism: Acinetobacter oleivorans DR1 (assembly GCF_000196795.1). Lineage (NCBI taxonomy): Bacteria > Pseudomonadati > Pseudomonadota > Gammaproteobacteria > Moraxellales > Moraxellaceae > Acinetobacter > Acinetobacter oleivorans. The sequence goes on from NC_014259.1 coordinate 910,323, forward strand.
TGGTGTCGCTTGTGGTGCAGCAGAACGACCAAATGGGTTTTGACCGTCGTTATTTGGTGCGTAAGGATTATTAGCTGCTAATTTTTTTTTTGCGCCCAATTTGCGGAAAACAAAAAAGGCTAAAGCTGCTGCAAGTAATACCCAAAGCCAGCTAGGAATTCCACCTTTTTTCTCTTCTTGTTGCGCTTGAGCAGCTTGTTCTGTTCCAGCTTGAGTTGCTTGATGTTCAGTTGATGTTGGTTTGTCATCAGCTAAAGCATTTGCTGCAACAGCACCTACGGCAGCACCAGCTACACCAGCTGCAACCATTGAACCAACACCCGGACCTGATCGTTGAGGTGCAGTAGCAGGTTGTTGAGCAGGAGTCACTTGACGAGGTTGTTGATAAGACTGGCTTGAAGTAGTAGAGCGTGCCATACCGTGGCTTTTACCACCACCTGCACGTTTAGCTTCAGCAAGAGGCGAAATTGCTAAAGCAGCCATTAAAATACCGGTAATCAAGCCACGCTGGTGTACTTCCATAGGAAATTCCTGTCTAAAATTAAATTGTAATAGTATTTATGAAGGTATTTACGCTAAATTTCAACCATAAAAGTATGTTTTTTTATGTCAATTCATCACTGAGTTGCATTGCCTCAGTCAATGCTTCATGCAGACGGGCAACCGCAATGACTTGTACGCCGGGAATTGCTTTTTGCGGCGCATTACCTCTAGGCAAAATGACATACTTAAAGCCATGTTTTGCAGCTTCTTTTAAACGCTCTTGGCCATTTGGTACAGGACGAATTTCACCAGAAAGGCCAACTTCTCCAAAAACGGCAAGTTGCTGAGGCAATGCTTTGGTTCGTAAACTTGATGCACAGGCCAGTAAAACAGCCAAGTCAGAACCTGTTTCTGTAATTTTTAAACCACCAACAATGTTGACATAGACGTCTTGTCCGGTGGTTTGAACACCGCCATGGCGATGCATTACAGCAAGCAGCATGTTCAAACGGTTTTGTTCCAGACCCAATGCTACGCGACGAGGTTGTCCTTGAGCATCATCAACTAAAGCTTGGACTTCCACCAAAAGAGGACGAGTTCCTTCACGGCTAATCATGACAATTGAACCCGGAATCGCTTCATCATAACGGCTTAAGAAAATGGCAGAAGGGTTAGCAACTTCACGTAAGCCTTTATCTGTCATGCCAAATACGCCAAGCTCGTTCACCGCACCAAAACGGTTTTTAACAGCACGAATCATTCGATAACGTGAGTCTGATTGGCCTTCAAAGTAAAGTACACAATCCACCATGTGTTCTAAAACACGTGGACCTGCCAGTGCACCTTCTTTGGTCACGTGACCAACAATGAAGAGTGCAGTGCCACTATTTTTTGCATAACGAGTTAATAAAGCAGCAGATTCACGAATTTGTGAAACACCACCCGGTGCCGATTGAAGTGTTTCTGTATAAAGCGTTTGGATCGAATCTAAGATCGCCACGACAGGTTTTTCTTGTTCTAAGACTTCGCAAATACGTTCAACACAGGTTTCTGCCATGACTTTTAACTGGTCAGTAGGTAGGTCAAGACGTTGAGCGCGAAGTGCAACCTGAGATAAAGATTCTTCACCGGTAATATAAAGTGCAGAGCTTTTTGCGCTTGCCATATAGGTTGCTGTTTGCAAAAGAATAGTCGATTTACCAATACCCGGGTCACCACCAATCAATACGACTGAACCCGTAACTAAGCCTCCGCCAAGTACGCGGTCAAATTCGCTGATGCCTGTCGGTAAGCGTGTTTCATGGGAAAAAGTGACTTTATTTAGAGTTGTAATATTGGCAGCTTGGCCAGCATAGCCTCCAACTTTTGGACGTGCGCGGTGAGCAGTGGTAGGCTCAAGTTTGACTTCAGTCAAAGAATTCCATTCACCACACTCTGAACATTGACCTGCCCATTTAAGATGATCGGCACCACATTGTTCGCAACGGTAAACAGTTTTGACTTTGCTCATATTCGACTTCAGTTAAAAACTTCTTAATTAATAGTAGAAACGGAGTATAACAAAACCAAAATAGAGAATCAGTTTTGAAGTGGAATACATTTTGCTTAATTTAAAACAACGAAAATATTAGGTCATTGTCATGTGTTAGTTAATTTAAAAGATTAAGGTCGAGCAGGGGTGTTTTTAATAAACAGATGAAGGACTGAAATAAAATTGAAGATTAGAAAATGGTCAATTGAATCGTCTTTTTAATTTAAAAATCAGACAAGTTCAAGTCATGTTTTTAGACCGTAAAGTGCGTTGTATTGCTATGGGCTTGTGCGTATTATCAGATTTAATTGTATGTAGCTTGAAATCATCAGCAATACAGATAAAAATCGGTTAGCTGAAAAATTATCAAAAAATATACATTTAAAAGATACCTGCAAATGGTGCGATATCGTCTTTTTGATTTTAGCTAACGGACTAAAAAAAATTACTGGAGTGTATTGATAAGATGTCGAATCAAAATCTGAATGAGCCTCATGAACAAGGTGAGCTCCATCGTAGCCTCTCAAATCGGCATTTACAGCTGATCGCGATTGGCGGTGCAATTGGTACGGGATTATTTATGGGATCAGGCAAAACGATTAGTCTTGCTGGCCCCTCAATCTTATTTATTTACCTGATTATTGGTGTGATGGTGTTTTTTGTCATGCGTGCGCTTGGCGAATTACTTCTTTCAAATCTTGCCTATAAATCATTTATTGATTTCACAACAGATTTAATTGGCCCATGGGCAGGTTATTTTGTAGGTTGGACCTATTGGTTGTGTTGGATCACCATTGGTATTGCCGATCTTTCTGCAATTATCTATTACTTACAATTCTTTAATAATGGTCTACCTTTCTCTCCTGTCGAAGGTGCCATGATCAGTGTTGCAGCCATCGTATTCATTATGGGCTTGAACTTGTTAACAGTTCGCCTGTTTGGTGAGTTGGAGTTTTGGTTTGCGCTTATCAAAATCCTAGCAATTATTATTTTAATTGCTGTGGGTCTATGGATGATCTTTACAGGCTTTACCTCGACTACAGGTGAAGTGGCATCCTTTACTCATTTGTGGGCAAATGGTGGTTTCTTCCCGACGGGTGTACATGGCTTCTTGGCAGGCTTCCAGATTGCGATTTTTGCTTTCGTTGGTGTAGAACTTGTCGGAACAACAGCTGCGGAAACTAAAGATCCTGAACGTAATTTGCCTAAAGCAATTAACTCAATTCCAATTCGTATCATTATTTTCTATGTGTTCGCATTAATTATTGTCATGTCAGTAACACCATGGAATAAAATTGATCCGGCGATCAGCCCGTTTGTAAACTTGTTTAGTCAAGCAGGCGTTGCGGCAGCAGCAATCTTAATGAACTTAGTTGTGTTGTCATCAGTGATGTCATCAATGAACAGTGGCGTGTTTTCAACAAGCCGTATGTTGTTTGGTCTATCTCGTGAAGATCAGGGACCAAAAGCTTTTGGTAAATTGAACAGACGTGCGGTACCTGCAAACGCATTGTATTTCTCTGCTGCGTGTTTATTGTTAGGTGCAGCATTACAGTATTTTGTACCAAATACCGTTGAGGCGTTTACGCTTGCAACAACACTTTCAACGATTCTGTTCATTTGCGTGTGGTTACTGATTATCTGGAGTTATATCCGTTACTACACTACACGTCCTGAGCTGCATGCAAAATCAACATTTAAATTGCCGGGTGGCCTATTTACATGTTGGATCACGATTATTTTCTTTATTGGTATGATTTACGTGTTGTCTTTAGAGCCAGATACGTTTAAAGCGCTTAAAGTCAGCCCAATTTGGTTTATTATCTTGATCATTGGTTATTTCTTCTTCTATAAACCGCGTCATAAAAAGTAATTAAATTTATTTGGTTATGATCAAACGCCAGCTGAAAAGCTGGCGTTTTTTATGCATATTGTTTTTCTCTTTAAGTTTACTCTTTAGCCGCCTGCACGATCACGGTATACTGCATCGAATTGTTTAAATCAGGTGCTCAGATGCGTCGTGTCATTTGCCTCATCAGTTTATTGAGCAGCAGTATTTTGCTAAGCGCTTGCGGTCAGTCAGGAGCATTACAGCTACCTTCTGATCCGAATTATGACAAACGCGCGAAATACTTGCTCTATCGTAATAAAGAACAGAAACAAGTTGTGCAACAGGATGAACAAGCTGATCAGCCAGTTGAATCATCAGCCCCAACCCAAACAACTTCACCTTAAGCTTTGAAATAAGGACACATTCATGAGTTTCACTCGCATTAATGGAGTATTGCACGCAGAGCAATGTTCTATGGAGCAGCTTGCGCAGCAATTTGGCACACCTTTGTATGTTTATTCAAAAGCAGCTTTTGAAAAACATTACTTAGATATGGATCGTGCTTTTGATTTTATTGATCATCAAATCTGTTTTGCGGTGAAATCTAACTCAAATTTAGCTGTTCTTAATGTATTGGCAAAACTTGGTGCTGGTTTTGATATCGTATCAGGTGGTGAGCTTGCACGTGTTTTAAAAGCGGGTGGAGATGCATCTAAAGTTGTTTTTTCTGGCTTAGGTAAGACTGAAGCCGATATTGAAACGTCGTTAAATGTAGGCATTGCTTGCTTTAATGTAGAGTCGTATGCCGAACTAGATCGTCTTCAAAAAGTTGCAGCTCGTCTAGGCAAAAAAGCGCCGATTTCTTTACGTGTAAATCCAGACGTAGATGCAAAAACACATCCTTATATTTCAACAGGCCTTAAAGAAAATAAATTTGGTATCCCAAGTGATACCGTTTATGAAACTTATCAATATGCTGCATCTTTACCAAACCTTGAGATTATTGGAATTGACTGCCACATTGGTTCGCAATTAACCGAGACTAAACCATTCGTTGATGCTTTAGACCGTGTCATGTTGATGATCGAAGAGTTGAAAAAACTTGGTATTAATCTTAAACACATTGATATCGGTGGTGGTTTAGGTGTTTGTTATAAAGATGAAACACCGCCAAGTGTTGAAGAATATGCTAACTCAATGAAACCTGCTTTAGAAAAGTTAGGTCTCAAGGTTTATATGGAACCGGGCCGTAGCATTAGTGCAAATGCAGGTGTGCTTTTAACTAAAGTTGATTTGCTCAAGCCAACGAGCCACCGTAACTTTGCCATTATTGATGCAGCAATGAATGATTTAATTCGCCCTGCATTATATGAAGCTTGGATGGATATCCAACCTGTGGTGCCAAGTTCTGATACTGAAGAAAAAACTTGGGATCTTGTTGGTGCAATCTGTGAGACAGGTGATTTCATTGGTAAAGATCGTTCATTGGCTTTAAAAGAAAATGACTTGTTAGCTGTTCTCGGTGCTGGCGCTTATGGTTTTGTAATGAGTTCAAATTACAATACACGTGGACGTGCCGCAGAAGTAATGGTGTCTGGCGACAAAGCCCATTTGATTCGTGAACGTGAAACAGTTGAATCCCTTTGGGAAAAAGAAAGTTTATTGCCTGAGGAGTAAATGAAATGTTGTTAGAATTTACTAAAATGCATGGCCTAGGCAATGACTTTATGGTGGTTGATCTGATCAGCCAACGCGCCTATTTGGATACAGAAACAATTCAACGCTTAGCCGATCGTCATTTCGGTATTGGTTTTGATCAACTTTTAATTGTTGAACCACCTGATTTACCGGAAGCAGATTTTAAATATCGTATTTTTAATGCAGATGGTTCTGAAGTTGAACAATGTGGTAACGGTGTACGCTGTTTTGCTCGCTTTGTACATGAGCGTCATTTAACAACGAAAACTAGTATTACTGTTCAAACCAAAGCAGGGATTGTCAAACCTGAACTGGGGCAAAATGGTTGGGTTCGCGTGAATATGGGCTACCCGAAATTTTTGCCGAATGAAATTCCATTCATTGCTGAACAACCAGAAGCTTTATATACACTTGAGTTAGCCAATGACCGAAACATTAGTATTGATGTGGTCAATATGGGCAATCCTCATGCTGTCACTATTGTTCCAGATGTATTAACTGCAGATGTTGCTGGCATTGGCCCACAAGTTGAATCACATAAACGTTTCCCTGAACGTGTGAATGCTGGCTTTATGCAAATCATTGATGAAAAGCATGTGCGCCTTCGTGTATTTGAACGCGGTGTAGGTGAAACACTTGCATGTGGTACAGGAGCTTGTGCTGCTGCGGTAAGTGGTATGCGCCGTGGCTTATTGAGTAACTCAGTGGAAGTTGAACTTGCTGGTGGTAAGCTACAAATCGAATGGCAAGAAGGCGATGTGGTCTGGATGACGGGTCCAACAACTCATGTATATGATGGGCGTTTGGATTTACGTTATTTCCAAGGCTAATAACATTACCTAAATAGAGGCCTCTTTTATTAACTAAAATGATAAAAGAGGCTTTCTTTTATATACAATAATTTTTCAATTTTATTACTTTATAAAAATATGAATAATCTAATCTTTTTACCCGGCGCATCAGGTAGTATGACATTTTGGCATCCCTTAATTGAAAAATTACCTCAGCATTACCAGACAAAAATTATTGGTTACCCCGGTTTCGGCGATACACCTGAATCCTTTGAGGTCAAAAGTTTTAAAGATCTAACAAATCATGTGGTCGATCAAATTAATGAAGAATCTGTAATTATTGCGCAATCTATGGGTGGCATTTTTGCTGTTGCGGCAGCGTTGCAAAAACCTCAACTGATAAAAGGGTTAGTCTTGATTGCAACTTCGGGTGGAATTAACCTTGAAAGATTTAATGTACAAGACTGGCGAGAAGCATACCGCCAAGCATTTTTAAAATATCCAGATTGGTTTATTACTACCAATGCTAACTACGAAGAGTTTTTATCAGATATAAGCATTGAAACTTTATTAATCTGGGGTGATAACGATCCAGTGAGCCCCGTTCAGGTGGGTCAATATTTAAATCAAAAGTTTGAAAATTCGACGTTATATGTTGTGAAAGGTGGGGACCATCAATTGGCAGAAAAACATGCCGATGAAGTTTCAGTTCAAATAAAAACCTACTTAGAAAAACTAGTGTAAGTTTTTAAATCTTATTTAGCGTGCTATGCGTTAGCACGCTTTTTAAAATTTATCTTTTACTCAAAGCCAATTTCAAAGCAAACAACACAAAAATACTGCCCGTAATCCGGTCCATATATTTCACAAATTGGGGTTGTTTCAGATAACGTGATAGTGGTTGCATAGCCAAAATTAATAAAATTGACCATAAGGTTCCAATCACCACATGAATCATCACAAGCCCCATAATCCAAGTAACAGCCGATGCTTGTGGTGGAATAAATTGTGGAAGAAATGAAATATAAAAAATTCCGACTTTGGGATTAAGTAAGTTACCCAAAAAACCTTTAATAAACCAATTCTGTGAAGAAGGGACATTTGAGTTGTTTTCTTGCATGTCCGCAAGTTGGCTACGCGGTTTTAAAATCATATTCAAACCCAGCCAAGCTAAATAAGCAGCCCCCATCCATTTCAGAATATTAAAAGCTAGATCAGAAGCCATAAGCAAAGCCCCTAGACCACAAGCAACCACAATTCCCCATGCAATACAGCCAAGGCTAATACCAACAGCTGCTTGAAATGCTTTCGATTTACCTTCAAGAGTAGCGGTACGAATAATTAAAGTCGTATCCAGACCAGGGGTAAGCGTAAGTAAAGTAATGGCAATTAAGTAGGGAATGAGTATGGTAGTCATGACAGCAGGGTTCCGACGAATACTTAAAATGAAGTGTAATATATAAGGTAATGAGTTGTTGCGCTGTACGATCTTAAATTTCCTGAACAACTACTTTTTGATACACTGAAAAAATAAAATGAGCAAATAAATGGAGAGCAATTTGGATTTTGCATTACAGCTGCTCTCAATGTGGTTAAAAGAAAGAAAAATTCAGAACCAGTCTGAGCACACGATTACAGCTTATGAAAGAGATGTTAAAAGCTTTCTTGAGTTCTGCGAGCTCAAACAAATTGATTTAAGAAATATTGAAGCTTCAGATTTACGTGAATATTTGGCCCAGCGTGTTGAGCAGGACCAATTAAGTTCAAGCAGTATGCAGCGTCATCTCACTTCAATTCGCCAGTTTATGAAATGGGCTGAACAAGGAAAATATTTAGAAATTAACCCTACTGATGACTTTAAGTTAAAACGTCAGCCTAGACCCTTGCCGGGTATGATCGACATAGAAACGGTTAATCAAATTTTAGATCAATCTATGCCTGAAAAACCAATTGATCAGCAATTGTGGTTAAGAGATAAAGCCATGCTCGAGTTACTTTATTCAAGTGGTTTGCGTTTGGCTGAACTGCAAGGCTTAACAATTAAAGATATCGATTTTAACCGTCAACTGGTACGTATTACGGGTAAAGGAAATAAAACCCGTATTGTACCGTTTGGAAAAAAGGCGAAAGAAAGCCTATTGAATTGGCTGAAAATTTATAAAATCTGGAAAGGCCATTTTGATCAAAATGCTTTCGTTTTTATTTCTCAAAGAGGTGGCGCGTTAACCCCACGGCAAATCGAAAAGCGTGTAAAGCTTCAAGCACAAAGAGCAGGTGTGAATGTAGATTTGCATCCTCATTTATTACGGCATTGTTTTGCTAGCCATATGTTATCAAGCAGTGGTGATTTGCGATCAGTACAAGAAATGTTAGGCCACAGTAATTTATCTACGACACAAATTTATACACATATTGATTTTGATCATTTGGCACAAGTCTATGATCGAGCTCATCCGAGAGCACAAAAGAATGAACACTAAAGAAGGTTTGATTTTATCACTTGATCAAGATGCATTTAGACAATGTAGTATCTTGATTGAGACAATTTTACAGGAATATCAAAATATTATTGATGCAGATTATCCAGGATACTTAAATCACTGTAAACGTGTGGCAGCATGCTGTTTAATATTAAGCCAAGATAGTAATGAAGAGACTATACGTAAAGTAGCTATTGCAGTTGCCTTTCATGATATTGGGATATGGACAAGTAAAACAATTGATTATTTAGAGCCATCCGTCAAAGTGATGTTAAGTTATTTGTCTTTGCATCGGTTATTAGATTGGCAAATAGAAATAACATTAATGATTACAGAACATCATAAATTAACAACGACAAAGTTTTCAGAATACCCATTGGTTGAATATTTTAGACAAGCTGACTATGCAGATTTCTCTTTAGGCTTATTACGTTCAAATATTCCTAAAAGTGAGTTCAAAAAGTTAACACGCCAATATCCAAATGCTGGATTTCATAAAACGCTAGTTTATTTAGGATTAAAGCGTTTTTTACAAAAGCCTTGGAGTCCTTTGCCTATGTTTAAATGGTAACTTAATATTTTGTTTTTAATAGAAATATATGCTGAGAAATTAAGTAATTAGCAGTAACTGGCTTTTTATTTTGTTCAACATTTATTTATGGATGTTCTTACCTAATTGCCAATTTTTCAGAGTACCGTGAGTGCTCTCATACGGGGAGAAAATGGTGTTTTTGTTGTTTTTTTCCCCTCTAAAATTAAAGGATTTTACGCTACCATATTTTTTAAAATATTAAGAAATTCAAGGTTTAAAATTTGTTTGGCTTATTTGCTAAATTCATTGAGCGAATAAGCAATTTGAATTAGTGAACTGGGCATTTCATCTTTTTTATAGCAGTAGCGAAAATTGTGACTTGACCGAAATGCCAAACACATTGCAAGATAGGGTACCTAAAAAATTTTAATTGAAGAGTTAATATACTTTTCTCAACATTTACTTTTGCTAGAACAGCCGAGGATTACATGAAGGCTCTTGTTGCTGTAAAACGCGTGGTTGATGCCAACGTCAAAGTTCGTGTTAAGCCGGACAATAGTGGGGTTGACCTAACTAACGTTAAAATGTCAATTAACCCATTTTGTGAAATCGCAGTGGAAGAAGCGGTTCGCTTAAAAGAAAAAGGAACAGTAACAGAAATCGTTGTTGTTTCTGTGGGTCCTAAAGAAGCTCAAGAACAAATCCGTTCTGCAATGGCTTTGGGTGCAGACCGCGGTATTTTAGTTGAAACCACTGATGAAATTGGCGCTTTAGAAGTTGCTAAAATTTTAAAAGGTGTTGTTGACGCTGAAAAACCAGAACTTATCCTTCTTGGTAAACAAGCAATTGATGATGATTCTAACCAAGTAGGACAAATGCTTGGCGCATTATTAGGTGCGGGCCAAGGTACATTCGCTTCTGAAGTGAAAGTTGATGGCGGCAAAGTACAAGTAACTCGTGAAGTTGACGGTGGTTTACAAACTGTTGAACTGGCACTTCCAGCAATCATTACAACTGACTTGCGTTTGAATGAGCCACGTTATGCAGCATTGCCTAACATCATGAAAGCTCGTAAGAAGCCACTTGATACTAAATCTCCTGCTGATTATGGCGTTGCAGCTGGTACTAAGCTTAAAACTGTTAAAGTTGAAGCTCCAGCAGAACGTAAAGCTGGCGTACAAGTGAAATCTGTAGATGAGCTTGTTGAAAAATTGAAAAATGAAGCGAAAGTGATCTAATACGGAAGGATAAAATCATGAGTATTTTAGTTATCGCTGATCACAACAACCAAGTACTTAACGGTGCTACTTTAAACGTTGTTGCTGCAGCACAAAAAATCGGTGGTGATATTACTGTATTAGTTGCTGGTTCTGGTGCTCAGGCAGTTGCTGATGCTGCTGCTAAAGTTGCTGGTGTAAGCAAGGTTCTACTTGCTGATAATGCTGCTTATGCAAACCAGTTAGCTGAAAACGTAGCTGCTTTAGTTGCTGATTTAGCTAAAGGTTACAAATACGTATTAGCTGCTTCTACAACAACTGGTAAGAACATTCTTCCACGTGTTGCTGCTCTTCTTGATGTAAGCATGATCACAGACATTATTTCTGTTGAATCTGCAAATACATTCAAGCGTCCGATTTATGCAGGTAACGCGATTGCGACTGTTCAATCTGACGAAGCAATCATTGTAGGTACAGTTCGTGGTACAGCATTTGATCCAGTAGCTGCTGAAGGTGGTTCTGCTGCGGTTGAAGCAGTAAGTGATGCGAAAGATGCAGGTATTTCTCATTTTGTATCTGAAGAAATCGTTAAGCTTGATCGTCCAGAATTAACTGCGGCTCGTATCGTAGTTTCTGGTGGTCGTGGTGTAGGTTCTGGTGAGAACTACCATAAAGTACTTGATCCATTAGCTGACAAGCTTGGTGCAGCACAAGGTGCTTCACGTGCGGCAGTTGATGCGGGCTTTGTACCTAACGACTTCCAAGTGGGTCAAACTGGTAAAATCGTTGCGCCTGACCTTTATGTTGCTGTAGGTATTTCTGGTGCGATCCAGCATTTAGCTGGTATGAAAGATTCTAAAGTTATTGTTGCAATCAACAAAGACGAAGAAGCGCCAATCAACAGTGTTGCTGACTACTGGTTAGTTGGTGATTTGAACACTGTAGTACCAGAGTTAGTAAGCAAGTTGTAATTTACAGCTTGTCACTTATTCGAAAAACGCCCTTGTGCTATAAATAGCCAAGGGCGTTTTTTATTTAGATCATCATTATGAATATTAATTATTCCGCTTCCCTAGAGGCCCACCAATTGCATCAATCACTTGTGAGATTGGCACGGGCAGATATGGCACGAGATTATTTATGTATTCGTTCGAAAAATCAGCATGGACTATCCAATATTAAAGTTAGTCAGTTGCACATGGGATTTATTTTATATGGGCAACAACAATTAAATCTTCAAACAAAACAAATCAATTTTAGTGCCGGCGATCTATACATTATAAAACCCGATACGGTTATCGATGCAGTTAATCTGCCTGACCCTATAACGGGTGAATATCTCACTATTCTGGTGCCTATGTGTGAAGAAGTCATTCAAGCTGCACAAATGATTTGGGCTAAGCCTGTTGTAGACAGAACTGAAGCAATATTAAAGTTTTCAATTGATGATTTCGCTACATCTTTAGCTGAGTGGCAAGCGGCTTTATTTAATCATGATGTGGTGAAAGCACGTTTATGTATTACCGCTATACTTGTACAGTTATGCCAACAGCATTGTTCAGATGTGTTAATTGTACCACCACCTAAATTGACAAAAATCATTCATGATTGGGTCATAGAGAATCCACAGCACCATTGGCAGTCTAGTGAGTTTGAAATGCGATTAGGTTTGAGCAGTGCGACACTGCGCCGTAAGCTTAGCCATGAAGACACATCCTTAAGAGAAACAATTACCCACGCACGGCTTACTTTTGCACTTGAGTTGTTGTATTCGAAAAAATTACCTATGAAAACTATTGCGGCAAAATCGGGATACCAGTCTGTTGCTATTTTTCGTGATCGCTTTATAGAGCGTTATGGTATAGATCCAGCTGTTCTAGTTACCGAATAAGTCAATTTGAGCGTTTCTTATCGCTTATTGAGCGATTTAAATAGATCAAAACCAATAGAGTTAAAGTATGAAAATACGAAGGACTCTATGATGAAATCATTAAAATCACTTACGATATTCTTACTGCTGAGTGCCAGTACAGTTATACATGCAGAACAAACGCCAAGTGTACATCAAGTTGATGGTTATTTTTTACAACCAGTAGGAAACCTTAAGGTAACAGCATTGTTTGATGGCGAGTTGGGACTACCTCGTAGTGATTTATTGGGTATTTCAGCTGAAAAAGCCAATCGATTGTTTGCAGAAAACTTTGTTCCTATAGATGAGCATAATCAGATTGTCACAGATTTCTCTGCCTATCTTGTTCAAACACCCACACAAAATATTTTAATTGATGCTGGCACAGCAAAATGTTTTGGTCCAACCTTGGGCCATGTGCGTGAAAATTTAAAGAACGCAGGCGTACAGCCTGAACAAATAGATACCATCTTGATTACACATGCTCATCCTGATCATTTATGCGGTATTACACTTGATGGCAAAATGGCTTATCCGAATGCAAAAGTTTATCTGGCTAAAGAAGATGTAGATTTTTGGACATCGCGAACGAATGAAGCAAAAGCTACCGATTTTTTTAAGCCAATATTTAAAATGACGAGAGATGCCTTACAGCCATACCAAAAGGCAGGGCAACTCGTCGCTTTTACCAAAACTTCTTTTAACGTACCGAATGTTCAACTCATCGTTACTCATGGTCATACTGAAGGGCATTCTTCATATTTAGTAGATGGACAAAACGGTCAAAAGTTCTTAGGCCTAGGCGATGTTGTACACTATGGTGCAGTACAGTTTCCTTATCCTGATGCAAGCTACAAACCTGATACTCACTCGAATCAGGCTATTGCTGTTCGTAAGAATATCTTTGAACAAGCCTATAAAAACCAATGGTGGGTAGGGGCAGCACATATCGCTTTTCCTGGCATTGGACACATTGGTAAAGGCTCAAAAGGATATCAGTGGATTCCTGCTCAATATCGGCCTATAAAATGATATTTCAAACCCATTATTTAAAGAAATTAAAGAATAATGGATTTACAACAAGATGAGTATGTTCAAGCTAAATATTATGTATTTTGGCTAATAAACTAAGTTTTGTTTTTAAGATTAGATGAAAAGTGCTCTAAAGAGAGCACTTTTATGTTGTCTATATTTTGTTCGAACTGTTGAGTTTTAAGAAATACATTTAAAACTAGAATTCTCTAATTTTAACTTATTAATTCTAATGAAATTTTTATTGTAAAAAAATGCTATTTTCAGATTGCTAAACTCCCAGTTAACGAGCAGTTTGTGCTATACTATACAGCTATATTTTTTTCGATTTTAGTTCAGTTTTCAGAACTAAATTTTTTGCAAGATCAAGACATATTAGCAGATGGAAATTTCTATCTGTAAGAAGGAGTATGCATGAGCGTATCGGAAATCCGACCGATTGCCATTGAGGATGAACTCAAGCATTCATATTTAGATTACGCAATGAGTGTAATCGTATCTCGTGCATTGCCGGATGTGAGAGACGGTCTGAAACCTGTTCACCGTCGTGTGCTATTTGCCATGCACGAATTGGGCAATGACTATAACAAAGCCTACAAGAAATCTGCACGTGTTGTTGGGGACGTAATCGGTAAATATCACCCTCATGGTGACTCAGCTGTTTATGAAACTATTGTACGTATGGCTCAAGATTTTAGCTTACGTTATTTATTGGTAGATGGTCAGGGTAACTTCGGTTCAATCGATGGTGATAGCGCGGCTGCAATGCGTTATACCGAAGTCCGTATGACTAAGTTAGCGCACGAGCTTCTTGCAGATCTAGAAAAAGACACAGTTGACTGGGAAGATAACTACGACGGATCTGAGCGTATTCCTCAGGTGCTTCCAACACGTGTTCCTAACTTGTTAATTAATGGCGCTGCTGGTATTGCCGTAGGTATGGCAACTAACATGGCACCGCATAACATGACAGAAGTTGTGAATGCATGCTTAGCCTATGCTGACAATCCGAATATCTCGGTTGAAGGGTTGATGGAATACATTACTGGTCCTGATTTCCCTACTGGCGGTATTATTTACGGTAAATCAGGCATTGTTGATGCTTACCGTACAGGTAAAGGCCGACTGCACATTCGTGGTAAATACCATTTCGAAGAAGATGAAAAGACAGGTCGTACAACTATCGTCTTTACTGAAATTCCATATCAAGTCAACAAGGCAAGAGTTATTGAACGTATTGCCGAGTTAGTTAAAGAGAAAAAACTTGAAGGTATTTCAGAGCTTCGTGATGAGTCTGACAAAGACGGTATGCGTATTGCAATTGACTTAAAACGCGGTGAAAACGCAGAAGTTGTTGTAAATAACTTATTCTTAAATACACAGCTTGAAAACTCATTCAGCATCAACATGGTTTGTCTTGATAACGGACAACCAAAATTGATGAATCTGAAAGATATTATTGCGGCATTTATTCGTCACCGCCAAGAAGTAGTGACACGCCGTACCATGTTCGAATTACGTAAAGCACGTGAACGTGGTCATATCTTAGAAGGCTTAACTGTTGCTTTAGCCAATATTGATGAAATTATTGAAACCATCAAAACTTCTGCTAACCCAGCTGAAGCGCGCGAGCGTTTACTAGCAGGTGAGTGGGCTGGTGGTGGCGTTATCTCTTTACTTGAAAAAGCTGGCGCTATTTCTGTTCGCCCAGATGAAATCGAAGGTGAAAACCCAGATCGTCCATTTGGTCTAACTGAATCAATTTACCGTTTATCACCAACGCAAGTGGGTGCAATTTTAGAATTGCGTTTACATCGTTTAACGGGCCTTGAGCAAGACAAATTACATGCAGAATATACTGAAATTTTAGGTCAAATTGCTGAACTTACGGCAATTCTTAATGATTTCAATTTATTGATGGCTGTAATTCGTGAAGAATTAGCGCAAGTACTACAACAGTATGGTGATGGTCGTCGTACAGAAATTATTGAATCACGTATTGATTTTAGCCGTGAAGATTTAATTCCTGAAGAACAAGTTGTATTAACGGTTTCACAAACAGGTTATGCAAAAACTCAACCACTTTCAGACTATCAGGCTCAGCGCCGTGGTGGACGTGGTAAGTCTGCGACCTCAATGAAAGATGATGACTTTATTCAACATCTGATTGTGGCTTCAAACCATGCGACTGTACTCTGCTTTACTAACGTAGGTAAAGTGTATCGTCTTCGCGTATTTGAAGTACCTCAAGCATCACGTGGTGCTAAAGGCCGCCCAATTGTAAACTTGTTACCTTTAGATGCGAATGAAACAGTAACAGCTATCTTGCCGTTAACTGAGTTCCCAGAAAACCATTATGTATTTATGGCGACAGCTTCAGGTACCGTTAAACGTGTTGATTTGGAGCAGTTTGCTAACATTCGTTCAAATGGCTTACGTGCAATTGAACTAAATGAAGAAGATACCTTGATTGGTGTTGCGATTACTGATGGTAATCAGCAAATTATGTTGTTCTCGAATGAAGGTAAGGCAATTCGTTTTGCAGAAACCGACGTGCGTTCAATGGGTCGTACTGCTAAAGGCGTCCGTGGTATGCGTGTTAGCTTTGCAAGCAGTACTTTAAGTGAAGAAGATGCAGAAGTTGAAAATGATGAATCTGATGACAACGAAGATTCAGCAGATTTAAATGTAGTAAGTCGCATCGTATCGCTTGTTGTTGTTCCTGAAACGGGTGAAGTGCTGTGTGCGAGTGCTAATGGTTATGGTAAACGTACTCCTGTAAATGACTTCCCAACCAAAAAACGTGGTGGTAAGGGTGTTATTGCGATTAAGACAAGTGAACGTAATGGTGAGCTTGTAGGTGCAGTATCTATTGATGAAAGCAAAGAACTGTTGCTTATTTCTGATGGTGGTACATTAGTTCGTACGCGTGCTGCTGAAGTTGCAATGACTGGTCGTAATGCACAAGGTGTTCGTCTGATTCGTTTAAGCGAAGAAGAAACTTTAGTGGGCGTTGTGTCTATTGAAGCTGTCGAAGATGAAGAAGAGTTTCTCGAAGGAGAAGTTGATACTTCAGAAGTAGATGGTGAAGATGCAGTTTCTACGAATGACGATGTGTCAGAAGAGTAAGTCTTAATTAAAAAAAAAAGGAAGCGTAAGCTTCCTTTTTTATTAGGTTATTTATTTGTTTGAGTGGAAGATAAACACATCATAATTTCGATAATGTAGTGTTTTAGCAGATGGATCTTTAGTTGCAAAATTATTAGGCTGACTTACGACAATCAAATCTTGTTTTTGCGTTAAAGCATCTTGAAGCTGTTGCTCACTCCATAAGTATTTTTTGCGTTGTGGTTCAAACAATAAACCATCTTTAATTTCTAAAGAAGCACTATCTGAATGCACAGTATCCCATTGATTCACAATATATACAGGCTGTTTTAGCTGCAAAAGGAAAGGCACATCATAGAAATAGTAATTGTAGAAAACTATTTTTGTTGATGGTGTCATATATTCAGAAAAACTTGTTTGTCCCACATTATTTTTAGTATCTAAAATACGAACAGCAAATGGGACTGAACTACACAGAACAATTAAACTGATAAAAATATAGTTCAAATAGTTTAATTTTTGCTTTTTATATAACCAGACTAAAGCCAGTGGAAGCATAACCAATAGCGTGCCAATGATATAAATAAATATCGCTTGGTTTTGGAAAAAAGGTTGATGTGCACGCATGAAATGCGGTGTAGCAGCAATACCTATTCCGACCAGCATAATAAATATAGGTATACCCCAAACCTGTAATTTAGTTTTATATTCACTTTCAAGTACTTGGTTGATAACAAGAGCCAAGAAAACAGCGAGTGGAGGCACAGATGGTAAAATATAGCCAGCTAGCTTAGAAGGCGGAATAGAGAAGAAAACCGTAACAGAAATAAACCACCATATAAGCAGGGCCAGTAAAGCGGACTTCTTGTAATTTTGAAATACGGCTTTAATAGATCCAAATCTACTCGACAGAATCCATGGTAAAAAGCTGAACATCAAAATAACGAGATAGAAACACCATGGTTGCTTATTATTAAACTCTTTTGAGCTAAATCGACTAAATTGTTGGTCGATAAAGAAATAATGCAAAAATTGAGGATATTTAAGTTGGACTGCATAGAGCCATGGACTAACCAATAATATAAATAACAGAATCCCCAAAGGGTTAAGCAATGAAGGGATTTTTTTCCATTGTTTGGTGTAAAGCAACCATGGTAAGAGAATCATGCCGGGAATTAATATACCAATCAGGCCTTTACTTAAGAACGCAGCCGCACCTGCAAAATATCCTAAAAATAAAATAGATTTACGCGCTGAAATTGTGAAATCAACAAAACATAAAACACTGACTGTAATCCATGAAGCAAGCAGTAGGTCATGGTTAATATATTCACTACTACCAAAAAACAGTAAATTGGTGCCTAAAATAATGGCAGTAAGTTGTGCTATACGTTCTGAAATGTGCTTTCTAACGAATAAGAATAGGCTGACGAGCATGAGTGTAGCTGCTAGCACTGGAACTAATCTCAATACCCAAATATGCATACCGAACAGTTCCATAAATATAGAACTTAACCAATGTAATAGAGGAGGCTTATGCATAAATGGCAAGCTATTGATACGGGGAATCAACCAATCTCCCGACTCAAACATAGATCGACTAATATCTCCGTAGCGTCCTTCATCTGGCACAGAGAGGGGTCTTATCCAAGACAAAACAAACAACCAAATCGGTAAAAATATTAATAAGAATTTGGAACTACGAAGCCATTGCTGCATACATAATCCTTAATGTTGAAATGCAAAAAAACGGTTAAGCAAGAAAGTCACAATTGAAGTCAGGACAATAGCTACACAAACCAATGTTGAAACAGGGGCACTGAAGTAAAGATTAGAAAGTAAGAGAAAACTCTCATTGAATAAAAAACCTAATCCAGCGACTAAGGTAAATTTGGGTAGTGTGTGTCGATGAGAAATATGCTGGGCTTTAAAAGTAAAAATACGATGCCCAAAATAGCTCACCCAATAGGCAAGTAGAAAGGCGACTAAATTAGCATACTGCAATGCAATGTTTCGTTTAAACAAGAGCATGACAATACTGTAGTGCGTAAGTGCCGCCGCGGCCCCAGTCGTGGTAAACCGCGCGAGCTGAAAAATATGTGCAAACATTAGAAACTAGAGAACGTATTTTCGGAGTGAGTGATTGGGTGTTCTTGCTTAATACGAGAATGTTCGGTTGAAACAATATATTTTGGTCGATTTTTAACTTCTGCATAAATTCGGCCAATGTATTCACCTAAAATTCCAATGAATAACAATTGAATGCCACCTAATAGCGTCATGCCTGCCGCAAGAGTTGCCCAACCTGGTACAGAAATTCCTTCAATCAGGGTTTTAATAATGATCCAAACACCGTAACTCATAGCGCCTAAAGCCAACAGGGCACCTAGATAAATACAAATTCGCAAAGGTAAATCTGAAAACCCAGTTAAACCAGACATTGCCAGATTGAATAATGACTTTACGTTAAAACTAGAACGACCATGTTGACGATCTTGCTCAGAGAAATTGATCCCGATACTTTTAAAACCGACCCATGCATAAAGGCCTTTCATGTAGCGATTTTTTTCTGGTAATTGTTTAATTGCTTCAACAACTTTTGCGTCAAGAAGTCTGAAATCACCAGCATTTTCAGGAATATCAATAGGTGAGCTTAAATTTAAAATACGGTAGTAACCTTGGGTTAGTGTCCGTTTTAGCCATGATTCAGTAGTACGATTACGAATGCCATAAACCATGTCATAACCATTTTTCCAAAGGTTAATCATGGTCGGAATTGCTTCAAAAGGATGTTGAAAGTCAGCATCAATGAGTAGCGCAACTTCACCATTTACATGGTCTAAACCTGCGCTTAAAGCAGCTTCCTTACCAAAATTTCGTGATAATTCCAGTACAACTAAAGGATAATCTTCGATCATCGTTTGTAAGATCGGAATAGTATCGTCTTTACTGCCATCATCGACCACAATAATTTCATAGCTAAGATTTTGTTGCTTTAAGCTGTTTGCTAAAGCTGGAATAAATGTCTTTAAATTCTCTGCTTCGTTATAAGCGGGAACAACGCAGGATAAAAAAGGTTTTGTGCTCATTGCATTGCCCCTAGTCTGGTAAGTTGGATGCCATTTTTCTGGCAATCAAGAGGGAACTGATCAGAAGAAAAATATTGGTATTCTTGGATACGTGCATGCTGGATTGGGTCTTGCTCACTTGGTATAGAAAGTGAGGGATGGCACATAATAAGTAAGTGGTCTTTTGCTTGAGCAAGCCAATATTGATTCAGTTCGGCATAATCAGTTTGTTTAAAGTCGTAGATACCAGCGAAATATTCATTTTGGCTAAACTGGTAAGTTTGGCACGCCTTTGCTAAGGCATTTGAGCCAAGTGCAGAAAGCATATGCGTTTTAAAACGATAATGGGGTAGATAAATTGGATGTTGTAAATTACGTATCCAACCAGTGAAATTTTTCTCTTTTAAAAGCTGTAGCAAAATATCCCGTATAAACGGAAATTGATGAACATGTTGGTGTCCATCAATAAAATCGGGTTGTTTTCCCATGACTGAAACAAATGCATCCCATTGTTCTTCAATACACTGGGTAATTAATTCAAGGTTAAGATTTGATGACCATGCGCGAAACATGAGTGCAGGTAATGAGAAAACCGTATTACCTGAAGTAAACGCATGAGTGAAATTTAAGTGTAAACCAATGTCAATTTGATTCGAAAAAGGTTTAAGTTTGGCAGCAGCAGTTTCCCAGAGTTCAGATTGGGTCATACATGAGGTCGCTTGAAGTGCTCCTCTTTCAATTAACTGAATAATTGCATTAGATATCTCTGCATTCATTGCAAAGTCATCTGCGCAATAACATACCTTTGCCATATCAAATTCCGTCATAGAGCAGGGTAGCAGAGTTACCCTTTTAGGCTGCTGAAAAACTAAACAGTTTTACTATGGAGAAATTTTCTTAATTTCAACTTAAAGTTTTTTTAAGGTTTTATGACAATTGTTACTAATTAATAATTTGAATTTATTGGTTTTTTTATATTTTTATGGTCAATGGTTTTTAAGGAATGACTTTTAACTATCAGATTTTATAGTAAATAAAAATATAATTTATGCTCCAAGTTCAGAAAACTCTTCACTTGGAGGTTTTTAAACGTGAATATGCCCAGATTAAAAAAATAAGACCGATTGTCGCAAGAAAAATCAGTTTTGGTACAACTGTGGCTAAAGGAACACCCATCTGGTTAAGTTGCACAAACATTTGTACCCCATGTGTTGATGGTAAACACCACGCAAACCATTGTAACCATTCGGGCATTGCTTGATGTGGCCATGCAGCGCCAGTTAATAAGAATAAGGGTACAGAGCTAAACACAATAATATGTCCGGCACGTTCTGGCATATCTAAAAGTGAGCCAATCAACATGCCTAATCCAATCACACAACTAATAAAAATAGGAACAGCAACGAGTAAACCTATGAAGTTTCCACCGTGTGGATAGTCGTTGAACCACAACGTAAAACCAAAAAGATAAAAACTACTTAAACAACCAATGGTAAATATACTTGCGAAAATTCCAGCGAAGCGAACAGCTGTAATTTTTTGGTGTTGCTCACGGTAGCTTGCAATCAGCATCGCTAAACCTAACACAATGGTTTGATGGATAATTAAAGATGCAACAGCCGGAAAAATGTAACTTCCATAGCCTGAAAGGGGGTTAAATAAAGGGACTTGATGAATAGAAAGCGCGGGTTGGAAATGTGTGCGCTCTCCAAATTTTTCGACATATTCTTTTAAGGTTGCTTCGATGGATGTAGCTAAGCCTAAACCAATTTCTTTAGTTTTTAAAAAGTTGGTTGTACTTAAATATAAGCCAATTCCGCCAGCTTCTCCACGGCGTAAGCTTTGCGTTAGGTTGCTTGGTAAAAGTAAAATACCATCGGCTTTTTGTTCACGAACCATTTGTTCTGCTTGTAAGAAATTGCTTGTAACAGTAACAATATGAACATGCGGACTATTTGCACTTTGACCGATTAATTGAGAAGTTAAGAGACTTTGCTCTTCATCAACAATGACAATAGGAATTGATTCTGCCCGCTCAGCTTTATAGGCGGTCGGGTAAAAAAAACTATAAAGAATGACCGATAAAATCAGAGTCGTGAAAACTGAACTGTTTCCTACAATATCTTTAAAAGTCTGCAAATATGCCTGAAAAAAATCTTTCATTAAATTGCTCCCCGAATTAATTTTTTAAGCAGCAAAGAACTTAAAAAGAAGTAAATAAGGCAGTAACCCAGAAGTATTAAAAATGGAGTGATTGAAATGAAAATTGGACTTCCAATGACCCATTGTTCAGTTTGCAGTTTGGCATAAGGGGTATAGGGAATAATAAGTGACCAAAACTTAGTGAAAATCGGTGCATTATTTAAAGGCAGGGTAACGCCTGCGAAACTCAAAGATGACCCACCATAAACGGCAATAAAGCCAAAAGTTTTGCTTAAATTTTTGGTTGCTAAAATAACTGTGCTGCTAATCAAAGCGTAGGCAAAATAAAGTAGGAACTGTGCGCATAGCAATAAACTAAGAGAACCCGCTACAAACCAGCCACGGATTTCGACTAGCCAAAACATCCATAACCATGTCCAGAAACAAAAAATAAGGCTATAGAGCAAATTTTTAGCCAATAAGCCTTGAATAAAACTTTCTCGGTTTACCCAAGTGGTTAATGTGCCACGTTTAAGTTCTTGTCCAATAGCAAAGGCAACACAGCAGCATAGCAACAAATGCAATACGGCTGGAACCATGAAGGGTTCTAAATAAAACTCATAGCTCATGCTTGGGTTATAAAGCGTTGAGATTTTGACATGAGCGGTAGGAACATCTAAATAGGGGATATTATTTGCTAGATAACTCTGGCCTGCGTAGTCTGCTAAAGCATTGAGGGTACTGATCAACATTGCGGAGGAAATCGTGTTCCCGACACTAAAAAAAGACTGGTTAAATGCAATGCTGATTTGAGCATCTTGCGCTTTCACAAAGCGTTTTTCAGCACCGTCTGGAATGAAAACATATCCCCATATTTGGGTTTCATTGAGTAGTTGTTCCGCTTCTGTGGAGCTCGCCGTAATTGTTTTAATATCTACCGTATGATTTAAAGAAAGATACTTTTCAATATTACGGCTGAGTTCACTTTGATCCTGTTCAATAATCGCAATTGGTAAGTGTTCAGCTTTACCTGCGTAAAACATGCTGCTAAACATAAAAATGATAAAAGCGGGGATGAGTGTCACCATACACAAATCCCATTTGTTGCTTTTTAGATAGTTTAGTTCACGTAATATACTGGCAAACATGCTTTATTTTTCTTCTTTAATTTTAAATAGAACACTCATCCCAACTTTTAAATCTTGCACTGGACGCTCAGGCACAAGATGCAATTTAAAGCTGCGAATATCATAGCCTCCAGTTTGGCGAGTCGTTTTTATAGTGGCAAATTCACCTTCAGCATCTATATTCTTAATTTTAAAATTCACATTCTGATTAAGTGCTGGAATGAATCCTTCAAGGGTTTTATTTTTATAAACAGAGGCATATTGATTTTCACCCACGTTTAAACTTACCCATAAATCATCATCTTCTAAAATGCTGACAACAGGTACACCCATAGCAACTAATTCAGAAGGTTTACCGTAAGTTTTTGAAACCGTACCTGAAATAGGAGAGAGTAAACGTGTTTCTTCCTCTAGTGCTTTTGCTTCACCTACAGCTGCTTTTGCAATTTCAACCTGTGCATCTGCTGTAGATTTTTGTTGGCTCGTACTGCCACGTTTTGCACGAGCATATTGTTGATAAGAGGCTTCACTTAATTCTTGAGCAGAAGTTTGTGCTGCAAGCATTTCATCTCGTCTTTGACGTGAAATGACACCTTGTCTATATAAATTTTCACCACGTTGGTAAGTGGTTTTTGCAAGATTTGCTTGTGCTTTCGTGCTTTGCCAGTTGGCATAAAGTGTATCGATATTCTCTTGTTGAGAACCACGATCTACCGTAGATTGAAATGCTAAAGCAGATTGTAAGGTAGCCAAAGCCTGTTGTTTTTTAGCTTCTATTTCCGGGCTAACCAAACGAACAAGTGGCTGGCCTTTGGAAATTTTCTGGCCTTCTTGTACATAAATTTCTTCAATACGACTCGGAACTTTTGTGCTTACGTGAATTGTTTCGGCTTCAACTCGGCCTTGTAGTTCAATAGGCTTTGGTTGATAACTTTTCCATAAACCAAAAATAATTAAACCCAATAGGGCAATAATGATTACACCAATAATCAGTTTAATTTTTGAATTTTTAGGTGGTTTGGAATCACTTTTATTTGTGCTTGATTCTTGATGATCACTCGCTTGATCATCTTTTTGAACTTGGTTGGTTTCTGCTGTATCCGCAACAGGAGCATCTTGTTCTGAATGAGCTGAGTCTTGATTCATTTTATACTCCCCTTAACGAATATAGTCGGTATGTGGTTGATTAACGTATGCTTTAAACTGGTCAATTGAGCCGTGACTTTGTAGTAAAGTCGCGAGTGACATGACATATTTATAAGCATTTAAAGCCATTTCAGTTTTTAACGCGCTTAATGCATTTTGTGCATCAATTACTTGGGTTGCTGTACCCATTCCTTCACGGAAAGAAAGCTCTTGGATACGTAGGTTTTCTTGAGCGGCATTTACGTTTCTTTGTAAGAGCTGATGACTTTGTTGAGCAGAGTTAAGTTCGTTATATGACTTATTCAAAAGAGCTTCAATCTCTTGTTTAGTTCGTTCAGTCATGAGTTCAGAGGCATAGCGCTTCAATTCAGCAGCGTGAATATTCTTATTTTTATCAACACCTGAAAATAGGTTGTATTTTGCCATTACACCGACAATCCAGTTTTCATTTTTATCGAGAGCATATTCACCAAAGGCAAAAAGACTTGGTTTTTTTGCAGCTTCCTGAGCTTGAATATTTACATTAG
The DNA here is from genome assembly GCF_000196795.1 of Acinetobacter oleivorans DR1. Lineage (NCBI taxonomy): Bacteria > Pseudomonadati > Pseudomonadota > Gammaproteobacteria > Moraxellales > Moraxellaceae > Acinetobacter > Acinetobacter oleivorans. The sequence continues at coordinate 934,945 of NC_014259.1, forward strand.
CCAGTTGAGTATCCATCTGCATTTTTTGTACAAGGCTAGATTTTTGTGAATAACTGCTTAAAAGAGATTCTAGAGACTGGCTTGGGGTGTTATTTACAAATAGTGGCGTACTTAAATCTATATTATTTTGTTGATGTAAAAGATTATTAAGACTGAAGCGACTGGCATTTAAGTTGGCTTGAGTATTTTGTAAAGTACGTTCTGCATTATTACGAGCGACTTCAAACTGCATGCGTTGCCCTTTACTAATAAATCCTTGTTGTTCGAGCTTTAGGGCATTGCTGTAATGTTTCTGCATCGCGTTAAAGTTAAATAAGCTACTTGCGACCAGCTGCTGCTGTAATTGCACATTAAAGTAACTTTGTACTACTTCAAACCGCTGTATATCTTGTTGTTGCTGGCTTGAAAGCTCCGAACGCTGTGCTTGAATATTTGCTAGTTTTTTTGCACTGCTGGTTAAACCACCTGTATAGAGTGGCATAACGACTGAAATAGAAGGGCGTACAACCTGATCTTCAATGGTCAGATTCGCATAATCTGGAAATCGGTTAATACCATCATGGATGGTTTGATTGGCGCCTTCTTGAACTTGTCCCAGCACATCCGATGGAATGACATTGTTCCACTGTGAAAGTTTGTCATTCAGCCCTTGGCTTAAATCATTCTCAAGTTTTTGTTTAAAAGAGCCAAGAGGTACATCTGTTTCACTATGAAAAGCATAGGCTCTCACATTTAAATCAACTCGAGGTAATCCGAGGCCCTTTACTGCTTCAGCTTCTAATTGAGATGCTTGCTGTAATGCTTGGTTGGCTTGAGTACTGTATGAACTTTTTAAAGCTTGTTGTTCTGCTTCAGCATAACTTAAGCTTCCGGCATATAAATGATTAGTGAAAAAAAAGCCTAAAGCCAAAGCAAGATGTTTTGGTTTAAATGAAAAGGGAAAAATAGACTGTCTATATCGATGTGCTGGCATTTTAAATAACAATTTCTGGCATCCCTTATAGTTTAAATTTCTTGTTATTAAATTCAATTATCATATTGTTTATTATACATTTGTATAAAAACATTTTGATTTTAGCTCCTTTAATTATTGAATTTACTAAGCCAATATTTTTTCTAATATCTATCAAGGTATGTGAAATGATAATCACAAGTCAAGTTGATCTTTTTGCTTAAAATCTTTTTAAATTTTGAAGGCGATAATTAAAACTATGGAAATAACAACAATAATTGAAAAAATAAACTTAAATACAGTCCAGCATTGAAATATTTACTTGAGAAGCTGCTGCAAGCTTAAGCAATCTGTGGTTAAATGCCATTTTTATTGTGTTTGACTTTATACAAGGGAAAAATCATGCGCGCGTACAATTTCTGTGCTGGTCCTGCTGCATTACCTACTGCCGTTTTAGAAAAAGCTCAACAAGAATTGTTGGATTGGCAAGGTAAAGGTCTATCCATCATGGAAATGAGTCACCGTAGTGCTGACTATGTTGCTGTGGCTGAAAAAGCCGAAGCAGATTTACGCAAGTTAATGAATATTCCAGAAAATTATAAAGTACTGTTTTTACAAGGCGGTGCGTCATTACAATTTTCTGCGATTCCTTTAAACCTTTTAGGTAAGAACAGTAAAGCTGATTATATTGACACAGGCATCTGGTCTGAAAAAGCATTAAAAGAAGCAAAACGTTATGGCGACATTAATGTTGTAAATGCTGGTATTAAAGTAGATGGCAAGTTCGCAATTTCTGAGCAAAGCGAATGGAATTTATCTGACGATGCAGCCTATGTACATTATGCGGATAATGAAACGATTGGTGGCTTACAGTTCGCAGGAATTCCTGATGTAAAAGCTCCACTCGTTTGTGACTATTCATCAAGTATTTTATCTGCTCCATTAGATGTGACCAAGTTTGGTTTGATTTATGCTGGCGCACAAAAAAATATTGGTCCTGCTGGTTTAACAATTGTCATTATTCGTGATGACTTACTTGATCAAGCTAAACCAGAAATTCCAAGCATTTTAAAATATGGTGACCAAGCGAAAAATGGTTCTATGGTAAATACTCCATCGACTTACGCTTGGTACTTGTCTGGTTTGGTATTTGAATGGTTGTTAGAGCAGGGTGGGGTAGATGCTATCCATAAAGTTAACCTTGAAAAAGCTCAGTTGTTATATGGTTATATCGACTCAAGTGATTTCTACAATAACCCGATTGCAATTCCGAACCGTTCAATTATGAATGTACCGTTTACCTTGGCAGATGAAGCTTTAGACAAGCAATTCTTAAAAGAAGCGGAAGCAAACCATTTGTTGAATTTAGCTGGACACCGTTCTGTGGGTGGGATGCGTGCAAGTATTTATAATGCTGTACCATTAGAAGGCGTACAGGCTTTAATTAGCTTTATGGATGATTTTGCAAAACGTAATGGTTAAGCAAATCAAATAAATAAAGCCCTCAAATGAGGGCTTTATTTTTGAATAAATTTTATAAACTAAAAAGGTACTAAACCAAGTTGGTGCATGAATATGGCAGCTAAAAACATACCCAATACAAAAAAGCAAAACGCACCAGTATCGACCTTTACGCGCAGGCTACTAGATTGAATGAGGCTGGTAGTTTGTTCGGGTATAATCTTCATTCAATAACCTAATTATTAAAATATTAGTGAAATTCAATTAGTTTCACCCTTTTTAGCACAAATAGTCGCCTGAATCCAGATATTACCGCGAATATATTCGCCAATATTAAAGTTTTTATACAAATCGTTTTTGGTCGCAATGCGCACTAATATGGCAGGAAGATCATCTTCTAAAACCAAAGTAACATCATAAAGGGTATATTCTGCCCCCATAAATGTCATAGAAGTTTTGCCAACAATATTACCTTGGAACCATGCTTCATCTTCTTGACCAAGATTTTCGCCATATAAATATGCGACCATTTTAGAAAAATCAACAGTTACAGGTTCTTGATCTTCTGGGGTTTTTGGCTGCCATTCATTAATGAGTTCCTGTAAGTTTTCAGGAGCAATACCATTATGTTCAGTCAAAATTGCATTTAATGCACGGTGATGTTTAATTGAAGCTGGGTCATCAACAACAATTTTCTCACCTGCTGGAACTGGTTCTAATTCATAAGCCCATGCATTAAATTGAACTTGATAGTTTTGGTTTTTGTCATATTGACAAGCGTTAACGCTAAATAAATTATCAAACGCATAAACGGTTGTATTCTTATTTAGTCTTAAACTTAACACGGCTTGCGTTGCAGAGTCACAAGTAATGATACGTTCAATTTTTGCATTATATTGATATGGGCTTTCAAAACTTGGAAAGGCTGTTTTGAGTGCTCGAGGCTTTTGGTTTTCAACAGCAATAATCTGGTTGATTGTAACTTTTTGGTTTTGTGGACCTTGAATCAACCAAAAAGATTGATCCATATCTTCTTCATGTTCGCATAAGCCCATCGGCATTACAGGTGCATCAAGTGCTAGCCCTAACCATTTTGGCACATCTGTTTCAGGATGGGACGTCAATAGATTCCAATGTTCGCCATGACTACCAAAATTTTGGTCATTTACTTTAATTACTTCTGGACTGTTTTGATTTTTCATAAGCACGATGCTGTTGGGTTCACATTACTTGTTATATTAAATCGAGGGTGTTTACTATTTTTCAAGTCGTCATGTGTAAATTCTCTTGTAAAAGCACATATTTAGTCATTTAAAGAGAAATGTGGCTTCTATTTATAAATTAAAAGTAAGCTTCGTCTATAAAAACTTGAATGTTGAAATTAAAAATAAGTTTAATGTTTATTTCTACTCACCTTCGAAAAGCATCTGTTAGACTTAGATTTTTAGTGGAAATAGAGAATAACGTGCTGCCATTTAAACTATGGGTAGACGCAGACGCCTTACCAAAAATTTTACGTGAAGTAATTTTGCGTGCATCAGATCGTTATCAATTAGAAGTTATTTTTGTTGCTAATCAAAATGTTGGAATTACACCTTCTGTTCGTATTAAGTCAATACAGGTTTTAAGTGGCGCTGATCAGGCCGATAAAGAAATAGTTGATCGTATGATTGAAAATGACATTGTCATTACGCAAGACATTCCACTGGCAGCTCAGGTGATCGAGAAAGGGGGCGTTGCTATTCATCCACGTGGTGAAGTTTATACAACCGCGAATGTTAAAGCACGTTTACATCTGCGTGATTTCATGGATACGCTTCGTGGTGCGGGTGTGCAAACTGGTGGACCACCGCCTATTTCCGAGCGAGATAAGCGTGAATTTTCAAGTTCATTAGATCAAACAATTTTAAAGCAAAAACGTAAAACAGCTAAGTGAGCATCACATGCCATCGCAAACCAATTTGGCTTTAACTTATGCCTTGTTAGTGTTCATTTGGGCAACCACTCCATTGGCTATTGTTTGGAGTGTGTCTGATTTACATCTGATGTGGGCATTGTTGTTACGCTTTTTTATTGCATTGCCTTTGGCAGTAATCATATTACTGATTTTAAGAACACCTTTTCCGGCTCATCGACAAGCAGTTCATAGCTACATTGCCGGATCTTTTAGCTTAATTGGTTCCCAAATTTTTACTTATGCCGCAACCCAATATTTAAGTTCAGGCATGATTGCACTTATGTTTGGCTTAGCACCTATTATGGCAGGGCTTATTGGTCGGTTTGCATTTGGCCAACAACTTTATAAGCTGCAATGGTTGGGTATGGCAATTGCGGTCAGTGGGCTAGCGATTATTTGTTTGAGCGGTGCAAATCAGCATGTGCATCCGTTTGGTATTGTCCTTATGCTGATCAGTGTGTTTGTTTATTCTTTTTCAATTTTCTGGGTTAAGAAAGTTAATGCTCAGATCCAGCCGATGGCTCAGGCAACAGGTTCTATTTTAGTGTCTTCTATTTTTGCTAGTTGTTTTATTCCATTTATTTGGCAATATGCACCGACACATTTGCCAGAAGCTAAATCTTTATTTGCCTTAATTTATACGGTACTCATGGCTTCTTTAGTCGCCATGTTTTGTTATTTCAAACTTATACAAAATATTCAGCCAACGACTTTATCTTTAACGACAGTAATTACACCAATGTTAGCGATGATGATTGGAGCTGCCTTAAATCATGAACAACTTTCGATTATGGTTTTTGTAGGGGCTTTAATTATCTTGTCTGGGCTCTTTTTATATTTCTATAAAGACATTCAGGCAAACCGGAACTTTGCTCAACATATGAAGTCTAAATAGGAGAAGATTTGGGTAATTTGTTGAGCTTATTCATTAAATTGTTCTAATTCGTAGCGAAATGCATGATCAAATTGATCTCCTAACTTAAGTAGTAGAAAATAGCGCAGCAATATAATATTAGGATTGTTAAGGGAAGATCAGAACTTACTGATTTTTAAACCTTAATACAGCATCTAACGATATGGCCAAATAGTAAATGTGAATGTAATTTGACATTGGCATCTGCTATTTCCCATCAATCACCTTGGATTTAGAAGGTATGTTTAAACCAATCTCACTGTATATAGGGTTGAGATATACTCGCGCAAGACGCAGTAATCATTTTATTTCTTTTATTGCATTGGTTTCGATGGTCGGTTTGACACTAGGTGTCGCAGTGCTGATTACGGTACTTTCTGTAATGAACGGTTTCGATCGTGAATTGAAAAACCGTGTTTTGGGAATGGTGCCGCAAGCGACAGTTTCATCTACACAAATCCTCACGGATTGGCCTGAACTGGTAAAACGAGTTGAACATCATCCACATGTAACTGGGGTTGCACCTTTTACCCAATTGCAAGGTATGTTAACCGCGCAAGGGCAAGTCGCTGGTATTATGGTGACGGGTATTGACCCAAAATATGAAAAGAATGTGTCTATTATTCAAAATCATATTGTTGCCGGGAGTCTAGATTCACTTAAAAAGGGTGAGTTTGGTATTGTGCTTGGTAAAGATATGGCTGACTCATTAGGCTTACGTCTAAATGACAGTGTGACATTGGTTTTACCTGAAGCAACACCATCTCCAGCCGGTGTTGTACCTCGTTTCAAGCGTTTTAAAGTGGTGGGTATTTTTAGTGTAGGCGCTGAAGTCGACTCTATGGTGGGTTATATCGCCCTATATGATGCGTCAACCTTATTACGCTTGCCTGATGGTGCTCAAGGTGTTCGTTTAAAACTAGATGATATTTTTGCCGCGCCACAAGTTGCAGATGATTTGGTAAAAAGTTTACCAAGCAATTTCTATGCAACGAACTGGACCTATACGCATGGCAACCTGTTTAATGCCATTCAAATGGAAAAAACACTAGTTGGTTTATTACTTGTACTTATCATTGTGGTTGCAGCATTTAATATTGTTTCGTCGTTAGTCATGGTTGTGACTGATAAAAAATCAGATATTGCCATTTTACGTACATTAGGCGCGTCGCCATCAATGATTACTAAAATCTTTATGGTGCAAGGCACCGTGATTGGTGTGATTGGAACAGTTGCGGGTACAGTTTTAGGTGTAATTTTAGCTTTAACCATTAGCGATATCATTTCATGGTTTAACAATGTGTTGGGCTTAAATCTATTCGATGCTTATTTCGTGCATTACCTTCCTTCTTATTTAAGATGGCAAGATGTGACGATTATCGTGATTGTTTCTTTACTTTTAAGCTTCTTGGCGACTATCTATCCGGCGCTTCGTGCTGCCAAAGTTCAACCTGCCGAGGCACTGCGCTATGAGTAAAATTGTTTTAGAAGCAAAAGAAATATATAAACATTTTGATGATGGTAAATCTAAGGTTGAAGTCATTAAAGGTCTTTCTTTACAAGTTGAAGCAGGGCAGTTTGTTTCAATTGTGGGTGCGAGTGGTTCAGGTAAAAGTACTTTGCTTCATGCGTTAGGTGGTCTAGAACAACCAACACAAGGACAAGTATTTTTAAATGGTCAACGTTTTGATAATTTAGGTGAAGCCGAACGTGGTTTTCAACGTAACAAATACCTTGGTTTTGTTTATCAATTCCACCACTTATTACCTGAGTTTTCTGCGCTTGAAAATGTGGCAATGCCTTTAATGCTTCGAGCAGACAGTCAATATAAGTCGGTAAAGGCACAAGCTGAATATTTACTAGATCGAGTGGGATTATCTCACCGTATGGATCATAAACCTGGTGAACTTTCAGGTGGTGAGCGTCAACGTGTGGCTTTGGCACGTGCTTTAGTCACTAAACCTGCCGTAGTTTTAGCGGATGAGCCAACGGGTAATTTGGACCGTAAAACAGCTGTTGGTATTTTCGAATTACTGACTGATCTTAAGAAAGAGCTCAATATGGCTATGCTCATTGTGACCCATGATGAGCAGTTGGCTCAGGCAGCAGATTCAATCTTGCATATGGAAGATGGTCTTTGGGTAAGCGGTTCTTAAAAAATTGTCATTAAATCACATTGTTAAAGCCCACTCAGTTGGGCTTTAATTTTGCCCCTAAAAAGATAACGATATGATTTTAAATGTTAAAGCTTATTTTATTGGGGTGGATTGTAGGTATTGCATTTATGGGAATAGATCTTCCTTTAGTAATGCAATATGGTTGGGTTGGTAAAGTTTTGCTCTTTATCTGCTTAATTTTTTATATTTTTAAGCGGCATATTTTTTTAAATCGTCCCATATTAAAAGGAGTTTATTATTTAATCTGTGGTCTTAGCCTTTTTGTTATAGGCCATCAGTATGCTCAGCATGCCTTAAATGAAAGACTACAACTACGGGAGATGCAACCTGAGTCTTTAGAGATTGTGGTTTATATAGACCGAATAAGCGAAGAAAAAGATAATAAGGCACAGCAACTCGCTCAAGTTCTAGGGCGGTCATCCCATACGGTGAATTGGTTGCTATATTTAAAAAATGAAAATGAGAGTGCATTAATCGAGGAGCCAAAATTACAATTAGGTCATTACTATCGAATTTCGGGTAAAACCAGACCAGCTCATAGTTATGCAGTATCAGGTGCTTTTGATCAAGAACAATGGTTCATTCAACGAAACATAATGTCAGGTTTCAGTGTTCGGCATATTGAGCCTTTAAACTCTAATGAAATTTATCGGTTAGGTTATCAAAATCACTTAAAACAGCAACAAAATTTTTTGACTAGCCAACAATTAAATATAGAAAAACTCCGTCTAAAATTTAGATTAATGCTAAAAAAATCTCCCTTTCAGAATAAAGGACTATTATTAGCGCTTCTAACTGGGGATGAAAGTCTTTTAAATGAAGACATTAAAAATCAATTTAAGCAGTTAGGAATCTCTCATTTGTTGGCCATTTCAGGACCTCATGTCCTCATTTTCGCAATCTTGTTATCTTGGGGATTACATCAATTAGTACGACGTTATTATCCTCAGCTTTATTTGTGGCAGCCCAAGCAAATTTTAGCAATGATTCCGTTATGTTTTGGCGTTTTGATTTATGCAGCTTTTGTCGGCTTTGAAATTCCAGCCTTAAGAACTTTACTCTCAGTATTTTTATTTGCCTTTTTATTGTTGCTCAAACTGCCAGTTAAGCCATTTTCGCTCTTGGTTTATAGCGCAAGTCTACTTTTACTTTTTGATCCATTTAGTGTTTTATCAGCAGGTTTTTGGCTCTCTTATGGTTCTTGCTTTATTTTATTACGCATTTATCAAACCATAGTACAGGCACCAAATCTTGCCTCATTGAGTTTGCTATCTAAAATAATTCTTTTAACTAAAAATTTAATTGAATCTCAGGGCAAAATATATATTGCTCTATGTCCTCTAATGTTGATTTTCTTTCAGCAGATTTCATGGGTAGCACCTCTCACAAATATTATTGCTGTTCCTCTGTTAGGAGGAGTTATTGTTCCTTTAAATATTTTCGCGGCTTGTGTGTGGCTTATTTTTAATTCACTTGGAAATGCACTCTTTCAGTTTAATGATATTTTGCTCAGTATGGTGCTGACATGCTTTAGTCTTTTAGAGAAATTATCTCTACCGTTGCAAGGTTTTAGTCTGACACCACTGGCTTTGATAGGCTTAAGCTGTGCCATTATTATTTTATTTTTACCGCGTGGTGTTTTACCAAAATCTTGGAGTCTTATATGTTGTTTACCCTTACTCATTCCGAATAAAACCTCACAGCAAATTCAATTAAATATTATAGACGTAGGCCAAGGACAAGCGATTTTTCTACAACATCCAGAGCAGACATGGTTAATTGATACGGGTGGTTCTTATGACGAGAAAACTTTCAGTATTGGTCAAAATGTAGTAGTTCCATATTTACGTCAGAAAGGTATTAAGCAACTAGATCACGTCGTGTTATCTCATCTTGACCAAGATCATAGTGGGGCATTTCCTTTTATCGCTCAGGCTTTTCCTATCAAACAAGTTATATCAAATCAGCTATGGGCAGAGAAGGTGAAAGAATCATTTACCTATTGTCATCAAGGGCAAAAATGGCAATATCCACAGTTAGATATTGAGATACTTTGGCCTAAAGAAAATGATTTAAATTTAGTTCCTACTAACCAAAATGAATATTCTTGTGTTGTTTATATTCATTTAAAACAAGTAAGGGGTTATCAGAATTATTTAATTATGGGGGATGCGGGATGGGAAGCAGAATATCAATTGATAAAAGAATATCCTGATTTAAAAGTAGATGTTTTGGTCTTAGGTCATCATGGTAGTAAGCATAGTTCAGCCTATGACTTCTTAGCGATGTTAAATCCCAAGCTTGTTATTGCGTCTGCCGGTTTTAATAACCGATATGGTCATCCAAGCAAAGAAGTTTTAGCGAGAATACAAGAACTTAATATTCCATTTAAAAGCACAGTTGAGCAAGGAACATTAAGTTTTGTATCTGAGAATCATCAAATGATTTTATACACTCGACGTTTCGAGCGTACTTGGCTTCACAGAAATTTGTGAAGCTTCTGCTTTAAGCTTATCCACAATTTGAAGAGCTTCAGCTGGATCAATATTATAAATATTATCTAAAGCAGGGTTTGCTTTAAAACGTTTATAGCTCCAGTGGTAATGTTCTGGATAACGATGGATGAGTTGTTCAATAGCCTGATGAATGACATAAGTTCCATCATCTGCACTACCTTCGTAGATTTTCTCATCCATAGGTTCAACGTGCATTGTAAAACCGTCATTTTCGTTACGAATCGCGTAAAGGAATAAAGCTTTTGCTTTAGTTTTTTGAATAAGCTTGGTACTTAAATTACTTGAGGCAAGGGGAACACCAAAATAATTGATCATACTGCCGCCGACGTTAGGCGTATGGTCAGGCAAAATTACGGTAGTTTCACCTTGTTTTAAGGCTTTAAAAATTTGTCTTACACCAGTTTCGTCAGTAGGAACCAAGTGAGCTTGTTCACGACTACGTGCTTCTCGAACAAAACGGTCTGCATCTTCATTTTTTACTGGCTTGTATAAAATTGTCATTGAAGTGAATTGTGAACACCAAGCATTCAGGACTTCCCATGTACCAAAATGTGGAACAATCAAAACCACACCTTTTTTTGCGGCAAGTGCTTCGTGAAAGTAATGTTCACCTTCAATATGGTGAATACGTGAAATATTCTTACTATTTGATGAGCCCCAAATACTTAAAAATTCAAAGTATGAGGTGACTTCATTACGAATAGCTTGCTGCGTAATTTCTATTCGCTGCTGTGGCGTTAAATGTGGGAGGGCGATTTGTAGGTTTAGTTCTATACTTTTTGATGTTTTAGTAATTTTTAAAGTATTAATTAACCCTGCCAACATACGAGCAAGAAAACGTCCAAATTGAATTGGCTGGCGGCTAAAAGTTTTGAGTAGGTAGTAGTTCATGCTTTTTGTATCTAATTTGGTCATCTATCGCGGTAAAAAGGAAGCAATAATTAAAAAAAGATAAAATTATTATAAATGAAATCATATTATTTAGACAGTTTTTATCAAATCAACGTATATAATGACATCATTTTAGATTAATTTGGATTGGAATTTTATGTCCGATTGGCCACCAAAACCACAAAATGAACCTATAATCCCTAAACAAAATGGACCAGAATGGCAAATTCTTGAGAAGGCTGTACTTGCTTCAGTAGAGGAACAGCGCCGTAGTCGCCGTTGGGGAATCTTCTTTAAAACATTAACTTTTATTTATTTATTATTCATTATTGTACTTATGGGTAAAGGCTGTTCAACCAGCAAAGAAGGCTCTGCAGTAAGTAGCAGTAGTGCTCATTTGGCTGTAGTGGATATTATTGGAACTATTGATGCTTCGAGTAATCAATCAGTAAATAGTGAAGATACCAATAAAGCGCTTAAACGTGCTTTTGAAGCTTCAAATAGTAAAGCTATTGCACTTAATATTAACTCACCTGGCGGTTCCCCAGTTCAGTCTGATGAAATCTGGCAGGAAATTCGTTATTTGAAAAAACAGCATCCAGATAAAAAGGTTTACGCTGTTATTGGTGATATGGGCGCATCAGGTGCGTATTATATTGCGTCTGCTGCGGATGAGATTATTGTCAATCCATCAAGTCTAGTCGGCTCAATTGGTGTGATCATGCCTAACTATGGGATTACTGGTTTAGCTCAGAAACTTGGTATTGAAGATCGCACTTTAACGGCAGGAACCAATAAAGACATTTTAAGTATGACAAAACCGATTGATCCTGTGCAAAAGCAACATATTCAATCTGTTCTTGATAATGTTCACACTCACTTTATCACTGCAGTTAAAGAAGGGCGTGGAAAGCGCTTAAAATCGAATGATCCAGCTATTTTTTCTGGTTTATTCTGGACTGGCGAACAAGCAATCCAATTAGGTGTTGCTGACCGTTCAGGTAACATTACGAGCTTGATGCGTGAACTAAACCTTGATAATAAAGTTGACTACACAATTGAGCGCAACCCATTACAATCCATTTTAGGTCGTATGGGGGCACAAATCGGGCAAGGGGTAAGTGAATCTATTGCTCAAGAAGTGCAGACTCGTCAAAGCGCAAAATTACAATAAAATCTGTTTTAGGATAGCGGTATGTCAATGAAACCAGTTATACACTTTGCTCATGCGAATGGCGTGCCATCAAAAGTGTATCAAAAACTGTTTGACCAGTTGAAAGGGGAATATGACATTATTTATGTTCCTCTGATTGGTCCTGATAAACGTTATCCTGTGACTAACCATTGGCCTGCTTTGGTTGATCAGGTAATTGACAGTATTGTGCGACAGGCGAAAGGACGTAAAGTGATTGGACTTGGCCATTCTCTTGGTTCGGTTTTAACGTTGATGGCATCTTTTCAGCGTCCTGAACTCTTCTCTCAAGTTATTATGTTAGATCCGCCTCTTATTTTAGGGCGATATTCATTTGCATTTCATATGGCAAAACTATTTCGTCCTAAATTGGTTGATGCGATGACTCCAGCAGGCTTATCTGCACGCCGTCGTGAACATTGGGAATCAAGAGAGCAGGCTGCTGAATTACTGCGTCCCAAAGGTTTCTATAAAGATTTTGATGAAGATTGTTTTCAAGCCTACATCGACTATGCTTTGAAAGAAGATTCGGTCCGTGGCGGAGTTACTTTAACGATTTCTCGTGAGGATGAAGTTGCAATTTTCCGTAAGAATCCTTCTTGGTGGTGGCTGCCTATGCCAAAACCTAAGATGCCTGTGCATTTAGTTGTAGGTAAAGGAAGTGATTTCTTAAAAAGAGGCTTTCCTCAAATGGCAAAGCGAAAAATGGGAATCCCATTTACTGTGGTTGAAGGGGGACATATGTTTCCTCTAGAACATCCTATTGATACAGTGAATTCTATAAAGAAATTGATTCATCATCAGCCAAATTAATTTTTAGACTTATAAAAAAAAGGACATGCTGGCATGTCCTTTTTTATTTTTGCTTTTAATTAAAAAGTTTTACCAATTTGCAAAACGAATAGGGTGTTCAAGAACTTGATCACGGAAATAAGCTTGGCCATTTTTCCATGTAAGTTGACCGTTACATAACCACTCTGCTACTTGTGGGTAGATAAAGTGCTCAAGTGCATGCACTCGATTTGCTAATGAAGCGGCAGTATCATGTTCTTTAACTGAAATAGCGGATTGGGCAATTGATTGACCAGAATCAAGTTCAGCCGTTACAAAGTGTACGGTACAACCATGTAAACGATCACCTGTGTTTAAGACACGTTGATGAGTGTTCACACCTTTATAAGCTGGAAGAAGTGAGGGATGTATGTTCAGCATTTTCCCTTGCCATTTGTTGACAAAGGTGGGAGTTAAAATGCGCATGAAACCGGCTAAAATAACCACATCCACTTGCCAAGCCAAGAGCTGTTGATGCATTGCTTCATCAAACACTTCACGAGTTGGAAAGTCTTTATGAGAAATAACGGCCGTAGCAATATTGGCTTTTTGAGCACGCTCTAGGGCATAAGCATCTGCTTTATTAGACAGTACACCTACAATTTGCCCTGATAGATTTGCATCTATCAAGGCTTGTAAATTACTGCCGTTCCCAGAGACTAGAACAGCAATTTTTATCATGCAAAGATCACACGAATTTTTTCGTCTGCGCCTTCCACTGATTCAGCATTTTCTTGGATGTGTCCAATTTTCCAAGCTTTTTCACCTTGAGCATTAAGCACTTCAATTGCTTTTTCTGCATCATTAGCATCAACAGCAATGACCATACCTACGCCACAGTTAAACGTACGGTACATTTCAAAGCGCTCTACATTGCCTTCACGTTGTAGAAGTTGGAATAACTCAGACCATTCCCAAGAAGCTTCATCAATGACTGCCTGAGCACCATTTGGTAATACACGTGGTAAGTTACCAGGTAAACCGCCGCCAGTGATGTGTGCCATAGCATGCACATCAACTTGTTTGCAAAGTTCAAGAACTGGTTTTACATAGATACGTGTTGGTTCCATTGCAACATCTGCAAGAGGACGACCATCAATCACTTGAGTTAAATCAACGTTTTTAACGTCTAAGATTTTACGTAGTAATGAGTAACCATTCGAGTGAGCACCACTTGATGCAACACCGATAAGTACGTCACCAGACTTTACTTTAGAGCCATCAATAATTTTGCTTTGCTCAACAACACCAACAGCAAAACCAGCAAGATCGTAATCTTCGCCTTCATACATGCCTGGCATTTCTGCGGTTTCACCACCTACAAGTGCGCAACCTGCAAGCTCACAACCTTTACCAATACCAGTAACAACATTTGCAGCAACGTCAACATTTAAGTGACCAGTCGCGTAATAATCAAGGAAGAATAATGGTTCTGCACCACAAACTAAAAGGTCATTTACACACATAGCCACAAGATCTTGGCCGATTGTGTCATGACGATTAAGATTAAGTGCCAAACGTAATTTAGTTCCTACACCATCGGTTCCAGAAACTAAAACAGGCTCTTCATAACCTTTAGGAATTTTGCATAGTGCACCAAAGCCACCAAGCCCGCCCATTACTTCAGGACGACTTGTACGTTTAGCGACTGACTTGATACGATCGACCAGTGCGTCGCCCGCTTCAATGTCGACACCCGCATCTTTGTAGCTTAAACTGGTATTTGGGGTAGAAGTTGAGTTGCTCATAAATGAAGTCTCCGCATTGGCGGCAGATTATAACCTGAATATACGAAACTCTTATGTTATTTATGCTCGAAAATGCTATCTTTAATAAAAATATTTTTTCATTTATAACGATTAAATCAAAAAAGGCTAGATTTTATGCAAGATCGTATACTGCGCCGTATTCTTTTACTCGCAGGTATTGTATTGCTGGTATGGGTATTGTACTTACTCAAGCCTGTAGTCATTCCTTTTATCGGTGCTTTTTTCCTGGCTTATTTATTCAGTCCACTCGTTGATGTTCTGGTAAAAATCAAATTGCCTCGCTGGTTAGCAATTAGCGTGGTGTTCATAGGAATTGGTGTAACACTAACCATTGCACTATGGTATTTGGTTCCTCTGATCTGGAAACAATTGGTTTACGCCCGAGATAGCATTCCAGCAGGTATTCACTGGATTAATGCAGAACTATTGCCATGGGTTTCTTCGACATTTAATGTTCAGCAAATGGAAATTGATACAGATCAAATGTCCAAAGCTGTCATGGATTATGTTCAGACAAATTACAGTGCCGATAGTATTCAAGCTGTCTTATTAAAGCTTGCACAATCAGGTCTAAATTTTATTCAAATTGGTGGAACAGTTGTTCTAATTCCAATTATTGCTTTTTATTTTTTATTAGACTGGGACCGTATGCTACAAAACTTACGCCGTCTCATTCCACGCCCATATGAAGCAACTACTTTACAGATCGTTGGTGAATGCCATAGCGTTTTAGGTGCGTTTGTTAAGGGTCAGTTTCTCGTCATGCTATTGCTAGGCGTAGTATATGCAGTTGGTTTGCAGCTCATTGGTTTGGAAGTTGGTCTTATTATTGGTATGGTGGCTGGTCTTGCCAGTATTATTCCTTATTTAGGATTTGCCGTAGGTATTATTGCAGCTGTTATTGCCAGCTTGTTCCAGTTCGGTTTGGATTGGATGCATTTATTACTGGTTGGCGTAGTATTTATGATTGGCCAAGCGGTAGAGGGTTATATTCTTCAGCCATTCCTACTGGGTGATAAAATTGGTTTATCTCCTGTGGCAGTTGTTTTTGCCGTATTGGCAGGTGCACAGCTTGCAGGTTTCTTAGGAATGTTAATTGCATTGCCTGTTGCTGCTGTTATTGTAGTGTTGTTGAAGCATTTAAGAGAGAATTATGAAAGAAGCTCACTTTATGCTCCACCTTCTACATTAGTGATCCAACATGGCGATATTGAGCAAATTCATGTAGAAACCGAAAGCACTAAGCTTGATCTTGAAGTTAAAACACAGCAAGATACAGATGAACTGAAATCCCCTAACCAGAAATAATTTCAAGGTTAATTCAATATATGCGTCAACTCCAACTGGATATAGAACCTCAACTTGATGCCCGAATCAGTGATTTTTCGGGACCAAGTTGGGGGAATGTAGTCGATGCTGTGCGTCAACTACATGCTGGTCTGGTGAGTAGGTTTTACATCTACGGTGGAGCAGGGACAGGAAAGAGTCACTTACTTTCCGCAATTTGTGACTCTTATTTAGAAGTAGGTAAATCTGCAATTAAAGTTTCTTTGCTTGAACTCCTTGATGCTCCTATCGAAGCAATTACTTCTTTAGAGCATTATGATCTTGTCGCTTTGGATGATATTGAATCAATTAGTGGTGTGCCTCATTGGCAAAAAGCTGTCTTCCATTTAATGAATAATCACGAAGGACAGCTAGTATTCTCTTCACGTGTAGCGCCTATCGAATTAAAGTTAGAATTGCCAGACTTACAGTCGCGACTTACGCAAGCTGTTAGTGTTAAAGTGCCGAGTGGAAGCTTATATGCGGACCGTTACTCTTTAGTTACGTCTGTAATGTCTAGACGTGGTATCCATTTTGATCAGCAAATTGTTGACTACTTATTATTACATGGCCCTCACCAAGCTTCTCTTTTACTACAGACAGTTGCTCAGTTAGAAAAACTTCTCAAAGGCGAAAAAACAAAACTTTCGAATGCAACTTTAAGGCAAATTTATGCTTTGATTGATGAATATCAACCATAGATATTATTTAATCTTGTCTTATTGCCTCACCTGCGCACATAAAAACTATTAAAAATAGTGTCTCGGACAAAAAATTCTAATTTCAGAGCACTTGCTCTTTTTAAAGCACTTTCTAATTTTTAAACATTCACATTTTTGTATTTAAAAAAGTTTTTTAAATGTATGAAGCTTTTTGTAAGCTGATTCAAAAATGACTCTACAGACCGACCAAAATGTCTTGAGAAATTCTACTTGCTGTGACAAAGTACGCACAAAGGATGCGATTGCAAAAGCGGAAATTTTGCAATATTGACAAAGAAAAATGAAAAAAGATGTAAGGAGATGGGTATGCTCAAACGGAGCATTGCTTTTGCTTTATTGGCTGCTGCTGGACACGCTTATTCTGCCGATATTCAAGTCACAACTACAACTGATGAAGACGTCGATAACACGGTCTGTTCATTACGAGAAGCAATACAATTTCTAAAATATCGTGCATCTTCCAATGCTGCTGATGTTGAAAAATATGCAAACGGTTACAATGGTTGCGGAAATAAAGATGCTTCTTCAAATATTATTTTGCAGCGTGATAAAGAATATACTTTGAATAAAAGTATAGTAATTACTGTTCCTGTAGCTATTAGTACTGCAAAAAATGATTCTACTCTGGTTGAGGAAGGAGCTCCCAACTCTCATAATGCAACGATTAAAATGGTTGGTACGGATCAACTATTCCGTATAGATGATGGTAGTGTTGAAAAAGCTTCTTTTACAGTTTCATTTGTTGATGTCAATTTAAAAGGTGCTGGTTCAAAGAGTGCAGTACCGCAGGGTAACGGCGGTTTAATTTATAATCATGAACAATTAGTTATTCAAAATTCACGTTTGTTGGATGGCTATGCAACAAATGGCGGAGCAATTTATAACGCAGGGATTTTATCAAATACTACAAAAACAGCAGGCTCAGTAACGATTACTAATAGCCTGATACAGAATAATAAAGCGAGTCAGGGGGGCATTTTATATAGTGATATGCCACTTTACTATATCAGTCGCTCTGTAGTGCGTGATAATGAAGTAACTGCAGCAAATGGCACATTGTTTCATGCTGAAACTAAATTTGCAGATGAAAGTACGGGAGGATATTTAACCTCTCGTATTATTGGTTTAAGTAATAGTACGATTTTTCATAATAAAGGTAGTTTTATTGCCAATGTCCGTGATGGCATGGTGATCAATAATATTACTCTAATTAAAAATGTGGGAGGCTTATATTTTGATGCTCCACAAGGAAAAGCTTCTGTCTCTAATAGTATTTTAGTAGGCAATACGACGAACTGTAAGGTATCTGCAACAGATAAAACCATTGTGCAGAGCAATTTAGTAACAACAGAATGTAATCGTAATGCTTCGGCAGAGTTACCAAATATTATATATTCAGCTAATGAAAAATTAATTGCAGGGAATGCAGATGAAGGAATTTGCGATGTACCACCTGCAGATGGATTGCTTTGCCCTTATTCAACACCAAGTGATAGTTTCTTAGGTTTCTTTAAACCTCGAATTCTCGATAAATATACTAGCCTTTCACAATCATTGTTAATTAACAAAGGTCGTTTATATAGTGATGGTACTTCTGTCGGCTTAGCAAGTTGTGAAAAACAGGACCAACGTGGAAAAAATCGTAGTGGTTATGATGAGCTATGCGATTTAGGTTCAATTGAATTAACAATTAACCGAGATGATATTAGTACGCATGGTCAAGATATTAAATATGGAGAAATTGCCAAATTTAATATTGCTGATGTGATAGGTGATGGTGAGTTAGTTTCTTCACGAACATGTGAAAAAATGTTCGGAAAAAGAACAGATGGTCAAGCTTGGCAGTCTGGATGTATGAAGATTGTTCAAACCAGTACACCATCTAAAGGGACTTTAACTATTGATGCTCAGGGAAATTTAACTTATGTTCCAAATGGGAACTGGCATGGAGCAGATGTATTTAATCTATTAGTCGTTACTACTACCACACGTTTTAATGATGCTGCAGATGTTTATCTAACTGTTCCAGTTCAAATCGTACAAGATCCACCATCAGGTATTGAAGATAAATCTGTAAGTGCGGGTGGAGGCGGAAGTGTAGGTGGTGGTTTAGTTTTTGGTCTATTTGGCTTAATTGCTTTAAGACGTTTAAAGTCATAATCAAGGATGATAAAGGCTATGAAAAATTATAAAAAGGCTTTATTAGCATTAGCTGTGATTTCTGCGATGCCATTATTTGCAGATACAACGACTGGAAGAATTGATGTTACAACTTTTGACGATGAAGATGGCGACAATACTAATGCTTGTTCATTGCGTGAAGCGATAAAAACAGCTGAGTTGCGTAAATCGTATGGTGGATGTACTGTTATTGATACGCGTGAAACTACACAAAAATCGATTCAGCTTAAAGCAGGAGTTTACACTCTAAATAAGGAATTAGTTCCAAATGCTAATATTGCTATTTTTGGTGCTGATCCCGTAGATTGGCAGAAAAAAAGCGTATTAACTAATGATTATCCTGCACAACTTGACTTACAAACACGTATTAATGCTCAAGGTAAATCACGCATTTTCAATACGACTACCTATAAACAGCCCTTGACCTTAAATAATGTAATTCTTGAAAATGGCGTTACAACTGGCCAGGGTGGCGCGATTTATGCTGGTGCTGATATTGCTTTTCAAAATAGCCAGATTTTATCATCTCAAGCAACAAACGGTGGAGCAATTTATTTAGCTTCACCTAATATTACTTTGTCAGCAAGTCATTCATTACTTAAAGGTAATAACGCAACACAAGGCAGTGTTTTATCAATGGGATGTTTTAGTGATACTGTCTATGCACCACGTACGATTACCCTTACATCAAATAGTATTGTGAATAATGGTAATACTGCTTCAACAAGTACATTTGAGTTCTGTGGTAAACCTAGTGCGACATTATCGGTTAATACCATTGCAAAAAATATAGCGAATAGTACGAACGGCAGTATTATTAAGTTTACTGGTGATACCAATAATCCAGCCAATACATCAAGTATTTTAAGTTCAAGCAGTAGTTTAGTACTTTTAAATAATACAATTGTTGAAAACAATGCGAATAGTACTTTCCTCTACGACAAACTGGGCGCAAAAAAGCTAAGTTTTAACGTATTGGCTTATAATACTGGAAGTTATGCTTGTAAATATCTTTTAGGTGCGGCAGCAGAGCAAAAGAGTGTTGGTCTGACTCTGGATTTCAATGCACTTGACTGGACATCAGCAACAGCAAAGTGTGATGTTCCAAAGGAATCTCTACCAGATGGTCAGACTAATATTAATATTAGTACACAAGCATTCAGCAATTTATTAAGTCCTTTACAAGCGGCAACTGCTTATACTGGGTTCTTACCTATTTACTATCCAAAAAATATTTCTTCTAGCACAGATTTAATTGACGTTGATCAAGATAGTAAAGGAAGTTGTGCCACAATTGATCAACGTGGTTTAAACCGTTTGACAGATAGTACCTCATATTATCAGCCAGACAGTCGTAATAGTTGTGATATTGGTTCTGTGGAGTTAATGAAGCTCACTGCAGGTGATTTAGAGGATGTTAGTAATATTTCATTAACAACTTTAATTGATACTTATCAACAAAATTATGATTTATTTGATAATTATATTAAGGACCCTAAGACGCCTTCTAACTTTATTACTTACTATAAAGTACGTTTAGCTGAATTTAAGAACCTAATTGATACAACTAAAGCAAATCTTAAGTATCGCGCAATCTATCTTGATTTAAAGAACTATGATTTACCTTTACCGACTGAAGACGCTAATCATGTGCTGAAGTTCTTCAACACCACAGATTATCGTATTGTAACTGAGCCATTAGGTATTGGATCTCTTGATGATAAATATGATGCTCAACAAGTTAAAGATCTATCTGATCAGGACAAGGTATTCTGTGAGTGGAATAGTGCTTTACAGCAAATTGTTTTTTATCGCAAAGACGATACGGTGACTCAAGCTGGTACCTATGCTTATTGTAAATATACAATTACAACAGCTGATAATAAATTAAGCTCAAGCGGTCTGATAAAAGCTCGTTTTAATAATATTGAACCGATTTCTGGCGATGGAACAATTACCTTTAAATATCTTGCAAATGAAACTATTCCTTTGAATTTACTTAAATATGCTAACGATGACGGTGATGGGCCTGTAAACAAGCTTTTAAAGCCTAAATCACAATTTTGGGTAAATGAAAAGGGTGTAGAGTTACCAATTTATTTACCAAGTAAAACATCGAAAGATGGTATTTTTAAAGTAGTTAAAGCTGATAAAGAAGGACCATGTCCAAAAGATGACAAGGATAAAATTTGTTATGGCGGAAATATCTATATTCAGGCAAATAACGTCTTTAATGTTTTCAACGATTCATTAAGCTATAACGTTTATGATGCAGATGGTAAAATCTCATCTAAGGCTGGGACAATTAATCTAATAAGTACTGCAACTACCACAGATGATTCTCGAAGTGGTGGGGGCGGTGGTGGTAGCTTAGGAATTTTGTCTTTAGCATCTTTACTTGGTTTAGCGGTCTATAGACGCTACCGTAAATAAACTGTATAAAAAAGCCTCCAATTGGAGGTTTTTTCATAGAAAATTATTTAAGACATTAAAGTCACTGTGTATGAATTTTACAGAATTATATTTAATGTTCTAAATACTTGTTCATATACTCTTCACGAATAGCTGTTCTTTCTTCGCCATTCGCTTTAAGCATACGCTGGCGTAAGTCATTACGCTCTTGTGTACTCATTTTTTGCCATGCTTCACGCATTTTTTCTTTTTCAGCATCGGGAAGTTGAGTAAACCAGTCCATACGTTGCTGTAGGTTCGTACTTTGATTCGCTGGTAACTCTTTTAAGCTCTGGTAGCGTTTAATAACTGCACGTTGTTCCTCTTCAGAAAGAGCATTCCATGTGTCATCAACTTGTGTATTGGCATCCTTAGAAAAAATCCAAAATCGTTCAAAACCTGCAAAACTCGTTTGCAGGAAACTTAATGAACAAAGGATAAGTGCTAATTTTTTAGCTGCCATGTTGTACTTTATCCTCACCCAAGACCATTAGCATTTCTAAATCTTCCACCATTTGTGGAGATAATTTAGGATTTACAATCACTTGATTTTGCGGCTTATCAACAATATCTGCTGAATTAGGTAAAATTACAAAACCTGTGATCGCAGCTGCAAGTGCAAAACCAGACATTTTCCAGACACTATAAAAAGAGGCTGGTTTTTGTTGAATATGGTCAAGCACATGATTCATGACCACTGTTTTATTTTTATGGTGATGTGCCAAACTATCAAGTTTAGACGTCACCTTTTTAGTGAAATCATCATGATTCATCAGAACCTCCCAAGGGATTTAAATGGGCTAAGTACTCTCTAAGTCCCTGAATTGCTCGGTGATAATGGGTTTTTACACTACCTTCAGTACAGTTCATGATCTGAGCTGTTGTGTGTGTGTCAAAACCTTCCCACGCACGTAACATAAATGCCTGTTGTTGACGAACAGGTAGCCTTGAAATTGCTTCTCGAATTTCTTCGATAGTCACTGCTTGATCAAGAAAATCCGCAGGATTAATGGCTTTTTCATCAACTACATCAATAACTTCATCGTCGTCACTATCCAGACTAACTTTTTTGAAGAATGAAAATGGGTTTGCTCTACGAGATTCTTTGCGGCGCCAGTCCTGAAGTTTGTTGTTTAAAATAGTATAAAACAGGGGATACCATTCTTCAGTACTTTTATCGGCATAAGATTTGTGTAAAGCAATAAATGCTTCTTGAACCAAATCCATCGCAATACCTTGTTGACCTTGGGTAGCACTCTCCATCATCACCAAAGCACGACCAGTAACATCTTGCATGAAAACTTTCAGGCGTTGTTCAGCCGTGCTTGCATGAGCACTAGATGTTTCCGATCGAGACTTTTTCGGTGCTAAATCCATGGAGATGGAAAATCCTGTCATTGGACATACCCACCTTATCTTCAATATATCTCTTATATAACGTTGAAAAGAGGTGGGAGGTTGACAACAATCGGTTATTTTTTACTAGTGTAATTGATTTTTTTCACAAATATGTGAGATGTAAAATAAATTAACGTTTTATTGGCGTTGACGAACCATCTCAAAAAAACAAATTGATCCTGCAATTGCTACATTTAAAGACTCTTGTCCACCAGGCTGAGGAATAGTTACAGATTCTGCATGATCTAGGGCGTAATCACTTGCACCTTGGCCTTCATTTCCTAAAATCCAGACACATGGTTTTGAAAGATCTTTTGAGTAAAGACTAGTTGAGCGATGAGAACTTGTAACAAAAACTGGTATTGGAAATTTTGGAAGAATATCTGTGAGTTGGAAGTTTTCAAAACAATGTAAGCTAAAATGAGCGCCCATGCCTGCTCTTAAAACTCGTGGCGACCAAAGTGATGCAGATCCTTGTGTGCAAATAATTTGTTTAATATTTGCTGCCGCTGCTGAACGTAGTAATGTGCCTACGTTACCTGGATCTTGTATATTTTCCAGAATTAAAGTATCTACTTTATAGTCAATTGTTGATGCAGTTTTAGGTAAATCAATAATAGCTAAACAAGGTAAGCTTGTACCAAGTGTGCTCAAATCTCTATATAAAACTTCACTAATAACAAAGATATGACCTTGATGTAGTTCAATTATTTTTTTTAAATCAGTATGTTCTAATGCTTGTTCTGTCGTAAATAAAGAAAAAATCTTCTTTTGCTGTTGTAACCACGTCAAGCAGAGATGGGTACCTTCAAGAACTGTTTGTTGGTGCTTTTTTCGGGCGCTATTAAGTTCGATTAACCCACGCAAATGTTTAATTTTTGCATTGTCTTTTGATTCTAAAAAAATAACCGCCATGAGAAAATATCCAACAAAAGGGCATCATGATACTATGATGCCCTAAATAATTAAAATTATTAATGATAGCTTGTTACACGCTCAACTTCATTTTTAGAACCAATAATTACAGGAACACGTTGGTGAAGTTCTGTCGGTTCAATATCTAAAATGCGAACACGGCCTGTAGTTGATGTGCCACCAGCTTGTTCAATCAGCATACTCATTGGGTTTGCTTCATACATTAAACGTAAGCGACCTGCTTTTTTCGGGTCTTTTAAGTCGTATGGATAAAGGAAAATACCACCGCGGCATAAAATACGGTGAATATCACCCACCATACATGCTACCCAACGCATATTGAAATCTTTTTCACGTACAGATGTTTTACCTGCAAGTAATTCATCAATATATTGTTTTACAGGTTCTTCCCAATGACGTTGGTTAGATGCGTTAATTGCAAACTCTTGAGTATCTGCTGAAACTTGAACATTGTCAGTAGTAAGCAAGAATGTTTGAGTTTCTGGGTCTAAAGTAAAGAATACTACGCCATTTCCTACAGTTAAGGCCATCATGGTTGATGGACCATAAAGTACGTAACCAGCAGCAACTTGCTGTGTACCTGCTTGCATGAAATCTTCTGCTTGGGTTACTGCATTTTTTGCAGGCAGAATAGAGAAAATTGTACCTACACACATATTGATGTCGATGTTACTTGAGCCATCTAATGGATCAAATAAAACTAAATATTTACCATTTTCTTGTGCAGGTGTGAACTCATCAAGCTCTTCAGAAGCGAGGCCACCCACTTGTGGATGAACTTTTAAAGCATCAATTAAATAGTCATTTGAAATCACATCAAGTTTTTTCTGTGTTTCACCTTGAACATTTTCATTACCAGCACTACCCAAAATACCAGCGAGCGCACCTTTTTGTAAGGCTTGATCGATCGTTTTACAGGTGGTGGCGATAGTGTCGATGACTTGAGCCAACTCAGGTGTTAGATTCCCTTTTTGTTGTTGTAAAAATTGGGACAATGTGAGGTTGGACATAAAAAAAGCTCCTGTGCTTCAAGCATCAAAATGAGTCAGATAAATACGTGGCATATTCTAGATGAGAATGTCACAAAATAAAAATTATCTTACTTTATTTGTGTTGGATTTATGCTTACAACCCCCATTTTAAATGGTATGTTGATTATATGACAACGGACTGTATATTTTTAGGAGAATCGAAATGACAACAAAGAAGTTTGATGCTACCCCAACAGCAGGTGAACCAATCAATCTAGATGAAATTTCGAAAGAAAATGTTCAGGAAGCTTGGAAAGACTATGAGGCTAAGCCTGAATATAAAGATTTTAATAAGCATGATTTGATTGAATCTATGCAACATTCTGAAGAAGAAAAGAAATCTTCTTAAGTTGTGTTGTTATAAAAAAACGCTCATAAAATATGAGCGTTTTTTTATGCATATGCCTTATTTTAATAAAGGAGGCACTGCTTCGTAATTAATTTCAACGCGGCGATTTTCTTTCCACGCAGATTCATCATGTCCTGCATTCACAGGAGCTTCTTTACCATAACTTACAGCTTCAAGTTGCTGTGGATTTACACCATTGGTAATTAAGTAGCTTTGTACAGCTTTAGCACGACGCTCGCCTAAAGCCATATTGTACTCACGTGTACCACGTTCATCTGTATGGCCAGTTAATGCAACTTTTGAATTTGCATTTGCCATAAGGAATTGAGCGTGGGCTTGAAGCGTTTGATAGTCTTCAGTAGATAAATCACTACTGTCATAATCAAAATGAACAACGCGTTTAGCCAAAGCAGCTTTATTTGCTTCAGTTACACCTTTCGATGAAGCACCAGCCAAATTTTGAGCATTTAATGCCGCATCTTCACTTAAACCAGATGTGTTAACTGTACTTGGATTTGTGCCAGTTGCAGTAGTTGTTGCTGGTTTGCGGCTAGCACAACCCGTCATTACAAGTGCTACGCTAAGAAAGGGTAAAGCTAAATATTTGATTGATTTCATGATCTTCTCCATCAATGGAATTAAAAGTTATTTTGGTGCCCAAGCTGGTTCACGTACTTCACCTTGTTCACTTGGTAAATTCATACGGAAACGTCCATCAGTAGACATGATAGATAACAAGCCGCGGTTACCTTCACGAGTCGCGTAGACCACCATTTGCCCATTCGGTGAGAAACTTGGTGATTCATCTAAACTGGTTGGAGTAAGAATATTGGTGATGCCAGTATTAATGTCCTGAATTGCAACTTTATAACTGCTGCCACTTGGACGATGAACAAGAGCAATCTTTTTGCCATCTGCACTCAAAGTTCCGCGTGCATTAAATGAACCTTTAAACGTTAGACGTTTTACTGAACCATCAGCAAAGGTATAACGATAGATTTGGGCTGAACCACCACGGTCAGAAGTGAAAATAAACGATTTTCCATCTGGTGTATAACGTGCTTCTGTATCAATTGCCGAGTCGTTTGTCATACGTTTAACTTGGCGAGTTGATAAATCCATTTGATAGATTTCTGGATTGCCATTCATAGATGCTGTGAATAGCATTGATTGACCATCAGGTGAAAAACTCGGTGCGCCATTTAGGCCTTTAAAGCTAGTGAGTACTTCACGTGTTCCAGTAGATAAATCTTGTAGATAAATTGCTGGACGTTTGGTTTCAAAAGAAACATAAGCAATTTTCTTGGCATCTGGTGTCCATGCCGGAGAAAGAATTGGATCACGAGATGACAAAACAGTTTTTGGCTGTTCACCATCGGTATCTGCAATTTGTAGAGTATAACGCTCTGCAGCGGTGGCAGGGTTTCTGAGTACATACGCAATACGGCCACTAAAATCACCAGGAATGCCTGTAAGTGCTTGATAAATAGCATCACTTACCATATGGCCAGCTTGACGTATACGTGAAGCGGGTACATTTAAAAGTTCATTTAAAATGTATTGCTGCTTTTGTACATCATAAAGTTGGTAATGAACTTCAAAACCCGTAGCTGTTTGTTTAATTTGTCCTGTAACTACATATGGAATTCCGGCAGCTTGCCAGTCAGAAGCTTGAATCTGATTGATTGCAGCATTAGCAGGTAAATTTTTAGATGAGCTTGTAAAGCGTCCAGAACGGTTTAAGTCAGTTTCAACAATAGGAGAGAGCCCATTGTCATTATTAAACGGGACAATAGCAATTTTAGGTGCCTGATCTGGTGCTTTAGCAATTTCCAGATATAACTGGGCAAAAGCAGTTGTAGGAGCTACAGGGCTTAATGCGGTGATCAATGCTAAAGATAGCAGGTGTTTGCGGCTCGTATTCATAAGTTTAAAGTCATAGCTGGTATTTTTGTGACTGTTGATTTTGTAGCATAGTTACATGCCTTAAACTATTTAAAGCATGTAACTCTTTCAAAATTATTGCGCTCTAAATGTAGAGGTAACACTTCTTGCTTCGCGTCTTGCATCTGGGTCTGATGGCATAGGATATGGCGCAGAGGCTTGAATTGCGGCCTTAATACTTGCATCTAAAGCATCATCTCCGCTTGAACGCGTGATTACAATTGAATTGACACTTCCCGAATCTGAGAGGGTAAAACGAACACCAACTGTTTTACCACTACTGCCCGTTGGAACATCCCAAGAGCGTCGAATTTTTTGCTCAAAATCACGTCTAGCTGAAGAAGCAACTTTTTTAGCTTCGGCTTTCTTTTGAGCTGCCTCTTCTTGTGCTTTTTGAGCAGATGCAGCTTTTGCTTCAGCCTCTGCTTCAGCTTTACGTTTAGCATCGTCAGCAGCTTTTTGCTGCTTAGCTTTTGCATCGGCGTCAGCTTTGCGTTTAGCGTCGTCATTTGCTTTTTGCTGTTTAGCTTTTGCATCGGCATCAGCTTTACGTTTAGCGTCGTCATTGGCTTTTTGCTGTTTAGCTTTTGCATCGGCATCAGCTTTACGTTTGGCATCTTCATTTGCTTTTTGCTGTTTAGCTTTTGCATCGGCGTCAGCTTTACGTTTAGCATCGTCAGCAGCTTTTTGCTGCTTAGCTTTTGCATCGGCGTCAGCTTTACGTTTAGCATCGTCATTAGCTTTTTGTTGCTTAGCTTTCGCATCTGCGTCGGCTTTACGTTTAGCGTCGTCATTAGCTTTTTGTTGCTTGGCTTTCGCATCTGCGTCGGCTTTACGTTTAGCATCATCATTAGCTTTTTGTTGCTTGGCTTTTGCCTCAGCTTCAGCTTTACGTTTAGCTTCTTGCTGGGCTAAAAGTTTAGCATTTTCAGACTTTTGAGCCTCACGTTTCAGCTTTGCATCGGTCTCAGCTTTACGCTTAGCCTCTTCAGCGACTTTTTGTCTAGCCTTAGCATCTGCTTCAGCTTTCGCACTTTGTTCGGCTTTGCGTTTTTGTTCAGCTTCCGCTCTTGCTTTAGCTTCAGTTTGACGTTTAGCTTCAGCCTGCTGCTTTTGTGCTTCCTCTACACGTTGCTGCTCTGTTGCTTGTTTAGCTTTCGCCGCTTCCTCAGCCTTGCGTTTTTGTTCAGCTAATTTTGCTTGCTGTGCCTGTTCGACCTTTTGCTTTTGAGCAGCAAGTTGTTGAGCGGTTGGAGGAGGAGGCGTAGCCGGAAGATTTTCAGGAAGCGTTTCATCCACAATAGGGGTTAACACCTCTTTTGCTTCATTGGTAGCTGTAGTTTCTTGTTCAACTTCTTTGGCTAAAGGAGGAGGTAAATCTTCTGGCTTAACTAAAATAGTTGTTAGCTTTTTTGGCTGTTCAGGTGGTTTACTCAAGCCTAAAAAAAGCAAGCCAACAATGGCAATTGCATGAACTCCTAGTGTGAAGCTCAATGCAATCGCATTTTGTTTAAAGTGTGGCTTTTGATTTTTATTCATAGCTTATTTTAAAGGCTCTGTCAGAAGGCCAACTTGAGTTAAACCTGCTTCTTGTAAACTTGCCATCAATGATACGACTTCTCCGTAAGGACGAGACTTATCACCATTGACTAAAACTGTGAGTTGTTTATTTTCTTGTTCAGCTTGCTTTTGAGCATCGCTTAAAACTTCTTCAAGTTTTTCACGAGACAATGGTTCACTATCTTTGTAATCTTCATACTGAAGATAAATATTGCCATCTTTACCAATGGTGACCATGGCTGGCATATCTTTTGATTCGATTGGATGGTTATTTGCTTGAGGTAAATCGACTTTAATACCACTAGTAATCATGGGAGCAGTCACCATGAAAATAACCAAAAGTACAAGCATAACGTCAATATAGGGTACGACGTTCATATCACTTTTTAGTGGTTTTTTTATACGCTCAAAGCGCCCTGAACGCTGAATTGCCATTATGCATCTTCCTGTGATGAACCCACAGACTGACGTTGCAATAAGGCAATCATCTCTTCAGCAAATAAAGCACGATCAGAGTAAACACTTTCACTTTTAGAAGTGAAGTGGTTAAAAGCCAATACAGCAGGAATTGCAGCAAATAAACCAATTGCGGTTGCAATAAGTGCTTCGGCAATACCTGGTGCAACAGTTGCCAAAGTGACTTGATCAACAGCAGCTAAACCGATAAATGCATTCATAATCCCCCAAACGGTACCGAATAGACCGATGTAAGGAGCTACAGAGCCAATACTTGCTAAAGTACCTAAGCCGTATTCTAGGTGGCTCTGATCACGACTCAAACCTACACGTAAAATACGTTCAGTTCCTTCAATCGTTTGTGAAACAGGGGCCTGACGTTTTTTAAGTTTAAAAAATTCACTCAACCCTTGATAAAAAATATCTTCAAGACCTGAGCGTTTTGAGTTGAGCTGAGCATTGTTGTAAAGCGTATTGAGTTCAGCACCCGACCAGAACATTTTTTGGAAATGTTCATCTTCTTGATGGGCTTTTTTATAACTCATATGTAACTTGGCAATCAGATACCAACTAAAGATTGATGCTAACAATAAAATTAGCATGACCAACTGAACGACTGGACTTGCCTGTAAAATAAGGTCAGAAATATGCAGGGTTGATTCAATGTTTGTTGCCATAGTTACATATGCCGGTTGTTTTTTTAGTCTTGTTCCAATTCTTTACGAATAAGATCACGTATTTCTTCTGGAAGACGACGAGCTACAAGTTCTTTGCTTAAACATGCCAACTCAACCTCGCCAGAAGCAAGCAAGATTTCACCACGATAAATATTTTGTTGCAACACAAATGACGCAGCTTTACATGAAACTACACGTGCTGTAACAGTAATTAAATCATCCATTAAAATAGGACGCATGTATTTTACGTCAATTTTGTGTACGACAAAGTTGTAGTCTTTTTGATGCCAGTAATGATCAACGCCAGAAGCACGGAGCCATTCAGTACGAGTACGTTCCATATAGCGAATGTGGTTGGCATGGTAAACAATACCGCCTGCGTCCGTATCTTCAATATAAACACGAATGTTGAATTCAAAATGATTCGCCATGAGAGGATTCCGTTTTAGTTCACTATAGAGCTTTATATTTAAAATATGGCTTTGAATAAAACATTAGTTCTATTCAAAAGCCATACATCTGCTTTTAAATACGGGGCAGTTTAGCAGATTGCATACTAAGTCCTATGGCACAACCTTTCAATTGCGATTGTTGAATTTCTAATCTAAAAACGCTACATCTTATGGCTAGCAAGCTTTTTAAGTTAAGAGGGCTTCCATGAAGTTTGGACTTGTTTTGATATATTCGGATAATCTAATACGAACCTTACATGTAGCTCGGTTCCAGTTTTTAAGGCCTTGTTATCTACAATAAAATAGGGATTATGATTCGGTGCAGCCTGGCTTAAGTCTTGATTTTCTGGTGTAGCCCCTAAGAAAACAAAAAATGAGGGCATTAACTTGCCATAATAGGCAAAATCTTCACTAGCGCTTGCATTGTGATCAAGTACATGTAGTTTTGAATCTCCTACAACTTTGGCTAATGTTGGCTGAATAAGTTGAGTAAGGGTTTTATCATTCATGGTTACTGGTGCATAAGGTGCAATTTCAACTTTAGCAGTTACATCATTGGCTTGAGCATTATGCTCTATCATGACTGGTAAACTTTTTAAGATATTATTTCTTATTTCTTCGTTATTAGAGCGAATGGTGCCAATCATATTGACTTGTTCGGGAATCACATTTCCTGCTGTACCACCTTGAATATTGCCAATACTGACTACGCCCATACCTTGGGTTAGATCTGTTCTTCGGCTAATAAGACTTTGTAAATTATTAATCATTTGTGCCGATGCATAAATTGGATCTCTGCCTAACCATGGCGTCGAACCATGAACCTGCTTGCCGTTGACCTGAATACGTAAGTGGTCTGCACTATTTAAAATGGCACCATCTTTATAATAAAGATGACCACTTTTCATACCCGCAATGACATGCATTCCAAAAATAGCTTCTGGTTTGTAGTCTTTAAAAGCACCATCAGCGATCATTTTTCGTGAACCGATTTGATCACCCTGAGTGAAGTTATCTATATCTGCACCACCTTCTTCAGCAGGTTGGAAAACAAAAATAACTGTGCCCGATATTTTATCTTTATTCGCAGCCAAAATTTTTGCCGCACCTAATAACATTGCAGTGTGTGCGTCATGTCCACATGCATGCATCACATAAGTTTCCTTACCTTGATAAATTGCTTTTTGTTTACTGGCAAAGGGAACACCACTCTTTTCTTCCATAGGTAAAGCATCCATATCCGCTCTAAGTGCGATAATAGGGCCGGGTTTATTACCTTTTAAGATGCCAATTACACCGGTTTTCGCATAGCCTGTTTTGACTTGAATGCCATAAGACTTTAATTCTTTTTGAACAAGGGCAGAGGTTTTAAATTCCATATTGCCGAGTTCAGGGTGTTGGTGAATGTTTTGTCTTAGCTGAATAATCTGATTTTCATTTTGTTGAGCAGCATCGGTAACCCAATCTGCTAGGCTCAGCTGACTCATTAAGGCAAGTGGTAAAAATAAAGCGGCTTTCTTATACATGTCCTTATCCTAAAAATATTATTGTTCATAAGATTTAATATCTAGATTTCTTATAATTCAGTTTTTAAAAATATTAAAAAATCAATAAGGTATAAAGAAAGACTTAAAAGGTATCGAGTAACTAATCTATTGATAAGAAAATAATTATTTGAGTCGGAAGAATAGAAGAATTAAAAAAGGAAGAGAAAACTCTCTTCCTTTGATTAGTTTTTAGGCTCAGGTGGTGTCATTCCAAACTGTAAATAAGATTGGTTTGTTGCAATGCGACCTCGCGCGGTACGCATCACATAACCTTGTTGAATTAAATACGGTTCAATCACATCTTCAAGTGTGCCGCTATCTTCAGCCATTGCTGCTGCAAGCGCTTCGACTCCAGCAGGGCCGCCATCAAAACGCTCTAGCAGCATGCTCAAATAACGGCGATCTAGGGTGTCTAAGCCAGCTTTATCAACATTGAGCATATCAAGCGCACGCTGTGCCATTTCATGGGTCACTTCGCCTGTGCCTTTTACTTGGGCATAGTCACGAACACGTCGTAATAAACGATTGGCAATACGTGGTGTACCACGTGCACGGCGTGCAACTTCTTCTGCGCCCTCAACAGTAATGGGTACATTCATCAAGTTTGCAGAGCGTGACACAATATGAGTGAGGTCTTCTACAGAGTAAAACTCAAGACGTTGCACAATACCGAAACGGTCACGTAGAGGTGAGGTGAGCAAACCTGCACGTGTTGTAGCCGCGACCAGTGTAAACGGGGGTAAATCGAGTTTAATTGAACGAGCAGCAGGCCCTTCACCAATCATAATATCTAATTGGTAGTCTTCCATCGCTGGATAAAGAATTTCTTCAATCACTGGAGAAAGGCGGTGAATTTCGTCAATGAACAAGACATCGCCTTCTTCAAGGTTGGTAAGCATTGCAGCTAAGTCACCCGCACGCTCCAAAACTGGCCCCGAAGTAGATTTAAGATTACCGCCCATTTCACGCGCAATAATGTTGGCAAGTGTGGTTTTACCCAAGCCGGGTGGACCAAAAATCAGCGTGTGATCGAGTGCTTCACCACGACCGCGAGCAGCGCCAATGAAAATTTCCATTTGTTCGCGTACTACAGGTTGCCCAATATAGTCGGCAAGTGAAGTTGGTCGAATCGCCCGATCAAAATGATCTTCTGGTTTTTCTGCTCCACTGATTAAACGGTCTTGCATAAGTGTTTTACTTCATCATTGATTTTAGAGCAGCGCGAATAATATCGGCTGATTCGGTGTAATCGGCTTTAACAGCAGCAACAGCTTTTTGTGCCTCAAGTGGCTTGTAACCTAAAGATTGCAAAGCTGCTTCTGCTTCTGCCACAGGAGAGTTTGCAGCAAACTGAATTTGAGGCAGGGTAGTCGTAGAAGAAGTTCCTTGAGCCAGTGTTTTGAAACGGTCACGAAGTTCAATCATTAAACGCTCGGCTGTTTTTTTGCCAACGCCTGGGACTTTTATTAACGTGTTGATGTCGTCATGTTCAATCGTGTGCACTAGTAACTCAACACTTAACGTCGATAGAATCCCTAATGCCATTTTCGGGCCGACACCATTTACTTTTAATAAGGTGCGGAAAATTATTTTTTCTTGAGCATCACTGAAACCGTAAAGCTGTTGAGCATCTTCGCGGACAACCAAATGCGTCCATAACGTAACTTTTTGGCCTTTTTGTAATTGGCAAAATGTTGAAAGTGGCGTATCAATTTCATAACCCACACCATTTACATTCAGTAAGACAGTAGGGGCTTCTAGGGCAAACACTTCGCCAATTAAACATCCGATCATAGATTAGTTTCACTTATTCATAACTGTAAATCTGGTCGTTTTAACACTAATTGAAAACGACACTGGTTTTATTTCTTTCTATATTAAGCCAGCTTAAAACAAACCAATTTTATTACCTTGTAGCTCTTGAGCCAAGCTATAAGCCTGATGATCTGAAAACTTACTGATAATATCGAGTACTTGCATAATATTGCTGTAATGATTATTGCTAAAGTTAGCACCATACAGATTAAGGATAGACATTAAACGTTGTTCTTTAAAGCTTAAAGATTTATGTGGTGTGGTCAGCGGTACAAATGCATCCAAAATTGTTTGTAAACTTTGATGCGCAATAATTTCTAAGCCAGACTTTTGTGGATGCTCAAAAATTTTATCACGCGCCAGATTTTTGGCTGTTTCGATACCAATAGCAATATCAGGTGAGCAATATTGTAAAAGGTTACCTTTAAGCTGACCTGTAATGATTTCATAATGATGTTTAGCAAAGGCTGTAGTGACTTCATCTACAAGCCGTTTCATGACACGACCACGTAATGCCGAAATCTTTTGTTGCCATGTACTATTTGGATGTGACAATTCTTCAGGCTGACCATAGTCGGCAATAAGGTTTAAGAAAATTGGCTCAACTTCTTGGTAACTCAGCATATTTAAGATAATGCCATCTTCTAAGTCAATTAAGGCATAGCAAATGTCATCCGCAGCTTCTAACAAATAGGTGAGCGGGTGACGGCAATAATGGTATTCACCTAATTGAATAAGTCCGAGTTGTTCTGCAATCTGTTTTAAAATTTCTTTTTCAGATTGATAACAACCAAACTTTGCTCGTTGATGAGAAGGGCGATCACCTTGTGACGCAATCGTTTTTGAAAGCCATGGATACTTTAAATAAGCACCTAGGGTTGCATAGGTTAAGCGCATTCCTCCATCATTTGGATGATAGTCAATGCGACTTAATAAACGTAATCCTTGAGCATTACCTTCAAACTGGCGAACATCTGCTTCCTCTTCAGGACTTAATTTCTTCAAAAAATCATCATGTGAAGCATCGTCAAACCATTCGCGAATCGCATATTCACCCGCATGCCCGAAAGGTGGGTTTCCAATGTCGTGGGCAAGACAGGCTGCTTGAATAATTGCGCCGACATCGGCAGGGGAAATCCAGACGGGTAATTCATTTTTTATTTTTTCTGCAGCAAGCATACCCATTGAGCGGCCAATACAGGAAACTTCAAGTGAGTGAGTTAAACGGGTATGAATGCCATCATGCTGTGCGAGTGGGTGAACTTGCGTCTTACGGTTTAGCTGACGAAAACTTTGAGAAAATATAATACGGTCATAATCTTTATGGAATGGGCTACGAGCCAGTTCTGTACTGCTTTTTTTACTACCTAAACGAACTGCAGAAAGCAGCTCTAACCAACGCATTTGTTCCATTTATCATTATTCAAAACTGTAAAACCTGATCATGCCAAAAAAAAGTTAAAAGCACTAGCTTGGTGCGACATAGTTTGTCTTAGTTCAGGTTTTATTATGTTATTGAATAAACATGAAACAATTTATTTTTAGCTAGAATGCCTAAAAAAATGATTTTGAACAAAAAACTACTCACTTCTTGCAGAATTAGGTTACAGAATACTGATTCTACATCTAGCTGATTTTAGCAAGAAGCAGTAGAATATGCGCTCTCTCTAAAGTCACATTGCGGTAAGGTTCACAAGACCTGCCCGTGGAGCCAAAATCAACATGTTTATCGTGGCCGGTGCAGCAGCACATTCTTCTTTTAAGAAAGCTCAACTATTAACACGTTTATCGTCAATTAGTTCTGTTCAATCTTTTGACAGCCAATGGGTCTATTTGTTTGATCAAGCGCTCAACGAGCAGCAACATCAATCTGCTTTGCAATTATTGAATGACGGTGAGTCTTTTGAACTTCGTCAATCTGCAAGTGATGAGATTCAGATTTTAGTTACACCACGTGTGGGTACTATTTCACCTTGGTCTTCTAAAGCAACTGATATTTTCAAAAACTGTAATACACCAGTACACCGTTTAGAACGTGGTCTTTTATTCACGTTAAAAGGTGTTACTGAAATTACGAATGAAGTTAAACAAGTACTTCATGACCGTATGACAGAAACAGTTTTTGCTCAAATTGATGATGCAAAAGCATTATTTTCAGAAACAGCTCCAAAACCATTAAATTCAATTGATATCTTGGGCCAAGGCAAAGAAGCTTTGGTTAAAGCTAACAATGAGTTTGGTTTTGCGTTATCTGAACAAGAAATTGATTACTTAACTGAAGCATTCGGTAAGCTTGGTCGTAATCCGAATGACATCGAGTTGATGATGTTTGCACAAGCAAACTCTGAGCACTGTCGTCATAAAATCTTTGGATCTGAATGGACAATTGATGGTGAAAAACAACCATTATCATTGTTCCAGATGATTAAAAACACTTATAAAGAATCTCCAACTGATGTGTTATCGGCATATAAAGATAATGCTTCAGTAATTGTGGGGTATGACACGATGCGTTTTTATCCGAAAGCGGATGAAAATGGTCACTTTGTTTATAAATATAAGAGCCAAGCTGCTCATATTTTAATGAAGGTTGAAACTCATAACCATCCAACAGCAATTTCTCCATTTGCTGGTGCTGCAACTGGTTCAGGCGGTGAAATCCGTGATGAAGGTGCAACAGGTCGTGGTGGTAAACCAAAAGCTGGTTTAACAGGTTTCACAGTTTCGAACTTAAACATTCCTGGTTTTGAACAACCTTGGGAAGAAAACTACGGTAAACCTTCACGTATGGCTTCGCCATTACAAATCATGATTGAAGGTCCATTAGGCGGCGCGGCATTTAACAATGAATTCGGTCGTCCTGCGTTAAATGGTTATTTCCGTACTTTCGAACAGAATGTAAATGGTGAAGTGAAAGGCTTCCACAAGCCAATCATGATTGCTGGTGGTTACGGTAATATCCGTCCTGACCATGTAGAAAAAGATGCGATTCAACCAGGTGACTTGCTCATTGTATTGGGTGGCCCTGCAATGTTAATCGGTCTTGGTGGCGGTGCAGCATCTTCTGTAGATAGCGGTACAATGGGTGAAAGCCTTGATTTCGCTTCTGTACAACGTGAAAACCCAGAAATGGAGCGTCGTTGTCAAGAAGTAATCGATACTTGCTGGCGTTTAGAAGACTTCAACCCAATCGTTTCTGTACACGACGTTGGCGCGGGCGGTCTATCAAATGCTATGCCCGAACTTGTGAATGATCATGAGTTAGGTGCAGTTCTTGACCTTCGTAAGATTCCTTCATTAGAACCGGGCATGAGCCCAATGGAAATCTGGTCAAATGAAGCACAAGAGCGTTATGTTCTTGCTATTCGTCCAGAATCTTTAGAGCAGTTCGAAGCAATCTGTGCACGTGAACGTTGTCCGTTTGCTGTGTTAGGTGAAGCAACTGAAGCACGTCACTTAACAGTTGAAGATCCGTTGTTCCAAAATGATGCTGTTGATATGCCAATGCAGGTAATGCTTGGTGGTACGCCACGCATGCAACGTTCTTATGAAACTATTGAACGTAGTGGCGATGATTTTGACGCTTCAAAAGTTGATTTGAAAGATGCGATTTTCCGCGTATTGAAAAACCCTACAGTT
Source organism: Acinetobacter oleivorans DR1 (assembly GCF_000196795.1). Classification (NCBI taxonomy): domain Bacteria; kingdom Pseudomonadati; phylum Pseudomonadota; class Gammaproteobacteria; order Moraxellales; family Moraxellaceae; genus Acinetobacter; species Acinetobacter oleivorans. The sequence continues at coordinate 972,088 of NC_014259.1, forward strand.
GCGTCTAAGTCATTCTTAATCACAATTGGTGACCGTTCAATTACAGGTATGGTTGCTCGTGATCAAATGGTCGGTCGTTGGCAGGTTCCTGTTGCGGATGCAGCAGTAACGACAACAAGTTTACAAGGTTTCACTGGTGAAGCAATGGCAATGGGCGAACGTCCACCAGTTGCATTGTTAAATCCAGCAGCATCTGCTCGTTTGGCAGTTGCTGAAGCAATTACCAATATTGCATGTGCAAACATTGAACAAATTAGCGATATCAAACTTTCTGCAAACTGGATGGCTGCTGCTGGTCAAAAAGGTGAAGACCAAGCATTGTTTGAAGGCGTGAAAGCGATTGGTATGGAAATGTGTCCTGCTTTAGGAATTGCGATTCCAGTAGGTAAAGACTCACTTTCAATGCGTACGACTTGGAATGACAACGGTGAAGATAAAGCCGTAACTTCTCCAATGACGGGTGTAATTACTGCATTCGCTCCAGTAACTGATGTTCGTAAGACCTTAACACCTGAACTTAAAAATTTAGAAGATTCAGTACTTGTACGTATTGATTTATCTAAAGGTCAGTTCCGTTTAGGTGGTTCGATTCTTGCTCAAGTATATAAAGCAATCGGTTCAATCACTCCAGATGTTGATAGTTTTGATGATTTCAAAGCGTTCTTCGCTTTAATCCAAGACTGGAACAATCGTGGTTTGATTCAAGCTTACCATGACATCGGCGATGGTGGTTTATTAGCTTCTGTAGCTGAAATGATGTTTGCTGCACGTTTAGGTGTTGCGTTAGAAAACCAGACTACTGCGGGCTTATTTGCAGAAGAAATTGGTACAGTACTTCAAATCAAAGCAACTGATTGGGAAGCTTTACAAGCAGAAATCGCAGCTTCTAGCTTAAAAGATGCAATTGCTGTAGTTGGTCGTGTAAATAACTCAGATCAATTATCTGTAAATGGTTTAACTTTAGATCGTGCTGAATTACAACAAGCTTGGTCTGAGGTATCTCATCAGATCCAGCGTTTACGTGATAACGTAGAAACTGCTGATCAGGAATTTTCATTAATTACTGATAATACGCATCAAGGTTTGATTGCTAAACCAACATTCGACTTGAATGAACCTATTGAAGCGCCGTTCATTAATACACGTCGTCCTAATATGGCAATCTTGCGTGAGCAAGGTGTAAATGGTCATATTGAAATGGCAGCAGCTTTTGACAAAGTTGGCTTTAATACGATTGACGTACACATGAGCGATTTACTTGCTGGTCGTGTAAGCCTAAGTGATTTCGAAGGTTTAGTGACTTGTGGTGGTTTCTCTTACGGTGACGTAATGGGCGCAGGTGGTGGTTGGGCAAAATCAGTATTGTTCAATGCTAAATTACGTGATCAGTTTGAACAGTTCTTCCATCGTGAAGAAACATTCAGCTTAGGTATCTGTAATGGTTGCCAAATGTTGTCACAATTGGCACCACTTATTCCGGGTGCTGAACACTGGCCACGTTTCCACCGCAATATGTCAGAAGTTTTTGAAGCTCGTAGCGTAAACGTTCGTGTTGAAAAATCTGTTTCTGTATTGCTTGATGGTATGGAAGGTTCAATCTTACCGATTGCTGTAGCACATGGTGAAGGTCGTGCTGTTGCAAGTGAAGCTAACATTGCAAGCTTAAACGCATCTAACCAAGTTGCATTGCGTTATGTTGATAGCCACGGTAACCCGACTCAACATTATCCATTGAACCCGAATGGCTCACCTGAAGCGATTACTGGTGTTACTTCTAAAGATGGTCGTGCAACGATTATGATGCCGCACCCTGAGCGTACTTTCCGTGCAATTCAACACTCTTGGAGTCCAGAAGAGTGGACTGAAGATGGTGCATGGTTACGTATGTTCCGTAACGCACGTAAGTTTATTGGTTAATTAAAATATAAATTCTTGAAAATGCCACTCTCGAGTGGCATTTTCTTTATCTGCATATATGAATAAAATCATAGAATTCATTAAAAGAAAAAGTAGATAGGACATAGATGAAAATGAATAATCTTAAAGAATTAGAGAAATTAAATAACCTAAGTTTCAAATTGTTAATTTTCTTACCACTAATCAATTTTATTGGAAGCCTTGTATTGGTGAAGATAGAATTCGGCTTTGAAGTAATTTATATTTTTAATTTGGTATTGATTCTCTTACAGATCTTTATTTTTGTACGAGATAGACAGTTTTTGAAGAAAAAGCAGGCCTTTTGTCCTGCATGGGAGTGGTTTGTATTGTTCCCAGTCTATGTATATAAAAGACAAAGAAATAACTTTTTAAACTTAAACTATTTTTATATTAGCCTACTATTTTTTATACTTAATGCTGTTATAAATGCGTATGCCAGAACCCTATAGACATCAGTCAGTTAGATGAAATGTCTGCTTGATCGTTTGTTTCTCGAAACTACTTGGATAAGTACTTATCTAAAAAAATGAAAAATGATACATAATGATCTATGTAACTTTTTTGCTTTAATTTATGTTGCCCTGCAATTGGAAGAAAAATGAAATCAAAAATCCATTTCCGTGAATTTGCATTGCTTATGGCATTGCTCATGTCGATTGTTTCTTTTTCGATAGATGCAGTTTTGCCTGCGCTAGGCGAGATTGGACGTATTTTTGAATTAAAAAATAATAATCAGTCGCAATGGGTCATCATTGGTATCTTTTCTGGCATGACCATTGGGCAGCTCATTGCGGGGCCTTTATCCGATGCGATTGGGCGTAAACGCATTTTATTCACAGGAATTATTATTTATTTTCTGGGAAGTTTATTGTGCTTTACAACGCAAAGTTTTGAGTGGTTTTTAGTTGGGCGCTTTATTCAAGGTATTGGTGTTTCAGGGCCTTATGTTGCTACGATTTCAATTGTTAGAGATAAATACAGCGGAGCTCAAATGGCTCGCATCATGTCTTTAATCATGATGGTATTCATGGTGGCTCCAGCAGTTGCTCCGAGTCTAGGACAACTCATTATTCATTTTTTTGGTTGGCGTGAGATCTTTGTTTTATATATGGTTTATGCCACAGTGATTGGAGCATGGATTGCTTTACGATTAGAAGAAACATTACTTCCTGAAAATCGTTTACCTATGCGGTTGCAAGCATTTCAAGAGGGCTTTAAAGAAGTTGTAAGTAATAAAACCACTATGAGCTATTTGCTATGTGCAGGCTTTTGCTTTGGTGGATTCATTGGTTATTTGGGAACTTCTCAACAAATCTTTATGCAGCAGTTTGGTAAAACAGGACAAGAGTTTAGTGCTTATTTTGCTGTGCTTGCTGGTGTGATGGGAATCGCCTCATTTACAAACTCTAAAATTGTTATGAAGTTTGGTATGCGTCCAATCTGTATTTATGGCTTTTTAGGTTTGTGCTTAATTTCTTTAATTTTCTTGGGAATTCAGCTTTTAGGCGTGGCTGTATCATTCTGGATGTTTATGCTTTATGCCTGTATTTTATTTTTATTATTTGGAACTCTATTTGGTAATTTAAACGCGATTGCGATGGAACCAATGGGGCATGTCGCTGGAATGGCATCGGCTATTATTGGTGCAGCTTCCTCTGTCTTGTCACTTATTCTTGCCTCAATTATTGGGCAATTATATAACGGTACATTAATTCCAATGACTTGTGGTTTTGTCATTTTGTGTGGTTTGGCTTTCGCTATGACAATATATGAGAATAGATATTTAAAGAAATCGGATGCTTAAAATTATAGGGATGAAGATAAATCACTGAATTTTCAAATTTCTTCAAACTAATAGCTGCATATGGGTTGTTGAAGCTCTTGAAGCATTTTAAAAAAACGTATAAGAGTATAGACAGCTTACTATTTAACCCCTTATGCTTTATTTGAGGTTGGTTCAATTTTTGCTTTCTCTGTAACAACGATAAAAAATCGGAGATCAAAATGATGAAAAATGAAAATCATATAAAAACGTTTTATAAAAAAGATAAGGGCTGGCGTTTATTTGGCTTAGCACTTGCGATTCAAATCCTCTTTATTGGAGCAAATTATTTGGTAATGATGAGCTGACTTTGATTTTGAAGCTTTTTTAACGGTATGATTTAAAGCAAGTTCACTAGTTTTGAGTCATTTTGCCCATGTTAAAGCTGATTTATTACGTACCTGAGTCACATCTTGAATCGACTAAACAAGCCATTTTCTCTGCTGGTGCAGGTGGTATCGGTAATTATGAACACTGTGCATGGCAAGTGAAAGGAATAGGGCAGTTCAAACCAGTTAAAGGAGCCGATCCTTATATCGGAGAGCTAGGTGAACTCGAACAAATTGATGAGTGGCGTGTAGAAACAATTGTAATTGAAGAAAATGCCAAGGCTGTAGCGAAAGCATTAAAGGCAAGCCATCCTTATGAAGAGCCTGCCTTTGAGTTTATTCAAATCATAGAAATTGATTTTAATTAAACTGAGAGAAATCTGGTTTACGTTTCTGCATAAATGCTTGTACTGCTTCTAGCATTTCAGGTGAGTGAACGCGCTGCATAAAGATTTCAGCTTCATGATCAATACATTCAATAATTTGCTCTAAATTATGCTTCATAAGCGCTTTTGTCTGCTTTAATGATGCAAGAGGCAAAGCTGCTAAATGCTGAGCTGTTGCCTGAGCAGATGCGTAAGAATCTTCAACTACTTCATTAACTAAGCCTGCTTGTACAGCAGTTTCAGCATTGAATTTTTTTGCAGTAAGTAGAAGCTCAGCTGCTTTGTGATAACCCGCTTGTTGAATGAGTAATTGACTTGCACCACCTTCTGGAGAAAGGCCAAGACTTACAAATGGAATCTGAAATAGGGCCGTGTTGTCAGCAAAAACTAAATCTGCATGTAATAAAATCGTAACGCCAATTCCAATTGCCACACCTTTTACTGCAATAAGAAGTGGTTTTGATAATTTGGCAGCTGCTTTAAGTAGAACGAATGGTGGAACTTCTCCAGCTGGCCCCATATTTGGATTTTGTACAAAACCCATAAAATCTTTCATGTCATTACCAGCGGTAAAATCTTGCTCGACACCACGTAGAATAACTACTCGAACATCTTTATGAAGGTCGGCTTCATTCAGTGCCTTGGCAATCCATAAATAAAGTTCGCCATAGAGTGCATTTTTTGCATCTGGGCGATTTATGGCTAAGGTGAGTACGCCACCTTCTAAATTTGCGTTTAAATGTTGATGAGGTTGTTGAATACAGCTAAGTGTCATCGTACTATCCTTGCTTTAAACCACGTTGTTAATTTTTAGGTTCTCATTATGGCGCATATTTTTTGTAATGAGCGTTACTGATGAGTTCATAAAAAGTGAAAATCTAATTATGTATAAATTTGACTATCTCGTTTTTATAGGGCGTTTTCAACCATTTCATTTGGCTCATATGCAGACCATTGAAATTGCCTTACAACAAAGCCATTATGTGGTTTTGGCGTTAGGCTCTGCTCAAATGGAACGTAATATTAAAAATCCGTTCTTAGCAATAGAGCGTGAGCAAATGATCTTGTCAAATTTTTCTCTAGAAGAACAAAAACGCATCCGTTTTGTACATGTGGTAGATGTTTATAATGACGAAAAGTGGGTGAAACAAGTCAAATCTTTAGTGAATGGCGTAATTGAACCTAACTTAAAAGTTGGTTTGATCGGACATTTTAAAGACGAGTCTTCCTATTATTTGAGACTGTTTCCTGAATGGATTATGGTTGAGCTGGATAGCTTAAAAGATTCAATTTCGGCAACACCAATGCGTGAAGCTTATTATCGTGGTGAAATCCAAACGGAATTTTTCCCTGTAGGAACGATTAAATTTTTAGATGAATTTAAAGAGACGGAAGTTTATGCTGAACTACAACGCAAATATCTTATCGATGATAAAACCAATCTAAATTAATTCAGCTTGTGGTTCTCCTGCAACTACATTTGTAGTCATTGATGAAGTTGAAACTGATAATTGGGGTGTTGCAGGTGAAACTGTTTCTGCGATACGAAAAAGACAAAGTTTGAGTACTTAAAATGCAAAATAATCCTATTACTGAGATTCAAAAACAACTAGAGCAATATTTTGATGGTTTGTATTTTTGTGATGTGCAACTTCTAAATAATGTTTTTCATCCTGATGCCATATATATCAATGTAACCGAGCAACCCATACTACGACTTAGCATGGCTGAATATTTTCCGATTGTTGCGAGTCGGATTTCTCCAGCTTCAATGCGACAAACACGACAGGATAAAATCAGTTCAATCAATGTGATTAATGAACGGTTGGCGCTAGTCCATGTTGAATGCGTTATCCACCCTAAATATTTTTATGATGCACTTACATTTGTGTTTGAAGATGATCAATGGAGAATTATATCGAAAGTATTCCATTATCAAATTTTAGCGGACTGAATGATTAAGCATCTGCCCAAAAGATAATTCGGTTGGAAAAAGGATCGGTGATGCTGAGTTCAAGTGTTTCCCAATTTGTTTTTTCAACCTGAGGCTTAGAAAATTTATAATCTTTTTTGCTTAGTTCGCTGTACAGCTCATAAATATGTTCCCAATAAATACGAATTGCACTATGTGGACTTGCATCACCAAAATGCTCGGATAAATGAATAACGCAATCATCTTTGGAAATTTGTAAATATAAAGGAAAGTTATCTTCAAATTGATGTTGCCAATCAAGCTGAAAACCTAAAAACTCAAGATAAAATGATTGAGCTAAATCAACATCAAAAATTCTTAAAATTGGAGTGATTGAACCAGATTGCATCATTTTTCCTTTTAACGTGTACCAAATTGTTGAGTCCAATAACTCTTTTGCTTCACAGACTGATCAGAAGCACACGCGATTGCGTAAGTGGTGAATTTTGGATTCATTAGATTACTACAATGCAAGGGACTTGTTAGCCATCTAGACATAACTTGCCCTAAAGTTTTTTGGCCACTAGCGACATTTTCACCATTGGCTTTACCAAGGGTATTGTAAATTTTCAAACGTGATTTTAAGTCCAGACCTGTTGAGCCAACATGCCCGAGAAAGTTGTGTGCAGCCATATCTTCACTATGAGAAAGTGCACCTTTATATAAATTATTACTCCAGCTCAAAGGTTTGGTTGCTGGGAAATACTGCTGACCACATTGGCGTGATTGCTGTCGGATCTGATTAATTGTGCTCAATACAGCTTGTTGATAGGCTGGGTTTTGTAAATCTTGGCAGCTTATTTCATTGGAATTGTTTTGAATTTGAGCAATTGATGTGGTGCTATCAGTGGGCATTACTAATGTATTTGCACTACATGCACCGATAAAAAGAGTAGCAGGCAGCAAAGAGCAAGTTTTGAGTAGACTCATATCATTGCCTTAAAATAATTATTCTAATGTTTTTATGATACGCCAAAGTCAAAGTATTGGGTAATGCTTTGCAAACAAAAAGCGAGTGTGAAACTCGCTTTTTGTTTGTTAATTTTATTAAGCTGTTTGAAGGTTTTTTAAGTCTTCTAGAACTTGTTCTGTATGTCCAGCAGCTTTAACTTTACGGTAGCTTTTAACTAAAGTTTTGTTATGGAAAATGAAAGTAGAGCGTTCAATCCCCATTACTTTTTTGCCATACATATTTTTTTCTTTAATCACATCGAAGTGTTTACACAGTATTTCTTCTTTATCACTAATCAGATCAATAGTCAGTGCCTGCTTTTCAGTAAAGTTTTGATGTGCTTTTACTGAGTCGCGCGAAACACCGTAAATACGAGCACCTAAAGCTTCAAACTGATCTTTTAGACAAGAAAAACCAACAGCTTGTGTTGTACATCCTGGAGTTGAATCTTTAGGGTAGAAGTAAATGATTAACCATTCATTTTCGACCTCAGTCAAGTTCACTTCACCCTGTGTTGTTGGGAATACCTGATTTGGTAATTGGATATTGTCAGTCATTTCTCATCCTTCAAAAAAGCTAAATTTGATCTAATTCAAGTGGTAAAAAAGCATATTCTTCATGATAAACAATATCGAGCTTTCTTACAGGAATTGGTTTGTTAAAAATTGGGCCATCAATCACAGTCGTATGAAATTCACCACCTTCCCCACATGGATCAATACCGCGGTTTTCAAGTTCTTTTATATATTCTAAGTTTAAAGTTTTTCCTAAATCTTCAATTGTCATTCCTAGTTTTAAGTTCACTGTCACAAGAACACTACGGAAACCAAGATTAATAAATTCTTCAACAACTTCACGATGTGGGCGAAGCCAAAGAGGCATTCCTAATTTAAGTCCCACCTGTTGAGTTATTCGATCATGCCAACAGCCATGTTCAGGCATATCTAGATCACCTGTAACAAGTACCTCGGCACCTTGTTGTTTTGCCTGAATGAGTAATTCAATAAATTTAGCTTCATAGTCATTCCAGCTTGAAGAAGCCATAAATACGGGTAGGCCAATTGCTTCAGCTTGAGCTTGAATAATATCAAGTGGCATAGCATGCGAACGAGAGCGCTGACCTTGCTCTTCTAGCATGACAATGAGTCCATTAACTGTACCAGTTTGCATTGCATGGTAGAGTGCAAGGGAGCTGTCTTTGCCACCACTGAATGAGACAATAGAGGTCTTATTTATTGCGTTAGTTTTCCATTGTTCTTGCATGGTTTATTTCAGATGAATTGTTCAAGTTCGATAAGGTCATTTTAACAGAGCTACAAAAAAGCCTGCATAAATGCAGGCTTAATTTGGAATAACAAAAGCTTATTTTTTAGGAGCTTGTTGTTGAGCAGCTTTCATTGCATCTTCAGTTAATTTTTCAAGTTTAGTTGTTAACTGAGGACCGAAACATGCTTTAAGATCACGGTTTTGTTGTTGTACAAATCCTAGAGAGCTTGGGCTTTTCTTCGCATTGATTGCACTTTGGATTTCCCATTTTTGTGCTTCAGTCACTTTACCTTGTGCTTCAACTTGGCAGCTACAGAATTTGCTAACTTCAGATGAACTTAGTTTGCCGCCTTTAGCTGTTTGATCTTTACAAACGTTAACTAATGCACCTTTAACGTTGGTACTTTTATATGCTGCTTGAACTGGGTTTTCGGCAGCATGTGCTGCACCAGCCATAAGAGCAACTGTTGAAAACAAAGATGAAAGAATAAGATTTGATTTTAACAACTTCATAAATTTTACCTACTTATTACGGTATATAGCGTGTTGGGTCGGCAACACCAGCCTCGATAAAGCCTTCTTTACGCAAACGGCAACTGTCACATTTGCCACACGCACGTCCTTGAGCATCTGCTTGGTAGCAAGATACCGTTTGACTATAGTCTACGCCATGTTCAATCCCTAAACGTATAATATTCGCTTTGGATAAATGTAACAGTGGTGTTTCAAACTTAAGTGGTTTTCCTTCTACGCCAGCTTTAGTTGCTAAGCGTGCCATATTCGCAAAAGCATCAATAAATTCAGGACGACAATCAGGATATCCTGAATAATCAACAGCATTGATACCAATAACAATCGCTTCAGCATTAAATACTTCAGCTGCGGCTAGAGCATAAGAGAGGAAAATAGTGTTACGCGCTGGTACATAAGTTACAGGAATACCTTCTTGTAACTGTTCAGGTACAGCAATGTTGTGGTCTGTAAGTGCAGATCCACCTAAATTCGCCAAATCGATATTAATTACACGATGTTCAACACCTGCACGTTGAGCTAATGCTTTTGCTGCATCTAGTTCAGTCGTTGAGCGTTGGCCATACATAAAACTAATAGCAATACATTCATAGCGTGCTTGTGCCCAAGCTAGGCAAGTGGTTGAGTCTAAGCCGCCGGAAAGCAAAACAATGGCACGAGGGCGCATATTTTTCTCCATATTCGGAATGATTTATTTTATTGAGTGATTAACGACCTGATTCATCGTTCCAAAGCAGTTTATGTAACTGAAGTTGGAAGCGAACGAGGAGTTTATCATCAAGTATCCACTGTGCCAGATCACGTGCTAGACGTGGCAGGCTAACAGCACCTTTTTCAACTGCAAAGGCAGGGGAGAACCAAACGGTACTGACTTTTTTATGCAGTTGATATTTTTCAACTTGCTGCTTTGACCATTCATAATCTTCGCGATTACAAATGACGAATTTAATTTGATCGTGCGCAGTCAAATGATCAAGATTGCTGATGAGATTACGATGTTCCTCACCAGAAGTTGGAGTTTTTAAATCAAGAACTTTAGAAACACGCGAATCTACTTTTGAGACATCGAGCGCGCCACTGGTTTCTAAAGAAACATCAAAGCCAGCTTCACATAGACGTTGTAATAAAATTAAACAGTTTGGCTGTGCAAGTGGTTCACCACCAGTTACACAAATATAAGGAGTTTGATATTGGGTAGCTGTTTCAATGATATGTTCAAGTGAAAAACGTTCACCGCCTTCAAAAGAATAAGTGGTATCACAATAACTACAACGTAATGGACAGCCCGTTAGACGGATAAATACAGTCGGTAGGCCAGAGGCGTTTGCTTCACCCTGCAACGAGTAAAAAATCTCGGTAATGCGTAAACCGGACGCAGGGTCTGAGACAGGAATTGCAGAGGAACGTAAGGAAGCCATTCTAGAAATACCACACTATATAAAAAATAAAATCTCTACGATCAGTGTTGACCGTAGAGATGTTTGATCAAACTGAAATTAGTCAGCGCGTAACAAATCGTTCAAACTTGTTTTTGCACGTGTTTGCGCATCAACTTTTTTCACAATAATTGCAGCATATAAGCTGTATTTACCATCAGCAGACGGCAGGCTACCTGCTACAACAACTGAACCTGCTGGAACGCGACCATAATGGACTTCGCCAGTTGCACGGTCATAAATTTTAGTTGATTGACCAATGAAAACGCCCATTGAAATAACTGAGCCTTCTTCAACGATAACGCCTTCAACGATTTCTGAACGCGCACCGATAAAGCAGTTGTCTTCAATAATGGTTGGGTTAGCTTGTAATGGTTCTAAAACACCACCGATACCTACACCACCAGACAAGTGAACATTTTTACCGATTTGAGCACATGAACCTACAGTTGCCCATGTATCAACCATTGTGCCTTCATCTACATAAGCACCAATATTTATATAAGAAGGCATTAACACTACGTTTTTAGCTTGGAAGCTGCCACGACGTGCTACAGCAGGAGGAACAACACGAACACCTGCTGCTTTAAATTGTTCTTCAGTCCAACCAGAGAATTTAGTTTCAACTTTGTCGTAGAAACGAAGATCACATGACTCGATTGGTTTATTGTCATTTAATTTAAATGATAATAAAACAGCTTTTTTTAACCATTGGTGAACAACCCATTCACCATTGATCTTTTCAGCAACTCGAAGTGTACCGTTATCTAAACCAGCAATTGCTTCTTCAACAGCTTGGCGGATTTCGCTTGAGCAATCTGCTGCAGTAAAGTTTGCGCGGTCTTCAAATGCTTGCTCAATGATCGTAGAAAGCTGAGACATGATCTTCCTTCCATAAAAAATTTTAAAGATTTTACACTAATTTGTGACAAGAATCTTTGAAAAAACGTGTTACGTTTAATTGAGGATATAAATGAGGTAAATGAAAATAAGCTTATTAGATAATCAAGTGTTTTTTACACAAAAATGATTTGAAAATAAAAATTTAACTCAATTTGTATCAAAAAATAACAGAAATCTACCACTTTTTGTATAAAAAAGACTCTAAGCTCTCTTTATTATGATTTCAGTCACAAGATGAATAAATTAAAAACAGAGCCTTTTTGAGGAGAAAACTATGAAAGCATTACGTGTTTTAGTAACAACAACAGCTTTATTCGCTGCTGGTGCTGTAATGGCAGATGAAGCAGTTGTTCATGACAGCTACGCATTTGACAAAAACCAATTAATTCCTGTGGGGGCGCGTGCTGAGGTAGGTACAACTGGTTACGGTGGTGCTTTATTGTGGCAAGCAAACCCATATGTAGGTTTGGCACTCGGTTATAACGGTGGTGACATTTCTTGGTCTGATGATGTAAAAGTCAACGGCTCAACCTATGACATCGATATGGATAACAACAATGTTTATTTAAATGCTGAAATTCGTCCATGGGGTGCAAGTACTAACCGTTGGGCTCAAGGTCTATATGTAGCGGCTGGTGCAGCATATCTTGATAATGACTATGATTTGACTCGTAACGTTGATGCGACCCGTTCATTCCGTGTCAATAACCAAGACTTTATTGCGGGTGCCGATGGTGTAAAAATTAACGGTCAAATGTCTTATAAAAATGATATCGCTCCATACCTAGGTTTTGGTTTTGCACCTAAAATCAATAAAAACTGGGGTGTATTCGGTGAAGTAGGTGCTTATTACACTGGTAACCCAACAGTTAAACTTGTTTCAACAGGTTCAGCAGTTACAACTGGTGATCAATCACTTGAAGAAGCAGTAAATGCGGAAGCTCGTAAAATCGCGAATGACGATAAATACCAATGGTTACCAGTTGGTAAAGTTGGTGTGAACTTCTACTGGTAAGATCTAAAAGAAAAAACGAGCTTCGGCTCGTTTTTTTTTTGCGTCTCATAAAATAAAAGAGCTAAAAAGCTCTTTTATTTATTGTTGAATCTTTATTCATCTGGGTAAGCAATTTTCTTAAGTGCTTTGATATCGGCATCAGGTGAGCATAAGGAAATAAACTCGTAACCATAACCGCGTAGTAGATGACCTTTGCGAACTGCAATCCATGTCGTATTGACACCAAAAATATCAGTTTTAGTTTGTTTTAAACGATGATCACGTTCTGTGTCATAGGCCACGTCATTGACAATTCCGACTCCCATGCCCAATTCGACATAAGTCTTAATAACGTCTGCATCAAGAGCAGACATTACGATATCTGCATCTAGGTGAGCTTCTTCGAAAGCTTTGTCAATTTTAGAGCGGCCTGTAAAACCGCCATGATAAGTAATGAGTGGGTAATCCGCTAAAAGCTCAAGCGTAATCTTGTCTGCCTTTACTAAAGGATGATTTTGCGGTGTGATAATGCTGTGTTGCCATTGATAGTAAGGAATACTAGCCAGATTTTCTTCAGTTGTTAAAGACTCTGTAGCAATCCCAATATCCGCTTCACCTTGTAAGAGCATTTCTGAAATTTCAACAGGGCTGGCTTGTTGTAAAATCAAATGAACTTTAGGAAATAACTTCTTAAATTGGTTTACGATCGGAGGTAGCACATAACGTGCTTGAGTATGGGTTGTTGCGATCGTTAATGTGCCTTCATCAACTTTATTAAAATCTTCTGCAAGGCGTTTAATATTTTCAGCATCAACCAACATGCGTTCAACGATGCCAAGAAGAGATTGTCCTGGTTCTGTTAAACCTAGAAGACGTTTACCTTTTCGTATAAAAAGCTGTACACCTAGCTCATCTTCTAGATCTTTAATATGTTTACTTACACCTGATTGAGACGTGTAGAGTGCAGCCGATGCTTCGGTTAAGTTAAAGTTTTGGCGTACAGTTTCTCGGATAATTCTTAATTGTTGAAAGTTCATTCACACTTTTCCTCAAAAGAGGTGAGGAATTGCTTTAGTTCCGCAAGATATTTCCTCACCAAATATATTTCTTAAGCAACTTGATCTGCAAATAAGTGCAATTGAGATGCACTCACCCAAACAGTTTGATTTGGTTTAAATGCATGTAATTTTGCAGCTTCACTGCTCAGAGCAATTTCAATTAAACGTCCATTACGGTCTTGTAATTCCGCCACAACTTTTCCAGCAATCCAGATTTCACGTACAAAAGTCGCTTCAATCGTATTCGCTTGCGGTTGCGAGTGAATATGTAACTCATCTGGACGGGCAAAAGCAATCACTTTTCCTTGAGGTGCCTCAACTGCCGTTGGTAATTCAATACGGTCATTGCCAATACGAATAATACCGCCGGCATGTTCACCTTCAAAACGATTTGCTTGACCCAAGAAATCAAATACAAATGGCGTTGCAGGTTTTTCATAAACTTCACGAGGTGAGCCGATCTGCTCGACATTGCCCTTATTCATTACAATAATTTGGTCTGCAACCTCGAGTGCTTCTTCCTGATCGTGGGTTACAAAGATTGACGTAATATGCAATTCATCATGCAAGTTACGTAACCAGCGACGTAATTCCTTACGGACTTTAGCATCTAGCGCACCAAATGGTTCATCAAGCAATAAGACTCGTGGTTCTACTGCCAAAGCACGGGCTAAAGCAATACGCTGACGTTGTCCACCAGAAAGCTGAGCAGGGTAGCGGTCTGCTAAAAATCCAAGCTGAACTAGATCAAGTAAACGAGTAACACGTTTTTTAATTTCAGCTTCTGAAGGGCGTGTTGCACGAGGACGAACACGTAAACCAAATGCAATATTGTCAAATACTGTCATGTGACGGAATAAAGCATAGTGCTGAAATACAAAACCAACCTGACGCTCACGCACGTGTACATTGGTCGCATCTTCACCTTCAAGTAGCACTTGACCACCATCAGCTGATTCTAATCCTGCAATAATCCGAAGTAGGGTTGTTTTACCACAACCAGATGGGCCGAGTAGGGCAACCAGTTCACCTTCTGGAAAATCTAGAGAAATATTTTTAAGCGCATGGAATGCACCAAAGTGTTTTTCAATATTTTTAACTTGAATACTCATGATTTCATTCCTTACGAATCAGTTGAATGTGGTTCTGGTTTGTCTTGATGTAGTTCTAACCACGTTTTCAATACCAGCGTTAATAGGGCTAAAAAAGCAAGCAATGAGGACACGGCAAATGCTGCGCTAAAGGTGTACTCGTTATATAAAATTTCGACATGAAGTGGCAGGGTATTGGTTTCACCACGAATATGGCCAGAAACTACCGATACTGCACCAAACTCACCCATTGCACGGGCATTACACAGAATCACGCCGTAAATCAAACCCCATTTAATGTTAGGTAATGTCACTTTCCAAAAGGTTTGCCAGCCTGAAGCACCCAATACAATCGCTGCTTCTTCTTCCTCTGTTCCTTGAGCCTCCATGAGTGGAATTAACTCACGAGCTACAAAAGGGACTGTAATAAAGATGGTTGCTAAAACAATTCCGGGTACTGCATACAAGATCTTAATGTCATGGTCCATTAACCAGCCGCCAAACCAACCTTGAGCACCAAAAATAAGTACAATCATTAAACCTGCAATAACGGGTGAAACCGAAAAAGGCATATCAATGATGGTGGTTAAAACTGCCTTACCTCTAAACTGAAACTTGGAAACAGCCCATGCTGCGGCAACACCAAAGATCACGTTAATCGGCACTGCAATTGCTGCGGTTAATAAAGTTAATTTCACTGCTGATAACGTATCTGGATCAATCAAAGCCTGAACATAGACTTCAAGTCCTTGTTTAAATGCTTCTACAAAAACTAGAATGAGTGGCAACATGAGGCAACTGAGGAAAAAAATCAGCGCAATTGTAATTAAGGTATAACGTACCCAAGTTGGTTCGCGTGTTGCATCTCGTGATTGCAATTTAAGCGCAAGTGCATTGCTGTCAGTATGTAGGTTCATGTGATATTTCTCCCTGTACGACGGTTTGCCCATGCTTGAAGTAAATTAATGGCAAATAAGATGATGAAAGAGAGAACTAACATGACCGCAGCAATTGTTGTTGCACCTGCATAATCATATTCTTCAAGGCGTGAAATGATCATGAGCGGAGCAATTTCTGTTTTAAACGGCTGGTTACCTGCAATAAAAATAACTGAACCATATTCACCGACACCGCGAGCAAATGCTAAAGCAAAGCCTGTGAATAGAGCTGGTAGTAATATCGGTAAAATAATCTTAGTAATTGTCTGCCAGCGATTTGCGCCGAGTGCCGAAGCTGCTTCTTCAAGTTCAGTTTCGATATCACTGAGTACAGGTTGAACTGTTCTTACAATGAATGGAATACCGATGAATATTAATGCCAACGTAATACCGATTGGCGTATATGCAACTTGAATACCGAGTGGTTCTAAATACTGACCGATCCAACCAGTGGGTGCATAGAGTGAGGTAAGCGCAATACCTGCAACTGCAGTTGGAAGAGCAAAAGGTAAATCGACTAATGCATCAACCAAGCGTTTCCCAGGAAAGTTATAACGTACAAGGCACCAAGCCAAAAGTAAGCCAAACACAACATTAATAAAGGCTGCGATTAAAGCTGAACTAAAGCTGAGCTGAAGCGATTTTAAAATACGCTCAGAGGTTAAAATTTCCCATAATCCGTCCCATCCAATTCCAAATGATTTGATAAAGACTGCGGCTAATGGAATAAGCACAATAAAAGAAACGTAGGCGAGGGTGAAGCCCAAAGATAGACCAAACCCAGGCAGCACTCGGGATCGCTGCGACATGATATTTCCTCAAAGAGAAAAGCCTGCTGAAACCAGTAAGCGAATAAATAAAGATAAACGGTGCGATATAAAGCTGGGTATTAAGCAAATTTCAAAGAGAAATGAGTTTTTACCGGGTCGATAGATGAGTGACTACACATCGAATCTTCTGGAATCAAATAATTCAGCAAATCTGGAAACGGGCCAAAACCTGAAGCAACATTAATATGGCCGACTTCACCAAGATTAACAGGGTTTAATTTCCATGATTTCGCAAGTTGTAATGCATCAAAAAAACCAAGCCATGGATCATTTTCACTAATGAGGAGCGTTGTAGGCACATCAATTTTTAATTGATGAAAATAATCTTTGTAGTCGGTCAAACTATGTCGAGCAAAACCTGCTTCCCCAAAGCGTGCTGGATTTGCCGGAGCGACTAAAATAAGTTTCTTAACTCGATTTTTTAACTCTGGATGCTCAGCTAAAGCAGCAACACTTGTTAAGCAACCAAAGCTATGAGCAACAATTTGCACAGGAGCTGGCGCTGCTTGAACCGTTTTAACGAATTGCTCGACCCATTCATTTAGTACAGGTCTATCCCAGTTTTTTTGCTCAACACGAGAACTAGACACGAGTTTACGCTGCAACCAAGATTGCCAATGCTGATGTTCACTTCCACCTACACCTGGAACAATTACAGTATGAATCATGTCTGTTCTCCTTATCTTTAGTACAAAGAATTACTTCTCTGTACTATTGATTTTCACGATTTGATCGAAAACACCACCATTGTCGAAGTGTTTCTTTTGTACCTTCGTCCAACCACCAAACTCTTTATCGATAGTTACAAGCTTCAATGGCTTAAATACGTTGCTGTATTTCTTAAGAACGGCTGCATTGCGTGGACGGTAGAAGTTGCGTGCTGCAATTTCTTGACCAGCTGGTGAATACAAGTAGTTGAGGTAACCCTTAGCAATCGTTAAGTTGCCTTTTTTCGCAGCATTTTTCTCAACAACTGCAACTGGAGGTTCAGCTAAAATCGAAAGAGACGGGGTAATAATTTCAAATTTGCCTGGTTGTTCACGAGTAGCTAAATATGCTTCGTTTTCCCAAGCGAGTAATACATCACCAATACCACGTTCAGCAAAAGTTGTGGTTGCACCGCGTGCACCTGAGTCTAAAACTTTAGTATGTTTATAAATTTGGCGAACATACTCTTGTGCTTTAGCATCGTTACCACCTGGTTGATGTTTTGCCCAAGCCCAAGCTGCAAGATAATTCCAACGAGCACCACCTGAAGTTTTCGGGTTTGGCGTAATAATTTCTACACCTGGTTTGATTAAATCACCCCAGTCTTTAATTTGTTTTGGATTACCTTTACGCACTAAAAACACAATTGTTGAAGTGTATGGGGTAGAGTTCTGCGGTAACTTTTTCTGCCAGTCAGCTGGAAGTAATTTTGCTTTTTCCGCAATTTCATCGATATCAGCTGCAAGTGCTAATGTCACTACATCTGCATTTAAGCCATCAATCACTGCACGCGCCTGCTTACCAGAACCGCCGTGTGATTGTTTGAACTCAATATCTTGACCAGTACGTTGTTTCCAGTAAGTACCGAACTGTTTATTGAAATCTGTATATAACTCACGAGTAGGATCGTAAGAGACGTTTAAAAATTCTTGCGCTGCAAATGATGAAACAGACAGAAGTGCAGCGATAACCCCGACTTTTAATTGTGAAAAACGCATGAGATAAGTCCTCAAAAAATATGAAATGTTCAAAACATGAACGCAGAATAGCGCTAGTCTTTATTCTAAAAAAATAATAAAAAACGAATTTAATATGAAAAAAATAGAAATAGTAAAAATAGATAAGTTATTCTTAAATCTTGATATAGAACAAGTTTCAAAAGTTGATACGAAATCGGTATAATTTTTTAAAATCAGTCATTTAATATTTAAATGAAAGGTGTTGTATTGTCGGGTCGTTTTAAGCATAGGATGGGTTAAACATGTGGTGTTTTAAAAATGGGCAACCTGTTGAAACCATTCCTTTACTGGATCGAGCATTTCATTATGGAGATGGATGCTTTACCACAATTCGTGTTTTCCAAAATCAGATTGAGCTTAAAGAAAGACATTGGGAGCGCCTAAAACTTGCATGTCAAAAACTGTCTTTAATTGCGGATTTTGAACTCATAGAACAGAGCTTAGAGCAATTACAAAAGCAAAATCTTGTACTCAACGGCACTTTAAAAATTGTGATTAGTCGTGGGATAGGCGACCGTGGCTATAGTTTGCCAAAGCATGACGCCGATATTTATATCTGGTTTTATCCGAAAGCTTTAGAGCCATCTTTGCCAGACGTTATACAGTGTGGTGTTTTAAATCAGGCCTTAGGTTTAACCATGCCAAGCTTGGTCGGGCTTAAATCTTTAAACCGTCTTGAACAAGTATTGCTAAAAAAAGAAGCAGATCAACTAGGGTGGGCTGAAGCATTAGTTACTGATGTACAAGGTTATATTGTTGAAGGGGTTAGTAGTAATTGTTTTATTCGCTTAAATGATAGATGGATTACTCCGGAACTTCGCTATAATGGCGTCCACGGTGTAATGCGGGCAGAAATTCTGGCACGTATGCAGCACCATGGTATTGCCTGTGAAGTACGTGTAATTGAGTTAGATGAAGTATCTGAAATACAAAGTCTATTCTTTTGTAATGCTTTAAACCCTATGCGAGTAGTCACTCATTTAGGTGAGAAAACGCTAGAAACACAGGCATGCATAGATTTATTTCATATCCTTAACTTAAATCAGATTCATTAATATGCCGAAGCCACCTGTGAATGCGAAAGCAAAAAACGCCAAGAAAAATAACAAAAAACAAGCTCCAAAATTTTCTAAGCGATTGGTTCTAATTGGCCTTTTTATTGTTTTAATTTCTACTTTTGCCATTTTATGGTCGAGTCTATTCAAAGCTTATCCTATTGAAGGCAAAAAACAGATGTTATCCATTACATCTGGTGAAACCTATTCTGGTTTTATTGATCGTTTGGCGAAAGAAGGCAAAATTAGCTTTCCAGTGGTATTGAAGCTTTATCAGAAATTTATGATTCATGACAGCATGAAAGCTGGTGTGTATGAAATTGAACAGGGAATGAGTGTAAGGGAAGTATTAGAGATGCTATCTGATGCAGATAATGCTCAGATGAACCGTGTCTTGGTCATTGAAGGTACAACTTTTAAACAGCTTATTACTGCACTCAAAAATGATAAAAACGTAAAAAATACAATATTAGATTTACCAGATGATCAGTTGATGAAGGCGCTTGGGATTCCTTATGGGCATTCTGAAGGTCTGTTTGCACCTAATACTTATTTCTTTGCCAAAGGTGAAACAGATAAGAAAATTCTGACCGATTTATACCACCGTCAAATGAAAGCACTAGATGCAGCTTGGGCAAATCGTGCGCCGAATTTACCTTATAAAGATAAATATGAAGCATTAATTATGGCTTCTATTGTTGAGAAAGAAACAAGTTTAGACAGTGAACTTACACAAGTTTCAGGAGTTTTTGTTCGCCGTTTAAAAATTGGTATGCGCTTACAAACGGATCCAACTGTTATTTACGGTATGGGTAATAACTATAAAGGCAATATTACTCGAGAAGACCTCCGTACCCCAACAGCATATAATACTTATACTATTAATGGCTTACCGCCAACGCCAATTGCTTTACCAAGCCAAAAAGCAATTGAAGCTGCATTGCATCCAGATGATTCAAATAACATCTATTTTGTAGCGACTGGTAATGGTGGGCATAAATTTACAGCAAGCTTGCAAGCGCATAATCAAGCGGTGCAAGAGTACTTATCCGTGTTGAGATCGAAGAAATAAGGAAAAGAGATGTTTATTAGCTTTGAAGGCACGGAAGGGGTAGGTAAAACTACACTCATTCGAAAAATTCATCAGTATTTTGAAGAGCAAGGTAAACAAGTTGTTTTAACCCGTGAACCGGGTGGTACGCCGCTAGCTGAACAAATACGTTCTATGCTTTTGGCAGTGAATCATGATGAAAATATGAGTCATGATACTGAGCTACTCTTAATTTATGCGGCACGTGCTCAACACTTACAACAAGTCATTTTGCCGGCTTTAGAGTCTAATAAAATTGTATTAAGTGATCGTTTTACCGATGCAAGCTTTGCTTATCAATGTACTGGTCGTGGTTTAAGCCAAGATAAATTACAGCTTTTAAATCAGAACTTTGTTTCACGCATGCCAGAAGTAACGTTCTGGTTAGACGCACCGATTGAACTCGGGATGAACCGTGCACGTGAACGTGGAGCTTTAGATCGTTTTGAACAAGAAAAGTTAAGTTTCTTTACTAAGGTTCGTGAAGGTTATGAAACCTTGTGGAAAGCTGAACCTGAACGTATTAAGCGAATAGATGCAACCCAAAGTCCTGATCAGGTGTTCGAACAGGCATTGCAATATTTAGGATAAGCAATTGGATGAGCCACTCTTATAGACTATGGGAGTGGTGAAAAATGACGTTAATTCTGATTTAAAACGTCATAGAAAATATCTGCTATTTTCTTATGCTATCTTACATATGATTTATAGATTGAAGAATAACAAGGATGAAAAGCTCAAAAGAAGAAATCGTGGCATTTCTTGAAAAGGAATTTCCACCAAGTCTTGAACATTGCACGATTGAATCAGTCACGCCTAAAGCTGCTGTCGTTTATTATCATGTCGATCAAAGGCATCAACGGCCCGGTGGTACCATATCTGGTCCAACCATGATGACTTTGGCCGACTTTGCTTTATATATTGCAATATTAGGTGAAATCGGAATTATCGGTTTAGCTGTAACGACCAATTTTAATATTAATTTTCTAAGAAAACCCGCAGGTGATCAAGACTTACGTAGTGAATGTAAACTCATGAAAGTCGGAAAGAGCTTGGTCGTGGGTGAGGTCTGGATTTATTCAGTAGGGTTAGAAGAACCCGTTGCACATGTGACCGCAACTTATTCAATTCCACCTAGATCATAAATATTAAAGCAAATAAAAAGCACAGTCTGAACTGTGCTTTTTTTAGAAGAACAGCTTAAATATCAGTATTAACCAATGGCTGTTCAACTGCAAAATTTGGCGGTGTTAGAACTGTTTTACGAATCTCACTCGAAGTTTCTGGATAATCAAGCGTGTAATGTAGACCACGTGATTCTTTACGTTGCATAGCACAGCGCACAATCATCTCAGATACTAAAACAAGGTTACGCAACTCAATTAAATTTTTGCTGACACGGTAGTCTTGATAATACTCAGTGATTTCACGCTTTAACATTTCAATACGGTGCAAAGCACGTTCTAAACGTTTTGTAGTTCTTACAATACCAACATAGTTCCACATGGTCGAACGTAACTCATCCCAGTTTTGTAAAATCACTACATCTTCATCAGGGTTGGTTACTTGTGAGTCATCCCAAGTTGGTACTTCAGGTAATTTGAAGTTTTCATCAAATTTATTTTCGATATCTTTTGCTGCACTCATGCCGTAAACGAAGCACTCAAGTAATGAGTTACTTGCCATACGGTTTGCACCATGTAAGCCCGTATAAGACGTCTCACCAATCGCATAGAGACCTTCAATATCAGTCTGACTATTTGAGTCAACCACAACACCACCACATGTATAGTGCGCTGCTGGTACCACTGGAATCATGTCTTTGGTAATGTCGATACCTAACTCAAGCAATCGCGCATAAAGTGTAGGGAAGTGCTCTTTGATAAACTCTGGTGATTTATGTGTAATGTCCAACCACACATGACGAATACCGAGGCGTTTAATTTCATGGTCAATGGTACGTGCCACAATATCGCGAGGAGCTAGTTCTGCACGATCATCAAAACGTAGCATAAAACGCTCGCCATCTGGCAAGCGTAAATAAGCACCTTCACCACGCATGGC
Organism: Acinetobacter oleivorans DR1; assembly: GCF_000196795.1. Taxonomy (NCBI): domain Bacteria; kingdom Pseudomonadati; phylum Pseudomonadota; class Gammaproteobacteria; order Moraxellales; family Moraxellaceae; genus Acinetobacter; species Acinetobacter oleivorans. The sequence continues at coordinate 994,470 of NC_014259.1, forward strand.
TTCGGTAATTAAAAAAGAGCGCGCTTGAGGGTGATACAGGCAAGTTGGGTGGAATTGGTTAAACTCCATATTGGCTACACGGCAACCTGCACGGAAGGCCATTGCAATACCATCACCTGTAGCAATATCTGGATTAGATGTGTACAGATAAGCTTTCATCGCACCGCCGCAAGCAAGTGCGGTAAATGGTGCAAGGAAAGTATGAACTTTTTCTGTATTTTCATCTAAGGCATACAAACCAATAGCGCGATTTGCTTGATCTGTATGACCTAATTTATGCGATGTAATTAAATCAATCGCAATGTAATTTTCAAAAATAGTAATATTTTTACGTTCTTTGGCACGTTCAACCAAGGTGGTTGAAATGGCTTTACCTGTTGCATCAGCAGAATGGATAATGCGTCGCTGTGAATGGCCACCTTCGCGCGTTAAATGAAGTTGTTCATCTTCATCTAAAGTAAATTGCACACCTTGCTTTAAAAGAAAATCAACAGAAGGACGACCGCCTTCTACGGTATGTTGTACCGCATCCATTTCACATAAATGAGCGCCTGCAATCATAGTGTCATTAATGTGCTGTTGAATAGAGTCAGTCTCATCAAGAACAGCAGCAACACCACCTTGAGCATAGAAGGTACTTGCTTCGGTTAAAGCAGCTTTGGCTAAAACTGCAATATTAAAATGATTTGGTAACGATAAAGCCAGACTTAAACCAGCACCGCCGCTGCCCACAATAATCACGTCAAAGTGGTGAATTGTCTGTAAATTAGGCATGTCCATTCGCAACAATCTAAAACGTCCGCTAATGACACCCCTTTTTATCTAAAAAGGCAAGAGCTTAAGCGCTCTAACTCAGAGAAAAATTGCAATTGGCTTAAAAAGTTGCAATGCGTAAAATAATGATTGTAAGGATGCCTTACAAATAAACATATTGTTACGCACAACCCCAAAGCGTTGTGATACAACAGTTTTATTCTTATTCTCGTAGACCAATTGTGGGTGAGCACCGAATGAAAACTCGCTATTTACAACAAGGAATGTATGCAGCGGTATTTACAGTTGCTGCTGTTCAGGCAAATGCTGCTGTTGATTTTTCAAACCTCGTTGAACAAGTTAGTCCAGCAGTGGTGAGTGTAAACGTCGTAAAAAAAATGACTCAGGATGAACTGTTGCAGCAGCAAGTCCCTGAAATTTTGAAACGTTTCTTTGGAAATCAGGTCATCATTCCACAGCAACAGGGTCCACAAGAAAAAACTGCATACGGTAGTGCATTTTTTATTAGTAAAGATGGTTACCTACTCACCAACCACCATGTGATTGAAAATGCCTCACGCATTAGTATTACTTTAAATGACCGCCGTGAAATTGATGCAACTGTGGTTGGGAGTGATGAGCGTACAGACGTTGCATTGTTAAAGGTGACTGGAAATAGCTATCCAGCTTTACGCGTAGGAAATGTTGACCGTTTGCGAGTGGGAGAGCCAGTTTTAGCAATTGGTTCGCCTTTCGGTTTTGACTACTCTGCGTCGGCAGGTATTGTGAGTGCTAAATCACGAAATATGAGTGGTGAAACTTCGGTACCATTTATTCAAACTGACGTTGCGCTAAACCCAGGTAACTCTGGTGGTCCACTATTTAACCAAAATGGTGAAGTAGTCGGGGTAAACTCTCGAATATTTAGTGGTACTGGCGGCTATATGGGCTTGTCTTTTTCTATCCCGATTGACGTAGCGATGGATGTAGCCGAACAGCTTAAAACTAAAGGTAAGGTAACACGCTCTTATCTTGGTGTGATGATGCAAGACATTGACCGCAACCTTGCCGATGCTTACAAGTTACCAAAACCTGAAGGTGCTTTAATTACTCAAATTTCTCCGAACTCACCTGCACAAAAAGCAGGCTTGCGAGCGGGTGATGTGATTCTGAAATATAACGGTAATCCGGTATCGCGCACGAGTGAATTACTCTACGCATTAAACAAAGTACAGCCGAATCAAACTGTTCAGTTTGAAGTATTACGTGACGACAAAACCCGTAATATTTCAGCAACTTTAACGACTGCTCCAGATGAAACGCCTGCCACAGGTGCACAAAGTACTGTATCTAAAGGCCCAGTTTTAGGAATGAGCATTCGTGATTTAGCTGAGCCAGAAAAAAGTGCTTTAAGTGTAAAAGGTGGTATCTATGTACAAGATGTTCGCCGTGGTGGCTTAGCATCATTGTCAAATATCATACCGGGTGATGTGATTGTTCAAGTCAACAATAACCAGATTTTAAATAGTCAGGATTTTGCAAAAGTCGTTTCTAACTTGCAAAAAAATACGGTAGCGCGTGTTGCAATTATTCGTCAGGGACAACGCGCAATGCTTGGTTTACGTATTCAGTAAACTTAAAAAAGAAACAATGAACCACCCTAAACATGGGTGGTTTTTGTTATTTATCTTGAGCGTATAGTGATATCTACCTACACTTATTTTAGTTTGAAATTTAATAAATAAGAGTGAACATTTGTGAGTAGTATTTTTGATTTACATATTCAGGTGCAGCCACATCATATTGATGCGTTAGGACATGTGAATAATGTGATGTATGTACAGTGGATGCAAGATGTAGCTGCTGCTCATGTTGAAACATTAGGAGTCGGGGTAACTAAATATCTTGAACTAAAACATGCAATGGTCGCGGTTGAGCATCATGTGCAATATCGTAAAGCTGCATTTGAAGGCGAACAAATTGTATTACGTACATGGTTAGATGATATCAATGCTCTTTATTCGTTTCGCCAATATGTATTTTTCCGCCCATCAGATCAGGCCGTATTATTTGTCGGAAATACTAAATGGGCATGCATTGAAATTGCTACAGGACGTCCAAAACGAATGTCTCCAACTTTTACCCATGCATACAAGCCGCTTGATTCAAGCATAAACCCTTATGATTTTACTATTTCGTATGCTCAATAACCTGAAGTAGTGGCCTCACTTTGATTGTCATTTTTAAAACATAAGTACAAAGCTCATGATTATTTTGGATACTTTAAAATATCCATCTGTTATAATCTCACGCAATTTATTTAACTGCTTTGGCTGTGTATTAAAACAAGCTACATAGCACTCTATATTTTCTCAAGGTAACCCATGGCGCAAGCTAAAAAATCCGTCGATATCAAAAATATACGAAATTTCTCGATTATTGCCCACATTGACCATGGTAAGTCTACATTGGCTGACCGTTTTATTCAGATGTGTGGTGGTCTACAAGATCGTGAAATGCAAGCTCAAGTCTTGGACTCAATGGAGCTTGAGCGCGAACGTGGGATTACCATTAAAGCCGCTTCAGTCACGCTATATTATACTCATCCTAATGGTCAGGAATATCAACTTAACTTTATTGATACTCCCGGACACGTAGACTTCTCGTATGAAGTTTCTCGTTCATTAGCTGCATGTGAAGGTGCACTATTGGTTGTAGATGCTGCACAAGGTGTAGAAGCACAATCAGTTGCAAACTGTTATACCGCGATTGAACAAGGTCTCGAAGTTCTTCCTATTTTAAATAAAATTGATTTGCCTCAGGCTGAACCTGAACGTGTAATTCATGAAATTGAAGAAATTATCGGGATTGAAGCCACAGATGCACCAACCTGTTCAGCGAAAACTGGTTTAGGTGTTGAAGGTGTTTTAGAGCGTTTAGTCGATGTTATTCCAGCGCCTGAAGGTGATCGTGATGCTCCATTACAAGCATTAATTATCGACTCATGGTTTGATAACTACCTAGGTGTAGTTTCTCTTGTACGTATTAAACAAGGTCGTATCCGTAAGGGCGACAAAATGTTGGTTAAATCGACAGGTCAAACTCATCCGGTCACTTCAGTGGGTGTGTTTAATCCGAAGCATACGGAAACAGATATCCTTGAAGCTGGTGAAGTAGGTTTTGTAATTGCGGGTATTAAAGATATTTTTGGTGCGCCAGTAGGTGACACGATTACGCTTGCATCTACCCCTGATGTTACGATTTTACCGGGTTTCAAAAAAGTTAAACCACAGGTTTATGCTGGTCTTTTCCCGATTGATGCGAGCGATTTTGAGCCATTCCGTGAAGCGCTACAAAAATTGCAGATTAACGACTCGGCTTTATTCTTTGAACCAGAAAGTTCTGATGCACTAGGCTTTGGTTTCCGTTGTGGCTTCTTAGGAATGCTACACATGGAGATTGTACAAGAGCGTTTAGAGCGTGAGTACGATCTTGATCTCATTAGTTCTGCGCCTACTGTAATTTATGAAGCATTAACCAAGAAGGGCGAAACGATTTATATCGACAGTCCATCAAAAATGCCAGACGGATCTACTGTAGAAGATTTGCGTGAACCGATTGCAGAATGTCATATCCTTGTTCCTCAAGAATACTTAGGGAATGTAATGACGCTATGTATCGAACGTCGTGGTGTACAAAAAGATATGAAATTCTTGGGTAACCAAGTTTCTATTACTTTTGAAATCCCGATGGCTGAAGTCGTTATGGATTTCTTTGACAGATTAAAGTCATGCTCTCGTGGCTTTGCATCTTTAGACTATAACTTTGTACGTTTTGAAAGTTCAGCTTTAGTTAAGGTTGATGTGTTAATTAATAGCGAAAAGGTTGATGCCTTGGCTATGATTTGTCACCGTAATGATGCACGCCATCGTGGTATTGCATTGGTTGAGAAAATGAAAGACTTGATTCCTCGCCAAATGTTCGATGTTGCTATTCAGGCAGCAATCGGTGCGCAAATTATTGCCCGTTCTACTGTAAAAGCGATGCGTAAAAACGTATTGGCAAAATGTTATGGTGGTGACGTTTCGCGTAAGAAAAAACTACTTTCTAAACAAAAAGAAGGTAAGAAACGTATGAAACAAGTGGGAAGTGTTGAAATTCCACAAGAAGCGTTCTTGGCTGTATTGAAAGTAGAAAGATAAGAAATGAGGGTCGGGGGGAGTAAGACATTACTTTCCCCTACTTTAAGACAAGCAGCTAGGCTGCGAGTGAGGTCGTGTGGATTTTGATTTTAATTTAATTCTTGTTCCAGTTACGCTGATTCTATTTGCAGTGTGGTTGTTAGATAAACTTGTATTCAAGCAGCGTGCAAATAAAGGGCGCGGGAACGAAAATTTTGTTATTACATGGGCTTATGACTTTTGGCCAGTTTTAGCTGTAGTACTTGTACTTCGTTCATTCCTTTACGAACCATTTAATATTCCATCGGACTCTATGGTACCTACTTTAGAAACTGGTGATTTTATTTTGGTTAATAAATTTGATTATGGTGTGCGTTTACCTATCGTTAATAAGAAAATTATTGATGTGGGAGAACCAAAGCGTGGTGATGTGATTGTATTCCGTTATCCACCTCAACCTACCATTAGTTATATTAAACGTGTAATCGGTTTGCCAGGCGATCATCTTGTTTATGATCATGGACAATTGATTATTAACGGACAAAAAGTACCGAAAGTATTAACACAGTTTAGCCGTGAAAAAGATGTATTAGATACACCAACGTCTATTTATCATAAAGAGACGATTGGTGAGCACACCTTTACAATGCGTGAACTTGAAGGCGTAAATGTGGCGCGTCAAGCACCGTTTATCAACTATGTTGAAAATGGTAAATATGCAAACCAAGACGGTTTATATTGGGAAGTGACTGTTCCAAAAGGACATTACTTTGCAATGGGGGATAACCGTGATCAAAGTGCAGACAGTCGTTTCTGGGGTTTCGTTCCTGAAGAAAATTTAACAGGACGAGCATTCTATGTCTGGATGCATAAAGAACCAGGTTTACATCTTCCTAACTTTGGCCGAAATGGAAAAATAGATTAAAAACAACCATTAGGAAAAAAAGAAATGCGTAAGGCACAACAAGGTACTTCGTATTTAGCAATTTTATTTGGGGTGGTTATATTTGCGGTTGCAGTAAAAGCTGTACTTGCAGTTTGGCCAGCATATTGGGATGATCGATTGATTAACAATCAAATAGAAGAGCTTTTACAAGAAAGCTCTTCTGACATCACTCCACAGAAGTTTATGACACAAATGGATCAGCGACTGGAAATGAACAATATTCGTGATCTTCATTTTAAAGAGATTGCGCAAGTGTTTAATGAGTCTGGTCTAAAAGTCCAAAAGAAATATGAGGTAAGAAAACCCTTCTTATCAAATATTGATTTAGTTTTAACATTTGAGAAGAGTTTTGATAAAACATCAGTTCAAACTAAGTGATCCTCGCTTATTGAGTCGAATCGGATATCAATTCAAGCAGCTTGAATTGTTACAGTTAGCTTTGACTCATCGTTCGGTGAGTCATAAATACAATTACGAGCGCTTGGAGTTTTTAGGCGATTCATTATTAGGCATGATTATTGCCAATTATCTATATCATGCCTATCCAAATGAAAACGAAGGTCGCCTAACGCGTATGCGAGCGACTTTAGTACGTCAGGAGGCGTTAGGTAAGATTGCAACCGATTTGCAACTTAGTCGGTGTTTAATATTAAGTACGGGTGAATTGAAATCTGGTGGTCATCATCGTGAGTCAATATTGGCTGACACGGTAGAAGCCATTATTGGTGCAATTTATATTGATAGTGGTGATCTCAACTTACTTACAGATATTGTGCTAAAATGGTATGTACCGTATTTAGACCATATTGAGCCTACGGATCAACTTAAAGACCCTAAATCACGTTTACAAGAGTATCTACAAGCACGTAAAAAACCTCTCCCTGTTTACGAGGTTGTAGATATTCAGGGTGATGCACCTCACCAGCACTTTAAAGTTGAATGTTTGATAGATGGCTTATCAAAGATTCATGGTGAGGGTTCAAGTCGTCGTTTTGCCGAGCAGGCAGCAGCGGCGGAAATTTTAAAGTTATTGGAGCAATAACCTGCATGTCGATGCATTCTGATCAAATCAATCCAGATTCAAATGAGAACCAAGATCCTAATAATCTGATTGATCAATTTTTTAGTTCCAAAGGCGTAACAATTCCTTCGGATTTTAAGAGCGGATTTGTGGCGATTGTGGGACGTCCAAATGTGGGTAAATCTACCCTCATGAACCATTTGTTAGGTCAAAAGCTTTCTATTACTTCGCGTAAACCTCAAACAACACGTCATAAAATTATTGGTATTGATTCGCGTGAAAAAATGCAGGCGGTATATGTAGATACCCCAGGTATGCATAAAAAAGAAGTGCGCGCTATTAATAAAATGATGAATCGTGCAGCTCATTCTGCATTGCGCGACGTCAATTTGGTCTTATTTGTTATTGATGCTTATAAGTGGACGCAAAATGACGACTTAGTGCTTGAAAAACTCAAGAATGCTGAAATGCCAGTTATTTTGGTGATTAACAAAGCTGATACTTTTGAAGATAAAAGAGATATTCTGCCTTTGATTCAAGAGCGCGCTAAACTTATGAATTTTGCCGAGATCGTTCCTGTATCTGCATTACGCGGAGCAAATTTGGAACACTTGAGCGAAACGATTGAGAAGTATCTTCCTTACCAAGCGCCTTTGTATTCATTTGATCAGATTACTGACCGTTCTGAACGCTTTTTAGCTAGCGAAATTATTCGCGAAAAAATCATGCGTCAGTTAGGTGAAGAATTACCTTATGATTTAACAGTACAAATTGAATCTTTCAAAACGGAAGAAGAGACTGTTAATGAAAAAACTGGTCGTTTAAAGCCAGCCTGTACTTATATTGATGCAACGATTTTTGTAGATCGTGCAGGCCAAAAAGCGATTGTGATTGGTGAAAAAGGTGCCAAGCTTAAAACAATCGGTATGGATGCTCGTAAAGACATGGAAAAAATGTTTGAGCAAAAGATCATGCTTACTTTGTGGGTTAAAGTTAAAGGTGGCTGGTCTGATGATGAGCGTGCTTTAAAAAGCTTAGGGTATAGTGATATCTAAAGGATAAGGATGCTGGTATGAAAACAATTACATCATTGGTCGCTATAATTGGATGTACATTGATGTTACAAGGTTGTGTATACAAGCTTGTAACCGTACCAGTAGGTATCGCCTATAAAACTACAAAAGGTGTTGTTAAAGGTACAGCGGCGGTTGTAGGGGCGGTAATTCCTGACGGTGATGATGAGGATGACAAAAAAGAAAAAGAATCTGAGGAATAGTTTCTTTTTATGATGCGCAATGAAGTCCTCCATGGATATATGATTCATCACCGTAAGTACCGTGAAAAAAGTCATATTGTGCATCTTTTTACTCAGGAGTATGGGCGAGTCGATGGTATTTTAAGACAGACTCCGCCCCCTCAATATCAGCCTATCCGCTTGCAAGCCACGGGTAAAAGTGAGCTGAAAAACTTTACAAAGCTTGAAATCTTAAATCAGCCTGTTTTCTTTTTTGGTGATGCTTTTTTTGCTGGATTTTATTTAAATGAAGTTGTTCTTAGACTTTGTCCATTAGAAGAGACAATGCCACAAACGTTTGAGCAATATCAGTTAACGTTACTTCAATTACAACAATTATCTTCCCACGAAAATCCTGACCTTTTTCTTCGGCAGATTTTGCGCCAGTTCGAGCATATTTTACTTCCTGAACTTGGATACGCACTTGATTTCTCAGTCGATGCCCAACAACAGCCGATTCAGGCTCATCAGTTTTATCAATTTCAAGTGACAGAGGGTTTTGCTCCTGTTGTGCAGGCGAGTCGTTCTTCTTTGTCAGGGAAAGCGATTTTGTCTATGTTGGATTATGAGCAAGGGCAGGATTTTTCTCTCGAACAATTGCAATTATTAGGTAAACTATACCGTCAAATGATTACATCGCTTTTAGGTGATCGTCCCCTAAAAAGTCGACAATTGTGGATTCAAAACACTCAAACTCAATCGTAATTAGGATTTATTTATGGCTGCATTGCTTGGTGTAAACATAGACCATGTTGCTACTTTGAGACAGGCGCGCGGTACTACTTACCCAGATCCTGTAGAAGCTGCTCTTATTTGTGAACAAGCTGGTGCAGAGGGCATTACTTTGCATTTGCGTGAAGACCGTCGCCATATTCAAGATGATGACGTACGCCGCATGCGTCCATTATTAAAAACACGTATGAATCTTGAGTTAGCTGTTACTGATGAAATGGTCGAGTTTGCGAAAGAAATTCAGCCACAGCATGTTTGTTTTGTTCCTGAAAGACGCCAAGAAGTAACTACCGAAGGTGGTTTAGATGTAGTAGGTAACTTTGAAAAAGTTAAAGCTGCAACTCAGACTTTAGCTGCTATTGGCTGTGACGTATCATTATTTATTGATGCAGATTTAGCTCAAATTGATGCAGCAGTTGCATGTGGTGCACCTACGATTGAGTTACACACGGGTGCATATGCAGATGCGGCAACAGAGCAAGATCAACAGGCTGAGTTGGCGCGTATTATCAAAGGTGTTGAATATGCAGCTTCAAAAGGTTTGGTTGTAAATGCTGGTCATGGCCTTAACCTTAAAAATATTGCTCCAATTGCTGCTATCTCACAAATTCATGAGTTAAACATTGGACACTCAATTATTGCAGATAGTGTTTTTGTGGGTCTGGTTCAAGCTGTTAAAGATATGAAAGCAGCAATTCAGGTGGCAGGTTAATTTGGTTATGTCGAGTATCAATTACGATGAATTAATGCAACCTGTCTTGGCTTTTTTAGGCTGCCAAACACCAAAAGCATGGTTAGATGAGGCAATCAATAATCTAGATATTTTGATGCAAGATCATGCGAATTGTGAAAAAAAAGCAGCTAGTACAGCAATGAATTTAATGTTCCGTTATAGCTTCTTCCCTGATTTGCAAGTAAAGCTTGCGCAGCTCGTACGGGAAGAAATGCTTCATTATGAACAAGTGCTTGAGCTTATGGCTAAGCGTGGTCAGAAATGGGATGGCTTAAGTGCAGGGCGTTATGCTGGTGGGTTGCGTAAAGAGATTCGTACTTATGAGCCAGAAGCTTTAATTGATGTACTTGTGGTAGGTGCTTTTGTTGAGGCGCGCTCATGCGAACGCTTTCATGCTCTTGCCCCACGTGTAGATGATGAGTTAGGACGCTATTATCGCTATTTGCTTAAGTCGGAGTCTCGTCATTTTGAAGACTATTTGGCACTTGCACTTGATGTTGCAAAAACTGCAAAAATGAAAAATCCTAAAGAGGATATTCAGCAGCGCATTGAGCATATTCGTGAGGTTGAAAAAAATCTGATTTTAACGCCTGATGATACTTTCCGTTTTCACAGCGGTGTGCCTGCATAATATTAGAAGTTTTAAATAAAAAGTTTACCGTAAAAGGTAAACTTTTTTATTAGGTGAGCTTTATTTCTTCGGCGGTAGGCATATTCTGCTTTTAGTTTTTTAATGCATATAATTATTTAATAAATATATTTTTTATAAATTTTAATTTCTCTTAAAATTTTTTTAAAAACTTTTATTTTTTAAAGTAATAACGAATATTATGTAAATATAAAGATAGTTTTGTTCATAATCGGTTCAACTAAATTAGTCGAATATTTTAAGGATATAAGAATGTTAGCATTAGTTACAGGCGCCTCTGCGGGCTTTGGTTATAGTATTTCAAAAAAACTGATTGAGTTAGGTTACAAAGTTATTGGCTGTGGAAGACGGGCAGAAAAATTAAAAGAATTACAGCAAGAACTTGGTGAAAAGTTCTATCCCTTAGTATTTGACATGACAGATACCATAGAAAATATAAATAAGGCCCTAGTTGATTTACCAGCCGAATTTCAAATTAGTCAAATTGATTTATTGGTAAATAATGCTGGATTGGCATTAGGGTTGGAGTCAGCGGATAAATCAGACTTAGATGATTGGTACACTATGATTGATACCAATGTTAAGGGGCTTATTACTGTTACTCGACTAATTTTACCAAGCATGGTAAATAAAAAGTCTGGCTTAATTATCAATATGGGGTCAATTGCAGGTACATACCCATATCCGGGTGGTAACGTTTACGGTGCAACCAAAGCATTCGTGGAGCAATTTAGTTTAAACCTTCGAGCTGATCTATCAGGTACCGGCATTCGAGTAACTAACATTGAGCCCGGGCTTTGTGGGGGTACAGAGTTTTCTTTGGTACGTTTTAAAGGTGACCAAGAGAAAGTGAACAGTCTTTATGATAAAAAGAATCCAATCTTGCCTGAAGATATTGCAAATACGGTAGCTTGGGTTGCTTCACAACCTCCGCACATTAATATTAATCGTATTGAAATGATGCCGACCACTCAGTCTTTTAATCCTTTAAAAGTAGTTGAAATGGAATAATGATTTAAGAAAGGAATATCTTTTTCAAACTTAGATTAGATCATTAAGACAAGTAAATGGTTTACCCATGAAAATTAAATCCTCTATATTGATAGGGGATTTTTTTATAGCTATTAATAAAATTAGGGCAAAAAAAAGCCCGCTTTAATGCTGCGGGCTTTTTAGTATTTGGCTCTCCCACCTGGGCTCGAACCAGGGACCTGCGGATTAACAGTCCGTCGCTCTACCGACTGAGCTATGGGAGAATCTGCATGCGATTATAAGGAGATTTTGAGAAGGGTCAAGTCTAAATTGTCATGTTTACTTCATTTTTGTGTTGTATGCTTTTTATTTGATCAGTTGGGCGCTGTGTTAAGAAATTACTTGCACTTTAAAAAGTCAATTGCTAGATTCAAGAAAGAACAAGCGTTTGGAGAAATCCAAACAGTGTGGATTTAAACCAACTTGCCAGCACTAAAATGGCTAAATCGGAGATAAGTATGAAAACGCTTACGATCGCTTCTATTTTTTCTAATTTTGATTTTTATCAACAAAATTATCTTAATGTCTTAACTCAATCAGAATCTTATTACACACCTGTAGAAGATGCATGGATTGATGCTTATCCTTTCAAAAAACAGAATTTATATTTAGGCGATTTACTGCAGCTTTGGTTTAGTTCTAAATGGAATGTGCATAATTCACTTAAAATTTTAAAAAGCTCGAAATTATTAAACTCCTCTAAATCTCTATATATTTTTCAATTAGAAGGGGAGTTGTTGTTGGGTAAAAATAAAGTGTTAGCTTGGTCTACTGAGCATCAAGAAATTATAGAACTTCAACTTAAAAATATTTGGGCACCTTATGTGATTGCGCAAACTTGTGAACGTCCAAATAATCAAGATTACTCAATAAAAAAGGCAGCGGTTTAAGGCTGCCTTTAATCATTAGGGACGAATAATCATGCAGGTTGCTGTTGCATAGGCATACAGTTTACCTTCCTCATCAATAATCTTTCCTTCGGAAATACCTAAATTTTTACTTAAATTAATGACTTTTCCTGTCGCAATTAAAGGATGGTTCTTTGGAATGGGGCGGCACATTTTCACGTTAAGGTCGATTGTGCCATAGCCTACACCCGCAGGTAACATCGTATGTACTGCACAGCCAGTCACCGAATCTAGGACTGTTGCAGCAAAACCACCATGCACGCCACCGAGTGGATTTAGATGATTATGATCCGCTTGGGCTTTGAAAGTAACAGATCCTTCTGAGATTTCAGTAGGTTGCATAGGTATAGTTTTGCTAATGCTTGCAGGAGGAATATGGCCTTCTATCATGGCTTGTAAAAATTCAAGGCCATTCATTTCCATCGGATTTTTCATTTTTTGAGTCCTTTAATTCTTTAAGTTCTAAAATAGAACTTGATGTTAAATTAGGCGTTAAAATACATATTGTCAAGTACAAGAAATATAGGCCACTTTATAGTTTATAAACTTGTAAATTCTGGTTGAGCAGAATATTTTATAACTCTAAAAATATAAACTTAGTGTGGAAAATAATAATGAACGGTCAGTGTTTATGTGGTGAAACAACTTTTGAAGTTGAATTAAAAAATCATGATGTACATGCTTGCCATTGCTCGATGTGTCGTAGACAAACCAGTGGTGTCATTATGACAATTGATGTGGTCAAAGATAGTTTAAAGTTTATTCAGCAAAAGCATCTTAGTGTATTTAACTCTTCTGACTGGGGAGAACGAGGTTTTTGTAATGTTTGTGGAACAACAATTTTTTGGAGAACGAAAGATCAAAGTTACTGCAACATCAATGCATTTTCTTTAAATGAGCCAGTAGAAGACTTGAATTTGGATATGGAAATTTTTATTGATTCAAAACCTGATTTTTATACTTTTCAAAATGATACAAAGAAATTGACTGAGTCACAGGTCGCTGCGTTATTTAACCTATAATAATTTAAATTATAAAAAAGGGCCTCATTTTGAGGCCCTTTTAATTTTTACAGATTATTTCGCAGCTTTTTCAGCTTCGATTGAAGCGATAGCAGCATCTACACCTTCAATTGAGTCAGCAGCTTTTTTGATACGTGCTAACGCATCAACAAGTACTTCGTCAGCTGTTGCATATGAAATACGCATAAAACCGCCTAAACCAAATGCATCACCAGGTACTACTGCTACGCCAGTTTCTTCTAATAACCATTCAGAGAACTCTGTGCAAGATTTTAAGCCTTTTGCACGAATAAGAGGACGAATGTTTGCATAGGCATAGAAAGCGCCATCAGCAGGTAAGCAAGAGATACCTTTGATGTCATTTAAGCCGTTTACAACTAAGTCATGACGGCGTTTAAACGCTTCGATCATCGGTTGTAAAACGTCTTGTGGACCATTCAATGCAGCTTCAGCAGCAACTTGCGAAATAGAAGTTGGGTTAGAAGTTGACTGTGATTGGATCTTTTTCATTGCACCAATGATTTTTGCTGGGCCGGCTGCATAGCCAATACGCCAACCAGTCATTGCATATGCTTTAGAAACACCATTTAAAACAATCGTGCGGTCATATAAATCTGGAGCAACAGTTGCGATGTTGTAGAACTCATCTTCCCAACGAATTGGTTCATACATATCGTCAGATGCAACAAATACTTGTGGGTGGCGACGTAGAACTTCAGCTAAAGCTTCTAATTCAGCTTTGCTATAAATCATACCAGTTGGGTTAGAAGGGCTGTTTAATACAACTAAGCGAGTGTTAGGTGTAATCGCAGCTTCTAATTGTTCAGGAGTGATTTTGAAGCGTTGGTCTTCGCCACATTTCACAATGACTGGAGTACCTTCAGCAATAATGACCATATCTGGATAGCTTACCCAGAAAGGTGCTGGAATGATAACTTCATCGCCTTTGTTTAATAGAGCAAGCGCCAAGTTAAAGAAGCTTTGCTTACCACCACATGAAACCAAAATCTGATTCGCTTGATAATCAAGATTATTATCACGCTTAAATTTAGCAATAATTGCTTTTTTTAATCCAGGAGTACCATCTACAGCCGTATATTTGGTGAAACCATTATTAATCGCTTCAATTGCAGCATCTTTGATGTGTTGCGGGGTATCAAAGTCTGGTTCGCCAGCACCTAAACCAATCACGTTCTTGCCAGCAGCTTTAAGTTCAGCAGCTTTGTTGGTTACAGCAAGTGTAGGGGACGGTTTGATAGCATTGACACGATCAGAAAGACGTACGTCCACGGCAATATTCCTCTTATGGGATTAAAAAATAAAAAGCATACTATCTTATCGCAAAAATTAAGTAATTTGCGGATGTGGGTATTTTTAGATGTAAAAAAGTTTGATTTAAGAAAGATCTTGTCTCTGTTTTATTCAATTGAAGCTTTTTTGGAAAGAAATGATAAAAATCATTTATAATAAGTCGCAATCGAAATTTCGAGAATGAATCATGACTGAGCAACAGCCAAAACAGAAAAAGGCTTTGGTGAAATTGCCATTCCCAATGCCGAATGAAAGCAATCAAGCCGACGATGCGGTACACAACCAAGTACGTCCTAAACCAGAGCAATACGCAGATAGAACGTGGATGCCTCCACGTGGTACGCGTCGTTCTATGGGAAAACGCTAATTTTGAAAAACAGGCAATATGCCTGTTTTTTTATTGATTGAGTAAAATTTCCTGATAATAACTTTTTTTCTTTTGATACATGTGATGGTCCGCTCGCTTTAACATGTCCTCAATTTGCTCATTTGTTTGAGTGGTTGCATGTCCAATTGCGATGCTAATTGGGTGACTTGAATAATATTGATTGTCGATATTAAAAAGTTCCTGAATGGTTTGAAGCACAATGAGAACATTCGCCTCATCTGCCCCCGGCATTAAAATCACGAATTCATCGCCACCTATTCTAGAAGCCGTATAGGGCGTATTTAAAATGGCCTGACTTAAAATATTTCCAACGCGACGCAATAAACCATCCCCAATATCATGACCAAACTGATCATTGGTTTCTTTTAATCCATTCATATCTAAGAAAATTGAAGAAACAGGGCGAATAATGCTTCGGTTTAAACGATTCAGTTCTTCTGTAAAAAAAGCGCGGTTATATAGTTTGGTAAGAACATCGTGTTGTCCTAAATATTCAAGGTAGTTTTCCGCTTTTTTTCGCGCGGTAATATCGGTAAGTGCAACTTGTACAAGTCCCCAAGTCTCTTCATATCCGGGAAAAACGGTAAATTGAAGCAAGACATTTCTTATTTGGCCATCTAAAGCGTAGTTAATGGCTTCACGTTTATGATGAATATTACCTTGCCATAATTCGATGAGTTGTTCCCGAAAGGTTTCAATCATCTCTTCAGCAAAAACCTTATGTGTATTTCTGAAAAGTGTGGATTTATCAGGAGCCTTAAATAAATCGAGAGTTGCCTGATTAACATCTAAAATCAGAATATCTTCTATACACTGGCGGACAAATTCAGGGTGAACATCTAGAAAAGTTCTAAAGTCTTCAATTCCCAATAGCCTAAGTTGATCAATTCTATTTTTTATACGACTGAAATCTTCAACCCAAAGAGACGTGGGTGAGTAGATAAACATGGATTCAGCTAAGCGACGATTTTTTTCTTCTTCACGAAGCGCATTTTGATAAGGCGTTATGTCTTCGGTGGTAATTAATACACGTTCAAAAGTCGATTCAGAACCGGGTAAAATTGATCCTCTTAACTGAACATCAATACGTTTGCCCGATAAAGTGTAATTTACAGTCGTGCTTGAAAAATGGGTTTTACCATTCCATAGTTCCTCTAATTCATTAATATGGGATTCAAACATCTCTTTTTTAAAAATGAGATTTAAACTCGAATATAGCTCTTCGTGAGTTTTTGCTTCAAAAAGTTCTAAGGTTTTTTGATTCACACGAACAATTTTAATTTTATGGGCACATTCAATAATTAAATTTTTATTTTGGCTTAAAAATTCATGGAGGTTTTCAATACCTTGATTTCTCCATAGATCAAATTGTTGTTTAACTTCACTGAAATCCTCAATCCACATTGGAATTGGGCTAAGGTCAAAAATTGAAGAATCTAAAGTTTCCATATGTTTCTTTAAGTATTCAGTTCGCCTTAAAGTATAATGAGAAAAATTAAGATTTGGGAATATAAAGAACTTAAATTTATTAGAATAATTAAAAATAAGAAAATTAAATGTAAGTAAAAATAAAATAATGAGAAAGCAGATATTATCTGCTTAGCTCATAAGTTTATTAGAGAAATTAACGATTAATAGGGTGGTCAATATTCTTTTCACCACGCCATAATTTGATAAAGTCTTGCTCGTCAAAATCATAAAGTTCCATGAGTGCAACCACTGCGCTCACAAAAATCATGGCCCCCTCAGAGTTTCCATGCAGGTCAAAAATTTTACCATTGAGCTTACCTAAAATATCACTAAGCTCATGATCGCGGCCTCGGCCATAACGATCCCGAGGGTATAGCTCTTCATTTAAAACAATAAGAGCAATTGCTTTTTCAGCAGCTGATAAATCTGTTTTATCTAAGGCTTCTTCAAAAGATTCACTTCCATGATTGAAGTAAAAAATTACTTCATCATTAATGAAACTTTTTACCATCTTTTGAGTTAATGTTGGAAATTGAGAAACTGCATTATCTTCAACATAAGGTTTAAAAGATTCTGGAAAGATAACGTTGTGATCGATATCTTTAAAGAGTGGTGCAATTTCAGAGACTTTATAACCTGCAATGCCACAACCTAAAGCAGTGACAAAATATTTCATTTTAGGATGATTTTTTGCATATATCTTAAAATCTTCAACGTAGTGCTCGATTTGTGAAAGAGGCATTTGTTGAATATGTTCATTTAAAGTTGGAATTGCAAAGCTTTGACCAGCCCAGCCGCGCCCCACACCTTCAACTGCTCCGAAGTGTTGACTGGCAACGCGTGCTGCGCCGCTACCATGCTGTCCAGCAAGGTTACTACCAAATACAAAAACTGTATCTTCTGGAAGTTCGGTTACAATACTTTCATCATGATATTGATAGGTCATGGTTATGCTTTTTATTTAATGGATAGCTTCATGTTGCAACTGATTATAGTATTGGTCAAGTGTTAAGATGCTTAATCTTTTACATTGAATTTCCAACTCAATTTGCACTTTAAATTAAGATAAAAATCCCCATTAAAAGGGGAGACGTTAAATTCAATTTTTTCATAAAGAGAGATAACTTTGAACGAAAATCAACCTTTTGATTTGGTCACTCATTATCAGCCAGCAGGTGATCAGCCACAGGCAATTGAAAAGCTGGTCAATGGTATCGAGCATGGTTTTCGTAATCAGTTATTGCTAGGGGTAACTGGCTCAGGTAAGACCTATACCATGGCAAATGTGATCGCTCAAACACAGCGCCCTACAATTGTGATGGCTCATAACAAAACTTTGGCTGCCCAACTTTATGGTGAGTTTAAATCTTTCTTCCCTAATAATGCGGTTGAATATTTTGTAAGTTATTACGATTACTACCAGCCAGAGGCTTACGTTCCATCTTCGGATACGTTCATCGAAAAAGATGCAGCTATTAATGATCACATTGACCAGATGCGATTATCTGCAACACGAGCTTTATTAGAACGTCGCGATGCAATTATTGTGGCATCGGTGTCTGCAATTTATGGTTTGGGTGATCCAAATGCTTATATGCAAATGTTGCTGCATGTGGTCGAGGGTGACCGAGTAAGCCGTGATGAAATCATCCGTCGTTTGGTTGAAATGCAATATACGCGTAATGAACTTGAGTTCTTACGTGGTACATATCGAATTCGTGGTGAAATTATTGATATTTTCCCAGCAGAATCTGATCAACATGCCATTCGAATTGAACTATTTGATGATGAGGTCGACTCAATCCGTTGGTTTGACCCGCTTACAGGTAAAATGGTTCGTAAAGTTTCTCGGGTAACGATTTATCCGAAAAGCCACTACGTAACACCGAAAGATCATTTAACGCGTGCGATTGATACAATTAAGGATGAATTACAAGATCAACTTAAATTTTTCCGTGAACATGACAAATTACTCGAAGCACAGCGTATTGAGCAACGGACACGTTACGATCTGGAAATGATGCAACAGCTGGGTTATACCAATGGTATCGAAAACTACTCACGTCATTTGTCGGGACGACCATCTGGTGAAGCTCCGCCGACTTTATTCGACTATATTCCAGAAGATGCTTTACTGATTATTGATGAATCACACGTTACCGTTCCACAAATTGGAGCGATGTATAAAGGTGACCGATCGCGTAAAGAAAACTTAGTAAACTATGGCTTCCGTTTACCAAGTGCGCTTGATAACCGTCCTATGAAATTTGAAGAGTGGGAACGTATTGTACCGACCACCATTTTTGTAAGTGCAACACCTGCTAAATATGAATTAGAAAAGTCAGACCAAATCGTTGAACAGGTGGTACGTCCAACAGGTCTCATCGACCCTGAAATTGAGATTCGTCCTGTCTTAACCCAAGTGGATGATGTTCTTTCTGAAATTAATATTCGTAAGAGTTTGAATGAAAGGGTATTAATTACGACTTTAACGAAGCGTATGGCAGAAGATCTGACTTCATATTTAAAAGAATATGGCGTTAAGGTGGCTTATCTCCACTCAGATATTGATACGGTTGAACGTGTCAAAATTATTCATGAATTACGTACAGGCGTATTTGATGTTTTAGTCGGTATTAACCTGCTACGTGAAGGTCTGGATATGCCAGAAGTTTCTTTGGTCGCTATTTTAGATGCAGATAAAGAGGGCTTTTTACGTTCGGAACGTTCACTTATTCAGACAATTGGTCGTGCTGCGCGTAATGTAAAAGGTAAAGCAATTTTATATGCTGACCGAATTACTGACTCTATGCAAAAGGCAATAGATGAAACTGATCGTCGTAGAGCCAAGCAAATTGAATTTAATGAGTTGCATGGTATTACGCCTCGTAGTGCGGTTCGTCAGGCTGTCAAAGAAATTGACTCGGGTGAGGTACTTTCAGATGACGAGATTGATGAAAAAGTACTTGAACAAGCACAAGCATTGAGTGCCGATGAAAGACATATTCTTTCAGACCCTAAATTGTTTACTAAACATATTACTAAGCTTGAAAAAGACATGTTAAAGGCCTCGAAAGATTTACAGTTTGAGCAAGCAGCGCGGATACGTGATGAAATTCTTCGATTAAAAGCGCAGATGTTGCAATAAATGAATACATAACGCTACATAATGTGTTTAAAAAACAAGCTACTGTAGATATTTGAGTTCTTTTGTATTCACAACTAATCGTTGAGGGCAACAATGGCATTTCGAAATAATGTTCCGCAAGCCAGTTGGCGTTTGGCTAAAATTGCGTTAGGCGGTGTCGTTTTGGCTGGTTTAGCTGTTGGAACCTATGTCTATGCTCAGCCGAAACCCTTGCAAACTGTTTATAAAGTTGAACTGGACCGATATTTAGGTGTTTGGTATGAAGTCGCGCGTAAGCCTGCATTTTTCCAAAAAAAATGTGCTTATAACGTATCTGCTACTTACACCTTAAATGAAAATGGAAATGTGGTTGTAGATAATCGCTGCTATGACAATAGAAAACAATTACAGCAATCTATTGGTGAAGCCTTCGTGGTTAACCCGCCATATAACAGCAAATTGAAGGTGAGTTTCTTACCGGAAGCTGTGCGATGGATTCCAGTTATTCGTGGAGATTACTGGATTTTAAAAATAGATGAAGACTATCAAACTGTTTTAGTGGGAGAACCTTCTCGTAAATATCTTTGGGTATTATCAAGAACTCCTCATCCTGAACAAGAAGTAGTGGATGAATATCTAAATTATGCAAAAACATTAGGTTTTGATATTCGTGATATTATCCGTACAGAACATAAAGAATAAATGTAAATGTCTGATTAAGAGAAAACCATGTTTTCACATGGTTTTTTCTTTTTTATAGTGGATAAATCAAGTATTGTGGTGAGCTATTTTTACTAAAGTCTAAGAGGGTGGTGATGTTTAAGGGCGTGAGCTTGTCTGTCATGGCATCTGTCACTTTTGGTGTACTTTATTTTTATACTCAATTGTTAGGCCAGCTTGATAGTGAACAAACTTTCGGATGGCGGATTATTGCAACAATCCCATTTCTAACTTTGTTTATGTGGTGGAGTGGCGATTTAGCGTATATCAAAAATATCTACCAGCGTATTTTGGCTAAGCCATCTTTATTATTATTGTTAATCACAACCTCCGTTTTAACTTCAGTCCAACTTTGGCTGTTTTTATGGGGGCCTATGCATGGGCGAGGCCTACAAGTATCTTTAGGATATTTTCTATTGCCACTTGTTTTAGTATTGGCTGGCAGTGTGCTATATGGCGAAAAAATATCAAAATTTCAATGGGTCGCAATTATTCTTGCTGTCATTGGCGTGGGCCATGAAATCTGGCGTTTAGGAAGTATTGCTTGGGAAACTGCATTGGTTGCGGTTGGCTATTCTGCCTACTTTTTATTGCGTAAAAAAATTAAAACAGACAATTTAGGCGGCTTTTGGTGGGACTTAGTCATTATTTTGCCGATTGCGATTTATTTAACCCATACAGGTTTACTCCCTTATAGCAAATTTATAGATCAACCGAGTCTTGCTTTGATCATTATTGGGCTTGGAATTTTAAGTGCTATTGGTTTGGGAAGTTATATTCTGGCAAGCCGCTTTTTACCCTTAGTTGTGTTTGGCCTTTTAGGGTATTTGGAACCAGTTTTGCTTGCTTTAGCTTCCCTAGTTTTAGGGGAGAGTATTGGCCAAGAAGAATGGTTTACTTATATTCCGATCTGGTGTGCAGTATTTGTACTCGTTTTAGAAGGTGCGGTTCACCTTTATCACCAACGTCAAAAAGCCAAAAATTTGCAGCTAAACGTCGCAAAATATCAAAAAAGATTAAAAAATGATGCTCACGATTAGAGCATCAGAATCTAAAAAGTAAGAAAAAGCAAAAATTTAGCTGCTTTAAACAATAAGATAATAAAAAATAATTATAGGTATTTTATGAATTTATGATGAATTTTAGGAAAATCTAGCCACTAACGTCAGCTTTTGATTCATTCTTGTCGATAATTCCATTACAATTACGGGGTTTAAAAAATCACGCCTAGATATAATTAATTAGAGGACGTATCTGTGAGCAAAGACACTATCATCGCCCTGCATGCTGAACACCAAGGCCGTTGGAAAAACCGTGAAGAAATCGCGGAACGTATGATTGCCGTAATCGGTCAATTATACCGTGAAAAAAATATTGTCGTATCTGTTTACGGTCGCTCTTTAATTAACCGTTCTGTTATTCAAATTTTGAAAACTCACCGTCGTACACGTGTTGTAGATGTTGAGCTTTCTGTTGTAAATACATTTCCAATTTTAGAAGCTTTAGCAAAAGTTGAAAACATTGGTTCTGCAGAAGTTGATATCGGTAAACTTGCAGTTGAATATAAAGAAAAAGGCGGTGATGTTGACGCTTTTGTTGCTCAAGCAGTTGAGTCAATTAAAGGTAGTGCAACTTCTGAACAGCCTAAAGATGTAGTTCTTTATGGTTTTGGTCGTATTGGCCGTATCTTGGCTCGTTTAATCATTAGCCAATCAGGTTTAGGTCGTGGCCTAAGCCTTAAAGCAATCGTTGTGCGTAAATCTTCTGATGGCGATTTAGCAAAACGTGCTTCTTTACTTCGTCGTGACTCTATTCATGGCACTTTCGCTGGTACAATCGCTGTTGATGAAGAAAACGAAGCAATCATTGCTAACGGTAACTTCATTAAAGTGATTTATGCATCAAGCCCAAGTGAAGTTGACTATACTGAATACGGTATTCAAAACGCGCTTTTAATCGATAACACTGGTAAATGGCGTGATGCTGAAGGTCTGAGCCAACACTTGAAATGCCCAGGCGTTGCACGTGTTGTATTGACTGCACCAAGTAAAGGCGAAATGAAAAACGTTGTATTTGGCGTAAACAACACAGATATCTTAGATGAAGACAAAATCATCTCTGCTGCAAGTTGTACAACAAATGCAATTACTCCAATTCTTAAAGTATTGGATGACAAATATAAAGTTCTTAACGGTCACGTTGAAACTGTTCACTCATTTACAAATGACCAGAACTTAATTGATAACTACCATAAAGCAGATCGTCGTGGTCGTGCAGCTACATTGAACATGGTTATTACTGAAACTGGTGCTGCTAAAGCTGTTGCTAAAGCATTACCTGCATTGAAAGGTAAGTTAACTGGTAACTCTGTACGTGTTCCTACGCCAAACGTATCTCTTGCTATCTTGAACTTAACGCTTGATAAAGAAGTTGATCGTGAAGAAGTGAACGAATACATTCGTCAAATTTCGATTAACTCTAGCCTTCAAGGTCAAATTGGTTATACCAACTCGACTGAAGTTGTATCGAGTGACTTTATCGGTTCTCGTACTGCTGGTGTGTATGATGCTCAAGCAACGATTACTTCTGGTAACCGTTTAACTGCTTATGTTTGGTACGATAACGAAGTTGGTTATAGCTGTCAGGTATTACGTATCGCTGAACAAATGTGCGGCGTAAGTTACAAAAAAATTCCAGCAGAATTGAATGCTTAAGATCATTTAACGATCTATAAAAGATTTTCACAAAAAGACCCAGTTTAGACTGGGTTTTTTTACAACCGTACAAAATATATGCTGACTATTTTTTGTAAATAAATGAGAATAGGAATTAAGGAAAAAAAGAAAATAGTAAGGGATAGGAATTGTCGCAGTTTAAACGTTTGTTGGTCGTTTTTATATTCATCATTATTGCCAATTTATGTGGTGTACTCATTGCAATATGGGTGTTTAAGCATTTTAATATTTACATTCCTTTGAAGAATCAAGCAGTTGCTATTGACTTGCAAGAACCTCTACAAGTTAAGGTTAAAGTACAAGATGCTTTAAACGTGGATGTAAAAGGGCGGGTAAATGCCAGTATTCCAATTGATGAGAAACTGAATATTCCATTAACCCAGACATTAACGCCACGTGTTTACTTCGATAATATGGTGCCGATTAGCACCACCATTCCTGTCAAAGAAACATTAAAAGTTGAACAGAATTTACCAATCGATACGAAGGTTCAAGTGAGGGTTTTAGGACGTGATATTACGTTACCATTAAAAGGAACAATTCCATTAAAACTTGATGTTCCGATTGATATTAATGTTCCGCTTGAGCAAAAGGTTCATTTAAAATTTGATGCGCCAGTGCGGACGGTATTAAAAGAAAATTTACATATTCCTCTAAAAGCAAGATTGGATACTAATATTCCAATTGAGGGTAATTTGAATGTCCCTGTTAAAACAGCACTAAATGCTTCGGTTGATGTGAAAAACACATTGCCTGTGAAGATTGCAAATGGTGAGTTAAAAATTCCTCTGTCCACTATGCGATTAAATCGGGTAGTGGGTTCAGAAACATCGCAGACAACAACTGATCAATAGGGTGAATAGTAATGTTTCGTTCACTCAAGAGTATGTTGATCAGTTTTTTCTTAATGATGATCCTTGCTGCTGTTATGTTTTGGGTATATCTCAATATTCAAGCTAATTTAGTTGTTTCGGCTCATAATGCCGATATTAGTTTGCCTGACTCTTTAGAAACAAAGATTCAAGTTGGCAATACTTTACAGGTTCAATCTATTGGTAAACTTGATACAACATTAGATATAGACCGCCAACTAACTTTACCTTTAAAAGGGAAATATCTGGCAGATTTAAGTTTTGCTGTAGAGACACCAATTACAGTGAGTGTTGACTATTCGACAACTTTAAAAATTGATCAGGTTATGCCTCTTGAAACTACGACAGACCTCGTCTATCAAAGTAAATTTTTGCCAAAATTTCCACTTAAACTAGATGTTCCCATCAAGCTGGATGTTCCTTTTAATTTAAAACGTAGTTATACCATTCCAGTTAAAATTGTTTTTGATGGTCCTGTTTATTTTGAATTTGATGAGCCAGTAAATTTATCGGTTAAACATCGATTTAACCCAAGTCTACAAGTGAATGATCCTATGGAAATGGGGAATGTCTCTTCATTTAATGCGATCATGTATAATTCGGTTCCAAAAACAAAAGCAAATCTTGATATGCAAATGACCTTGCCACTGCGCAATGTGCATCCTTAAAAATTAAATAGTTATTCTGCATTTTATGTTGGGTAAAGCCTGTATTTGTAAATCTAAATTGCTTTTGATGACTTAAAGATAAAAACAGACCGTTATAAATGGGAATTGTCCCATTTTCTATTCGAGAATTTTATGAAAATATGGCAGAATAGGCGGTTTTAGAGTTTTTAGAGGATTGGCAGATGCGCTTTGTTGATGAAGCAGTCATTACCGTAGAGGCTGGCGACGGTGGCAATGGCGTAGCCAGTTTTCGCCGTGAAAAATTTGTACCATTTGGTGGCCCAGATGGTGGTGATGGCGGACGTGGTGGAAGTATCTATATTCAAGCTGATGATGATACAAGTACGCTAGTCGATTACCGTTACACACGTAAGTTCCGTGCTGAACGCGGAAAGAATGGTGCAGGCGCTAACTGTACCGGACGTGGTGGTGAAGATGTGGTTTTAAAAGTACCCGTTGGTACAACAATTGTTGATACAGATTCAGGCGATATTATTGGCGATTTGGTTGAAGATGGCCAAAGAATTCTGGTTGCAGGTGGTGGTGACGGTGGTTTGGGGAATACCCATTTTAAATCATCAACTAACCGTGCTCCGCGTAAATGTACGACAGGCATCAAAGGTGAATTTCGTGAAATTCGTCTTGAATTAAAAGTATTGGCAGATGTTGGTTTATTGGGTATGCCAAATGCTGGTAAATCAACCTTTATTCGTGCTGTAAGTGCTGCAAAACCAAAAGTAGCAGATTATCCATTTACAACCATGGTTCCAAACCTTGGCGTTGTAGATGCTGACCGTCATCGTTCATTTGTAATGGCCGATATTCCTGGTTTGATTGAAGGTGCAGCGGAAGGTGCTGGTTTAGGAATTCGTTTCCTTAAACATTTGGCACGTACGCGTATCCTTTTACACATTATTGATGTGCAACCAATTGACGGTTCGGATCCTGCGCATAATGCAAAAGCAATTATGAATGAGTTAGCTAAGTTTTCTCCTACTTTGGCTAAACTTCCGATTGTTTTAGTGCTGAATAAACTTGATCAGATTGCTGAAGAAAGTCGTGAAGAGTGGTGTCAGCATATTCTAGATGAACTAGAGTGGACTGGGCCTGTCTTTAAGACATCAGGTCTATTAAGTGAAGGTACAAAAGACGTTGTGTATTACCTCATGGATCAGATTGAACAACAACGTGAACGCGAAGTTGAAGATCCTGAATATGCAGCAGAAGTAAGAGCTTTCCGTGAACAACTAGAAGTTGAAACACGTGAACAAACCATTGCGGCAAAAGAAGCATATCGCGCTATGCGTCGAGCACAACGTCTTGAAGGCATGTTGGGCGATGATGATGATTTTGACGATGATGAAGACGACAATGATGTAGAAAGCATCTACGTTCGTGACTAAAAAACCGAGGAAAACATGATAGAAGTGGTCGATGGGCAACGTCAGCTCAGTGAGTGTAAACGAATCGTTGTTAAAATCGGATCATCTTTACTCACAGCCAATGGGCAAGGTTTAGATTTGAATGCTATTTCGCATTGGGCGAAACAGATTGCAGATCTACACAATGCAGGACATGAAATTATTTTAGTGTCTTCTGGAGCTGTGGCTGAAGGTATGGTTCGTATGAAGCTTGCAAGTCGACCCACCGATCTACCCAGTCTACAAGCCTGTGCTGCGATTGGGCAGATGGGTTTAATTCATACTTGGTCTAGTGTACTTGAAGAACATGGCATTCGTACTGCTCAGGTTTTACTCACCCATGATGATCTAGCGGACCGCCGTCGTTACCTAAACTCATGTGATGCTTTGCAAAACTTGATTGATTGGCGTGTGATTCCGGTTATTAATGAAAATGACACGGTATCTACCGACGAGATTCGCTTTGGTGATAACGATACTTTAGCCGCGATGGTTGCAGGTCAGGTTCATGCAGAATTGTTGATCATTTTAACTGATCAGCAGGGTATGTTTGATTCAGATCCGCGTCATAACCCCGATGCGAAATTACTATCTACTGTTCGTGCCATGGACGATGTTTTATTCGAAATGGCTGGCGGTGGTGGTGTGCTCGGCAGAGGTGGTATGGTGACTAAGGTTCGTGCCGCACGTTTAGCTGCTAAGTCGGGCTGTCCAACACTCATTGCGAGTGGTGAAAGTGACAATGTCTTGTCACGTGCGATGGCAGGTGAAATGCTAGGTACGCTGTTTACTACAGATAAAGACCGCATGACTGCTCATCAACAATGGCTCGCTGCTCATTTACAAACAGCTGGCCGTCTTGTAATTGATGATGGTGCTGTTGAAGCGATTAAATTAAAACATCGTAGTTTACTCCCTGTAGGAGTTAAAACTGTTGAAGGACATTTTGATCGTGGCGATGTGGTTGAATGTGTAGATAAACAAGGTAAACGTATTGCAGTAGGTCGAGTGAATTTCAGTTCACGATCTGCTGAAATTATTAAAGGCTTAGCCTCAGATAAGGTTTATCAAGTGTTAGGTGAAGCTCGTTCACTTGAAATGATTCATCGTGATCATATGGCAATTTATTAAGTTATATCTAAATAAAAAAGCTCGCTTTATGCGAGCTTTTTTTCTGGCGTTAAACTAGGTAAAACACGGTCTTCACCCACCATATACGGATGTGTCGCGAGACTGAGCATATCTAGGTCTTCTGAGCTATTACCATACGCATAAACTTGATGGTAATGCTGGAGCGTGTATTGCTGATGTATTCTTAATTTCTTTTGTTCACTACTACAATCTGGGGTGGAGTAATAACCTGTCATCATGCCGTTTTTAATTTGAGTTTCAGTACAAATTAATTCGATATTTAGTAGTTTACAAAGTGGAGCAAGATAGACATCAATTGAAGCGGAAACCAGTACCACTCGATCACCACGTAACTGATGATGTTGTAACTGTGCGAAAAGTTCAGGTGAAAGCGAAGAGACTAACTCTTGTGCATATTCTTCACCTAATCTTTGCAGTTCAATTGCAGGGGTATTTTTGAACATGCTACGAAATAACTTGGCACGCATAGCATGGGCTGGATAAAAGTTAAGATAGTAGGCTTGAATCCATGGCAGGATTTTCAAACCTTGTTTAACAATATGGCGCTTAGACAAAGCATAAAAGATGAACCCTGTAAAACTATCTTTACTACACAAGGTTCCATCAAAATCGAACAGGGCGAGACTTTTTATAGTCTTATGCGTTTCGCTCGTTGCATACATGATTCATATCGTCCGTTTACGCGGGTTGCATACCAGTTGGTATTATAGTCACGACTTAATTTTGGCCCAGAAATGACCACTTGCGGCATGATTGCATAGATAGGTTCTTTACCTGTCTTTGCTTTATAAAGTTTCGTCAGAGCAATATAGGTTTGAGTACTTTCAAACTTTTTCTCTTTTTCTAATTTAAGATCATCACGAATTTGTCGTGGGGTAACCAATACATTATTTTTTGCAAATACAGTAATCAGTTCTTTTTCTGACTGGCTTTGAGTCGGACGCGGATCACCATCTTTTGTGTAAAGAAGTAGATCACCATCAAGACTGATTTCTGTATCTGTTAGGTCATTTAACATGCTTTGAAAAGCAGCATTACGGCTAGAATACATACCTGAGTTATAGTCTGCAAATCGATAAATGGCTTTATCGTAGTCTGCTGGATAAACCATTAAACGATGAATACCATAATATAAACCGCCATATTCAGTATATAAGTCATCACGAAGTGCAGCAGTATTCATGCTTGAGCGTTTATTGGCTTTCGCATAGTTAATATGAACTTGCATAGAACCCAAGGTCGTAATAGGGTTCATTTTCTCGCCAATATCTTGCCCAACTAATTTGGCCGCACCTGTTAACGCACTCACATGGTAATGCTTAGCCATAAAATCGAAAATTTCTCGGTAAAGTAAGTCGAGGTCTTTTTCGGTTTTAACTTTACGCATTTGACTCATATAGTTGTTATCGGGAGAAGGCTGAGTTCTTAGCACTTCTTCAAAATAACCGGCAATTGTTCCACCAATGGTTTTGCCAAGCTTATCTTCAAACTTTTCATTTAAACGTGTGCTGACTTCTTCAACTGCTTTTTGGCCTAAACCCGGTACTTGAGGGTTGGCAACAAAGTTAGATTCTTGATCTACTACAGCCACAATACTACAGACATTTTTCTTGGTTTTAGGAATATCCAAGTCTTTCATAATGTCGTCAATATCTTTAGCCCATGACTCACGATCATGCACACGCGATGGAATTAACTTTTTAATTTGCTGGCTTTCTAATTCAGGCTCATCATTATTTGACCACCAAGCTTTATCACCACAAGCAGCTAAACTCATGCATACGGCAGCCATACCGAATGATTTTAATAAAAAACGGGAAGACAACGGTTTGTTCATGGCGAGGAAAGCACCTGCATAAAAAGATGAGCCGATTAAGCGGATGAAGTATACTATGTTGATCATCAATTGTATGAATATATATGTATATTGGTCCCTATCAACTGTCAAATAATTTAATCGTTGCTCCTATGGCCGGGGTCACTGACCGTCCATTTAGAACACTCTGCAAGTATTTTGGCGCAGGCCATGCAGTCAGTGAAATGATGACTGCTGATAAAACTTTGCGGATGAGCAAAAAGAGCCTCTACCGTGCAAATTTTGACGGCGAACTCGCTCCAATTTCTGCTCAAATTGCAGGTTCTGATCCTGAGCAATTAGCAGAAGCTGCACGTTATCAAGTGGCAAATGGCGCACAAATTGTTGATATCAATATGGGATGTCCAGCCAAAAAAGTATGTAATAAACTTGCTGGTTCAGCATTGTTACAAGATGAAGATTTAGTGGCACGAATTCTTGATGCAGTGGTTACTGCTGTTGATGTTCCTGTGACATTAAAAACCCGTTTGGGCTTTTTAAATGGTCAAGAAAATATTTTAAGAGTCGCAAAAAGAGCAGAAGAAGTGGGAATTGCTGCATTGGCCTTACATGGTCGCACCCGTGAAGACATGTATTTAAATACAGCACGTTATGATTTGATCAAACATGTCAAAGAGTTAATCAATATTCCACTTATTGCGAACGGTGATATTGATAGTCCTGAAAAGGCAAAATATGTACTCGATTATACAGGTGCTGACGCAATCATGATTGGTCGTGCTGCTCAAGGTCGACCATGGATTTTCCGTGAAATTGCTCATTATTTAAAAACTGGAGAGCACTTAGCTGCACCTAATATTGAAGAGGTGAAGCATGTGCTACTTGGGCATTTATCAGAACTTTATCAATTTTATGGTGAATATTCTGGATGTCGTATTGCCCGTAAACATATTGCTTGGTACACAAAAGGATTACGCTCAAGTAATGAATTCCGCCAAAATATGTATAAAGTTGAAAGTACTGCTGAACAAGCATTAGTGGTCGAAAACTATTTTAATCAGTTATTAGCTGAAGGCAATTTGATGAGTGATGTGCAAGTTGAACAGGTTAACTTATTAGAAACTCATTAAAGAAAAAGCCAGTAAATTTACTGGCTTTTTTAAATTTACTCATCTTCTAGCATTTCTACCACTAACTGATTAACTAAATCGGCAGCAGCTAATTCACGTATTTGTGAGACATTACTACCCGCCCAAAAAGCACCGAAGCCATAGTCTTTATTTTTGCTTGCAATTGCATT
The DNA here is from genome assembly GCF_000196795.1 of Acinetobacter oleivorans DR1. NCBI lineage: Bacteria > Pseudomonadati > Pseudomonadota > Gammaproteobacteria > Moraxellales > Moraxellaceae > Acinetobacter > Acinetobacter oleivorans. Next base: position 1,024,721 of record NC_014259.1, read on the forward strand.
GAGTTGCTTGGCTAAATCATAGGTATAGGGATATTCGGGTTGAGGAGGGCGATTAGGTAAATCAATTTGTGTGTGCCAATGGTTGAGCAATCCACGGGCCGGACGTCCAGAAAGACTGGCACTAATTTGCGTCACAGGCTCATTAAATAAAGCTTTACGGTACTCGGCAGATGCATTTGAAGATGGACATTGAACGAAAGCAGTTCCGAGTTGAACAGCTGTAGCTCCTAAGCTCAACATATGTCGTGCTTGTGCGCCGTTCATAATGCCACCAGCGGCTACTACAGGTCGTTTGCAATGTTTGACAATAAGATGTACTAAATCACTCGTTTTAATTGCTGCATCAAAAGTCTTATTAAAGATTCCTCGGTGTCCGCCTGCTTCAATCCCTTGAGCAATAATAATATCTATACCAGCCGCTTCAATGGCTTGTGCTTCAACTAAATTGGTAGCAGAAACCATAGTGATAATTCCGGTATCTTTTAATGCCTGAATTTGATGGGGATGGGGAATGCCAAAATGAAAACTGGCCGCTTTAGGTTTGGTTTCTAATACGACATTTAGAAAATCATCATTATCAAGAAAACTTGGATAAATACAGTTTAAGTTTTGAGGAGGCTGTTCTCCGAACTTTTCAAACTGTGGTCGTAAATATTCAATCCATTGTGCTGAGGTTTGAGGATTAAGTTGTTCGGGCTGATGGCAGAAAAAATTAACCTGAAATGATTTTTCTGTAAGTGTTTGGGTTTTTAAAATTTGTTCTCGAGCACTTTTTGCCGTATTTGCTCCGAGCCCTAATGACCCAAGACCACCCTGATTAGAAACTTCTGCGGCAAGTTCAGGGGTAGACACACCCGCCATAGGGGCAAGAAAAATCGGATGTTTAATTTCAAGTTGTTGTAACAGGGTCATTTTATTCACCTCATTTCTTTCTCTTCACCATAACGTGAAATCAGAACCAAGAGCAAATAATATTGGGCATTTAGTTTTTAAATATTTATTTCTTAAATATTTAAAAGTTCTGGTTTTTTAAATTGGAGTAACATGAAACAAAGATCCGATCCAGCTTGAAAAAGCCATTGCTAAGATTCCCCACAAGGTAATGCGTAAACTTCCTTTCAGCTTAGAAGTACCTGCGAAATGACTTGATAGCGCCCCTAAAAAAGCTAATGAAATAATGCCAAATATTAAAACTGTTTTTTCGATCCATATATCAGGACTGAGTAGAATAGCGAGCATAGGAAACAATGCCCCAAATGAAAATGAGCCAGCTGAAGCTAATGCAGCTTGAACAGGATTTGCTGCTGTATTTTCATGAATACCAATTTCATCACGTGCGTGAGCACCTAAGGCATCATGATTTGTAAGTTCAGTCGCAACTTGTCGAGCTAAATCTGGTGCTAAGCCTCTGGCTATATAAATTTGGGTGAGCTCATCCAATTCACGTTGCGGATGCTTTTTGAGTTCTTGTGCTTCAAATTTTAAGTCAGCTTTTTCAATATCTTCTTGTGATTTTACAGAAATATACTCTCCGGCTGCCATAGAGGTTGCGCCAGAAATTAAACCAGCAATACAGGTAATAAGAAGCGTATGAGCAGTGGCTCCACTTGCAGCCATTCCCATGATTAGACTAGTAACAGAAATAATTCCGTCATTAGCGCCTAAAACGGCTGCCCTTAACCAACCTGAGCGGTGAATAAAATGATGTTCTGGATGTTGGGAAAAGGACATGACTTTACCTTTTTTAGTTATAAATTTTTATCTTATCCTATAAGATTATTTACAATAATACGATTAAAAAATGTGTCATTATAGGAAAAACAATCAGATAACTACTTTTTAAAACATAATATAAAAGGAGATAAAATGAACAATTTATGGAATCTAGCCTACTTACAAAATAGTGTAATTTATAAGTTTAATTATAATATTTATTGATTAAATTTTAATCTTACTTCTACGCAAACATTCTATCCACTTTACTCTAGAGGTCTCAATGAATAACAAAACAATAAAATCTCTAACCCGTTCCCTCATCGTTATTGGTTCGATCTGTCCAGCTTTAGGCCTCTTAAGCATGGAGACTACATTCGCCCAAGAGATTGTGAATCAAGAATATAAACCAGGTAATCCGATTTATGATAAATGGGACCAATTTTATAAAATTGAGAAGACTCAACCGGAAAATGCCGAGAAGTTATTATTAGAGCTCGGCGAAATGACACCTCAAGATATTAAAGTATGGAAAAGTTTAACTTATTTGCAGATTAGAATAGGCAAACAAGAAGCAGCTTTGCAAAGTTTAAGAAAAGCAGAGGCATTAGACCCAGCAGACGATAATTTAAAACTTCAAGAAGCCTATTTACTTAACTCTCAAAAAAATAATAAAGAAGCTTTGGTAGTTTTTAAGGAGCTTACGCAATCTAAAGATACCGATATTGCCAATAAGGCGACACAGGCCGTAAAGAATTTAAGTGGAGGGGAAGTCAAAACTTATTTCCGTGATGTGTATTTTGCACCTTCATATGAGTCACGTTACGACGATGTGATTTTTCCACTTAAAGCTCGCTATGGTAAGAATCTTGATAATGGTCGAGCACAAGTGTATGGCTTTTTAAACCTAAACCGTGATACCCAATCTCAGGGCGGGGTACGACCTGAAATTATTGATGAAAATGCAGTAACTCTAGGTGTGGGCGCTAATTATCAACCTTGGACATCTATACCTGTGCGCATGTATTTAGAAGTAGGGGGAAGTTACGATCTGATTGATCGAAATAGAGATAAATTTCGTGAAAGTGTTGTCGGTGGGGTGACAGGTTATCAAGAGTGGTATTCTCAAAATAATTGTAATCATTCACTTTGCTTTAATGATTACTTCACTGATTTATATGGTAATGCAGCAACTTATTCTAGAGAAGATTATAACGTTATTGGCGATTTACGCTTACGTACGGGTTTGAATGTCTATAAAGGCGAAAACGGAACTGTACAAGCTTATTTGAAATTGCATGGCTTAGCTGACAGTAAAGATGAGTATTACAACAATTTATTTGAATATGGCCCCGGCATTTCATGGCAGCCTTTTAATTATCAACCAATAAAACTACGTGTTGAACGACTATATGGCAATTACTTTAAAGATGTGCCAGTAAATACAAAAGATCATTACAACAATACCCGAGTGGAACTCGTCTTTTATAAGGATTTCTAATAGTAGAGGTTTCTATTAATAAAAAAATTAGTCTAGTGTTCTACTTGCTTTATGGTGGTAGGAATACCACCATAAGTGAGGCGATACCACAAGCTCACAATATTGACGCACCAGCGGCTCATGTAATGTGGTCCATCAAAAATATAGACAGTTTTTCCTTCATATGCTTTTAGTTGAGAAATAATTTCCCAAGGATATGCAGCTCTAAATTGCCCATTCTTTTTAACTCTAAAGGCTTCTAGTACTATAATTACTTTATCTTTTCCAAGCTGTTGTTCAAGTTGATCTAAAATATGTTTAGCTTGTTGAGGGGAACGTACACCTACGCCAACTCCGTCTTGGAAGAAAACGCCGTTATGTTCTGGTAACCAGCTTTTAACCCATAAATCATAATGTTCGGGTTCGGTTTCACCACTATAAATACTCACCCAAACTGGTACCGGAAGTTTAGTTAAAACCTGACCTAAAGCACTTACTCTTAACCAAGTCGGATCTGCTTCCACTGGAAAATAATAACCTTTAGGTGTAGTTTTTTGCTCTTTTATAATTTCAGCAGATTTTTCCCCTAACTCAGTTACATTTGCCCGAGCTTTAGGTTCATTATATTCGCCGGCTAAACCCAATATTAGATTTTTAGCCCAAGGCTTTTGTTTAATTTTTTCTAAATTAATTGCTTTTTCCCATTGAGGAAAATTTGATTCTTTCCACCATGATTTAGACTCAACAACAGACCATTGGGGAACAAATGTATCAACACCTAAATAGTGCCAGTTTCCCTCTGGTGGAGTAGTGTTATTGTCGGGCTGCCAGAAAATTCCTTCAATATGCGGGGCTTGTCCTTGATGTTTGAACAACCCCGCATAAGCGATAACACTACAAATAATTAAAATAATAAAAGCAGCTATTTTAATTGGTATCTGTTTTTTCATTATTTCGTCTTAACCAGTACCACAAGAAGATAATTATTATCATGATTGCAGAGATAATCACAACTAATAAGAAGAAAGAAGATTGTTGAACTAATGGTGCTTTTTGATTTCCAACAATAAGTTTTTGTAAAACATAAATATTTCCATTTTCTGAAACGAGCATTTTTGTCACGTTATTTGGAATTTTATGTTGTATTTTTTCCCATAGGTGCATGAAAGCTTGTGCACCGCCTTGTGAGTCGGTAATCACATCAAAGCGATTGTTGTTATAACTCACAATAAAACCATTAACAGCAGCAGGCGCATAAATAATATCTTGATGCATTAATACCTGTTGTTGATAAATATCTTTATTCACACGAACATTTATTGCTTGTGGAGCACTTGGCGAATAACGGACTAGGTTAAGTGGCATTGGTCCTTGTGTTAAAAGCATTTTTTTCGCAGTTTGGCCTAATACAATCGCGATATTTAACGCACCAGATTGATCATCAATTGCAATTGTCGGAGTCGTTGCTAAAGTCATTGAAATTGCGGCTACGCCATTTTTGAGTTTATGGGGTAGCTTTAGGGTAGATTTAGCTGTATCAATCCAGAGCGAACCATGTGCAGTAGGTAAACACTGTGAATTAGCAATGACTGAGTTTTCTAGCTTTAAATTAAAATTGGTGGTATTAGAAATAGCTTTGGCAAAAATGTTAAATTGTCGGTTTACGGGATCGGAAGCAAGATCGGCTGTTTTCATACTGCCTGCGAGTCCACCATCAATCCAAGCCGTAATATTTGAACCTTGCAATAAACCACTTTGAATACGTAGTGCAATTTGCCCTTGCAAGATATCGGTTGGTTGCCATACTGCTGGGAAATCAAGGAATAAGTTCTTTTCCGCGTGATTTAATCTGAAGTCCTCAATGCCTAAGTCTGCAAGTGTATTGATTTTTTTAAACTGTGCCCAAGTTGGTGTAGAGATCGTTGTAGGGAAAACTGCACTTCCTGTATCAAGTTGCTCTACATACGAGGGATTGATTAGTCCATTTATGGCAGCAGTGAGTTCTTGTGGTGTGTGATAACTAATTGAAAGAGTGGCCACTCCATCTGCTGGTTTTGCAATTTGTACTAAAGCACCCCCTTTGAGTGGCGTAGCTGAGCGAATCACTTCAATAATGAAATTTGTTTCATCATTTAAATTAGTTTGTCCTGAATCAACCCATTCAATTGGTGTGATTGAAGTCCATGAGCTTGCTAATCTAGCGAGCATAGAAGCTTCTATAATCTCTTTACGGTTATATTTTAAAATACCAACAAACGGAGTAGGCCGTCTCGCTTGTGGATTAGCCAAAGCATCTGGCAAGTCTTTTAAACGGTATATATTACGGATAGGCGTAAAGTCGAGTTGGGAATTGCTTAAATAAGTTAAGTGATCAATATCTTCTGTACAGAATGTTTCTTTGGTTTGATTCAGCGTAGTCGGTTTAGCATACTGTTGAATAATAAAATCTAAACGATGAAAGCCACTCTGACTTGCTGGTATATCAAATTTGAATTGACCATCCCCACTCAGTGTAGTGTTATAAATGAGTTTGTCATCATATTTTACGAGTAAAGTTGTATCACTTTCAGTGGAATAATCACTTGAAAATTGAATGTTTTGCCACTGGGCACCTTTTCCAATATAGAAAAAATGAGGCTCGACCGTATATTTAGTAGAAGTGCTAATATCGTCGAGTTTCCATATGTACGCATGAGCAGACATGGCGAGCATAAGACTGGTGCTGGCAAGGAGCACTTGAGCTGTTTTGTAGAGATCAAAAGTCTTTTTCATTTATTTTTTCTCCTTGCTACGTTCCGTTTTGTACCATTGAAGGGAGTTGCCCTGTATTTTATTTTTAAGCATGTCATATGCGGCTTTAAAAACAATAAATAGAAATATTTGTGAATAACTTACGTAAGATAAAACAGAGTAAAAATAGAGTTCTGGTTTAACTTTTTCGAGTGAAAGGGTAAACCACATTTGTGCAACATATAGGCAAAACGAGAGGCCCCACAATAATGTGAAGGGGCCTGGAACTGAAATGCCAGCGATACCCAGTAACCCAAGCGTCAAGGTAATATGACTCCAGAATAAAGCGGGTACGAAAAGTATGTAGCACATAATGTTATTTAGAATTTCAATTCCAATAGGAAATGGGGTTCTCAACGCTACGGGTAAATATTTACGAGTCACATAAAAATTACCCTGAGTCCAACGTGAGCGCTGTTTAACAAATACACTCAAAGATGGCGGATCTTGTTGCCAACCAATAGCGTAGGGAACCCATTTAATTCGTTTTTGACCGATGAAAATACGGAAGCTCATTTCAGTGTCATCGACCAATGACTTCTCATCAAAACCACCCAAGGTTTCTAAAGCATCACGCCAAATGACATAGTTGGTACCCATTAATGTCGATAGCTCAAAACGTTGCCAACGCCCGCCTTGGAAAATCCATTGGAAAAAGATGAATTCAATGGCAATAAATCGAGTCAAAATACTATCTTGCCAATTACGGGTTCTTACTTTGCCATTTACAGCCACTAATTTTTTATCTGCAAGTAGTGTTTGAGCTAATAACCTTACGCAATCGGGTTCAGGCGTACTGTCTGCGTCATAAACAACAATGAGTTCACCTTTGGCATGTGGTAGGCCATTATTCAGTGTCCTAGATTTACCTTTGCCTCCCATTCCTTTAGGAACATTGACAATTTTTATGCAAGGATAAATCTGCGCTAGATTTTCGGCGATTTCTAGGGTGTTATCTTTAGAACCGTCATTAATCAGCAAAACTTCATATGCTTCTGCCGGATAATCCTGTTGCGCGATTGCATGTAAAGTATCTTCAATGACTACACCTTCATTATAGGCAGGAATCAAAACACTCAAAACGGGCCATCTATCGGGTACGGGTAAGTTTTGTAACTCTTTTTCTGCTGTTTTTGAGTATTTCCAAGCCTGATAACTTAGCCATGCCCAAAATGCTTGAGGAATCCAGATGCCTAAAAAACCAAATAGGAAGAGAATATCAATGGGAGCCATTTGATTTAACCCTCCTAATAATAGATGAGATCAGCAATAACAATAAAATCACCCCGACGACCAAGGAGATCCAAGAAATATAGCTGCCGAAAGTACCAAGTAGGTCAGGATAGGTTGTGGTTAAAATAAGATCGAGTGGAACTACGACTGTGCTTAAACCAATAAAAATATACCCAATAAAACTAGTGTTTACATGTTCTGGGGTACTTATGTATTTAATATTATTAAATTTCCATGAAATGCCGAGTTGAGGATATCGAATATTTGTAGTCGGAAGATCAGCAGGAGGATTAATAATAATTTCATAACCTGAAACATGACCATTAAAATTTTTGGCTGAATAAAATAAGTGCTGCTTTTGTTTAATCTCTCTAGAGGGTAGCGGAAGTTCCTTTGGATTAAACTTAACAATATAGCTGCCAGCCGTCTGGGAAATTAAGTTTTCATCCCAACCTGTTGAAACAAAAGCAGCCATAGGTCGCAAGCCAATTGCAGTTGAAAATGTAGCTTTGGCGGCAAAATATTGAGGTTGTTCAGATTTAAAAAGTACAATCGGAATAGCACCTTGGCTCACTGCCTCTTTTAATAAGAAATAGTGAGAAAAGCTAAAAACCTCATCTGGTAATATGATGCCTGGCTTTATTCCTTTATGAATAAGTCCTTGAAAGCTATCGGAACTGATTTGGTCAATTGTAAAAATAGGCCACCATGTGTCCTGTGATGGGAAAAACATGGAAAGGTCATTAATACTTTGAACTTCAGTTTTTGTTTGTTCAGATTTAATCTCACAATGATAATATTGACGATAGAACTGCTGCAAAGTGCCATCTGGATATTGACTAGAGGCGATAATAATTCCACAAATATTAAGAAGATTAGACATTAAGTAATCTCCTCTTCAGGTGGAATCTGAATAACTTTATATTCGACTTCAAGCCGCAAAGTCATAATTTCTCTTAGCTTTTTAATAAATTCAGGTTCTTCTTCGGTTTTTTGTTTACGAATAACAATACTGTATATCGTTTCTAGATCATCATCAGCAAACTGGAAAACAATTTCTTGCGGGTGATGCTGGCTCAAAATTTTAATCATTTCATTTTGAGTGGTTTTCCATACATCATCGCCTAACATTTCTTTAATTAAGCTTCGGTTGAGAATCCTGATTTCAAAGACTTCATAATCTTGTATGTGGTGATGATCAAGAAGTTTGAAGAAACTACGTTGAAAATACTTAAGTGCGCTAAGCGGGAAAATATCACGGCGATAATTTCGATCATAACTTTGTATATCACGATATTTTTGGACGTTAATTTCAATATTATGGCGTACAGCACTAAGAAAAAGAGGAATGAGAGGAATAATAAAAAGTAAAAGGAGCTGACGTTCAATATGTGTTTGTGCCCCTAGGTCGAGTAGAAAATATACTGCAACACCTATGAAAGCGAGTAAACCCACAATTAAAGATGCGCCGACTTCTAAAAAAGCACCAGAAATTAAAAGAATAAGAATAAAAATCCAGCTTCCTCTAAAACTTACAGGCAGCCACTCATATGCCACCATCCCCATAAATAGATGAGCTGCGATAATCCATAAGACGAGTGTTCTTCCTGGGTTCTTTTGCTGCATGCGACCTCTGGCTACCTTTTTTGTAATGTTAATTTTTATACTTTTATAATGAGCTGTGATGCTTTTTGAATTTATTGTTGTGTTTGTCCTTTTATAAATCCTTTTAGTATTATTTTTAGAGTAAAGTCACAATATAGTCAAATTTCTCGTATTTTTTTAATCAAAAATAAACAGATAAGACGCAAGTCTTATCTAAATACTCTTGAAAGTTTCAATTGCTTTCATACGAGTTTCTTTCAAATCAACAATTGGCTTCGGATAATTCAACTGAAGTGGAGTCTTACTTGAGTAGGGTTCATGAATCATTTTATTGTCTAGATCTGCTAACTCATCCACCCATTGACGAATATAGTCTCCGTTTGGATCAAATTTCTTAGATTGAGCAATAGGGTTAAAAATTCGGAAATAGGGGACAGCATCAGTTCCGGTTGATGCACACCATTGCCAACCACCATTATTAGCTGCTAAATCACCATCGATTAAGTGTTCCATAAACCATTGTTCACCTATTCGCCAATCGATGAGTAGGTTTTTACATAAAAACATAGCGGTAATCATGCGTACTCGATTATGCATCCATCCTGTTTTTTGTAGCTGACGCATGCCCGCATCAATAATCGGTATACCTGTTTGGCCAGTTTGCCATGCGGTTAGGTGCTCTGGATTATGATTCCACTTAATTTTCTGAGTATCTTTTTTAAACGGAATGTGTTTAGACACATGTGGAAAATCAAATAAAATATGCTGATAAAACTCTCGCCAAAGCAGTTCATCTAACCAAGTCTGCTGACCTTCGTTTGCAATATGGAAGTTGCCATGTTCAGTTCGGAAAAGGGCTTGTAAGCATTGACGAATAGACAAAATTCCAAGATTTAAATAGGGGGAAAGTTGGCTAGTTCCTTTTACATTTGGAAAGTCACGTTCTAACTTATAATCAGATAAATGATTTTCAATAAATACGTCGAGCTGCTCCAGAGCAAAACCTTCTCCAGTCGGCCACAAGTTTTGTTGGTCTTTAGAAATAGATGAGTCAAAAAAAGCTTCGATATCTTCTAGACTTAAACTTTTTATATTTGAATCAGACTCTGGGTTAGATTTTTGCTTTTCAGGAATTGGATAGCACTGAGGCAAACCACTGATATCTAGTTTCGAATAACATGCTTTTTTAAATGCGCCGAAAACTTGATATGGTTGCTGTGACTGGTTGCGAATAGAACGTAAAGGAAAAATCGTACGGTCATGAAATAAAAAAAGTTCTTTACCTTGTTGATTTAAAGCCTGCTGTACAGTTTTATCTCTTTTTAACTCATTCACACCTACTTCTATATTTGAGTAAACATTTTCGATATGAAGTTGATGTGTGAGTTCGCAAATATAATCTGCAATATCTTTCCAGTAGGGAATCACTTGAATGATCAGTGGGATATTAAGCTTCTCTAATTCTTTTTTAAGTTGTTGAAGCTGACGTAAATAGAAATTAATTTTTATAGGTGCATCGTGATGTATTTTCCATTGTTCAGGCGACAAAATAACTAACCCAATTGAAGGTCCTTGCTGGCAAGCATGCCATAAAGCAGCATGGTCTCGAACTCTCAAATCCTGACGAAACCAAATCAGCTGATTTACGTTTGACATGAAAGATACCCTTATAAAGTTGAGTGAGTTAGAGGTTTATTATCAAGATATTATATAAAAATAAATACATAAAAAAAGCAAAGCCGAAGCTTTGCTTTTATCTTCATCTAAAGATGAATTAGTGGTGGTGACCACCTGCACCGTGTACGTGACCGTGATCTAATTCTTCTTCAGAAGCTTCACGGATTTCTACGATTTCAACTTCAAAAGTTAAATCTTGACCAGCAAGTGGGAAGTTAGCATCTACAACAACGTTGTCGCCTTCAACAGCTTTAACAGTTACGATCTGAACGCCGTCATCTGTTTGAGCTTGGAATTGCATACCAGGTTGAATGTTTTCAACACCTTGGAACATTTGAGCTGGAACTTCTTGTACTAGGTCTGGGTTGTATTCGCCATAACCTTCAGCTGCTGGTACATTAACAGTAAATTTGTCACCAACAGTTTTACCTTCTAATGCATTTTCAAGACCAGGAATGATATTGCCTGCACCGTGCAAATAGGCAAGTGGTTCGCCTTGAGATTGATCAAGTGTTTCACCCTCAGCGTTTGTTAATTTGTAGTGGAATGAAACCACGTGGTTATTTGCAATAGCAGTCATGTTTTTGATCCATTCAATCAATTAAAGCGTACATCATAAAGTGAAAAATAAATTTTGTAGACTACAAAATCTTAATCTTTGGCACTTTTTCTAATGCGTTTTTATATAAATAGGGACGAACTTAAAAAATTCAACTTAATACAGCTTAATTTTTGGACGTACACGTCTTGTAAGTAAATCTTTCATTGTGAGTAGTCCAGCTTGAGTGTATCCATGAATCGTTGCTTGATGTAAACGATACAAAGATACGTACATGGTTTTTGCAATATAACCTTGCACGCTGACATCGCCAAGTAATTCTCCAACGGCTTTATTACGACTTAAAGACACGAGGGAACCTTTGTCGTTAAACGTAAACATGGGCTGTGAACGGCCATTAAGTCTGGCAGCCATAGCATCGACTAAAAAGCTTGCTTGTTGGCTAGCAACTTGAGCACGTGGTCCAAGAGGAGGATGTCTTGCATCAAGTTGGCAATGGGCACAATCACCAAACGCAAATACATTTGGATCAGAATAGGTTTGCAGGGTTGCATAGACCATTAAACGGTTAATGTTATCGCGTTTAAAGTCTGTAAAACTTTCTAATACCTTAGGTGCTTTTACGCCTGCTGCCCAAACGGTAATATCACTTTTGAGTTGGTTGCCATTACTAAAGTAGATGCAATGCTTATCAATTTTTTCAACGCGGTGTTGAGTTAAAATTTCAACGCCCATTTTTCTGAGTTGCTCGGCACTATGTTCAGCAGTTTTATCCGTCAGAGCTGGTAAAATGCGCTCAGAGGCTTCAATGAGGGTAATTTTGACTTGGTTAGGGTGAATCTTCTTTAAACCATATCGATAAAAGTTTTTGGTTGTTTCAATTAACTCGGCTGCAAGCTCTACACCTGTTGCTCCCGCACCAACGATTCCGATATTTAAAGTTCGTTGATTAGGTTGATTTTGAGCTTCAATATAAAGATGTAATAAATCTTGCTGGAAAACATCGGCTTGCTTTCTGCTGTCGAGGAAATGGCAGTTTTCACGTACACCCGTGGTATTAAAGTCATTTGATACTGAGCCAAGCGCTAAAATAAGTGTGTCATAACTGAGCTCTTGCGGATGATTCTGTTGATCCTTAGACACTTGAGGGGGCATTAGTTCAATTAATTTTTTATCTTTATTGACTCCAATTAATGTTCCTAGCACAAATTCATAATGATGTTTTTCTGAGTGTGCGAAATAGTTAGTTTGTTCTTCATGCGGATTTAAAGAACCAGCAGCGATTTCGTGAAGCAGGGGTTTCCAAATATGAGTGAGGTTTTGGTCAACCAATGTAATCTTTGCTTTACGATTTTTCCCAAAAGTTTCACCGAGTTGAGTTGCTAGTTCTAAGCCACCAGCACCACCACCAACAATTACAATATGATGTAAATTTTGGGCCATTTTTTTCACCTAATTATTTTTCTATAAAAAAAGATGGCTAAATTATGCCATCTTTTATTTATAAAATTTATTGTGCATCTGTGCACAATTTGATGTTTTTAGTGCGAATCTACAGGGTAGAGTTTTGCAGCACTATGTTCACTTGATGAAAAAATAGAGAAGAGGCTAGAAAACCACATTGCAATTTTTTGGAAAATATTGGCTTCTTCAATATGTACGTTATCTTCGATTTGAAGACTACGGATCAGTTGATTATTTTGATAAATCGATACTGTGGCTAAGCTCATTACTTTCATTAACGGCGCAGTTAATTGTTTTTCATTTAACTCAATGTTTACACGTGTTTGAGTCGTTTCGAGCGGAGCAATAACCTTTGGCTGAAGGTTACTATCAAGTACTTGAACGCGCTGAGTTAGATTATCAAAATTATTTAAGTCAATTGGTGCTGGGTCAGCATATAAAGAGGTCGTTACAATCGTAGGCTGCTTTGTCGCTACCTTAAACATCTTTAAAGTCGACTTTACAACAGGCAGCTCGGCAATTAATTTTTGCTCAGGAATAATGACTTCATCACGTGTATAGGTATAAGCAAGATTCATTAATTTATCTGCAATCTCAGCTCGTTTTACCGCACTTGGTGTACCTAAAACGATTACTAATAAACGTCTTTGAGCTAAGTCAGATGAAAATGAAGGACGTGAAGCCGTTAATGCCAAATTATAACCCGCTGCTTTAGTGTAGCCAGTTTTTAGACCATCAACAGATGGATCATATTTCAAAGCCAGGTTAGTCGCATGGTGAAAACGTTGATTGTAGCTAAAGCTTGGCATTTTTGAATAATGCAAATATTCAGGTGTTTCTTTAATTACAGCCTGACCTAATAAGCTTAAATCATGTGCTGTAGTGTAGTGATCCGGCATCGTAATTCCAGGAGGGTTACTAAAATGGGTATCTTTCATACCCAAAGCCTGAGCTTCCTGATTCATACGTTGTACAAAATGGGGAACATCACCAGAAATTTTTTCAGCTAAGGTCACGGCTGCATCATTCGCAGACATAACAATTAAACCTGCCAATAACTGATCAACAGAAATTTGTTCACCAGCTTTAAGATACATTTGTGATTCATCCCACTGCACGACACCAACTACTGGTGTTGCAGTAATGATTTCTTCTTTTTTCAGCTTTCCGGCTTTAATCTCTTTTAAAGCAATATAGGCAACCATCATTTTGGTTAAAGATGCTGGCGCACGTTGCACGTGGCTATTATGCTCGGCAATGATTTGACCCGATTGAGTATCTACAATAGTCCATGCAGCGGCTTCAACACTTTCAGGTGCAATATTGAGTAGCGCAGCATTGGTTAGAGTGGTGCAGAAAATACTGAAGAGGGTAAAAAGAGATAGAAAAAATTTCACGGATGACCTTAACTTTTACTGGCAAATACGGGACACAGATGCACAGCATGCTATGCCTTTTTTTAATGGATGGCTAGTGGAAATTGTTGCCAAAAAATACATGTACGCAAGACGATACAAAAAAGTGATAATCTAATGCGAAGCCGTTCTTATTTTTAAATTGAAGAATTTATGTTGCATTATCAAATTGAGTTCGATGATTACAAACAACACCTTGTTCACGTTACAATTCGTTTTTTAGCCAATCCGAATCAGGAACTTTGGCTGCCAACGTGGATTCCGGGTAGTTATCTAATTCGAGAGTTCTCAAAACATATTGAAGCCGTTAAAGCTTATGATGAAGCTGGACGTCTGTTGGATATTAAAAAAACGAGCAAGAATCGTTGGCGTTTATTTAATACCGATCATGAGTTAATGACGATTGAATATGATGTATATGCATATGATTTGTCTGTACGTGGTGCATATGTCGATCAGACCCGCTTATATATCAATCCAGCATGTGTATGTTTAGCTTTAGAAGGCCAAGAACAATCTGCTTGTGAAGTCGAAGTGTTCTTGCCAGATGAATTAAAGCATTTTCAGTTAGCAACAGGTTTGGCTTCAAAAAGTCTAGTTAAAGGTCGCTTTACTTTAAAAGCTGATCATTATGATCAATTGATTGATAGCCCGTTTGAATTGGCTGATCAAACACGTTTTCGTTTTGAAACACATGATATTGAACATGAGTTTGTAATTTCTGGCCCACATAATGCCAATGTTGATCGCTTAAAAGCCGACATTGAAAAGATTTGTGCAGCCGAAATAAATATGTTCGGTTCAGCGCCATTTAAAAACTATACCTTTATGACGATGGCAACAGGGAATAGTTATGGTGGATTAGAACATTGTAATAGTACAAGTCTGATTACACCGCGTGACGATTTGCCAAAATCAAATGAACCAGCTGAACCTTCTAAAGATTATCAACGCTTTTTAGGCTTATGTAGTCATGAATATTTTCATTCATGGTTAGTAAAGTTTATCCGTCCAGAAAACTTTGCAAATTATAATTTGCATCAAGAAGGTTATACCTCTTTACTTTGGATATTTGAAGGCTTTACTTCATATTATGACGACTTGATTTTATTGCGTAGTGGTGTAATTTCTCAGAAGTCTTATCTTGATTTACTCAAAGCACAAATTGATCGCTATTTACAAAACCCAGGCCGTTTTGTTCAAACAGTGGCCGAATCAAGTTTTGATGCTTGGATTAAATTTTATCGTCAAGATGAAAACTCAAATAACGCGGGTACGAGTTACTACAATAAGGGTGCTTTAGTTGCGTTGTGCCTAGATTTAGGCTTACGTCTACGTGGTTCTAGTCTTGATGCTTTAATGCGTCGATTATATGAAAATACTCAAAATGGTATGCAAGTAAACGAAAGAACCATTTTTGATTTATGTAAAGAACTGACGGGTGATAATTGGATTGAACAAATTAATCATCTGATTAACACGACTGATGAATTACCACTTGATCAATTGTTTCCTGAGTTTGGCCTAAGCTATAGAGTTAAAACCGACAAATCTTTGCCATTAGGCCTAAAACTTGCTGATAAGCCTGAAGGTGTGCTTGTGCAAAGTGCCCGCCGTGATAGTGCAGCAGCGAAAGCAGGTATTTCTGCCAATGATGTGATTATTGCAATTGATGGTTTAAAAGCATCCACTAAGCTTATTGAGAAGTATGCAAAGCAGGGCGGAACTTATACTGTCTTTGCTTTCCGTCGTGATGAGTTAATCTCTTTTGAAGTCGATTGCGCTACATCTGATTTAACCGAAGTTGAACTTATCGTTGAAGATCAAGCTAAAACTGAAAAATGGTTAAAAGCTTAGATTAAAGCTAAATAGTTTATAAAAAACCGATGTTTTGCACATCGGTTTTTACTTTTAAGTCCTTCCAGATGGCGAAACCCGTTTTGCCTTTGAGTTTATTTTGAATGAAAAGTATAATAATTGTCAGAACACTGAAAGATATCTCATGTAATTTAATGATTTTTAATGCCTGAAAAGTGATCTGAATGTGCGTATTACAATGACTTAGATATCAGAAAATTATCTATATATTTGAATTATGTATTATTTCGCTGCGAAATGTCGTTATCACTGGATATTTCGTTGACTGGAAGGCAATGAGAGCCGATACTCTCAGGGTTTTATTTAAGCATATCGGTTCGTAGGCACTGGGCCAAAAGCTCGGTCCTCAACACTCAATCAAACGGAAGGGGCTATATATGGCTGGTGAAAAGTCAACTATTATTTACACACTGACTGACGAGGCGCCACTATTGGCGACCTATTCGCTACTGCCGATCATTGAGACCTTTACTAAGCCAGCTGGCATCGAGATTATTAAAAGTGACATCTCTGTAGCTGCACGTGTGCTCGCAGAATTCGCTGATTACCTAAGTGAAGAGCAAAAGGTATCCGACAACCTTGCAGAGCTTGGTCGTCTTACACAAGATCCAGATACTAACATTATCAAACTCCCGAACATTAGTGCGTCTGTTGCGCAACTAACTGCATGTATCAAAGAGCTTCAATCAAAAGGTTATGCAATTCCTGATTATCCGGAAAATCCTGCAACCGAAGAAGAAAAATCAATCAAAGCTCGTTATGGTAAGTGCCTTGGTTCAGCAGTAAACCCTGTCCTTCGTGAAGGTAACTCTGACCGCCGTGCACCAGCAGCAGTTAAAAACTATGCGAAAAAACACCCTCATTCAATGAGCGAGTGGAAACAGTGGTCACAAACACATGTTTCACATATGGAAGAAGGTGACTTCTACCATGGTGAAAAATCAATGACACTTGATCGCGCACGTAATGTGAAAATGGAACTTATCACGACCAGTGGTAAGAGCATTGTTCTTAAGCCAAAAGTTGCGCTTCAAGAAGGCGAAATCATTGACTCAATGTTCATGAGCAAGAAAGCACTTTGTGATTTCTATGAAAAAGAACTTGATGATTGTAAAGAAGCGGGAATTTTATTCTCTCTACACGTAAAAGCGACAATGATGAAAGTTTCACACCCGATCGTTTTCGGTCACTGTGTGAAAATCTATTACAAAGAAGCTTTCGAAAAACACGGTAAGTTATTTGACGAATTAGGCATTAACGTTAATAACGGTATGGCTGGGTTATACGAGAAAATCGAAACTCTTCCTACTTCATTACGTGAAGAAATCATTGAAGACTTACATGCTTGTCAAGAACACCGTCCTGCACTTGCAATGGTTGACTCGGCAAAAGGCATCACAAACTTCCACTCACCAAACGACATCATCGTTGATGCTTCTATGCCAGCAATGATCCGTGCTGGTGGTAAAATGTGGGGTGCTGATGGTAAGCAATATGATGCTAAAGCTGTTATGCCAGAATCAACATTTGCCCGTATTTACCAAGAAATGATCAACTTCTGTAAGTGGCATGGTAACTTCGATCCGAAGACTATGGGTACTGTACCGAACGTTGGCTTGATGGCTCAAAAAGCTGAAGAATACGGTTCTCACGACAAGACTTTTGAAATTTCTGAAGCTGGTATTGCAAACATTACCGATCTTGACACTGGTGAAGTGTTATTGACTCAAAATGTTGAAGAAGGCGATATCTGGCGTATGTGTCAGGTTAAAGATGCTCCGATTCGTGACTGGGTAAAACTTGCAGTAACTCGTGCACGTAACTCAGGCATGCCTGCGATCTTCTGGCTTGACCCGTACCGTCCACACGAAAATGAATTGATCAAGAAAGTACAAACGTATTTAAAAGATCATGACACGACTGGCCTTGATATCCAGATTATGTCTCAAGTTCGTGCAATGCGTTACACACTTGAGCGTGTAGTACGTGGTCTAGATACTATTTCTGTGACTGGTAACATCTTACGTGACTACTTAACTGACTTGTTCCCAATTATGGAACTTGGTACTTCTGCGAAAATGTTATCTATCGTTCCGCTTATGGCGGGTGGTGGTATGTACGAGACTGGTGCGGGTGGTTCAGCGCCAAAACACGTACAACAGCTTGTTGAAGAAAACCACTTACGTTGGGATTCGCTGGGTGAGTTCCTTGCTCTAGCAGCTTCTTTAGAAGAAATGGGCATTAAAGAAAATAATGCTCGTGCTAAGTTACTTGCGAAGACTCTTGATGAAGCAACTGACAAGTTACTTGATAATGGTAAGTCTCCATCACGCCGTACAGGTGAGATTGACAACCGTGGTAGCCATTTCTACTTGTCACTTTACTGGGCAGAAGCACTTGCTGCACAGAACGAAGATGCTGAGTTAAAAGCTAAATTTGCTTCACTTGCAAAAACATTAGCTGAAGAAGAACCGAAGATTGTTGCTGAACTTGCTCAAGTACAAGGTAAGCCAGCTGACATCGGTGGTTACTATGCAATTGATAAAGCAAAAGTAGATGCTGTAATGCGTCCAAGTGCTACATTTAATGCAGCTCTTGCAACTGTTGGTGCTTAATTACTAACTCGTTAGTGAATAGCTCAAAAGCCGGTGTATAAACACCGGCTTTTTTTATTTTTATAAAAATAAATGGCATTAAAAAAGCCCACCGAAATGAGCTTTGAAAATTTAGATATTAACGACTATTACGTCCGCGACCACGTGGTGCTTTTGTATTTGGACGAGTTGTACCATTAGTCTTACGACGTGGCTTTTCACTTTCATCCATTTGCCAAATACGTTTTGTACCAGACTTTTTCGCAGAACCATCTTTGTTTTTACGAACCATCGGTTTGCCGCCAGTACCACCTGGTTTTTTCACATATGAACGTGAACGATAAGGCTCTTCCGCAGGAACATCTTTAAAGTCAGGATAAAGCAAAGGTTCGATTTCTTTCACATCTCCAGGCCTTAAACCGAGTTGAACTAAATCAATTGAACCAATTTTAGTACGAATCAAACGTAAAGTTGGAAAACCTACCGCAGAAGTCATACGACGAACTTGACGGTTACGGCCTTCGCAAATTGAAATTTCGACCCAAGATGTTGGAATATTTGCGCGATAGCGTACAGGTGGGTTGCGTTCCCATAACCATTCAGGTTCACTTACTTTAATGGCAGTAGCTGGAAGCGTCATACCATCATTAAGTTCTACACCTTTACGAAGCTGCTCAAGCGCTTCTTCAGTTACATCGCCATCAACTTGAACTAAATACGTTTTGTATTTTTTATTTGCAGGATTGGTAATGAACTGATTCAGACCACCATGATCGGTTAAAAAGACTAAACCCTCAGAGTCCATATCAAGACGGCCTGCCAAGCGCAAAGTCGGGTCATCAACAAAGTCCGAGACGGTCATATGTGCTTCGTCTTTACGAAACTGGGAGAGAACGTCATAAGGCTTGTTGAGAATGACAATTTTCATAAAAAATGGCTTCTTCTTTCAAATAACTAGAGAAAACATTGAGCTATATTTAAGTGTGAAATTTGCTTATTTCCCACATAAATCTCAAAAAGAATTAAATTCGATTAAGCTATTATGCGTTAATAAAAGTTGAAAGTATTGTTTATCGATAATTATTTTTAGTTAATTAAGTATTATAAAAGGGAGAATTTACACAATGGGTTATCAGAAGATCGTGGTTCCTGCTGACGGTGACAAAATTAAAGTAAATGCAGACCTGTCACTGAACGTACCAAATCATCCAATTATTCCTTTCATTGAAGGTGACGGTATTGGTGTGGATATTACACCAACCATGAAAGCAGTCGTGGATGCTGCTATTTTAAAAGCTTACGGTGGCAAGCGTTCAATCGAATGGATGGAAGTGTATTGCGGTGAAAAAGCCAATAAAATTTATGGCAACTACATGCCGGAAGAAACTTTCGAAGCACTTCGAGAATTCGTTGTATCAATCAAAGGTCCGTTAACGACTCCAGTGGGTGGAGGCATTCGTTCACTCAACGTTGCCTTACGCCAAGAATTAGATCTATATGTTTGCGTACGTCCAGTACGTTGGTTTGAAGGCGTTCCTTCACCTGTTCAGCACCCAGAATTAACAGATATGGTGATTTTCCGTGAGAACTCGGAAGATATCTATGCAGGGATTGAATGGAAAGCCGATTCTGAAGAAGCTAAAAAAGTGATTAGGTTTCTTCAAGAAGAAATGGGTGTCACAAAAATCCGTTTCCCTGAAGGATGCGGAATTGGAATTAAACCTGTATCTAAAGAAGGTTCACAGCGTTTAGTCCGTAAAGCCATTCAGTTTGCAATTGAAAATGACAAGCCTTCTGTGACCCTTGTTCACAAGGGAAATATCATGAAATACACCGAAGGGGCATTTAAAGAGTGGGGCTATGAACTGGCTCTAGATCGTTTCGGTGGAGAACTAATTGATGGTGGTCCATGGGTTAAAATTAAAAATCCTAGAACTGGTAAAGACATCATTATTAAAGATGTCATTGCAGATGCATTCTTACAACAAATTTTAATGCGTCCAGCAGATTACTCGGTTATTGCTACTTTAAATTTAAATGGTGATTATATTTCTGATGCTTTGGCAGCAGAAGTAGGTGGCATTGGTATTGCCCCTGGTGCAAATATTGGTGGTGCAATTGCAGTTTATGAAGCAACTCATGGTACTGCGCCTAAATATGCAGGTCAGGATAAAGTAAACCCAGGTTCTATTATTCTTTCTGCGGAAATGATGCTACGTGATATGGGCTGGATAGAAGCTGCTGACCTGATCATTAAAGGAATTGCTGGAGCGATTGCAGCTAAAACCGTAACTTACGATTTTGAACGCCTAATGCCGGGTGCAACCTTATTACGTTGTTCTGAATTTGGTGATGCGATTATCAAACATATGGAAGATTAAATAAATTTTGCATAAGAAAGCCCTCGATTGAGGGCTTTCTTTATTGCATAAATTCTGGATGCTTCGGAGTTTTAATAAAACCAGTTTTCTTTTGATAACTCTGGTCTAGGGCTTGAATAACAAGAACGAAAGCAACTAGAAATAAAGGAAAGAGCAGAGTTTTCACGATTTGGTTTCTCCGAGAGTTGAGGTGAAAGAAGGGCGTACAGGAAATAAAAGGCAAACCGCAAAAAGAAGAACGATTCCACCCAAAAGAAAGAGGTGGGCATAAGACCAATGCAAATGATGCAAAGTACTAATGACAACCCCACCTAAAAGCTGAGTGCTAGCAAACCCAATGGTGGCAAGGCTCCAAAGCTTTTGATAACGTTGCTCATAAATCTGTAGCAGACTATAAGAACTAATAAATACGGTTGCAGGAGTCAGTAAGCCTGTCAGAAGTGAAGACAAAGCTAGTAAAGAAGTGGTCTGTGAAAGGAAAGGTAAAACAACGGCTAGGCAGTAAATGCCATAGAGCCATTTAATGGCCTGTATATATCCCACTATTCGGCTTAAGTAATAAGCGACAAATGCACCAATGCAGCTTCCCACTCCGTAGAGAACCCAAAATAAATTCCTTTGCTGCAATGGAAAATGCAGAGTTCGAGATAAATAATCCATCCAAAACAAAGAATGTGGAATATAGGCAAAGGCACTACACATATAGGCAATAATAATGACAAGGCCTAAACGTGATTTTTGTGAGGTTGCTAGAGTTGTCGATTGCGGTTTAATAATCTGGGCCGTATTACCACTTAATAAGCGATAAAGAGTTAAGCTTCCTAATAAAGAAATACCCGCAAAAATATCCCAAACATAATGCACGGGCATATTTTTAAGTAAGGGAATAATAATGGTGGCAGATAACACACCCACACCAATTCCGCTAAATCCTAAAAAGTTAACTTTTAATCTTTGCGTGGTGGGGATGTATTTCATTGCAAAGCTAGGCGCCAAAATCATAAGTAAGCCACCAGCAATACCTGAAATTGTGCGCCAGAAAATGAACCACACCAAAGGCATATCCATGAATGAACAGCATAGTAGGCTGAGGCTACCGGCTATAGTCGAAAGTACGATCATGGATGGGACGTACTTTTCTTTAATACTTAATAGCGCTAATAAGGCACCAATGAGATATCCCAATAAATTTGCGCTGCCTAAGTAACTGGCAAAATCATGGGTCCAGTGGTACTGCTCGATCATGATGGGCATGAGTGCGGTATAGGAAAATCTAAAAACACCAATTCCCAAACAAGTTGCCAAAAAGACAATTAAGCTCATTCGATAAAACGTAGACATGAGAAGACGCTCAATTTTTTTATTATTAAAAGCGAGTTTATCAATCATTAAAAATGATTTAATATGATGGTAATTATCTTATTTTGAGATAGTGAAATGTTACTTAAGTCTTTAGAGTTTTTTTTAGCTGTTGCAGAGAGTGGAAGTTTTTCATTGGCTGCCCAAAAAATGTATACGGTTCAATCGAATATCACGAGCCATATAAAAAAACTTGAAGAAGAGTTAGGGGTTATTCTATTCAATCGTAATAACCCTGTGACTTTAACGAATGCCGGACAACAGCTACATAGTTACGCTGTTCAAATGATTGCACTGCATGACAAAGCTAAAAAGATCTTTCAAGAAGGTGATATTGACCCGAATGAAACCATTCGTTTGGGCAGCATGGAAACAACCGCAGCAATACGTTTGCCACAGTTGCTCAATCAATCTATGCAGCAATATCCTACTTTGCCCATCGAGCTTCAAACTCATCCAACCCGTTATTTATTAAATGCGGTACATCAGGGGGAATTGGACTGTGCTTTTATAGCATCTAAACATTCGATTCCTGAGTTATATAGTTTTCCTGTGTGGCATGAAGAGCTGGTTTTGGTTTGCCCTAAGCAACAACAGAGTTTTCCAGACAAGGCAACCCTAGCAAAGACCAGATTTATTGCATTTCGGCAAGGTTGTTCATATCGACATGCCATAGAGCTTTTCTTGAATGACTTTAGTATTCCGCCTTCGCAAATTATGGAAATGGGAAGCCTTGACGGAATCGTGAGTTGTGTAGAGTTGGGCGTTGGTTTTGCTTTATTACCGAAATCATATCTCACAAAAGTTGCAGATAAAGTTTTAGTTAATTGTTTTGGACTAAATACGGAATCTGCTTTTTTCACTACATATTTAGTTGCCCAGTTACCAGAAACATGGGGAACCAATTTAAAGCAATTTATTCATTTTATTGAGCAACAATTTGAATTAAAGGTTGCTTAAGTAGAGGCTGGTTTTTATACATAAATATCTCACTTAATTTATAAATTAAAAGTGATATATATGTATTTAAAAGTCATTTTATATTCTCACGCAAGTTTGTAATCATCTTGATGCTATAAAATTGTTGAAAAGGGTAGTTTATATAGACCGGCTATGGTCAAATATGCCCCCTTGAAAGATGACACAAGCAATAATTTGGAGTTTGGGAATGAATATACCCTTAATCATTAATATTGTGGTTTTTGTCGGGTTAATATTTTTACTCGCCCAAACACGTAAAACAGACTGGAGCTTATCGAAAAAAGTTCTGGCTGGCTTAGTTCTAGGTGTAGTGTTTGGTTTAGGACTACATTTGATTTATGGCGGTGGCCATCCGATTCTTGCTGAATCTATTAGCTGGTTTAATATCGTTGGAAACGGCTATGTAAAACTTTTACAAATGGTCGTTATGCCTTTGGTATTTGTGTCTATTTTGGGAGCAGTTGCAAAATTACACCAAGCCTCATCTTTAGGCAAAATCAGTTTTTATACGATTGGCACTTTACTCTTTACAACGCTGATTGCTGCACTCGTAGGTGTATTTGTTACTAACCTATTTGGCTTAACGGCAAAAGGTTTAGTGCAAGGTGCTGCTGAAACTGCACGCTTAACTGCCATTAATACAGATTATGTAGGCAAAGTTACTGATTTAAGTGTACCGCAATTTATTCTTTCCTTTATTCCAAGTAATCCATTTGCTGAATTAACTGGTGCAAACCCAACTTCAATTATTAGTGTGGTTATTTTTGCTGTCTTTTTAGGTATAGCTGCGCTTAACCTAATGAAAGATGATGCAGAGAAAGGCCAGCGTATTCTGACTGCAATTCAGACTTTACAGTCTTGGGTAATGAAGTTGGTTCGTTTAGTGATGACACTTACACCGTATGGTGTTTTTGCCCTCATGACCAAAGTTGTGGCAAGTTCGAATGTGGCAGATATCTTAAATCTAGGCGGTTTCTTGGTGGCATCTTATTTAGGTTTAGCCATCATGTTTGTCGTGCATGCCATTATTTTGACCCTGACAGGCGTTTCTCCAGTTAAGTTCTTCAAAAAAGTTGCTCCTGTTCTGACTTTCGCATTTACCAGCCGTTCAAGTGCTGCCAGTATTCCACTGAGCATTGAAACGCAAACTCGCCGTTTAGGTATTCCTGAATCTATTGCAAGTTTTTCTGCTTCTTTTGGTGCGACCATTGGTCAAAATGGTTGCGCGGGTTTGTACCCAGCAATGTTGGCAGTCATGGTTGCGCCAACCATGGGAATTAACACGCTAGATCCAATGTGGATTGCATCGTTAGTGGGTATTGTGACTTTAAGTTCAATTGGGGTTGCCGGAGTAGGTGGTGGTGCGACTTTTGCTGCACTGATTGTTCTTCCTGCTATGGGCTTACCTGTGACTTTAGTTGCATTGCTGATCTCAATCGAACCCCTCATTGATATGGGACGTACTGCGTTAAACGTAAATGGTTCAATGACTGCCGGCGTAGTTACGAGCCAATTTATGGGACAGACCGATAAAGATATCTTAAATAGTGAAGATGAAATTGAGTTAACTCAACATCATTAAGACTTAGTATTAAACGGCTCATCCACTTTGGATGAGCCGTTTTTTTTACATGCTTAAATTGCCCCTGTGATGTTAATTTTTAAAAAACTGTATCTGTTTTTCTTTTAAATAATTTTCGAAAATGGATCTATTACAAAAGAGAGCACTATCATGAAAATGTATCAAGTCGATGCTTTTACAAAAGAGTTGTTTCGTGGCAATCCTGCGGCTGTGATTGTTGAAAAAGAGTGGCTAAATGTAGATTTAATGCAAAAGATAGCACTTGAAAATAATTTATCTGAGACTGCTTTTGTAAAAATCATAGACGCTGAAAATTATGAAATTCGTTGGTTTACGCCAACAGTTGAAGCCGATTTTTGTGGGCATGCGACTCTTGCTAGTGCTTTTGTAATATTTAAAGATTTTACGGAAAAAAAGACCATTAATTTTCATGTCCGAAACTTAGGTCTTTTTATCGTTCATCAAGATGATGATGGCAAAATCAGAATGAATTTTCCAATTCGTAAAGCTCATCAACTCGAAGATTATCCGGCTGTTTTACGTCAAGCATTAACCAAACCCTTTAAAGCGGTTTATCAAAATGATTACGCTTATATTGTTGAATATGAGTCAGTGCAAGATGTGTTGGATGAGCAGCCTGATATGAGTTTGCTCAAAACTTTAGGTAAGTTACGTACTGCTATTACAGCAAAAGACATGGATGTTGCAATTACCTCAAAAGCAGACCAGCAATACGATTGTGTATCGCGTTATTTTGCACCTGTCGCGGGTATTAATGAGGACCCTGTTACAGGTTCAGTTCACACCGCAATAGCGCCGTTATGGGCAGAAAAGCTGGGAAAAAATAATATTTTGGCTTATCAGGCTTCTAGCCGTGGAGGCGTTTTATATTGCAATATCCTGTCTGAAGAGCGTATTGAAATTTCAGGGTATGGAAAACTTTATATGCAAGCTGAAATTTTTCTTTAAAATATAAGGCCGTTTAAATAAACGGCTTTTTTTTCAAATCTTTACTATTAATGTCAGCTTAAATTTCCTACTATAGTCCCACAACTATTGATTTTTTATTATTCAAATTAATTGGTATTTATATGTTTATGCAGTTTAAACAACTGACTCTCTCCCTATGTATTCTTGGTTTAAGTGCTGCTTCTTTTGCACAAACCACACTAGTAAAAAGCAAGCAAAATATTGAGGAATATAAATTAGATAATGGTTTTCGGGTTGTACTTGCACCGAACGACAAAGAAAATAAAATCTTTATTAATACCATTTATTTAACAGGTTCATTAAATGACCCACAAGGTAAAAGCGGTTTAGCTCATCTGCTTGAACACTTGGCTTTTAAAGGGACAAAAAATGTTAAAGGGGAAGAATTCCAGCGTCGTCTAGATCAATATACTTTGATGACGAACGCCAGCACCGATTATTACTCGACCAAATATACCAATATCGTTCGTCCGGAAAAGACTGCGCTCAATGAAGTGTTATATCTTGAATCGGAACGTATGGACAAATTAGTTCTCCAAGAAAAATTTGTTCCTTCTGAAATTGAAATCGTAAAACGCGAACGTGAAGTCCGTATGGATCAGCCTTTTGCTGTCCTGATGGATCAAATGTGGAAGTCAGCTTATGGTAACCAATATTTAGGTCGTTTACCGATTGGTGATTTACCTGAGCTTAAATCTATTAAAATGCCTGAATTGAATCAGTTCTATCGTAGCTGGTATGCGCCTAATAATGCAGTCATGGTGATTTCAGGTAAGTTCGATAAGACAGATGTTTTAAAAACCATTGATCAATACTTTAGCCCAATCGCGGCGCGTGATGTTCCTAAGCCTGTACAGATTCCTGTGCTCGACTCTACAAAAATAAAAAATCGTCAGTTTGTGGTGAAAAAGGGGAGCGATCTCGCTAAATTCCATATCTATATGAATGGTAAAAATACCAAAATTCAGCCGACGCTCGCTTTAGCGCCTTTGTTATATACCATGCAGCCAAGTGGTCATTTATATCAGAATATGGTTGAAACAGGCATTACCACAAATGTTGATGCGAGTACGTGGTTAGACCAAGATTTTAATGTGGTGTTTCTGGGTGCCATTTATGCACCAAGTAATGACCCTAAAAAAGTTGAAAGCTCTTTGCTCGCTGGTATTGAGAAAGGAAAGCCTTTTACTGAAGTTGAATTAAATCGTGTTAAGAGTTTAATGAAAACTCAAGGCGATTTAATTACTAAAGATGCGGTAGCACTTGGGTCACGTTTAAGTGATTACACTGTCGCTGGCGGTCAGTGGGATCAATATTTTAAAGATTTAGATTCAGTAGAAAACGTTAAGTTAGACCAAGTGAATCAAACTTTAAAACAATTCCTTGTGGCTGAGCATCGAATTGACGGTGATATTTTGCCAACACCTGAAGATCAGAAAAAAGCTCAACAGCAGAATGCAAAAGAAGCACCTAAGACTTTAGATCAGGTAGAAGCAAAGGCAGAGCCTTTAAAAGATCCAAAGGTATATCAACAAGAAGTTGCGGAGTTTTTAAAAACTTCTAAGCAATATGTTGAAAGCAATGAGAAAAAGATTATCCGTGGAAAACTGAAAAATGGAATGAAGTATGCTTTATTCCCAGTTGAAACACGTGATGATCGTACTTATGCAACGATTACGATGGACTTTGGAACAGAAAAATCTTTATTTAATAAGGGTACGGTCGTTGATTTAACTTCATACTTATTGCTTCGTGGTTCTGATAAATACAGTTTGCAAGATATTGCTGATAAATCCATTGATGCGGGCGGCGCGGCTTATGCAAGTGCTGACGGCAATGGCATGACCATTAATATTCAGTCTAAATCAGAAAAATTTGATGAGTTTTTCGAGTTTGTTCTGGATGTGATGAAAAATCCGAAATTTGAGCAATCTCAATTTGATTTAATTAAATCGCAAAGTTTATCAAGTCTTGATCGTCCTTATACCGAGCCAGATGTCGTGGCTGGCTTAACACTTTCACGTTTGCTTGAAGAATATCAACCGGGTGATTTGCGTTATCACTTTGAACCTGAACTGGCAAAACAGCAATTGAAAAATGCAACTCAAGAGCAAGTGAAAGAGTTGTATGAACGTTTCTTTGCAATGAACCATGCTCAAATTGCTATTACGGGTAAATTTGATGCGAAAAAAATGCAGAAATTACTTAATCAGGAATTTGGTCGTTGGAATGGTAAACAGCCTTATCAAAAAATCTTGATTAATCATGTTGATTTTCCAGCTCAGCAAGTTCATGTTTTATCTGAGCAGCGCGAATTTGGTAGCTATCAGAGTGTGCTTTCAATTCCAGTTGGGAAAAACCATCCAGATGCATCTGCATTAATTTTACTTAACTATATTTTAGGTGAGTCTCAAATTTCATCACGTTTGGCTCAAGAGCTTCGTGAGAAAAATGCGCTAGTTTATGGTTTTGGAAGTGGGCTGCAACTTGACCGTGATACGAATGTAGGGGCCTTAAGCATTAGTGCAAATTATACTTCTGGTCGCTCAGCACAAGTATCTGCATCAATACATAAAGTGTTAAATGACTTGTTGAAAAATGGTGTGACTGAGCAAGAGCTTGAAGCTGCTAAAGCAGATATCATGAAGAAACGCGTTACGGCATTAGAAGATGAGCGTAATATTCATGGAATGTTAAATCTACAGCTTGAAACAGATAAAACATTACAAGACCGTGTTCGACATGATCAGAACTTGACTAAACTGACTGTTGATGACGTAAATGCAGTAATTAAAAAGTATATTAAACCTGAACATTTAGTCGAAGTGATGGCTGATCAGTATGGTCAGGCAGCAAAAAAATAAAGTCTTATCGCAAATAAAAAGCCACTAAATTGTGGCTTTTTATTTGGATGTTTAAATCATCTTAATGATCATGTTTATGCGCATGAAAATCTTCATTTTTACGGAAACGTAAATAATTTTCGAACTGTTCACAGTACTCATCAAAGTTATCTTCAAGCATCATTTGAAATTGTTGCACAAGATAAGACATCACTTGATCTTTAGCAGCGCGCATTTCTTCGCCATCTTTAAAATTATTTGCTGCTACCCACGTGTTAAAACGGGCACTAGCAAACAACATTGCTGCGCTTACTTGACCACGCAGTTCGGCTGGATCTGGCTTTTCACCTTTTGGCGGGCGACAAAAATCATTGGCTTGTTTAATGAATTCATCCGCACGCTCAAAGAAAACCGCATTTAACGCTTCTTCTTCAGTAATATCTGTTGCATTAATCTTTTGAGACATGACTTATTCCCGCAAAAATAGAGCTGCTTATTATAGGCAAACGCTTGCGGAAACAAAACCTTTGACTTAGTCTGTAAATAGCCTAAGTAGTGGTTGGAGAGTCTAATATGCAAGATGCGATTGCTATTCAAAGTTTAAAAACAGATATTGCTTTATTACGCCAGCATGTTTTTCCACCTCAATATTTAGAGCATGTCGAAGGGTTGCCGATTTATTATGGCTTGCAAGAAGAAGTCGAAAATTATTATCGCCAATGGCAAGGTCTAATTGAAAGGGCACAAGAACTTTTCCAGCCATTTATGGAAGATGAATTACCAGATGCCATTCATTTGCCAAGTCATTTAAATTTACCGCTATTCTTTTTTCATGTAGACCGAATTCGGATTAATAAAACACGCGCAAAAGAATCGAAAACTTTCCGTGGTGTTGCAAGTCTTATCGAAAAGTGCGGGCAGTTCGAAACTGATCAGATTTTTACGATGCAAGAATGGTTGCAGAGCGATGATACCGCGGCTTTAGTTGCTCACCGTGAATTTATCGATTTAAGAACGTATGTATTCCAGCACGGGCAAAGTGAATATACCCGTTCGCGTTTTTATACTAATGGTATTGTGTTAGGGGTAGAACCGCATTTTAAATTGGTCGATGCCCGTGATAAGCCAAGAAAGCAACGTAGTGATAGCTATAACGACCCATTAGCAGATAATGGCGTGTGGAAAGTATTTGGTAAGTACCGATAAAAAGTCGCTGCTTGTTTACAGCGACTTTTTATAAATTACCAAAAAGTTTCAGTTTGACTAAAAGTTTGTAAAGCTTTGGCAGACCGTTTTTGTAGGTGAGGTTGTTTGGCTTTTACCCAGCCTAATGCAAACCAGAAAGATGAGTCATTTTCGACAACTTTATTGAAAATACCTTCCGCAATAAATAAGTCGTTATATTGACCTAAGGTGTTTTGTACAGGTTGTAGATGTTTTAAATATTGCTGTACTTTCTTGTCAGGATAAAGACTTGAAATAAATTCAACACAATAACGTAACTGCTTAGCTGTCTTTCGTATTTTGTGCTGTTCAGTCACTTCAAGCTCAGAGAAGTGCTCAGCATTGCTAATCACTTTATGATGTAATTTATCTAAACTCTTTTTAATATGTTTTTTTAACCCACCTGTTTTGTTCTTTGAATCTTCTTCTGAATACGCAAATGCTAATAAATCGAGTAATAGCTTAATCGTGTCCGCAGAGGTAAAGATTGTTGAGAGTTCTTTTGAGGGCTGAACTGAAACGGGTAGTAAAAGCTCAGGTGAACCATGTTGTTGAATGACAGGTAACACCTCGGTACGAATAGCATCTTCATCACGAGTGTCTCCAAGCTTACGGAAAAGCTCCGCAATTTGTTCTTCCCAAATAGGATTTAGCTCGCTTGACCAACCAGAGAAGTGTTTTAGTGCACTGCGTAAACGACGTAAACTTACACGTGCCTGATGAATATGCTCAGGTTCGGCAACACCATCGGCAATTACAGCCATATTTGGTAAGAATTGTCCTAAACAGTTTTCGATAATCTTTTTTAGAGCCTGTTCAGCAGTAATATCTTTATTTAATGTCAGCGCTTTGGCATGTACAGCGGGTGAGGCTGCTTGCCCCAGTGCTAATAAATTCCCACGCTCGGCTTTACTTCTGACATCAAGCCAAAGGGCATAACGATTAATCCATTGCTGTGCAAATTGAATTAGCGTTTTTACTGCGCCTTGCTTAAGTTCAAATTCGACTTCACAAATTATACTTTGTGTATCTGCAGTTTTTACGACGCCGTCATCTAAACAAACTTCAATAGCTGTATTATCTGCTTCAAACACATGATAGGTGCGCTGTACATCGGTCTCAAACTGCAAACTTAGTTTTTCAGCTTGCGTTCCTAAAACCGCATTGATTAAATCAGTTACGACTTTATTATCTTGATATAACGCAAGGTTTAAGTCAGGTTCTTGGTCACACGCACCTAAATGAATTTCTTCTTCAACACGGTGCAGGTGGCTTTGACCTGCGGCTTTAAATGTTTGTACCCATTGATTATCTTCTTTACGTAAACGTAGAGCCATGCCATTTTTTGCGAGTAATCGATCAGGGGTATCGTAATACTTTGCCTGTAAGTGAATATATTTCGCTTTATGTTTTTTTAAGTATTGCTGGACAGTTTTTTTCTTCGATTCAGGTAACTGAAACTTTAGTTCGACTTCGACCATAATATATCTCCCTGAATCAGGTATTTAAACTATCTTGAATAAGTATAATAGCTTAGTCCTAAAAGTAATGCTTT
Organism: Acinetobacter oleivorans DR1; assembly: GCF_000196795.1. Classification (NCBI taxonomy): domain Bacteria; kingdom Pseudomonadati; phylum Pseudomonadota; class Gammaproteobacteria; order Moraxellales; family Moraxellaceae; genus Acinetobacter; species Acinetobacter oleivorans. Next base: position 1,056,044 of record NC_014259.1, read on the forward strand.
TGATAGAGAAAGTTACAATCAAACATATGACGCTAGGCTTTTATTTAGGTGTACAATCAGGTGACGTTTTGATCAAATAAAAATCAGGAAGATGATCGTGAATGCACCAGTAAACTTCAACCATGAAGCTCAGCCAGAGTTTGAATTGCCGATTAAAAACTATCAGGAATTTTATCGTTTTTATTTAACCGAACACCGTAACATCATGAGCAGACGCTTGCATGTGGTGGGTAGCAGTATTGGCATATACTTTTTTTCAAAAGCAATTCGTAAGAAACAAGCCAAATATGTGCTTTATGGTTTGGTAGCGGGTTACGCAAATGCATGGGTTGGACATTTTGTGTTTGAAAAAAATAAGCCTGCCAGTTTTAAACAACCTTTCTATAGCTTTATTTCTGATTGGCGAATGCTATCTGATGTTGCACGTGGTCGTTTGAGTTTGACTGATCGCAAGTTTGATAAAATACCAAGTTAATTTTTACTTTCTATTCTAAATATACCGATTGGTACTGGTAAGCCTATATCAATCGGTACTTATGATGTCCTATAAATCCGTTATACTAGCGAAGTTTTTTAAAGCGAGAGTAGAGTATGCGCGGTTTATATCTCATTACCAATGATGACCCAATCCAATTATTATTAGAAAAATTAGACGCCGCACTCGCAACTCATCAGGTCGCAATTTTACAGTACCGCCGTAAGAAAGTAGAAAAAGCAGACCAACCCGCAGAAGTTGAACAGATCAAACTTTTATGTGAAAAATATCAAGTTCCTTTTGTGATTAATGATGACCTAAAACTGGCCGTTCAGTTTGGATTAGGTGTGCATTTAGGGCAAAGTGACGGTGAAATTACTGATGCAAAATCGCAATTACCAGAAGGCGTCATTATTGGTCGTACTTGTCTAAACTCATTAGAACTCGCCCAAAAAGCAATTGCAGATGGCGCGACTTATATTGCATTTGGTGCAGTCTACGCGACCTCTACAAAACCTGAAGCAGGTAATGTGGGTATTGAAGTGATTAAGCAAGCAGCAGCCCAATATGATTTACCAATTTGCGCGATTGGTGGTTTAACTGTTGAAAACTCAAAACCTGTGATTGAGGCTGGGGCTGACCTCTGTGCAGTCATTAGTGATATATTAGACCGATCAACTGCTGAAATTCCTGCCCGTGTACAGGCCTGGGCACAATTATTTTCTTAAGCTTTCAAAATTATTTTTTAGATATTTAAGACGAGCATTTCCATGAGTTTATCTCCAAAGCAAGAACAGTTATTTAAACAAGCCAGCAAACACATTCCAGGTGGTGTGAACTCTCCGGTACGTGCCTTTAATGGCGTTGGAGGAACACCTGTTTTCATCGAGAAAGCAAAAGGTGCTTATTTATGGGATGTAGATGGTAAGCGTTATGTTGACTATGTTGGTTCTTGGGGACCAATGATTTTGGGTCATGCTCATCCAGAAATTATTAAAGCAGTACAAACAGCCGCAGAAGATGGTTTAAGTTTTGGTGCGCCAACCGTACACGAAACAACATTGGCAGATATTATTTGTGAAATCATGCCATCAATTGAATTGGTGCGTATGACGAACTCTGGTACAGAAGCGACCATGACGGCTATTCGTTTAGCGCGTGGTTACACTGGCCGTGACAAGATCGTGAAGTTTGAAGGTTGTTACCACGGTCACTCTGACTCACTTTTAGTAAAAGCAGGTTCAGGCTTACTGACTTTAGGTGAGGGTGAACCGACTTCAAAGGGTGTTCCTGTTGATTTTGCTAAACACACTTTAACGTTACCTTACAACGATATTGCAGCATTAAAAGAATGTTTTGCCAAATTTGGTCATGAAATTGCTGGCGTTATTATTGAGCCTGTCGCGGGTAACATGAATATGGTGAAACCAATCGACGGTTTCTTACAAGCTATTCGTGATGTGTGTGATGAATATAAATCTGTATTTATTATTGATGAAGTGATGACAGGTTTCCGTGTTGCTTTAGGTGGTGCTCAATCGGTTTATAACGTTAAACCTGATTTAACAACTTTAGGCAAAATTATTGGTGCTGGTTTACCTGTAGGTGCATTTGGTGGTAAGCGTGAAATCATGGAATGTATCGCACCTTTAGGCGGCGTATACCAAGCAGGTACATTGTCTGGAAACCCACTTGCTATGCGCGCGGGTATCGAGATGTTTAAACATTTACGCCAACCAGACTTTTACAGCAATTTATCTGCTCAACTTGAAAAGTTACTTGCAGGCTTACAAGCCGCAGCTAATGAAGCAGGTATTCCATTTAAAACTCAGCAAGCTGGTGCAATGTTCGGTCTTTACTTTACAGACCAAGAAGACATTACAAGTTTTGACTCTATGTTGGCGTGTGATATTGAAGCTTTCAAAAAGTTCTTCCATGGCATGTTAAAGCGTGGAGTAAACTTGGCACCTTCAGCATTTGAAGCAGGCTTTATTTCATCTGCTCACTCTGATGAAGATATCGAATATACGATTCAAGCTGCCAAAGAAACTTTCGCTGAAATGAAGTAAGCAAAAAAGCCCGTTTAAAACGGGCTTTTTAATTTGAGCTATTTTTATATTTGTAGAGAACAATGTTTTATCCCTTACCTCGAAAAATCCAATTAGCAGCAAATACTTCAAATTGGTCGATTGAGTCTACGCAAAGTATTTTGCTCATGGTTGGGCTAAATGAACTTGAAAAATCACCTGACTGGGCACACCAGCCATTAGCTGATCATTTAGAATTGCTAAGTAAAAGAGCACAAGCACTCGAAATTCCAGTTATTTTTATTGATGCATCTCAGCTTCAACAAACCATGTTGCAGTTAGGGCAGCGACTGTCATCAAATAGCAAAGCCCAAGTTGTGATGGCTGGTGATTTGTCACCTCTGTTTAAACAAGTCATGCAGCTTGTTTTATCTATTACCGATTATGTAGCTATTGTAAATGATGCGATCTTGGCGGCGAATCTAGAGCAGCACATTCAATGGGTTGAAAAGATCAGTTTTGACCATATAAAACATTTAAATACACAGACCTTAATGCGCCTATGGTCTTTAAGTGCGCCGTCTGAATATATTTTGTCGGATAAAGGAATCTTATTGGCAATTGCTGAACAAGTGGGGCGACACCCGATGGAGATTCATCCTGAAATTGATTTACGAAACTACGGTTTAGATCAGTCTGCTGTTGATTATCTGGTCGAACTGTGGCGTGCGAATGGTGCGAGCTTGAGCACTGAAGAGATAATGCAAGCACCGACATTGCAGCATATTATGCAGTTATTGAAGCCTTGATTAACTATAGACTCCAAGTGATCCATAATATTTGCAAATTATGCTGTTAATTTACCCGAACGGCATTGTAATTCGGACGTAAGCTTTTTATTATTGCCCGCTTGTTTTTCATCTTGCCTTGGGAATACAACTTTGAGTGATTTTCTAAGTGAACATCTGATCTATCGTGATGATGATTTTATGGTGATTCATAAACCTTCGGACATCTTGAGTGTTCCTGGTAAAGGTGATTTACATGATAGCGTTTTGACAAGGTTGGTTGCGATTGAACCTAAAACTTTGCTCATTCATCGTCTAGACCGAGATACTTCAGGTATTTTAGTATTTGGTTTATCAAAGCGCGGTCAAAGTGCGATTGCGCGTCAATTTCAAGATCGTCAGACTTCAAAAATATATGAAGCGCTTGTCGCAGGTCATTTAGAGGGTGAGGGGACAGTAGATATTCCTGTCATCTATGATCCAAGCCGACCACCTTTACATATTGTCGACGCTTCTCACAACAAACCTGCTTTAACACATTGGCAGGCAGTAGAACATTTTCAGATTCAGGGACAGCCTGTAACTCGTGTGAAATTAACACCAATTACGGGCCGATCCCATCAACTCCGTGTACACATGCAATATCTTGGGCATCCAATTGTAGGTGACACGCTGTATGCAACATCGGAGCAACAACTTGTTCCGCGTTTATGTTTGCATGCCAAACAGTTAAGTTTTAATCATCCTGTCACAGCAGAAACATTAACTTTTGACTGTCCTGTACCGTTTTAATGTAAAAATTTTAATGCGTGATTTTTTGTAGCAAAGTCATTTAATTGGTTTTTGCTTCAAAATTTTGCTTTAAAGACTACATAAAAAGATGCAAAAATAAGCTAATTTGCATCGTACAATATGTAGTGCGAACTTGAGAGAAAGGTGGAAAAATTGCAGCAGTATGCTATTGGTCAACGTTGGCTATCAGACACAGAAACTGAACTCGGTTTAGGTGTGCTTATTGATGTAGATGAAAGATCTGTCAGCATTTTATTCCCCAAAAGTGATGAGACACGTGTCTATGCACGTAATAATGCTCCACTATCTCGTATCATCTTTAACACAAATGATGAAGTTCAAGACCAAGAAGGCAAGAAGTGGATTGTTGAGTCTGTTGAAGACCGACATGGTGTTTTGCGTTACAACGTTGTTCGTACTTTAGAAAATGGCGAGCAAGATCGTAAAGCGCTGAATGAAACACGTATCGGTGCACAAATTCAGTTATCGAAACCTTTAGATCGTTTGCTTGCAAGTCAGGTCGACTATAAAGAGTGGTATGACCTGCGTATTGAAGCGATGCTTATGCAAGCACAAATGCAGAATAGCCCTCTACGTGGCATGGTTGGGGCCCGTGTTGGTTTAATTCCACATCAGCTTTATATCGCACACGAAGTTGGTAAACGTTTTGCACCTCGTGTTTTACTTGCCGATGAAGTGGGCTTGGGTAAAACAATTGAAGCTGGCTTAATTATCCACCAACAGCTTAAAACCGGTCGCTCAGAACGAATTCTTATTTTAGTCCCTGATTCTTTACAGTATCAGTGGATGATTGAAATGCGCCGTCGTTTTAACTTGCAATTCTCTCTGTTTGATTTAACACGTACCGCATCTATTAAAGAACATGATCCAGAACTTAACCCGTTCTTGACTGAGCAATGCATTATTGCCAGCGTTGACTTAATGGTTGACCATGATGATTTACGTGAGCAAGCCATAGAAGCTGGCTTCGATTTGCTCGTGGTTGATGAAGCACATCATTTGATGTGGAGCGAAGAAGAAGGCGGTAATGATCGCTACGATTTAATTGAAGAGCTTGCTGAAAATACCGCTGGGGTGTTATTGCTTACAGCAACACCTGAACAGCTTGGTGTGGAAAGTCATTTCGCACGTTTACGTTTACTTGATCCGCAGCGTTTTAGTAGTTTAGAGCGCTTCTTAGATGAAGAAACTCAATACCAGCAGACTGCAAAAATTGCTGAAGTACTCATGTCTGATCAGCCTTTAGCTCCAGAGCATTTATCTGCTTTAGAAGGCTTATTAGGTCACAGTATTGAAGACCAACCTGACCAACGCTTTAGAGCAATTCACGAATTATTAGACCGTCACGGTACAGGTCGTATTTTATTCCGTAATACGCGTGAAGCAATTCAAGGCTTCCCAGGGCGTGATTGTCAGCCAGCACCATTACCAGCACCAGAAGATTGGTCAAAAGATGGGAAACTGCGTGAGCAAATGTGGCCAGAAGAAGCACAACTTGATGGTTCGTGGATGCAAAATGACCCACGTGTGCTATGGGTAATGGAAATTCTGCGCAAAGATCTCAAGCATAAAAAAGTGCTTTTAATTGCGCGTAGTGGACCAGTTGTTGAAGCTCTAGAAAATGTATTGCGTTTGCATGCAGGCATACGTACTGCAATGTTCCATGAAGGCATGAGCTTACTTGAACGTGACCAAGCAGCGGCTTATTTTGCTGAAGAAAGCTATGGTGCACAAATTCTCCTGTGTTCGGAAATTGGTTCGGAAGGTCGTAATTTTCAATTTGCCAGTGATCTAATTTTATTTGATTTGCCAGCGAACCCAGATGTTTTAGAGCAACGTATTGGACGTCTAGATCGTATTGGTCAAGAAAACCGTATTCAGATTCATGTGCCATATCTTGTTGGAACAGCTCAAGAGCGTATGTTCCGTTGGTACAATGAAGCGCTTAATATTTTCAGCAATATTTCGCCAACAGCCCAAACGCTGCAAGAAAACTTTATTGTTGAATTGAAAGACTGTTTGCTTGCAGACCAAGGTCAAACATTTGAAGATTTGCTTGAAGAAGTGAATGTTCAGCGTCAAGCTTTAGAAGCTGAACTTCAAGCGGGCCGAGATCGTTTACTTGAATATAACTCATGTCGTCCTATCGTGGCGCAAGAGATTGTTCAGGCACTTGAGGATTATGATGACAACACAACGCTACCAATGTTTGTGAAGCGTTTCATGTCTTCAACCAATATCGACTTTGATGAGCAAAGTAACGGTACTGTGATTATTCGTCCAACAGACCAAATGCAAGTGCAAGGTTTGGCACTAGACGAAGAAGGTATGACCGCTACTTTCTATCGCGATCAGGCTCAGCTTCGTGAAGATGCCCAATATTTAACTTTAGAGCATCCATTCATTGAAAGTGTGATGGAAATGATTCGTACGCAATCATTTGGTAGTACTAATGTTGCTGTACTCAAATCTAATGCGTTAAAGCAGGGTTCAGTATTAATTGAAGTATGGTTTAAAGTCGATGTAGTTGCGCCTAAGGCGTTGAACTTACCATCGAGCTTGCCTAAGCAGCTTATTCGTGTGCTATTAAGCGAAACTGGTCAAGATTTGTCTGAAAAAATTGATCCAGCAATTTTGAAACCATATTTACATCACTTAGATGGCAATAGCTGTCGTCAGGTGGTTAAAGCTCGCCGTGATATTATTGAGCAACGTTATAAACAAGCGTTGGATATCGCGAAAGTTGATTTGCCACAGCTTCAGCAGCAAGCAAAAGAACACTATGGCAATAAATGGCAATATGAAATTGACCGTTTAACTTATTTAAAACAGTTCAATCCAAGTATTCGTCAAGATGAAATTGAACGTTTACAAAAGCTGCAAAAAGAAGGCTTGAGCTTGCTTGATGGTTTAACTGTTACACCAGAAGCGATTCAAGTATTAGTTGTGGTTAAGCCATAATTAACTCAAACTAAAAAAAGCGCCTAGAGGGCGGCTTTTTTTATAGATAGATTTTGAATTAGATGAGACCCGCATCTTTTAATTCTAATTTTAAATATGCATAGAAAATTGGAGCTGCGATTAAACCTCCTAAGCCAAAAATTGACTCAAATACTAGCATTGCTAATAAAATCTCCCATGCATTTGCATTGATTTTATGCCCAATAATTTTAGCGTTAATAAAATATTCAAGTTTATGAACCAGAACGAGATAAAGTAATGCTGCACCTGCGAGTCCGAGTGAAACAGTAAGCGCGGCAATGAACGTCAATGTATTGGAAATAAGATTACCTAAAATTGGAATCAGTCCAAACATGAAGGTCAAAATAGTAAGCGTTTTGGCAAAAGGAAGATGCACTCCCCAAAGCGGTAATAAAACAAATGCAAATAAAATAAAGAGCAGCGTATTAATTGCTGAAATTTTTATTTGTGCAAAAACAACATTTTTAAATGAAATTGATAGTTTCTGAATACGTTGGATCAGAAGAGATTTAAAAACAGGTTGGGGGGTACGGCGGTGAAAACCATGTATAGCGACCAAAATACCGATAATGAGGCCCATAACCATCGTCACGAAGTTATGCAAAATATCAGAGCTGGTATTTTTTAATATGGTCACGTTATCTTTCATAAACGCGAAAATTTCATCTTTTAATTCTGTCACGCTATCGGGAATATAACCGGGAAGATATTTGCTAATTTCAGCTTGTAAATGCAACAGGGTTTGATCGACTTTGCTGTTGATATTATGGATGCCTACACCTTTTAAATCGTGAACCACAAAGCTGATTAAACTTGTAAAGAAAAAGGCGATTAGTGAAATCGTAATAATACTTAATAAAATACTAATAAAAATGCGGGCTCTTTGACCATCAATATAACGTTCGACAACCGAGCTTAAGCTAATAATAATTTCATAAATAAGAAAGCCTGCAAAAAAACTTGCTAATAGATGTAATGGGATAACCGAAAGCAAAAAGATGCCCATAAGAATGTAGCTTGCAATCAGACTTTGACGATTATTCAAATTTTGCATGTTGATCCCTGAGATCGTTGGGAATATAGAAGAAAGAGCAAATGGAATAATTATTTATACTCTCGCAAGCTATTCGCTTCAATCGGTGAATTATATTTTTATTGGAAAATAGAGGAGTTAGATGTAAAAATGGCCTGTTTATTAACAAGCCATTCATTAGACAATTTTAACGAATTTCTGCTTCATCCAAATGCCGAGCACCTTCTAAAATCATTCGAATCATAATCATCGTTTGCTCAGCAACTTCCGCACGTTGATGAATTGGAAGATCAATCACTTTAGCGCCCATGTGAAATACAAGTTGTGTAATTGCTTTTGCAACAAGTTCAGGGTGGTATAAGTGGTTATTATTTAAGTGCTCTAGACGAATTAAATCTTCTTGTAGTTCTTGCTGGAAGAAGTTTAATTGACGATCAACCGCTGCTTTATAAGAAGTAGAACCTGTAAAACCTTCGCGTAGTAATAAGCTTAAATTACCTTCATCGGCATCGAGCTGTTGAAGAAAAATATCGACAGAACTGCGAATAATACTTTCTTGCAAGGAAGCACGTAGGCGAGCCTGTCGGATAATTTTACGTAAGACGATACCTGCACGGTCAATTAAAGAAATTGCTAATTCATCAATATCTTTAAAGTGTCGATAGAAACTATTTGGCGCAATGCCAGCTTCTCGTGCTACTTCACGTAAACTTAATGAAGCAATACTCTTTTGTGGGCCAATCAGATTTAGAGCAGCCTGAAAAAGTTCTTCTTTAGTAATTGTCGCTTTTCTTCCCACAGAACGCGTAGCTGTTTTAATTTCAATGACATCTTGTTGTTGAGGTGTGTCATTCAGGTTCTGAGAAAGTGAAGATTGGGTCATGCTGTTCAATATATTTGTAAACTCTCAGGATTATAGCCTTAGAAGCTGAACTTGTGAAATTGTAATTAAAAGTACGGGTGTATATACAAATATATATACATGTGTATAATAATTAAAAAAGAGCGACAGAGCGTCCATCTATGCAAGTAATCGAAAAGAGAAATTCTCTATTCAATTCATTGACACAAGCCATCTTTGATAAAGAAATGGCTAACTTCTGGCTACAAAAAGTTAATCCTTTATGGTCGGTAAAACATGGGCTTGTTCAAATTGTAAAAAAAGAATTTGTCGCTCATGACATGGTAAGTCTTACATTAAAATGTAACCGTTTAGTGAAAGTAGGTGTTGCTGGTCAGCATCATCCTGTCATTGTTGAAATTGCTGGTCGTCGTTATGAACGTACTTATAGCTTGACGCAAATTGACGAACAACATTTACGCTTAACGATTAAAAAAGTAGCTGATGGTATTGTCAGTAACTGGTTTATGACTGAAAGCCAAATTGGTGATGTTTTTGAGCTTGGTCAGCCTTATGGTGACATGCAACAAAACATCAATACGCCGAAATTAATTATGTTAGCTGCGGGTAGTGGTATTACCCCAATGTTGAGCTTAATCACTGCAATTAAACAAAGTCAGCAGTTAGATAAAGTTCAAGTACAGCTTTTATATTGGGTAAAGCAACGCTCAGATGCAGCTTTTGTTGAATACTTTGAAAAAGTTGCAGAGCAATTTCCAAATTTTAGTTATCAGGTTTTCTATACACAAGAAACACCAAATGATGAACGTTTAAATGCAGAGCATTTAGCATTAGTAGACGATTTGGAAAATAGCACCATATATGCATGTGGACCTTCTGGTTTCGTTTCAACAGTGGAACAGCTTTTTGAAAAAGCACCGACTGTATTAACGGAAGCTTTTAGCTTAACGCGTGATAGTACGGCAGAAGTTGGTTATGTAAATGTCACATTAACCCAGTCTAATAAGGTTATTGCAATTCCAAAAGGCGAATCAATTTTGGTGAGTCTTGAACATGAAGGTCTTAAGCCAACACATGGCTGCCGTATGGGAATTTGTAATAAGTGCGTTTGTAGTAAAGCTCAAGGTTCTACACGTAACTTACTCAACGGTAGTGAAAATACCGAACCAAGCCAATTACTCAAAATTTGTGTGAACTCAGCACAATCTGATCTAGTTATTGATCTTTAAGAGAGAACTTTTATGAATATGCCAGTGAAAGTCGAATATTTTAAAAATCCTAAAAATCGCGATTTGACTCCAGCAGAACTTGACGCATTTGCAAAAGAGCTTGATCAGATCAAACAAGAAGTATTGGATGATTTGGGTGAGAAAGACGCTAAATATATCCGCCGTGTCTATGCAGCAGTTCGTTACAGTAGTTTTCTAGGCCGAGCTTGTTTATTTGCAGGTTGGTTCCCACCAGCATGGATTTTAGGAACAGGTCTATTAGGCTTTTCTAAAATTATGGAAAACATGGAACTTGGGCATAATGTGATGCATGGCCAATACGACTGGATGAACGATCCTAAATTTAATGGTCAAACCTACGAATGGGATACGGTCGGTACTTCTGATAACTGGCGCCAAACGCATAACTATAAACATCACACATATACCAACATTAAAGGTATCGATGATGATATTGGTTATGGTTTACTTCGTTTATTCCCAGAGCAACGTTGGAAACCTGGTTTCTTGCTTCAACCCGTTTATAGCATTCCATTTTGCTTATTGTTCCAATGGGGCGTAGCGATTCAGAACCTTGAAATTGGTCGCGTTCTTTACAAGCGTAAGAGCATGGCTAAATTCTTGGAAGAATTGAAACCAGTAAATAAAAAGATTGGTACCCAGCTTTTCAAAGATTACGTTTTTTTCCCATTAATTGCAGGGCCAGCGGCATTACCTGTATTGACAGGAAACTTGGTTGCGAATGGTCTTCGTAATATCTGGACGTTTACGATTATTTTCTGTGGTCACTTCACAAAAGATGCAGAAGTATTTCCAAAGTCTGTTTTACAGGAAGAAAGCCGTGGTCACTGGTATATGCGCCAGATTCGTGGTTCTTCAAATTTAAAAGGTTCAGAAGCATTACATATCTTAAGCGGACATTTGAGCCATCAAATCGAGCATCATTTATATCCTGATGTTCCTGCGCGCCGTTATCGCCAAATGGCTCCAAAAGTTGAAGCTGTATGTAAAAAATATGGTCTAAATTACAATAATGCAAGTCTGGCTAAACAGTTTGGACAGGTTGTGGGTCGTATCTTTAAATATGCTTTACCCTTTAAAAAATAATCAAAAAAAGCCCTTATCAGTTCAGGGCTTTTTTATTACTTCTTTTTAGAAATCCACATGGTAATTGTCGCTTGAAAGACTTTTTCTTTCTGGGAATCATAGACTTCTACATTTACTAAATATTCGCCAGCTTTATCCCAGTCATAATTTTTTTCTACAGGCGTTGCAACTGCAATTAAGTCTGTTTCTGCCTTTTTTAAATATTCGACAGTCATACCTTTAGGAATCCAGCGATGAGTAGAAGGTACAGTGACTTCGGTCATTGTTCCACCTGCAAGCTCGGCCATATTACACATCGCAATCGCATGAACTGTTCCAATATGATTGAGAACAGAACGTTTTTTCTTAATGGCTATTTCACAATAATTAGGTTTTAACTCAATAAATAGCGGAGAAATACTGCCGAAATAAGGTGCTTTTAAACATAGCATGCGTGAGAAAGTCCATTTTCCTTTCGGAAAAGTAGACACTTTGTTCCAAAGTTCTAAAGTGGTTGCCATGATTTAAAGCTCCATATTAATAAAAACAGAATTATATTCTTTAACAGAATATAATTCTGTTTACAAAAGTGAGTCAAGTCATTCAGAATATCTCCGATAACTGGTTAGGAAACAAACAATGCAATCTGCACAAGAGTTATTAGAACGGTTATATCCAGGCAGAAGGGCTGCTTTAAAAAGACAGATTTTATTAGATGCCTTGTCTTGTTTCTTAGAGAATGGAATTGAAACCACTAGCATTGAAATGATTCGTTCGAAATCTGACAGCAGTGTAGGGGCCATTTATCACCATTTTAAAAATAAAGAAGGGATTGTTGCGACTTTATTCTTTGCAGCTTTAGATGACCAAGCGGCATTAAGAGATGAATATTTGGAGGGTACAAAATCTCTTCAAGAAGTGTTATATGCTTTTATTCACAGCTATGTTGATTGGGTTAGTGGACAGCCTGAGTTTGCTAAATTTTTAATATCTGCTCGTTTTAGTGTGATGCAGGGGGAAGATCAGGAACGTCTTATTCAGAAAAATAAATTAAGAAATCAAAAGATCTTTAGCGAAATTTCAAATTATGCTGAAGCTGAGTTTTTAAAATCTATACCGCATGAGCTATTACTTTCATTAGTCATTGGATCTACAGAAAACTACTGCCGTGCGTGGTTATCACAACGTGTAAAGTCCGATCCAAAAGTTTATAAAGATATTCTGGCGAAAGCTGCTTGGGATTCTTTGCAAAATTTGAGTTAAGTTTTTTGATTCATACATAAAAAAGCCGCATATTTCATGCGGCTTTTTTAGAGAAAGAAATTATTTAAATTGAATTGAACCGTTTGCATTCACAGTAATTTTAGACTCACCAGCTGCCATGTCTTGAGCTGGTGCAGCTTCAGCCATAGCAAACTTAGCCATACTCGCTCTCATTACAGGCTGAGGGAAATAGTTGTTAGTATTTAAGTTTAAGTTAACGAGCGTGTATTGGCTTTTATTCCATGCTTGAGTCAACATTTGAGCACGTTGTTGAAAGTTTTTAGATGCTTCAACCATCAAATCATTTTCAACTTTTTTACGTTGCTCATCTGAAACCGTAAAATTAATCGATTGAGTTTGGAAGCTTTGTTGCAATTCATTGACTAACTGGCTTGCTGCTTTAAAGTCTTTACTTTCAAGACGAATTTCAGCGCGGCCACGCCATTCTTTTAGCTTATTACTATCGTTATCGTAAATTGGATAAGTGCTTTGAGCACCAGTTTCCACTTTTACTTGTGGATATTTACGAGAAACGGCAAGTGCCTGATTCATTAATTGATTAATCTGATTTGAAAGTTCGGCTGGTTGTTTGTTACTTTTTTCAATATATAAAGTTGCGTGCATTTCATCATTAGAAACTTGACGAGAAGCTTCAGCTTGTACATTCACAATATTATAGTTCAAAGCATTATCATCCTGAGCAAAAACTAAAGGGCTGAGGAGAGAACCTAAAAGAAGGGTTGAGACAACTAAAGTACGCATAATTTTTTCCTTTAAAAATTAATATAAATTTAATTTTTTTCATTAAGAAATGTTAAACATAAGTTATGCATAACTTTTGCAGATTTTGTGGCGTATTTGTAATATTTAGATCAGTTTTTTTAAATTTTGGTAAATATAAAATCTTTAAAAAATAAATACTTAAAAATAAAGTGTGTCAATGTAACTTAAAAAATCAAAGTAATATAAAAAAAGAATATTTTCTTTAGGTTGTCACATAGTATGATGATAATTCATCTTAACTATTGGGATGATACATTTTTTCAATAAGATTAGATGAGTAAAGTACATAAAAGACGTTTTTTTTCTTGTAAAATTAGGTATCATCGCGCTCCTAGTTACAAGATATAAAATAAGTGTCTTTACTAGTTCTATAAAGCACCGAGTCAAAGGACCAAAAGTCACCAGACTTATTTCTTTCTACCCCTATCAGAGATGGTAATCCGATATGAGCGTTACTTCCGTTAACCCTGCCACTAATGCTACTAACGAATATTATTTGACTCGCCAAAGTCAAATGGAATCAAATGTTCGTAGCTATCCACGTAAATTACCGTTAGCGATAGCGAAAGCACAAGGATGCTGGGTTACTGATGTTGAAGGTACAGAGTACCTTGATTGTTTAGCTGGGGCAGGTACATTGGCTTTAGGTCATAATCATCCTGCGGTGATTCAAAGTATTCAAGATACATTGGCAAGTGGTTTGCCATTGCATACTTTAGACTTAACCACACCTTTAAAAGATGCATTCACTGAAGCATTGTTAGCATATTTACCTGGTGGTAAAGAAGAATACTGCTTGCAGTTCTGTGGTCCTGCTGGTGCAGACGCAACTGAAGCAGCAATTAAACTTGCTAAGACTTACACTGGCCGTAGTTCAGTGATCAGTTTCTCTGGCGGTTATCATGGTATGACCCATGGTGCACTTGCTATGACTGGTAACTTAAGTGCAAAAAATGCAGTTAACGGTTTAATGCCAGGCGTGCAATTCATGCCATATCCGCATGAATACCGCTGCCCACTTGGTTTAGGTGGTGAAGCTGGTGTTGACGCTTTAACTTACTTCTTTGAAAACTTTATCGAAGACGTTGAAAGCGGTGTAACAAAACCGGCTGCTGTTATTCTTGAAGCAATTCAAGGTGAAGGCGGCGTAGTTACAGCTCCAGTAAAATGGTTGCAAAAAATCCGTGAAGTGACTGAAAAGCACAACATTGTTTTAATCTTAGACGAAGTTCAAGCTGGCTTTGCACGTTCAGGCAAAATGTTTGCATTTGAACATGCAGGTATTGAACCTGATGTTGTTGTAATGTCTAAAGCAGTAGGTGGTGGTTTACCACTTGCAGTATTAGGTATTAAACGTAAATTTGATGCTTGGCAGCCTGCTGGTCACACTGGTACTTTCCGTGGTAACCAACTTGCTATGGGTACAGGCCTTGTCGTATTAAAAACGATTACTGAACAAAATCTTGCTCAAAATGCGCAAGAACGTGGTGATTATCTACAAGCTGAATTTAAAAAATTAGCTCAAGAATTCCCATGTATCGGTAACGTACGTGGTCGCGGTTTAATGATCGGTGTTGAGATTGTTGACGAGCGTAAACAAGCTGACCGTATTGGTTCGCTTCCTGCGGATTCACAATTAGCTGCTGCAATTCAAACTGCTTGTTTCAACAATAAACTATTGCTTGAAAAAGGCGGCCGTAACGGTACAGTAATTCGTTTACTTTGCCCGCTTATCATCACTCAAGAAGAGTGTGTTGAAGTAGTTGCTCGCTTTAAGAAAGCAATTGCAGAAGCATTGGTTGCAGTACGAGGCGCATAAGTATGGTGGATTTTGCAGAACATCGTAAAGCGTTACTCTGCAATGATGCACAATCCATTGCT
The DNA here is from genome assembly GCF_000196795.1 of Acinetobacter oleivorans DR1. Lineage (NCBI taxonomy): Bacteria > Pseudomonadati > Pseudomonadota > Gammaproteobacteria > Moraxellales > Moraxellaceae > Acinetobacter > Acinetobacter oleivorans. Next base: position 1,071,266 of record NC_014259.1, read on the forward strand.
GACTATGAGTCAGCAATGGGCGAAGCGGTAAAAGCCGTTTCAGCATGGTTGCAAAATGAAAAGATGTACACAGGCGGTAGCATTAAAGAATTGCGTTCAGCAATTTCTTTCCAACCTTCAAAAGAAGGTATGGGTGTACAAGAATCACTTCAACGTATGATTGAGCTTTTCTTAAATAAAAGCTTAAAAGTACATCATCCACATTCATTAGCGCATTTACACTGCCCAACCATGGTGATGAGCCAGATTGCGGAAGTGTTAATCAATGCAACTAACCAGTCTATGGACTCATGGGATCAAAGCCCAGCCGGTTCATTAATGGAAGTTCAGCTCATTGATTGGTTGCGTCAAAAAGTTGGTTATGGTTCTGGTCAGGCAGGTGTTTTCACTTCTGGCGGTACTCAATCTAACTTAATGGGTGTGTTACTTGCTCGTGACTGGTGCATTTCGAAAAACTGGAAAGACGAAAACGGTAATCCGTGGTCTGTACAGCGTGATGGTATTCCAGCTGAAGCAATGAAAAACGTCAAAGTTATTTGTTCTGAAAATGCACATTTCTCTGTGCAAAAGAACATGGCAATGATGGGCATGGGCTTCCAGTCAGTTGTGACTGTTCCTGTGAATGAAAATGCACAGATGGATGTAGATGCTCTCGAAAAAACGATGGCGCATTTGCAGTCAGAAGGCAAAGTGGTTGCTTGTGTTGTTGCGACAGCAGGTACAACTGATGCTGGTGCAATTGATCCATTGAAGAAAATTCGTGAAATCACGACGAAATATGGTTCATGGATGCATATCGATGCGGCATGGGGCGGTGCATTAATTCTGTCAAATGACTACCGTGCAATGCTTGATGGTATTGAGTTATCTGACTCGATTACCCTCGACTTTCATAAGCATTATTTCCAAAGCATTAGCTGTGGCGCGTTCTTGTTGAAAGACGAAGCGAACTACCGTTTCATGCACTACGAAGCTGAATACCTGAACTCTGCTTATGACGAAGAACATGGTGTACCAAACCTTGTTTCTAAGTCATTACAAACGACTCGTCGTTTTGATGCATTGAAATTGTGGATGACAATTGAATCACTAGGTGAAGACCTTTACGGTTCAATGATTGACCATGGTGTAAAACTTACTCGTGAAGTTGCAGATTACATCAAGGCAACTGACGGTTTAGAGCTTTTAGTTGAACCACAATTTGCTTCAGTATTGTTCCGTGTTGTGCCACAAGGCTACCCAGTTGAGTTTATCGATAGCTTGAACCAAAACGTAGCAGACGAATTGTTTGCTCGTGGTGAAGCAAATATCGGTGTAACAAAAGTTGGTAATGTACAGTCATTGAAAATGACAACATTAAGCCCTGTTGTGACATTCGAAAATGTTAAAAACCTTTTAGGTCAAGTATTGGCTGAAGCTGACCGCATTAAAGATGCGATTGCTTCTGGTAACTATGTACCACCAATCGACTAATTGAGTTGATAACAAAAAAAGCCCGGCTTCTTGCTGGGCTTTTTTATTACAGATTCTTTTATTCAAAATGTGTATGAGTAAATAGAAATATGCACAAACCATGCATATTTTTCAAAAACAAAAATAATTATGCATGATCTATCTTATGCAAATTTCTTATTGTATTGGTATGTCCCCAATATTTTTGGTCACATTGATATATCAATATCGTACTTACTTTAAATAATCCCGTTTTAACTGAAAAAAGTAAGTGGCTGTAATTACAATTAAGACAAGGAAGAAGAAATGCAACAAGTTAATGTGCTTAATGAATTTAAACTGATTATTAACGGTCAATCTTGTTCAGGTGAACAGGGTGAACTAGAAGTTATTAACCCTGCTACAGGTCTAACAGCCGCACGCTGTGCAAAAGCATCGGTTGAGCAGGTGAATCAAGCAGTGAGTACAGCTAAACAAGCCTCTAAAGCTTGGCAACAAGTTTCACATGATGAACGTAAATCAATTTTAAACAAAATTGCAGATGGTATTGAAAAGCACGCTGAAATGCTTGCAGAGCTGGTTGTGCTGGAGCAAGGTAAACCACTGGCACTCGCGCAAATGGAAGTGCAGGGTGCAATTGGTTGGACTCGCTATGCCGCTGCTATGGATTTACCTGTTGAAGTAATTGAAGACAGTGAAACCAAGCGTATTGAACGTCATCGCCAACCATTAGGTGTAGTGGCTTCAATTACTCCGTGGAACTGGCCCCTCATGATTGCAGTTTGGCATATCATGCCTGCTTTACGCGCGGGTAACGTTGTTATTAGCAAACCTTCTGAATACACACCGCTATCAACTTTGCGTCTATGTGAAATCATTCAGCAAGAAGTTCCAGCGGGTGTTATTTCAATTGTGGTAGGTGCAGGTGAGATTGGTGAAGCATTATCTTCTCATCCAGATGTACAAAAAGTCGTGTTTACGGGTTCAACTCGAACTGGTCAACATATTATGGCTGGTGCAGCTCAACAGTTAAAACATTTAACATTAGAGCTTGGCGGTAATGACGCTGGTATTGTATTGCCAGATGCAAATATCGATGAAATTGCAGCTAAGATTTTTAATATGGCATTCTTGAACGCTGGTCAAACGTGCGCGGCGTTAAAACGTTTATATGTACATGAAAGCCAATATGAAGCTCTATCTCAAAAGTTAGCTGACATTGCCAATGCTCAAGTTGTGGGTGGTGGAATGGAGTCTTCTACAACGTTTGGTCCGGTACAAAATCAAATGCAATATAACAAAGTGAAAGCGCTTATTGCTGAAGCCATAGAGCAGGGTGCAAAAGCGCTTTCTGGTCACCAGCACTTACCAGAGCAGGGCTACTTTATTGCGCCCACTATTTTGACTGAAGTTTCTGACTCTTGCCGCGTGGTACAAGAAGAGCAATTTGGTCCAGTGTTGCCTGTTTTAAAATATACAGATATCAACGATGCAATTGCCCGTGCTAATGACAGCGAGTTTGGTTTGGGTGGTTCAATTTGGTCTTCTGATATTCAAGCTGCTCAAACTTATGCGACTCAGCTTCAATGCGGTACTGTTTGGATTAATACCCATGCAGAAGTCCTGCCTCATGCACCTTTTGGTGGCTGGAAAATGTCAGGATTAGGTGCTGAGTTTGGTTTAGAAGGTTTACTTGAAAATACGATCGGGCAAACAGTCCATATCAGTAAAGTCTAAATATTAATTCTAAGGCGGATGATAGATCCGCCTTTTTTATTTTAAATTATCTTATTAAATATTAATCTGCTTAAGTCGTGTGATGGTAACCGTGACCTTTAGGTTTGATTAAAAAATGATTCTGTTCTTTGATTTTTTTCAGAACAATGTAAGACTTTATGTGACCAATAAAATTATAAGAAAGCAATCTTTCGGTTACAAATTGAGAAAGCTGTTCTAAGTTTTCAGCAACGACTTTTAAAATAAAATCCGCATCGCCACTAATTGAAAATGCATCTTGAATGTTATCTTCTGCTTCAATAAGTTCTTGAAATGCCTGCTGAGATTTTGCCTCGTGTGTTCTTAAATTAATGTGAATCATCGCTGTGACTTCCAGCCCTAGAGCTTGTTGCTGGATACGGGCTGTATAACCTAAAATTATGCCTTTTTGCTCAAGTAGCTGTCTTCTTCTAGAACATTGAGAAGCAGATAAACCGATTAAATCTCCAACTTCCTGATTGGTGAGCCGTCCATTCTTTTGTAGTGCCTGAATGATTTGCCAGTCGAACTTATCCATTGCATAAAATCCTTTTATGATACACAAATCATGTATTTTTATTAAAATGCGTTTTCATTATGCACGAAATCTAAAAGGTAGATGAAATATTATTTTTCTATGGAATAAAAATTGGTCTCAAAGGATATAGAGCAATGTTCATAGAAATCGGTGACTTTTTAAATCTTCGTTTAAAACAAATGGGTATCCAACATCTTTTTGGTGTACCTGGTGATTTTAACCTCTCATATCTCGAACAAGTTGAAGCAGATCCGGAACTCGAATTTATCGGAAATTGTAATGAATTAAATGCTGCCTATGCAGCAGATGGTTATGCACGAATTAACGGTTTTTCTGCCTTAGCAACTACTTATGGTGTAGGTGATTTAAGCGCGATTAATGGCATTGCAGGTGCATATGCAGAAAATGTACCTCTTATTCATATCTCAGGTATTCCGCCTTTACATGCAGTTCAAAAGGGCACTTTAATTCACCATACGCTTGTCGATGGTAATTACGACAATATTATGAACTGTATGAAAGAGTTCACAGTTGCTCAAACACGTTTAACTCCTGCAAATGCAGCTTTTGAAATTGATCGTGTATTACGTCAGTGTTTCCTTGAACGTCGCCCTGTGCACATCCAGTTAGCGGGAGATATTACTCACGTTAAAATTGAAGTTACTGACCGCCCACTTGATTTAAGTTATCCATCTGTTGAACCAGACTTATTGCAAAGTGTGGTAAGCAAACTTTGTGACATTTTGAACAATGCAAAAAGTCCAGCACTTCTTATTGACAATGAAGCTTCAGTTTTTGGTGTAACTTCACTTTTAAATGATTTATCTCAAAAATGCTCAATTCCATTTGCGGGTATGAATACTGCAAAAAATATTATGGATGAAGGCTCACCTCGTTATATTGGAACTTATGTAGGTGGGGCAAGCCAACCGCATGTGAAAAATATTATTGAGCAATCTGACTGCCTAATAGGTATTGGTGCACGTTTTACAGATGTAGGCTCAGCTGTATTTACTCATCAAATTGAGACCAAGAATTACATTGAAATTAAATCTTATGGTCTGAACATTTTTGGTCAGGATTTTCCAGGTATTGAAATTGGACAGTTACTTGTTGAGCTAAATAAAAAAGTTGCACCACGTAAATCGTCAATGCCTTTTCTTGAAAAACAGCCACAGAAAGTAATTGAAGCCCCAGCTCAACAAAAGCTAAGCCAAGATGTGCTTTGGAACTATATTGCAGGTTTCTTAAAAGAAGATGATGTGATTATTGGTGAGGTAGGAACTTCAAACTCAGCTTTGTCCGGTTTAAAACTTCCTGCTACAGCTAAATATATTGCTCAGCCGCTTTGGGGTTCAATCGGTTATACCTTGCCAGCTTTACTTGGTAGCTTGTTGGCTGCTCCAGAACGCCGTCAAATTTTGTTTATTGGCGATGGTTCTTTCCAGCTTACGGTACAAGAGCTTTCTACAATTATTCGTCACGGTTTAAAACCTATTATTTTCTTACTGAACAATGGCGGCTACACCATTGAGCGCTTAATTATGGGTGAAAACGCAGCCTATAACGACGTGCAAAACTGGAAATACACCGAAATTCCTGCGGTATTTAACGGTAAAAAAGGCCATACGACCTATGTGGTTGAAACTGCCGGACAGCTTAGAAGTGTTTTAGAGAATGTTCATTTAAATGATCAGTTAACTTTTATTGAATTAAAACTACCAGCAATGGATGCGCCAGTAAGTTTGAAAAAATTTGCTTCAGTCATCGCGCGTTTTGATTACGGCGATCGTGGCTACGAAATTTTAAAGGAGCGTTCCCAGCCTATTAAATGTAAGGATGCAAGCTCTTTTTAAATAGAAGATAGGACAAGTCTTCTTAAAATTAAATGGACTCATATTAAAACAAACGTATTTCCGAAGGTCGGTTTCTGGCCTTCGGATATGGTGCTGAATAAAGGTGTACAGGAAGTGACACCAACATTGGAGATAATGTTATGGATGCAAACAATAAGCACGAGTTAAAACAAGGCTTATCCAATCGGCATATTCAACTCATCGCGTTAGGAGGTGCGATCGGAACAGGGTTATTCTTAGGTCTTTCTCAAACGATTAAACTGGCAGGTCCTTCAATTTTATTAGGATATGCAATTGCTGGAATTATCGCTTTCTTAATTATGCGTCATTTAGGTGAAATGGTTGTTGAGGAACCAGTAAGTGGTTCTTTTAGTTATTTTGCGAACAAGTATTGGGGCAAAATGGCTGGTTTTATGTCTGGCTGGAATTACTGGGTGTTGTATGTGCTGGTAAGTATGGCTGAACTCAGTGCAATTGGAACCTTCATTCAGTTTTGGTGGCCTGAAATTCCGACATGGCTGACTGCTTTATTTTTCTTTATTTTAATTAACGGCATTAACTTGGTGAATGTTCGCTTTTTTGGGGAATCCGAATTCTTATTTTCCTGCATTAAGATTGTTGCAATTTTAAGCATGATTGGTTTTGGTACTTATCTCTTATTTACAGGTTCGGCTGGTCCGCAAGCAGGTATTGCAAATTTATGGCAACACGGTGGTTTCTTCCCGCATGGGATTCACGGTTTTGTCATGGCTTTAGCCGTTATTATGTTTGCATTTGGTGGTCTAGAACTTATTGGTATTGCTGCTGCTGAAACGAAAAAACCTGAAACCACTATTCCAAAAGCAGTGAACCAAATTGTTTATCGTATTTTAATTTTTTACATCGGTGCTATTGGGATCTTACTGTGCCTTTACCCTTGGAATATGGTGGCAGAAGGCGGTAGCCCATTTGTCATGATTTTCCAGTCATTAAACAGTAATGGTGTTGCGAATGTTCTAAACTTTGTAGTCTTAATTGCTGCTATTTCAGTTTATAACAGCTGTATTTATTGTAATAGCCGTATGTTGCATGGCTTAGCAGAGCAGGGCAATGCTCCGGCAATTTTGAAAAAAGTAAATAGCCGTGGTATTCCAGTTCCAGCAGCAGTTGTTTCTGCATCAATCACAGCAATATGTGTGGTCGTAAATTACCTGATTCCTGGACAAGCCTTTCAGCTCTTTATGATGCTTGTTGTAGCTGCACTTGTTATTAACTGGCTCATGATTTCAGTCACACATTTGAAATTTACCAAAGCAATGAAATTACAACGCCGCCAAACTAAGTTCCAAAGCATTATGAGTCCATGGAGTAATTACTTAACCATTAGCTTTGTATGCTTTATTCTTATTATTATGGCAATGACGCCTGATATGAGATTGGCCGTTATTTTGGGTCCAATCTGGCTTGCTGTTTTAGCGCTGATGTATTTCTTCAAATACCGCAGAAAAATGGTCGCAATGCCAGAAGTGCAATCGAATTAATCCACTAAATTTACAACGATATTGCGGTTACCTTACATACGGTAGGTAACCCTTTATCTTTTGTCATATTATTTTCATGTTACAAAGAAATTATTATCTATCGTAATTTTTGATCAGAATTTTAGTAATAAAATTATTTTTAGTAGTAAAAGTAAAAATACAGTTAAATTATCGATTTTTAAAATAATTATAATATCTTTTGGTTTTATATTTTATGAATACTTAAAATCTATATTTTTAATCAGTGTCATAATAAAGACTAATATACAGAGTAAAATATCCACTCAGATTGAATTAAATATTTGATAAAAGATAAAAAATAATAATGTGACAATTAACAATATCGAAATCATTAAAGCGTCATCATACTGTAACTTAATTGTCATATTTTCTATTCACAATGCAGCTATCGAAGAGCGTACAAGCACTCAACAAAAAGTGACGTACAACCTATTGCATTAATGAGAGAGAACAGAATGCGCTTAAATCCACGTCAAATCGCAATTGCGTTAGCAGTAACTGGGGCAGCTGTAACAACGACTGCAAATGCAGCTCGTGATACGATTCAAATTGCTGGTTCTTCAACTGTACTACCATTTGCCAGCGTTGTAGCTGAAGAGTTTGGTAATACATTTCCTCAATTTAAAACTCCTGTAGTTGGTTCTGGCGGTTCTTCTGCTGGTTTGAAACAATTCTGTCAAGGTGTTGGCGATAACACAATCGACGTTGCTAACGCTTCTCGTAAAATTAAAAGCACTGAAATTGAAGCTTGTAACAAAGCTGGTGTAAAACAAATTCAAGAAATCAAAATTGGTTACGACGGTATCGTATTTGCGTCTAACTCACACAAAGCAGCTTATAAATTAAAACCTTACCATGTGTTTGCTGCTTTAGCTGCACAATTACCTTCAAATGGTAAATTGGTTCCAAACCCATATACAAACTGGAACCAGATTGATAAATCACTTCCAAATGAACCAATTACTCTTGTAATTCCTGCATCTAACCACGGTACTCGTGAAGTTTTCCAAGAGAAAATGGTTGATGCTGGTTGTGAAGCGTATGAATACTTCAAGAACTTAGATAAAGATGCTCAGAAGAAAGCATGTTCTACTTTCCGTAAAGATGGCCGTGTAATTGAAATTGCTGGTGACTATACAGAAACTCTAGCTCGCTTAAAGACTTCTCCAAGTGCAGTAGGCGTGTTTGGTTTAAGTTTCTATGATATGAACCGTGACAAGTTACGTGTAGCAACTGTAAATAACGTTGTTCCATCTGAGAAAACTGTATTGAACGGTACATATCCTGTGTCTCGTCCATTATTCTTCTACGTGAAAGGCGAACATTTAAAATCAGTTAAAGGCTTACCACAATATGTAGAATATTTCGTAAGCAAAAAAGCAACAGGTAAAGGCTCTAAAGCTGAACGTGATGGCTTAATCGCAATGTCTGATGCTGAACGTGCAAAAGTATTGGCTGACTTTAAAGCAGGTAAAACTGTTAAATAAGTTAGTTTGAATAGGGGCTGGTGATCTTGAGAGTTCATCAGCCTTTTTGTCTAACTTGTTTTTCCAAATTATGACAATTGAGAAAACAGTGGAGAGTACATGAATCTGCTACTTATCGGTGTGTTGTTAGCCCTTGTGGCAATCGCATATCAACTTGGGCTGAGAAAGAGCCGTAGCCTAGCAGGTAAGGGAAGCAACTCGGCGACATTACATTCTCGTCCTGGTTATTATGGTGCACTGGTTGGTCTTTGGTGCGGTATCCCTGCTTTTTTAATTTTGATCATTTGGAGCTTGGTTGAACCAAGTATTTTAAATCACATTATCTTTAATAATATTCCTGCATCTGTAAGTGCCTCACTTGATGAAGCTGGCAGAAGTGTCTTGATTGATCGTGTTCAAGCGATTGCTTCAGGTTTTGGGGTAAGTGATAAGCCAGCAGCCTATGAATTAGCTGCTGCACAACAGTTCGCAAAATTTCAAACCATCGGCTCTTTTGCCAAATTTGCTGTTGTAGTTTGTGCAGCTTTATTAGGTTTAGTGTGGGCAAAGAAAAAGATTAATCAACAATATCGTGCACGTAACCAAGTTGAACGTGCAATTAATGTTGCTTTGATTTTATGTTCTGGTGTTGCGATTTTAACAACCATCGGTATTGTGATGTCGATGTTTGGCGAAGCAATGCACTTCTTCCGTTTTGTAAGCCCGCTTGATTTCTTCTTCGGGACAGAGTGGAACCCAGGCTTTAGTACTTCGGGTAATGCAGAAGGTAGTTATGGTTTATTGCCATTACTCTGGGGCACACTCATGGTCAGCGGCATTGCTTTATTAGTTGCCGTACCCATTGGATTAATGATTGCCATTTATTTAGCTGAATATGCTTCCCCGTGGTTACGCTCGTGGGCAAAACCAACAATTGAAGTTTTAGCGGGTATTCCAACAATTGTTTATGGTGTGTTTGCCATGATGATTATTGGACCATTTTTCAAGACAGCTGGTGCTTACGTTGGTCTTGAAATTAACGCGACCAGTGCTTTAACTGCTGGTTTCGTGATGGGGATTATGATTATTCCGTTTGTTTCTTCTTTATCAGACGACATTATTACCCAAGTACCTCGTGCCTTACGTGACGGTTCTTTAGGACTTGGAGCAACTAAGTCAGAAACAATTCGTCAAGTCGTTTTACCTGCTGCGTTACCGGGTATTACTGGTGCCTTTTTATTAGCTGTCTCTCGTGCCGTAGGGGAAACCATGATTGTGGTTTTGGCAGCAGGGAACAGTCCACTTTTACATGCAAATCCATTTGAAGCTGTTTCGACAGTGACCGTTACGATCGTAAAACAGTTAACTGGTGATACTGACTTCGCCAGCCCACAAGCTTTGGTTGCATTCGCGTTAGGTCTGACACTCTTTGTGATTACCTTATGTTTAAACATTGTTGCACTGTACATTGTGCGTAAATACCGTGAGCAATACGAATGAGTACATCAAATACATCGTCTCCTATGGATCAGAACGTATTTGATCCACAAGCTGCTGCTCAAGCACGTGATCGCCGTAAAAAAGTGATTGAAAAGTCATTGGCTAAACGTCACCGTAAAGAAAAAGCTTTCCGTTTTGCTGGTTTATCGGCAGTTGTTATTGGTCTTGCATTCGTAGCGCTATTGTTTAGCAGTATTTTGGCAAAAGGTTTACCTGCTTTTTGGCAAACGAGCATGAATGTTCCAATTTACTTCGATCCGAAAGTAATTGATGCAGGTCCAGTACCTGTACGTACTCAAGGTGAAACACCTGCTCATTACCAAGAGCGTTATGTCGATTGGCAAACTAAAATGGGTATGGTGGATTGGGATGGCATTATTGTAAATGGAATGATTGCCAAAGATCCTGCACTTGCTAGTGAGCGTGATTACTTAAGTAGTCTTTATGCAAGTTCAGAGGCTTATCGTTTACGTGACATGGTTTTTGCAGACCCATCACTCATTGGTAAAAAAGAAAATATTAATTTCTTGGGCGATGCCAATGTTGATGTCTGGTTAAAAGGTAATATTGACCGTTCATTGCCAGATGATCAGCAACAACTTGAACCAGAAGTACGTAAACTTGCGGATGAACTAAAAGCAAAAGGTGTTCTTGAAAATACGTTCAATTTGAACTTGTTTAAGAATCCGGACTCTCGTAGTTCACCAGCAATTAGTGGTCTTGCTGGCGCATTTATGGGTTCATTATTCATGATGCTGATTGTGATCATTATTGCGATTCCAATTGGTGTTGCCAGCGCAATCTATCTTGAAGAATTTGCTCCAAAGAATATTGTCACAGACATTATTGAAGTTAACATCAATAACCTTGCTGCTGTTCCTTCAATTGTGTTTGGTTTACTCGGTGCGGCAATTTTTATTGGCTGGATGCATTTACCTTTATCGGCTCCGCTAGTCGGTGGTTTAGTTTTAAGTTTGATGACATTACCAACAGTCATTATTACTACGCGTGCTTCATTAAAAGCAGTGCCACCTTCTATTCGACAAGCCGCACTTGGTTTGGGAGCTTCTAAGTTCCAGACCATTTTCCACCACGTTTTACCATTAGCTTTACCAGGCATTATGACCGGCTCAATTATTGGTGTTGCTCATGCGCTTGGTGAAACTGCACCTTTACTTTTAATTGGAATGAGTGCATTCGTTGCAAGTATTCCAGCAACACCATTTGATCAATCAACTGCATTACCTGTCCAAGTTTACTTATGGCAAGGTAATGAGTTGCGTAACTTCTTCGAAGGCCGTACTGCCGCTGCGATTATCGTACTACTTGCACTAATGATTGGTCTAAACAGTCTTGCAATTTGGTTACGTAAAAAGTTCGAAGTGCGTTGGTAATAGAGGATAAATAATGAATACTATTGATATTACGAATTCCTTAGAAAAGGATAAGTTAGTGAACACTGAACAATCTCAATTTACAGATAAATCGCAGAATCATGGCACTTCGTATGTTTCGCATTTTGAACCACAAACTTCAAAAAAGCAGAACTCAACCGAAATCAAAATTAGTGCACAAGATGCCCATGTTTATTATGGTGATTTTGAAGCGATTAAAGGTATTGACCTCGATATTTACAAGAACGAAGTTATTGCTTTTATTGGACCGTCAGGTTGTGGTAAATCTACCTTTCTTCGTACGATAAATCGTATGAATGACACCATTGATGGTTGCCGTGTGACAGGTAAAATTACACTCGATAACCACAATATTTATGATCCAAACCTTGATGTCGTATTATTACGTGCTCAGGTTGGTATGGTATTCCAAAAGCCAAACCCGTTCCCTAAAACTATTTTTGATAACGTGGCTTACGGCCCTAAACTTCACGGTCTAGCGCGCGATAAATATGATCTTGAAGAAATTGTTGAAAATAGCTTACGTAAAGCGGGTCTATGGGACGAAGTGAAGGACCGTTTGAATCAACCGGGTACTGGTTTATCAGGTGGTCAGCAACAACGTTTATGTATTGCTCGTACGATTGCAGTAAGTCCAGAAGTGATTTTGATGGATGAGCCATGTTCTGCGCTTGACCCAATCGCAACAGCAAAAATCGAAGAATTAATTTCTGAATTATCAACGCAATATACAATTGTTATTGTGACTCACTCAATGCAACAAGCGGCACGTGTATCTGATCGTACTGCTTATTTCCATTTAGGTGATTTGATTGAAGTTAACTCAACTGAAAAAGTCTTTACTCAACCTGACCACCAGTTGACGGAAGCTTATATTACTGGACGATTCGGTTAATTAGTCATCCATATAAAAAAAGAGCCATGTGCTCTTTTTTTATTTTATAAATGAAAATGACTCTATTTTGCAAAAACGCTATTGAATTTTAATCAAAACGACCACATCTTAAGGCTATAAAAGATAACTTATGAGCTTAGAATTTTATGTTATTCCATTTGCCTAAACTCCCTGCAGAAATACGTGTGAGTCATTTAAATGCACGTGTAAATGAACAGAGAAAAAAAATTGCACAAACAACTGCAAGCCGTTTAGAACTTTTACAATTGGCTCAACAACTTGCTAAAGAAGCTAAAATTCGCCGTAAAAATAATCAAAAAATCTTTGTTTTAGATTTTAAGGGTGATATTCAAGCTTCAGCAGTTGAAAATATACGAGAAGAAATAACCCTCATTTTAGCAACTGCTAAAGCAGGTCGTGACCGTGTTGTCGTTCGCCTTGAAAGCCCGGGTGGCATGGTACATGGCTATGGTCTAGCAGCAGCTCAATTGGTACGCTTACGCGATGCAGGCTTCCATTTGACGATTTGCGTAGACAAAGTAGCAGCAAGTGGCGGCTACATGATGGCATGTATTGCAAATGAAATTATTGCAGCGCCGTTTGCTATTGTTGGTTCAATTGGTGTGGTTGCTCAAGTTCCAAACTTTAACCGTCTTTTAAAACAACACAATGTAGATTTCGAGCTTTACACAGCAGGGCAATATAAGCGTACTGTCACGATGTTTGGTGAAAATACCCCTGAAGGTAAAGCTAAGTTCGAAGAAGAGCTTCAACAAACTCATGTGTTATTTAAACACTTTGTAGAAAAGTACCGTCCACAACTTAATGTTGATAAAGTGGCAACAGGTGAGCATTGGTATGGTGAAGATGCGCTAGAGCTAAACCTTGTTGATAAATTACAAACATCTGATGAGTATCTATTAGCGTTATTACCACAACATGATGTTTATGTGATTAATACACGTAAGAAAGCGACCTTAGGCGAAAAGTTAGGTTTACAGGCGGCTCAAATGGCAGATAGCTTGATTCCGGCTGTAATGAATAAAGTTGCAGACACTTTGGCCAAAGCCAATTCAACCTTAGTACAAATGCGTGATACTAGATTTTAATTAAGCTAAATTTTGAAAAAGAGAGTGCCTGTAAGGGTGCTCTTTTTTTATGTGAGTGATGAAAGAAATTTGATTAATATTTGTTTAAGTTTCAATTGTAAAAGTTATAGTTAACTTTTCACTTCTGAGTTTTTGTGATGTCAAAAACATGGCCACACATTGATCTTCTCATACGTATTTTACATATCATTATTATGCTTGGTTTTATTGGTGCTTACTTCACAGGAGACAATGAAGATCTGCACCAAGTCCATATGATGTTTGGTTACGTACTTCTTATTAGTATTACTGCGCGAGTGATCTGGCATTTTTTGAGTCCACGTATTTCAAGTACAACACCGTTCGGTATTAAAAAGCGAAGTAACATAGCGATAAATGCGGTCAAAAAATCCTTAAGTCATTCAAACTTTAAGAGTATTTTTTCTAAAAATTCAATTCATTCAATCAGTATTGCACTTTTTCAAACTTCAATTGTACTTATATTTCTCGTGATTCCAATTGTGGTGGGGCTAGGGTATGCGACTGAACATGTTAATTTTTCTTTGAAAGACCTACACGAATTTTTTGCAAACTTGTTTCTAGCTTTGGTTTTATTGCATGTTTCAACTCTTATTCTAAATAGCATTTTTGCAAAACGTTTTCAGGGCTGGAGTATGCTAAAAATGACCTTGTTAGATGCGAAAATAACTAAATTTGCTGCTTTATTTCTTTTGATTCTGATAGGTACTTTTAGCTTCTTTTACTTACGAATGTAAATGATAGCCTTAATATATGAGAGATTTAGTAAATACTCGAACACGGTGAAATTTAAGCTTGATATGAGTTTTATGAGAAATAGATATTTTAATTAAAAGTCAAAAATAATTATTGATAAACATGCTTTTTGAATTGTGATAAACACATGGTTTTGATATTTTAAACAGCAATAAAATAGCTTTTAGATGAATCATTTAAAAAGTTAGACATTTAAAAATATAACTGAAATTCAGGATAGGAAATAATGACAAGAATAATTGTGGCATCCAAAGAGGGTTTGGACGTTCTACAAGATGGTCAGCTCAATAAAGTGGTTTTAAACCAACCAGCAATCATTCAAATTGGTGTAAGTCAAAAAGATATAGCATCGATGGAAAAGCAAGGTGGAAGTCTTATCATCCATTTAAAAAATGGTGAAACCCTTGTTTTAGAAAATTTCTTTAATGAAGCAACAAATACAACAGACCATTCACTTGTTTTTCCGACTGAACACGGAAAATTTGTTGAAGCCCAATTCGACGCACAAGGTAAGGTGATCGACTATACAGGTTTAAACCATGTCACAGATTTAGCCTATACAAGCACTAGCCAACCAGCTTCAACAATAGCGGTTGATGATTCTCCAACGTTTTCGATGGGTAATGTGTTAAAAGCTGGTTTAGCAGTTTTAGCTGCTGAAGGTTTATATTTGTGGGCTTTTGATAAAGATGACAAAGATGATTCTTCAGGACCTGTAGATATCTTGGCACCTGCTGCACCGACTGCTACTGTTGCCGATGATACCGTTACGGTTACTGGTAAAGCAGAAGCAAATGCAAAAATTTATATTAAAGATGCTGCTGGTAATACGGTCGCAACGGGTGTTGCAGATGCAAGTGGTAATTTTACAATTAAACTCGATAAGCCTTTAGCAAATGGAAATAAATTAAATATTTTAGCTGAGGATGCTGCGGGTAATATTTCTAAACCAGGTCTTGTAACTGGTACTAAAGACACAATTGCGCCAGATGCTCCTCAGGCTCAATTAAATGAAGATGGTTCGATCTTAGATGGTAAAACTGAAGCGAATGCTACTGTAAATGTCTATGATGCTAGCGGAACATTATTAGGAACTGTAAAAGCAAACTCAGAAGGAATCTTTTCTTTAAAGCTAACTCCACCTTTGACGAGTGAAGCTGGTGGTAAAGTCATTGCTCAGGATGCTGCCGGAAATAAATCTGAAGCAACACCCATTTTTGCAGGTAAAGATACTATTCCGCCAGCAGCTCCTTTAATTGAAGTAAATAAAGAAGGAACAGTGGTTGAAGGAAAAACAGAGGCTAATGCAAAAGTTCAGATAAAAGATCCTGATGGTAAAGTCATTGGAACTGGTACGGCAAATGCGCAAGGTGAGTTTCAAATTACGCTTTCTTCTGCCTTAAAAGAATCACAAAAGGCGACAATCATTGTTGAAGATGCAGCAGGGAATAAATCTAAGCCTTTAGAAGTCACTTCTGGCTATGACACCATAGCGCCAGATAAACCTACAGCTCAAGTGAATGCAGACGGAACTTCAGTTACTGGTACAGCTGAGCCCAATGCAAAAATAGAAATCAAAAACTCAGCAGATAAGGTTATTGGTACTGGAACAGCAGATGCGAATGGAAAATTTACAATCGCGATTTCTCCTGCTTTAACCGATAGCTTAAAAGGTTCAGTAATAGCAACCGATAGTTCTGGAAATAAATCTACTGCGCTGGAAATTGTTGGGAGTGATAAAGATACGATTCCGCCTGCTAAGCCTGTGTTAAGAGGTTTAGATGATGATGTAGGGCCTCTAAAAGGAGCAATTACAGCAGGTTCTGAAACCGATGATGCTAAACCAAAATTTACTGTTCAAGTTGAAGCTAACGCAACCTTAACTATTTATGATAATGGAGTCGCAATTTCCATTCTTAAAGTTGGTCAAGTAGATGCAAATAAATATTGGTCATTTATGCTTGATAAAGATTTAGCCATTGGTAAACATACGATTACTTTCGTGCAAACAGATGTAGCTGGGCTGACGAGTGAAGTGAGTTCACCATTTACCTTTTATGTCGTCGCACCAAAAGTGGCGAGTACGAGTGAAGTTGTCAGTAGTGATGTAAATGAAGTGGTTCCTTCTGTGGCGGATAGTGTCGGATTAAATACATTAAAGTTAGCGCAAACTACAACCAATGAAACGACTAGTCAGCAGCAAAAATCTGTGGCATTAGATGATTTATTAAAAAGTTCTTCAACGGATGCTTCTGACCCAATCGCAAAAATTTTATCTGCAACAGACTCTAAACCTGTAGTGAATGAGCAGAGCGAAGTAAATAATACAGCGAGTGATGTCACAACGAATCTAGAACAGCCTCTACCAAATACGACTTCTTCAGATTTATCAAATCTGTTAGATCAAACTTATTCAGTCGTCTAAAAAATTTTTAAAAAAAGCGCTCATTGAGCGCTTTTTTTATTTATGAATTATTTATTTTAGGTGTTTTTATAAGAGCTACGAATCCATAGAGAATTGCACCGATCGTTGCTAATAACATATCTTTATGGGCATCCCACATGTCGCCTTGTTGGCCATTATAATTTTCGGCTTGCTCTGGCGATAAGCCAATCGCAATTACCCACTCAATGAGTTCATAAAAGACACTAGATGCCATGACGAATTGGATCACAAGTAAAAACAGAGTAAAAGGTCGAGCTGTCGGTAACCAAACTTGAAAAACTCGATAAATAAGAGGGTAGAGTAAAACTCCATAGGCAAGATGAACTAAACGATCATACATGTTACGAGACCATCCCATGTATTGATCTAGATTAAAATTGAATATCTGTTGAATCCAGTCATTGTATGGAACATATGAGTACAGGTAGTGTGCACCGATAATATGGATGAGCAAAAAACCTAAATAGAAAGTAAAACTTAAATAATCGAGACCAATCTTTTTAAAAATAATAAATAAGAGGACTAACATAAAAATTGTACCCACCTGATGAAGTAAATAAGCTTCAAATTCAAGGGGCTGAATGCCAGACAATATGATGGCAATAAAAATAATGCCAAGAGCAATATAGTGTTTAAGTTTGAATTGTTTTTCGATCATTTTAGAAATATAACTTTATTGTGCTTTATATCAGTGTAATAAAAAAGCGAAGCCGAAGCTCCGCTTTTTATGAAGTTTTTAATTAGATTTTGCTAATTAAATCGTTAATTTGTTTAGCTTGTTCAGCTGCATTACCTGTGTAAGTTGCAGGAGTAAGTTCAGCTAAACGTGCGCGCTCTTCGCTTGGTACTTGAGAAAGTTCATCGCCATTTACGAAGTTAACCATCATG
Source organism: Acinetobacter oleivorans DR1 (assembly GCF_000196795.1). Taxonomy (NCBI): domain Bacteria; kingdom Pseudomonadati; phylum Pseudomonadota; class Gammaproteobacteria; order Moraxellales; family Moraxellaceae; genus Acinetobacter; species Acinetobacter oleivorans. Next base: position 1,088,901 of record NC_014259.1, read on the forward strand.
TCGCGAGTCATTGCTTGACCACGAGTTAATGCTTTTAACTTTTCATATGGTTTTTCAACGTTATAACGACGCATAACAGTTTGAATTGGCTCTGCTAAAACTTCTTGAGCTTGATCAAGATCTTCAAGTAAACGGTTTGCATTGAGCTCAAGTTTACCAACACCTTTTAAACACGCATCAAAAGCAATTAAACTTTGCGCAAAACCAACACCCATATTACGAAGTACAGTAGAGTCAGTTAAGTCACGCTGCCAGCGAGAAATTGGTAATTTTTCGCCTAAGTGTGCCAATACAGCATTCGCAATACCTAAGTTACCTTCAGAGTTTTCAAAGTCAATTGGGTTAACTTTGTGTGGCATAGTTGAAGAACCAACTTCACCATCTTTCAATCTTTGTTTGAAGTAACCTAAAGAAATGTAACCCCATACGTCACGGTTAAAGTCGATTAAAATCGTATTAAAGCGACGTAACGCATCAAACAACTCTGCCATGTAGTCATGTGGTTCGATTTGTGTCGTGTACGGGTTGAATGTTAAACCTAAAGATTCAACAAATGCTTGAGCATGTGCAGCCCAGTCAACATCTGGGTAAGCTGAAAGGTGAGCATTGTAGTTACCTACAGCACCATTGATTTTGCCGAGTAGCTCAACATTTTCAAACTGTTTAATTTGGCGAGCTAAACGGTATGCAACGTTCGCCATTTCTTTACCCAAAGTTGTTGGGCTTGCAGTTTGACCGTGTGTACGAGACAACATTGGTTGTTCAGCGTGAGCTGTTGCTAAAGTAGAGATCGCATTTAAAATTTGCTTCATGCTTGATACTAAAACTTCGCGGCCGTTTTTAAGCATAAGTGCATGAGACAAGTTATTGATGTCTTCTGAAGTACATGCAAAGTGAATGAATTCACCTGCATTTTGTAATTCAGCGATACTTGCGATTTTCTCTTTTAAGAAATATTCAACAGCTTTTACATCATGGTTAGTTGTACGCTCAATTTCTTTAATGCGGTTAGCATCTTCTTCAGAAAAGTTGCTAACAATTGCATCTAAAGCTGCATTTGTTTCATTTGAAAAAGGAGCAACTTCAACAATTTCTGGACGGTTAGAAAGTGCTTGTAACCAACGCACTTCTACAGTGACACGAGCATGAATTAAACCAAACTCAGAAAGAAAAGGGCGTAGCGCATCACATTTGCTGGCATAACGTCCATCTAATGGTGATAGTGCGGTTAAAGCGTTCATAACGATTCCTTAATGTTGGAATAAACATAAAACAAAAAATAATCTCTTTACAGCCTTAGATGACTTGATACTGTAAACGAGCAAGTGCCTGAATATCCTGTAGCAATTTACGTTTGCTAAAAATCATGTTCCACGAACTACCACCGAGTTGTCGCCATAAATGGGCCATTTGTAAGCCAGTAAACAGACAAGCACGGATGCGGTTAGTATGGTTGGTATCTTTAAATGCTTCTGCATTACCACGAACGAGAATGCGAGGGTTAATCTGCCCAGCAGTATCAACATAAGTTTGAGCCAAATTGGCTAAAATGCTTGGGTGTAAGTAATTATTATCAAAAAAAGAAAGCTGTTTTAAAATCTTTTGCTGAGCTTTTTCAATAATTGCAACGTATTCAGGATTGCTATAGACCTTCTTTTCTAATTGCAAAAGAGACATCGCATATGACATTGGAAGCTTGGCAGTGCCCATTTTTGGAAGGCGAGATTTAGGCATGTTTGTAAAAGGTTGAGTAATACAATTTTCGAGGGTTTTAAGCCCCAAAGAAATATCTGCCAACTGATTAAAAAAATCTAATGTTTGAACACCATTGTTGACTGTAGGGCGAATATTTAAACTCGCTTTGATTAACAGCTCAAAATAGAAGTTACCACTTTCACCAATACTCTGCTGACCCGTTAAAGCTGTCATGTGCGTGAGCTGGGTAGCCTGAAATACCCCCGCCAAGGCAAGGGCACGGTTTTGGCGAACATTCAAGGCTTGTGATTGTTGAAATGGTAACTCCACCATGTCATTCATTCCCTTAAATAAAATTTGGTGTAGGGGCATTTGTATGGTGAATGACACCCCCGCCTAAGCAAACTTCATCTGAATAAAATACAACGCTTTGACCCGGTGTAACAGCACGCTGAGGTTCATCAAACTCAACTCGTACACCGTGTTCACTATTTTCATCAATAAAAACTGTACATGCCTGATCAGGTTGGCGATAGCGTGTTTTAGCTGTACAGCGTAAACCTTCAACAGGAATATTCTGTTCACCAGCCACCCAGTCAATTGACTCACTCCAAAGCTGTGTGCTTTGCATGAGGGGGTGTTCATGTCCCTGACCAATAACGAGGCGATTATTGGCAATATCTTTATGTAGTACGAACCATGCACCTTCTGCTGCACCTTTCAAACCACCTAGACCAATTCCGCCACGTTGACCGAGCGTATAGTACATCAGACCGTGATGTTCACCAACTTCTTTACCTGTATCAAGTACAATTTTTCCAGGTTGAGCGGGCAAATATTGTTTAAGGAAGTCATTAAATCGACGTTCGCCAATAAAACAGATTCCTGTAGAGTCTTTTTTCTTGGCTGTAGCAAGATCAAGTTCTTCAGCAATTCTGCGGACTTCTGGTTTTTCAATCTCACCTACTGGAAATAGGGTCTTGTTAATTTCTTTACCATGCACAGCATGCAAGAAATAAGTTTGGTCTTTGTTATTGTCTACACCACGTAATAACGGTGCGTATGCTTCACCTTTCGAGTTGTATGCAGTTTCACCACGGCGAGCATAATGACCAGTCGCGATAAAGTCTGCACCTAAAGTCATGGCATGATCTAAAAATGCACGGAACTTAATTTCTTTATTACATAAAATATCTGGGTTTGGGGTGCGTCCAGCTGCATATTCAGCTAAGAAAAGTTCAAACACACGGTCCCAATATTCCATAGCAAAGTTTGCTGTGTGGAGTTTAATACCGATTTTATCTGCTACTGCTTGAGCATCGGCTAAATCTTCCATTGCCGTACAGTATTCCGTGCCGTCGTCTTCCTCCCAGTTCTTCATGAAAAGACCTTCAACTTGATATCCTTGTTGAAGTAAAAGTGCTGCAGAAACAGAAGAGTCTACACCACCAGACATACCGACGATGACACGTTGTTGCATAGGACTAGGCATCCAAATGAGAAGTTAATGAGGGAGAGAAAGGGTGCTCATAAATAAGCGATAAAGGATAATGGTGACCTTTCATGGCATCTTCAACTGCTTTGAGTACGAGTGGACTACGAGCACGAGCAGATTCTTTGAGCTCATCTGGTGTCATCCATACAGCAGCTACAATACCAGTATCGAGTTGAGGATTATTTTCAACTTGAGTCACATGTGCTAGAAAACAAAAGCGGTAATAGGTGCGATCCGGAAACATGGGCGGGGTATATGTATAAATACCAAGCAAGGCATCAATTTCAACATGATGACCTGTTTCTTCAAGTGTTTCTCGAATGGCTGCTTGAGTTAATGACTCACCGCATTCCACATGACCAGCAGGTTGGTTAAATACTGTGTGTACAAAACCCTCGCTATGTTCTTCAACAAAAAGATAGCGTCCGTCTTTTTCTACGACTGTAGCAACAGTGACATGAGGAGTCCATGCGGCCATAAAAAAGCACCATGATTTAAAAGACGTATGATACGAAATTTAGGGGTTTTTGGCTATGGTGATCTGCTAAACGATATGAGCAATACTACAAAACCATATCGTTTAAAAAATCAGAATTTTATTGCTGATATTTCATAGAGCTAATTAATCTTGCTCTGTTTGAGCCGCTTTATGATTATTTTGTACTTTTACATAATGTCTTGCCGAATAAGGAAGAAACGCTAATTCTTTTTCGGTTAGTGGTCGCACTTGTTGTACAGGGCTTCCTACATATAGATAACCACTTTTTAAGACTTTACGTGGTGGAACTAAACTTCCTGCACCAATCATTACATCATCTTCAATAATCACATCATCTAAAATAACAGTATTGATTCCGATTAAAACTCGGTTGCCAATGGTACAGCCATGCAAAGTCACATGATGTCCAACTGTCACATCTTCACCAATAATAAGAGGTGAGCCATTAGGTTTTGCATCATTTTTATGGCTAACGTGCAACATACAATGGTCTTGTACATTACTGTTTTTACCAATTTGAATACTATTTACGTCACCACGAATGACGGCAAAAGGCCAGACAGAAACATTTTCAGCTAAGCTAACTTCACCGACTACAATAGCCATGTCATCAACATAACATGTTGTATCAACTTGAGGACGGTGTTCAAGATAAGGACGTATGTTCTTTGCCATGAGTAGTATCAAAATAAAATTTAGAAGAATTATAAAATAAAAAAGCACTCAGGCTAAATAGCATGAGTGCTTAATTCAACTATTCAAAAATTAGAATAAGTTGCTGAAGAATTGTTTAACATGGTCGATTAAGCGTGCAAAGAATCCTGCTTCTTCAACTGGTTTTAATGCAACTAATGGCTTTTCAGCAATTACTTTGCCGTCAAGGCTAGCAACAAGTTTGCCCACAACTTGGCCTTTTTGAAGCGGTGCATTTAAGTTAGGTTGAACAACTAACTGTGTTTTAATACCGTTAGCTTTGCCTTTAGGCATAGTCACACTAAAGTTTTCAGCCAGACCAATTTGAACTTCATCTTCTTTACCAAACCATACTTTTGCTTTTGCAAGAACTTGATTGGCTGGTTGAATATTTGCAGTTTCAAAGTTTGCAAAGCCCCAAGACAATAATGTACGTGTTTGGTTAGCACGTTCATTTACGCTATCCGTTCCGAAAATAACGGAAATGAGACGCATCGGACCACGTTTGCTTGAAGTTGTTAAGCAGTAACCCGCTTCATCTGTATGACCTGTTTTTAAACCATCTACGCTTGGGTCTGTGTAAAGCAAGGCATTACGGTTACCTTGTTTAATACCGTTAAACGTAAATTCTTTTTCAGAGTAGATTGGGTAATATCTTGAGCTGTCTTTAATAATATGTTGCGCTAAAACAGCCATATCTTTAGCTGTTGAATAATGACCTTCTGCCGGTAAACCAGTTGAGTTAATGAACTGGGTATTTGTCATACCGATACGTTTTGCTTCCTGATTCATCATGTGAGCAAACGTGCCTTCATTTCCGGCAATATGTTCAGCCATTGCTTTTGATGCATCATTACCTGATTGGATAATGATACCGCGAAGCATTTCTAGAACAGTTGCTGTACCATTTAAAGGAACATACATACATGATTCAGAGCTGCTTCCTTTACACCATGCAGACTCGTTCATACGAACCTGCTCATTTTCAGTCAGTTCACCTTTTAATAATTTTTGTTCAATGATGTAGCTTGTCATCATTTTTGTCATTGAAGCAGGTGCAAGCTTTTCGTTTTCATTTTTAGAAGCGAGAATTTGTCCTGTCTCATAATCCATTAATACATAAGACTTATTATTTAATTCTGGCGGAGCTGATAAGACAGTTGCTGCATAAGAAAAACTTGGTAAGAGGAGGAGTGCAGCAATAGCGCTTTTTCGAGTCATTCTAGGTAATTCCAATATCTTGTATGAAGCAGAAGAACCTAGCATTTTAGGATAAAGCAAAGCCGACTTCTATGGGGGAAGTCGGCTTTTTCAAACAGTATTGTAACTCAAGAGTTTTTTACTAATTTAGTTTTGCGATTGATAAGCTTTCACGTCTTGACAAACTAATGTGTTTTGCTCGTTACCAGCAGCTTTTGCATCATTACGCGCTTCTTTTAGGACTTTCTTGAAACTTTTGTCTTTAGCACGTTTCTCTAAAGCTGCAACTGGATCGGCTTCATTTGGCAAATAGTCTTTTACTAAACGTTCATAACCTTGAGCAAAATCAGCATCTTTTTTGCCAATAAGGCTTGGGCAAATTTCAGAAAGTACTTGAATTGCAGCTAATTCTTCAGGAGTTATAGTTTGCTGTGGAGTTACTTCAACAACATTTTCATTTTCGGTTTTCTTTTCAGCTGTTTTCTTCTTATCAGCAGCAAAACCAACTGTTGCCATGCTCATAAGTAAAACCAAAGAGAGCGATTGAACTAAGCTTTTCTTCATAAACATCGATAACCCAAAATAAAATTTTTAAATATGTCGATAGCTTAACCAATTTACAGGTTAAAAAAATGGAAAAAATGTATTGTTATGTTGGTTTTCTGCTTAATAACAAGCAGAAAACCTCAGTAAATAAACTTCTACCCTAAACGAGCAAAAACCTATTCTTTATAGTTGACGATCTCTTCACAGAGTTCGTGTTGCTCATGATGGTCCATTTGTTTTGAAGCTTGACGTGCTTCATTTAACAGGGTTTTAAACTCTGCATCATTTTGTAGAGCAGAGAGGGTAATTGATTTATTCGAATACCCTTGAAGATACGTTGTGATAATTTTTTGAGTATTTGACTCAAGTTTTTTATTTGTCCCTACGAAAGCTGGACAAATTTCCTGTAAGACTTGCGTTGCCGCAATATCATCTTTAATTAAGCTATCAGCTTCTTGTGTTGAGATATCCTCATCTGCAAAAACCGCTTGCGTACACAATGTGATACTGATCCCCAATACCTGAAAAAAAGGAGCAAAAGTTTTCATTTTTTCACAATTTTATAATGCTATGGAGGCATAAATATATATAATTCAACAAATAATTCAATTGTGAAAACCTTTAGGTTTATTTGTAGAGAAAGATTTTAGTGAATATTTTAATAGCGAATGATGACGGTGTTTTTGCGCCAGGTATACAGGCTTTAGCTGAAGCATTAAAACCGCTTGGACGTGTGGTTGTGGTTGCACCAGAAAGTGAAAGAAGTGGTTTTTCAAGTGCATTAACACTAGATCGACCATTGCGCCCAATTCAAATTGCCGAAGATGTATGGGCTGTGAATGGTACGCCAGCAGATTGTGTGTATTTGTCTATGAATGGTTTGTTTGATTTCGAATTTGACTTAGTCGTAAGTGGAATCAATAGTGGCGCTAATTTAGGTGATGATGTTTTATATTCTGGAACAGTCGGTGCTGCATTTGAAGGACGTTTAATGAAGCAACCTGCAATTGCTGTTTCTTTAGCTGGTCCTGATGTACGCGCTTATAATGTTAAAGAAGATTATGCTCAGGCTGCACAGTGGGTACATGATTTTATTGCAAGCGGATTGCCAGCTTTGCCTCCGCGACACATCTTTAATATCAATATTCCTGATGTACCGAAGTTAAAAGGAGCACAAATTACGTATCAGGGACGCCGTGCTCAATCTAAACCTATTACCAGCCATGTCGACCCAAGAGGACGCCAAGTTTACTGGATTGGATTAGCAGGCGAGGCGGTTACAGATCCTGAGCGTGTTTCAAGCCAGATTCAATCGGATTTCTTTGCGGTAGCAAACGGTTATGTCAGTGTTACACCTATTCAAATGGATGCTACAAATTACGCCGTTTTAGAAGACCTTCAGGTCAGTTTGAGTCAATAATTGAGCTCGAATGTTATAACTTTGTGAATAAAGAAAAAGAGGAACGTGTTTCCTCTTACTTTTTTGGTACTCTTAGCCGAAATGATTTGTAGCATTTAGTGAGGGAGATCAATGCATTTAATTGGGCAACAAAACAGAGTGCATATCCAAAAAGACAAAATAATGAAAATTATGTTGTTGTCTGTGGCTGTAGGTTTTACCGTAGCTATGGCAGGCTGTGCTTCTAAACCACAAATTAATAATAGTTCTCGCTATGCAATGGCTCCTAACTATTACACAGTTCGTTCAGGTGATACTTTAAGTGGTATCGCAATGCGTTATGGTCTGGACTATATCAGTATTGCCGAAATGAATGATATTCCTGCGCCATATCGTATTTATGTCAATCAATCATTACGTTTGAAGAAAGGTTCTTCACCAAGAACAGTATCTACGCAAGTCATGGCACAACCTGAGCAAATCAAACGTCAAACCATTGCTCTACCAACCACACAACCAGTTACACCGGTAACTCAGCCGTCTACTGTACCGTCAACGAATACGACAGTGGCATCAGTTGCACCAAATTCGAGCTTACGTTGGATAAAACCGACCAATGGACCAGTGATTCAAGGGTTTAATTTGGCAAATAATGTCAAAGGAATCCGTTATGGTGGAAATCAGGGTGACCCTATTTATGCCGCAGCTGATGGTCAAGTTGTCTATGCAGCTGATGGCTTAAAAGAATACGGAAATCTGGTTTTAATTAAGCATATTGACGGATATATCAGTGCGTATGCCCACAATAGCAAGATGTTTGTAAAAAGCGGTGACAATATAACTGCTGGACAAAAAATTGCCGAAATGGGCTCTACTGGTGCATCTCAAGTCATGCTCGAGTTCCAGATTCGTTTGGATGGAAAACCGATTAATCCTATAAATCTTTTACCAAAATAGCTAATGCAAAAAACTTAGGTTTCCTCGTATAATGTAATTGGTTGCTTTCATTACAACAATAAGCATTTTTTATAAATTTAAAATTAGATTCGAGGAAACCTATGTTAGATCAGCTTCGTGCGATGGGTGTTTTCGCTTGTGTGGTTGAAAAAAGTTCATTTAGTGGTGCGGCACGTGAATTAGGAATTACAACAAGTGCGGTGAGTCAGCAGATACGCTCGCTTGAGCATGAAATGGATGTAACTCTATTACATCGCTCTACTCGTAAACTTAGTTTGACAGAAGCCGGACAGGCTTTTTTTTCAAGCTGTCAAGAGATGTTGGCGGCGGCTGAAAGGGGAAAAATCAGAATTAATGAATTGAGGGATGACTTAATCGGGGATTTGCGTATTGCGACAACTCCTGATTTGGCAGTTCAACACCTCATTCCTGCATTATCTCACTGGATGTCGGCTCATCGCGGTTTATCTGTGCATTTCGAAGTTGGACATCGTTATATCGATTTAATTGAAGAGCGAATTGATATTGCGGTTCGCATGAGCTCTACTCCTGTAGAAGAGAGCAGCTCGATCATTCCGATGGCTTTTGTAGATCAAATTTTGATTGCTTCTCCTAGTTATCTGAATCAGTCTAGTCCAATTGTGCATCCTAATGATTTAAGAGATCATGAATTGTTGTCGATTAATGTCATGAATGACTCGCGCCATTTTAATTTTCAACATGTAAAAACAGGTGAAACGCTCAATATTGAAATGCAAAGCCGTTTGCAGAGTAATAATTTACAAGTTGCAAAAGCGTTATGTCAGCAAGGGCATGGTATTGCACGAATTTTATATTTAGATGCTCAGAAAGAACTAAAAAATGGTTCTTTGATTGAACTCATGCCAGATTGGAAATTACCAACGTTTACATTGTATGCAGAGGTTGCCAAGCATGATCAACAACCAATGAAAATTCAACGTTGTGTTGAAGCACTTAAACAATATTTTAGCCAGTTAGCAGGAGGGCGAGCGATTCAAATCGTTCGTTAATTTTGCAAGTCTGAAATAAAAAAGGCCTGTATTTTACAGGCCCTTTTTTATTACTTCTGTTTTAATGTAGCAACTTCTTCTGCATTTTCTTGTGGCAGATCCTCAGCAGTAAGTTCTTCATGCTTCTTAATTTTTTTCTTATTTTTCTTTTTCTTTTTTGGCTCTTCTTCAATTTCAGCACCATCTTCAATGGCTTGCCAATATTCAAGTTGTTCCATTACTGCTGCATAAATTGAATTTTTGCTGTATTTACCCTTCTTATCGAGCGTACCGACCGGACGAGCCATTAAAATTTCAAGTGCCTGATCAATCGTATCAATTGCATGGATATGGAATTGGCCGCTGCGAACAGCATCAATAACATCTTGACGTAACATCAAATGCTGCATGTTTTGACGAGGAATAATGACACCTTGCTTACCAGTCAAGCCTTGTAGCTTACATGCATCATAAAATCCTTCAATTTTTGCATTTACGCCGCCAATAGGTTGAACTTGTCCTAATTGGTTCATAGAGCCGGTAATTGCCCATGATTGATCAATTGGTATTTGGCTAATTGCAGAAATCAACGCTGAAAGCTCAGCAACAGTTGCACTATCGCCATCAACTTGACCATAGCTCTGTTCAAATGCAAGTGCAGCCGAGAAGTGTAAAATCTGTTCACGACCAAAGTGAGCTTTCAAGAAGCTAGACATCAGCAGCACGCCTTTCGCATGAAGTGACCCACCAAGTTCTACACTACGTTCAATATCAAGAATATCACCGCCACCTTGATAAACAGATGCCGTTAAACGAGAAGGTAAACCAAACTCAACATCTGCATAATGAATCACGGAGAGGGCATTGATCTGACCTAAACGGTATCCCGATGTTTCGATTAATTGTGTACCGCGTGAAAGATCTTGCCAGTAAAGCTCTCTTAAATAGCCTAAGCGATATTGGCGATGTTGTAGAGCGAGGTTAATGTGCTGGTCGGTTACCAGCTTCTCATTCGCTTTAAATGCATGATGATGTGCTTCGCGAATCAGGTCACCTAAGGTTGAAGCATGTAACGACAGTGAACTTTGGTCTTCAGCCTGACGGCTTGAATCAGTAAGTAAAGCTGCTAAAGCACTGCGGTCAAACGGAAGCAATTTATCCGCTTGTACATAGTCAGCAATGAGCTGCATGTAGGCTTGTTCATTTTCGTCATTACGTTGTAATGTATCAGTAAAATCTGCACGAATTTTAAATACACTACCAAGCTCTGGTTCTACTTCTAAAATTTCATAATAAATTTCAGGTTCTGCCATAAGAACCACTTTAATATCAAGTGGAACCGCAGCAGGTTCTATCGAGATAGAGCCTGTTAACGTCAGCATATGTTCAAGAGAAGATAACTTAAGTTGTCCTGATTTTAAGGCACGCTTTAAACCTTGCCATGCATAAGGCTGTTCGAGTAATTGCTCGGCCTCAAGCATTAAAAAACCACCATTTGCTTGATGTAGAGCACCTGGACGAATGAGAGTGAAATCTGTAGTAATTGTGCCGTTATGAGTGAGCTGTTCAACGTGGCCGAGTAAATTATAGTGCGTTGGAAAGTCTTCAAAAATAACAGGAGCGCCACTATTTGGTTTATTTGCAACAATCACATTGGCTTGATAACGTGCTGGAACACGATTGAACATTGATGGAGTAAAATCATCTTCATCTTGTTCTAAGATCAGTTCAACATTATCAATAATATCTTGGGCATATTGTTTTAAATAATCTTCAAGTCCTTTCACTTGACCATATTTATTTAAAATAAGCTCCATTCTTGGCATAACAACTTGCGTTGCAATATCTCGATTTAACACAGACACTTTGTCGCGTGCATCATCTTCTAAATCACCTAAATGTAGACCAAGGCGATCCAGCTTTTTATCCATATAGCGAATATTGGCCGCAATTTCAGCGCGTTGCTTACTATTTAATGCATCAATATCTGTTTGGGTAAGTTCTTGAACCTGATCATCTTTGACTTGTACGGGAACAAAACCATGTTTCTCATTACGAGAAATGAGTTTTAAATCAAGTTCTTCGCCTTCTTTGGTTAGTTCAACAAGCGCTTGTTGTTGTACATCACCTGTTTCCTGACGGATACGTTCAATACGATTGTGATAAGTCTCTGCACTAAAACGGCGTTCAAGTTGCTTTAAAATAATTTGCCAAGTTTGATCATGTGCTTGTTGAAACTTAGTTCCTTGACCTGCTGGAAAGCGTAGAGCAATAGGTTGACGTGCTTGTTTGAAATTATAGACATACACCCAGTCATCAGGCGTTGGCATTGTTTTGGCGTGCTGCTGTAACAAACGTTTAATCATAGTACGTTTGCCTAAACCAGCAGTTCCTACTGCAAAAATGTTATAGCCTGAGTAGGGTAAAGAAATTCCCGCCTCTACAGATGCTTTGGCACGATCTTGACCTAAAAAATTATTAAGAGGTTTGATGCGTTTAGTTGAAGCTGGAATTTTTTCAAAATCGGGGATATGTGTAAGTTGTTCAGGTTTTAAAACGGTTTTATCTAAGGTCATTTTTATATCAGGTTGCTCAAAAGCTGAAGGAAATGCATTTACTGTGACGTTTGTGGTGGTTGTTTTAGCGAGTGATAAAGTTGAAATAGTCACTTGATCAAGTTTTTGTGTCACTGTTGATATCCAGCAAAAGAAAACGAAGGTTGAAGCCTTAAGGTATACAGGTTTAGCATAAAATATCAAGCAAACTTGCGGTTTTTATCGCCAAAACAAAAATGTTTGCATAAAGAATCTTGAAAGCAATTGTAAGAAGGGTTTGAATAGGCACATTTATAATTTATGGAAAATAAAAATCGAATGAGTGCTGAATCAAAAGGGTGGAAAAGTTCTTTTATGGCCTTCTTGGATCGCCGAGCAATTATTATGTTGTTTTTAGGCTTTTCCTCAGGAATTCCCATATTTCTAATTTTTTCAACCTTATCATTCTGGTTGACTGAAGCTGGAATTAACAGAAGTACTATTACGATGTTCTCTTGGGCAGCGTTAGCTTACTCATTCAAATTTATTTGGGCTCCATTAATAGATAAATTACCACTTCCTTATTTAACAAAAAAAATGGGATTAAGGCGTAGTTGGTTGTTAATTGCACAGATTTTAGTTATCTGCGCAATTTGTTTAATGGCATTTACAAATCCATTACCGAACACTTCTGGGTTTGGTTCATTTTCAAATCTAACTATTATGGCAGGAGCGGCTATTTTTCTTGGCTTCTCTTCAGCTACACAAGATATTATTGTGGATGCTTACCGTATTGAATTAACTGAAGATCCTAATGTACAAACTGTTTTAGCCTCAACTTATAATGCTGGATATCGTACTGCTACAATCATCACGCAATTAGGTGCATTATTATTTGCGGCTTCTCTAGGTACCGCAGTTGGTAACTATATATATGAAGCATGGAGAACTACATATTTATTAATGGCCTGCCTAATGGGTATAGGAATAATTACAACATTATTTATCCATGAGCCTCAAGTTAAGCGTATTCAGCATCACTATCAAGCTAAAGATTATTTTCAGTTATTTGCGGTTTTTGTTATTTCAACCATCGTTTTTGGAATTAGTTTTTATCAAATCGGTTTAATTTTTGATTCATTTTCTATTGAAGATGCTTTTTTAAGTTTTTTACTTTTAGTTATTAAATTTTTAATTAGTATATCAATTGCTGTTGTTGTAATTCTAGGTTTAATTAAATTTGGTCTAATTAATAAAAAAATTGTTGTAGAAACATGGTTATCACCTTTATTAGATTTCTTTAAACGATATGGATTAAAAGTTGCTTTAGCAATTTTATTGTTAATAGGGTTTTATCGTATTTCAGATGTCGTTGCTGGTGTAATGGCTAATTTATTCTATTTAGACTTAAATTTTGATAAAGAAGAAATTGCTTGGTTTAATAAGTTTTTTGCAATTTTCTTTGTCATATTGGGTGGTTTCCTCGGAGGAATGTTAGCACAACGCTATAATGTGATGAAAATGATGTTCTTAGGAGCAATTTTAGCAAGCACTACTAACTTGATTTTTGTTGGATTAGTTAAGTCTGGTGCCACTATGCAAAATGTTCAGGTTCATATTGGGGATCAAACTTATACTACCAGCCCTGATGAAGTAGGAAATTGGTCATTAAAATTCCCAAGTAATACATTAACAACAGCTCAGGATAAAGTCTCAATTGATTCTCAGCCTGTGGGATATACTGAACCCTTAAAGATAAACCTTCCATTAAAATTATTTAGCTCAGAATCACAACCAGATATTTATATTCAAGCAATTGGTGGAGATAATCTTTTATATAAAGATGAGCTGAAAAAAGATGTAATTCTTCATGGTAGTTTATTGAATCTGCCTAAAAATAGTGAACTAAAATCAGTTAGCATTTTATTGAATTCAAAAGATAAAATAGAAGGCAAGATTAAAGATAATGATTGGAGTGTTATTGTTCCTGGAAATGATCTTGCTAAACTTAATTCAATACAAGTAGAAGCAAATTATGAAGCTAATAAGCAATCGCATACTTTAACTTTAAATCATTCTTATCAAAAGCAACTAGAAGAGAATCAGCCTCGTTATCGTATGAGTTTATCCGATATTCCTGCGATTCCGATTGATAAAAATATTGATATTGAATTGAAAGGAAAAGTGGTTGTTCCTTATAGCAAAGTTTGGTTAGTAATGGGCATCATATTTGATAACTTAGCCTCTGGATTAGCTGGGGCAGTTTTTATTGCATTTCTTTCTAGTTTAACGAGTGTGTCATTTACTGCCATGCAATATGCTATTTTTAGCTCGCTAATGCTGTTGTTACCAAAAACGATTGGTGGTTACTCAGGTACAATAGTGAATCATATCGGTTATTCAGGCTTTTTTACGGCTACATTTTTGATGGGATTACCAATTTTATTACTCGTGATATGGGTAGGTAAGTTGTTGGCTAATCAATCATCAAAATAAAGGTTTCCTAGGAGATAAATATATGCGAATGCTTCATACAATGTTGCGAGTAGGCAATTTAGAACAATCTTTAAAGTTCTATACCGAAGTATTAGGAATGAAGTTACTTCGTAAGCGTGATTATGAAGAAGGGCGCTTTACACTGGCATTTGTTGGTTATGGTGATGAAGAAACCAATACTGTGCTTGAGCTTACCCATAACTGGGATACATCAAGTTATGAGTTAGGTAATGCCTATGGTCATATTGCGATTGGTGTTGACGATGCCTATAAAGCGTGTGAAGAAATTAAAGCACGTGGCGGCAAAGTTGTGCGTGAAGCGGGCCCAATGAAAGGTGGTGTTACCGTTATCGCATTTGTTGAAGATCCAGATGGTTATAAAATCGAGTTGATTCAACAAGATGCTAATGCGACAAATAACTAAAAATTGACTATGACGCTTTAAGATTTAGGTCTTAAAAGTCTAGCTTTATTTTTTTAGCCCAGTATGATGAACGCTTGACCAGATGGTCAATTTATCAACTGGGTTTTTTATTATCTAAAATAATCATAGGATGTGGCTATGTTGAAGTTATTGGCACTTGATCGATTTACAATTTTGTTAGTTGGAATGGTACTGCTAGCAACATTTTTTCCAGTCAGTGGTCAAGCTGCGCAATATTTCAATACACTGACTACTGTCGCGATTGCAATTTTATTCTTTTTGCATGGTGCAAAGCTGTCTCGCGAGGCTGTAATTGAAGGCGTTTTGCATTGGAAAATGCATTTACTTGTCTTCGCATTTACTTTTTTTATTTTCCCTGTGTTGGGTTTGTTAGCTAAACCGATTCTGTTACCTCTACTCGGCCAGCAGCTGTACTGGGGTTTTCTGTTTATGTGCTTTTTACCCTCTACAGTTCAATCTTCTATTGCATTTACATCAGTTGCAAAAGGGAATGTGGCTGGAGCGGTTTGTAGCGCATCTTTTTCCAATTTGATTGGTATGTTTATTACACCAGTGTTGGTGAGCTTTTTTATTTTAGGCCAAAGCCAACATGGGTTCGATCCGACTGCTTCAATTATACAAATTACATTGTTGCTGTTAGTGCCATTTATTTTAGGGCAAATATTACGTCCTTATATTTTTCCTTATATGGCAAAAGTTCCAAGTATTGTTAAAGCATTCGATCAAGGCTCGATTTTGATGGTGGTGTATGGCGCGTTCAGTGGGGCAGTGGTTGCAGGTCTTTGGCATCAGGTAAACTGGAAAACCTTGCTTATTTTAGTGGTTGCTTGTTCAGTTCTTTTAACGGTCATTATGTTATTAGCACTGTATCTACCTCGTGCTTTTGGATTTAACCGAGCAGATCAAGTCACGGTTTTCTTTTGTAGTTCAAAAAAGACGTTGGCAAGTGGTGTGCCGATGGCGCAAATCTTATTTATTGGTCAGCCTTTAGGCATGATTGTGTTGCCTATTATGATCTTTCACCAAATCCAATTAATGGTTTGTGGGGTAATTGCAAATTACTGGGCTAAATCTAAAGATTAATTCGCAAATAAAAAATATTTGGCGTATAATCTTGTCCACTTGTTGTGCTTAGCTCTAACCCTAGAGGTTTCGGTGGGCCAAAAGAATGGTCTGTTGTGGTGTTGATCTGCTCATTTTGAGCTTTCCTCGATTTATTTTGAGAGTGATCAATTGCGATAACAGCTTAAGCCTTTCTACAATTAGGAGTAATCGACGATGCGCGCCGATATTCACCCAAAATATGAAAAATTAGTTGCAACTTGTTCTTGCGGTAACGTAATCGAAACTCGTTCTGCTTTAGGTAAAGAAACTATCTACCTTGACGTATGTTCAGCTTGCCACCCTTTCTACACTGGTAAGCAAAAGAATGTAGACACTGGTGGTCGTATCGACAAATTCAAACAACGTTTCTCTGGTATGTCTCGCTCTATCAAGCGTTAATACTGAAAAACGAAACAAAAAACGGGCTTTATGCCCGTTTTTTGTTTATGAACGACAAGACCATTATTGGTCTTGTACATCTGTTAATCGATCAAGTCGTTTCTGGAAATAACGACCTTGTAAGAAACGTGCTTCCACATTCCAAGCGTTAGCAAATAAGTTCATATCATTAAGATCGGCAAGTAAAATCCCTACAGGTTTTACAGTCAAATAATTTAGAATCTTTTCTTGTAATTGCGCTAAACCAGCATCTGAGTTTAATAGCTCTGTCTTCTTCGATTGCAATTTTAAATATTGAACATCAAGTTGTTGCAATATCGATTCACTATACATAGAAGATGTGAAATCTCGAATTGAAATTTCTGCGCCATGTTGACGTAGGCGGGCTATAAGTTGCTGTGCAATTGCAAGGTGTGGCTGAATCGCTTGCTCTGAAAATTGTAAAATCAACGGGCTTTCTTGCTTACTACCAATAATGGTGAGTAATTTCGAAATGAGTTCAGGGGCTGATTTATCTTTGAGTAAGATATCAATATTTAAGTTAATAATCAGCTTGGCTTTCGGGTACTGCGTAATGAAATTATGTAGCTGCTTGCAAGCCTCGACCAAAATCCAACGGTCTAATTGAATCGAAAGTTCACTATCATCTCGCAATGCGGCTAAATCATTTAAATCATGCCACTGTTCATCTGCAATAAAACCACTCGTCACTTCGTAGTTATGGGTTTCTTGATCATGCTTATCATAAATCTGCTGATATTTTAAATGAATTTCACCCCGTGCCAGCTGTTGCTTTAACTGCTGTAATAACGGTGAAGGCATTGGAGCATCAACATCTTGAAGGCTTAAATCAAGTGACAAAGACGAGCTGATAGGTTCAGAAGGGATAATATCGATTGTTGGCGTTAGCTCAATTTCTGGCTTGGCTTTAGGTAAGGCTTGCTGATTTGTTTGATCAAGAAGCTTTGCAAAGCTAGCTTCATTTAATGGCTCTGTAATTTGCGCATAACTCAGTTTGAATTGTACTGAGTAATTAAGTTCATTAACCGTTAATAAATGCTCTTTTTGCAAAGTTTGCAGACTAGCCAATTGGGAGTTAAGGACTGTACTGTTTTCGGCTTGCAAAACGCCAAGATATGACCCAAGTTCAAGATTGAAAATCGGCATTTGAGCCTGTTCTTTCAGGAAACTTTGCAGCTGATTAAAATATTGTCCGGGTGTTTGCCAGTCTAGTTGAAACACTCGTTCTGGGCACTGATTTAGTCTGAATAAAACCAATGCATTCGCTTGAGCAGGGTGTGTCGATAGTTGTCGATTAATTTGTTGCCAAGGCGCAGTGGATCCGTAACTTTTTTCAGCAAAAGCTATATTGGCAGGTGTTTGTAAATCTAGTTGATAGTCAATAGTTAACTGTACGGCGTCTTCTTCTTGACTCGGAATAAATTCAAGTTTTAAAGCATTATTACCTGAAATTGCTGCATGTTGACTCTGGATTTCAAAACGAGCCTGATCAAATTGACCTAATGAAATCTTTTTAAATCTTTGTTTAAAAATATTTAAATCATTGGGTTGTAAAACATCTAAGATGGGTAGGCCGATAATCTCTTCTTCTTGCTTAAAGCCAAAAAGGTTGAGGTATTCTGTATTTGCCTTAACGTGCATGCCTTCTTGAAAGAGGGCAACTGCTTTATGACTGTTATTCACCAATGTTTGTGTATGAGAATGAATAGTTTCCAATTCATTGGTCAGACGTTGCTCAGTTTGCAATAAGTGACTATATGACAAGGTCCGAATAAGCGTGATATAAAAATAATCTAATGGCTCTAATGGAACTACATCATAGATACCTTTATGAATATAGGATTGATATTGCTGAGGTTGATAATCTTCAGGTTGCAATAATAAAACAGGTAAATGTGGCTGCTCAGATGCTTGAATAAGGGAGAGGGTTTGTTCAATTTTTAGGTCATAAGCACGACCAAAAATAATAGCATCCCAAGGCGTATTTAACTGTTTTTCGAAACTTTTTAGATCATCAAGTAATAACGCATGAACTTGATAATTATTCCCCAATAATAAATTTAAAATCTGGTTATAACGTAGCTGGTTGTCATCAATAATGAGTAAACGTGTTTCAGTACGTTTTAACTTTTTAGATAATAAAGAGTTTCTCACTTTAGTGCTTCCCATAAATCTTGGCTGCTAGAGTTGCTATTCTTTTTCATCATGAACTGATCAAGCAGATTTTGTTGCTGCTCATTCAGAAGTTCGAAATGAAATTGAATAAAACTTTGAGTAATGAGTTGTGCTTTGAGTAGATACACTTTGATTTCTTCTGTCCCCAATCGTAAATGAATTGTTTGTTGCTCTCTAAAAATTTGTGACCCCGGTAAAATCAACGTATTTTGTATTTCTTCTAGATTTTGTGTTTGTAGTAGTAGTGCAGGATGATAATTGCGTGTATGACGCTCAGCTTGAATATGCACTGCACAAGGGAACATCGCCTGTGACAAAATCTCTAAACCTAACTCTAGGGATTTTTCTGTCGACTGTTTAATCCAGCGGATTACGCCACCGCGCCATTGTCCATGCAAAGTTTCTTTAACTAAAATATATTCACCGGTTCTTAGATTTTTCGGTGCTTCCCCAGACCATTTAATACGATATCCATTGACACTAATATCGAGAACAGTGGTTTGATAAATGGTTTTGCTTTCACGACTTAAGCGTTGATAGGATGTGGTTTGTTGTTCTTTTTTCTCTAAATTGGATAAAACTTTAGACTCACTTTGTAAGTTGTAATTATTGTTAAGTTGTAGCGTTTCTTCAAAGTTTTTTGCTTTCGCTAGATAGAAATGAGCCGTACTTAAACCGAAACAAATTTGTAGTTCTGCATTGTATTCATAACGTTCATGACGACGTTGAGCCGTTGTACCCAAAATTGTTTGAACATGAAACTTTAAAGCCGGGCTTAAATAAAACTTTTCATTTTTGGAAATATATTGCGCATTTTTATGCATGGTTGCAGTGACATGCTCAAGTAAAGCTTGTGTGCCTATAAAAATGCTTGGACTAAAATTAGAGCTGCGTTTGGTGTTATAGACTGGCGGATGGTCTTTACTAGGGTCAACTACATATTTGGTTAAGGCTGTATCTTTCGGCAAAATTTGAATCATTCTTGCCCAGTCAAAACTACATTGAAATAAGGCTTGAATTTCTGATTGGCGAATCTGATTCGTATTTAAAATATCGAGCAAAATTAGCTGAGCATAAGCTTGGGTAATATTTGCTAGAGGGTGGTGGATACCCTGAATATGATTAATATTGATGAGATGATATTTGTGTTGAACAGCGGTTTCGTAGAGCTGATGTGCAACCAGCCACTGTCCTTTAAGAGGCTCACTATAGAGCATATGCTGCTGATATAAGAGGCTCGTTAATTGTTGTAGTGCATGAAAAGTCGATAAGGTACGTGCCGTTTGCAAATTCTTTTTTTGCTTATAGGCAAATAGAGAAAACTTTTGATGCTGTAATTGCCCATGGCTATTTTGTGCAATATTTAAATAAATACTGGCGAAATAGCAACGCAGCAACATTGCTAACTCAATAATATGTTCGTTACGGTCTGTACTAATAACACCTTGGTTAAAAAAGTTTTTTTCTAGACTCGCAAGAACGTTATTAATGGTGGGATGAAGCGTTTGTATAAGATCAAAACGTAAGGTTTCACTACATTTTAATTCATTGAGCTCTAAAATGGCGGTGAATAATGCTTTTGACGTATCGCCGAGTTGCATAATAGAAAGGGTAGTGACCCATTCATTAAGATCTTTAATATTGGCTTCACAAAAGCTTAACCGCTCACGAGTGAGTTCGGTTTGATTGTGAAAAATGTCCGATAGTGCATTATTCATCATCACTTATTATATAACTCAAAATGTTGTTGCCCCAAAAAGCGGTGTTTTATTCTTTTCGCCCGCAATTTCCCTGACGAGTTTAGGAACCAAATACCCCGGTAGGTTCGCTAACACATCACGATATATATCATCTATCTCAGATGGTATTAAATCAAAATGTTGTGCACCTTTTACTTTATCTAAAACATGTAAGTAATAAGGCATAACGCGAGCTTCAAATAAACGATAACTTAAATCAATTAATGTCTGTGCAGAATCATTAACGCCTTTAAGCAATACTGCCTGATTAAGTACAGTAATGTGCTCGGCAGATAACTGCAACAATTTTGAACAGGTAAAGTCATCGAGTTCAGAAGCGTGGTTTGAGTGTACCACCAGAACTATACGCAGCCTACTGTTTTTTAATAAAGAAATTAGCTCTTCGTCGATCCGGTTTGGAATCACAATTGGAACTCGTGAATGAATTCTCAGAATCTTAATTTGTTTGAGAGATGATAAACGTTCTAGCCAAAGTGCTAATTTACGGTTAGAAAGCGTAAGGGGGTCTCCACCACTTAAAATGATTTCATTAATGTGCGGATTCGCTTCAATGTAATTTTTAATATTTAGCCAATCATCATTTTTCGGTAAATTTTCTTGATAGGGGAAATGACGACGGAAACAATAACGGCAATGTACGGCACAAGCACCTGTCAAAGTCAGTAAAAAGCGTGATTTATATTTATGTAATACACCGGGTAATTGATTTGCTGCTTCTTCACCCAAAGGGTCTGTTACAAATTCAGGATGTTCTTCAAGTTCTAAATGATGAGGTAAAACCTGTAGCAAAAGCGGGTCAAAAGGGTTTTTAGCGTTCATTTTTCCGACGAACGCGCGAGGAACACGCAATTTAAACTGTTCAGAAGCCAGAATCGCACCTGATAATAGCTGATCAGAGGATAACTCGAGTAGGCTTAGCAACTCCGACGGATCAGTAATAAGGTCACTCAGTTGTGATTGCCAGTTTTGCTCTTGGTATAAATAGTTTATCATTTGACACGATTAAGATAATGCAACAACGCATTATATCGCATAGTTGACTTGTTAAGTTTGGAGTGTGCCTTTCATGGCCTATTATTCTACAAATGATTTTAAAGCAGGCCTTAAGGTTATGCTTGATGGTAACCCATGTTCAATCATGGAAAACGAATATGTAAAACCAGGTAAAGGTCAAGCGTTCAACCGTGTAAAATTACGTAACCTTAAAACTGGTAAAGTATTAGAAAAAACTTTCAAATCAGGTGACTCTTTAGAAGCTGCTGATATTGTTGAAGTTGAAATGGAATACCTATACAACGATGGTGAAATGTGGAATTTCATGGATCCTGTATCTTTTGAGCAAATCGCTGCAGACAAAACTGCAATGGGCGATGCTGCAAAATGGTTAAAAGACGATTCAAATGAAAAATGTACGATTATGTTGTTCAACGGCGTACCTTTAACTGTAAACCCACCGAACTTCGTTGTATTAAAAATTGTTGAAACTGATCCAGGCGTACGCGGTGATACTTCTGGCGGCGGCGGTAAACCAGCTAAGCTTGAAACAGGTGCGGTTGTTCGTGTTCCGTTATTTGTTCAGCAAGAAGAAAGCGTTCGTGTAGATACTCGTACTGGCGATTATTTAGAGCGTGCATAATAGTTAAAAAATACACTATTATCGAAGGGATGATGTAAATCATCCCTTTTTTTATGCGAAAGTATAAGAGGAAAAAAATTAAAGGAGGAGTACAGTCACAAGGATTTGATAGAACAGTACATAACAATATAAAAATGCTGTAGTTATTTATTGAGAGGTTAAGAATGGACACAATGCAAGCGAAATCTACGCTTCCCTCCAAGCTGGTCTGGAGCCTAGTGGCAATAATAGGTGCAATTTCTTTTGGGATGCTGGCACTCAGTCGTGGTGAACATGTTAATGCGGTTTGGCTTGTACTGGCTGCAGCATGTGTATATAGCATCGCATATCGATTTTATAGTCTATTTATTGCAACTAAAGTATTTGAATTAAACCCAAGACGTTTAACCCCTGCCCACCGTTTAGCCGATGGTCTGGATTATGTTCCCACCAATAAATATGTACTTTTTGGTCACCACTTCGCTGCGATTGCAGGAGCGGGGCCATTAGTCGGGCCAATTTTGGCTGCACAAATGGGTTTTTTACCAGGGACAATCTGGCTACTGGTCGGTGTGGTTGTCGCAGGTGCAGTCCAAGACTTTTTAGTTTTATTTATTTCAACGCGTCGAGACGGTCGTTCGCTTGGTGAAATGGCAAAACAGGAACTGGGTTCTTTTGCTGGTATCGTTGTAATGCTTGGTGCGCTTGGGGTAATGATTATTATCCTTGCAGTATTGGCTTTAGTTGTGGTTAAAGCACTTGCCCATAGTCCATGGGGTGTTTTTACGATTGCAGCGACGATTCCAATTGCATTATTTATGGGCGTTTACATGCGTTTTATTCGCCCGGGACGTATTGCTGAAGTTTCGATTATTGGCTTCGTCTTAATGATGCTTGCAATTGTTTACGGTGGACATGTTGCAGCAGATCCTTACTGGGGTGAATTTTTCACCTTAACAGGAACACAGCTGACATGGTGCTTAATCATTTATGGTTTTGTCGCATCAGTCTTACCAGTCTGGTTATTGTTAGCACCGCGTGATTATCTATCAACATTCCTTAAAATTGGTGTCATTCTCGGTTTAGCAGTCGGTATTATCATTGCATTACCTGAACTGAAAATGCCAGCAGTGACTCATTTTATTGACGGTACTGGCCCTGTTTTCTCGGGTAGCTTATTCCCATTCCTATTTATTACCATTGCCTGTGGTGCGATTTCTGGTTTCCATGCGCTTGTATCAAGTGGTACAACACCAAAACTTGTCGATAACGAAGCAGATATTCGTGTGATTGGTTATGGCGGTATGCTCATGGAATCATTCGTCGGTATTATGGCGATGATCTGTGCAACTGTCTTAGACCCAGGCGTGTACTTTGCAATTAATGCGCCTGCGGCTGTACTGGGTACAACTGTAGAAACTGCGGCAGAAGCTGTGCGTAATTTAGGCTTTGTCGTTACGCCTGAAATGTTAACTGTGTTGGCACAGGAAGTCGGAGAATCTTCGATTTTATCGCGTACGGGTGGTGCGCCTACCTTTGCGATTGGTATGGCACATATCATTTCGGAAATTTTCAATAGCCGTTCAATGATGGCGTTCTGGTACCACTTTGCGATTTTATTTGAAGCGTTATTCATTTTAACTGCTGTAGATGCAGGTACACGTGCTTGCCGTTTTATGGTGCAAGACACGGTTGGTATTGTTATTCCAGCGGTTAAAGCATCAGGTTCATTCTTTGGTAACTTGGTCGGTACGGCTGTTGCAGTCGGTGGATGGGGCTTCTTCGTCTATCAAGGTGTGATTGATCCACTCGGTGGTGTTAACTCCTTATGGCCTTTATTTGGTGTTGGTAACCAAATGTTGGCTTCGATGGCCCTCATTTTGGGTACAGTCATTCTGTTTAAAATGAAAAAAGAAAAATATGTTTGGGTAACGATCATCCCAACAATTTTCTTATTCATCACCTGTATGACTGCGGGCTGGCAAAAGATTTTCCACGAAAATCCTAAGATTGGTTTCTTGGCGCAAGCGCATAAGTTCTCTGATGCGATTGCTCGTGGTGAAATATTAAAACCAGCTAAAAGTATTGCTGAGATGCAAAATATTGTGATGTCGAATCAGATTAATGCTGCGCTTTGTGGCTTCTTTATGATTGTTTCGATTGTCATGATTATTGCTTCGATTGGTATTGTGCGCCGTGCTTTAGCAAGCCCTAAACCAACAGTAAATGAAGCGCCTGCTGTATATGCTGATCCAGAAGTGGTCACCCCACGAGGAGAGTAATGATGAATTTTAAATTTGCAAAAAATGGAACTGTCATTATTGCGAAAATCATCAAAATGACAGTGCTCTCACAAAAAGAGCTGTTGCTTTCTCCAAAGAACTGGTCGCGTATTGCAACCTTGTGGCAACGTTTGCAACAAAGCTTTCGACTGATGGTTGGGGTTCCAGACTATCAGACTTATGTGGAGCACATGAAAGCTCATCATCCTGATTTAACACCAATGGATGCAAAGACTTTCTACCGTCATTGTGTCGATGCGCGTTATCCATCGGCTGGCGGTACTTTAAAGAAATGCCCTTGTTAAGTTGAGATTGATATTCAGCTAAACAAAACGGTATGTGGTTAAACCATGTACCGTTTTTCTTTTTTGGAAAATGAAAAAGAGTTTGCTTAAAGTCTGCTCATTTGTATTTTTTTCAATTGAAAATCACTTGTTTTGCTTTTGAAAAATGAATATTATGCTTTCCATCCTAGGTGTATAGCTCAGTTGGTTAGAGCGCTACGTTGACATCGTAGAGGTCTCCAGTTCGAGTCTGGATATACCTACCAAGACATTAAAGTCATATAAACTCGAATAGCTTTACATGACTTAAAAAGCCCTAAACTGTAATGGTTTGGGGCTTTTTTATTGCTTTTATAATTTAATTTCAGTTTTATAATAAAGCTTCTATTTAACGTGCAATTTTTTTCAATGTTCTGATAGCCTAAATTAAGTTATCTTCGATCAGGTAAAATAAAAATGACAATGTGTGTATTAATAAGAAATGCTGGATCATTAGCTATAGCTGCAGATAATAGAGCTGTCTATATGCAAAATGGTAAAGTATCCCATGTGGTTTCTAATAATATAAAAAAAATTATTGAATGGAATGGTGGATATATTTCTGGTAGTGGTAGTGCCGATATACTAGAAAATGTGAAAGCTTTTGCTGCTAAAAATCCCATTACTAGTATATATCAAATCATTGAATATCTTGAGCACTATAAAGCTCGGAATATTATAGATAATTATTGGTTGGACACTACTCACCTCACTGCAATTTATTTGACCGATGCTGGCGATAGAGCGGTCTATATTAATGCAAATACTGAAGAGCCTAGAGCCCTAGATGATTCAAGTGTTTTGATTTTTGTTAAAGATATTGATACAGAAAATTTCAAAGAGCTTATAAAAGCTGAATTCCATGAGAATGGTTTCAATATTGAAAATGTTATTGAGATATTAAGAAGTCTTTTTAAATTTGTATCAGAAAGAAATGAGACAGTATCTAGTACATTTGACTTTGCATTTCAAAATTATGAAATGCGTGGCATGATTGAATTAAAATAAAAAACAATTTTTTAAAATAGTTATAAGTTTATGAATGAAGTAGCTTTTAGGTAAGGTATTCTATCAACTATATCTTATTTAAGATAGAAAATTAAGGTAGTTATAAGATGAAAATCCATTCTATTGAGTTAAAAGATGTAGGCGGAATCCCTTATTTAAAACTCGAAAATTTAAATTCAAAAATGAATATAATTTGTGGAGAGAATGGGGTTGGTAAAACTAATATTTTAGATGCTATTGCTGCTTCTTTCAGCCAGTTTGATAAAAATCATGTTAGAAAAAGGGCAGGAAGTGATAAAGCAATAATTACAATAAAACATGATAAAAAAGGTTCTTCAGATATTCATGTGGATATTACAGACTTTGAACCGAATGAGTCTGACTATTTTCTTCTTAACAATAAAAACTATGAAGAAAACAAACATTTGATGTTGTATATAAAAACTAATAGGGGAATTGATTACAAAAAAGTCAAAGCTATTATTGCTGACCCAGACTCAACGCATAGGATGAGAAATAATTCTTCTGGTGTAAAAAATGAGGATATCAAAGATTGGTTGTTAAATAGAGTGTTACATAGTAAGCATTACGATCATTTAACAGAAACACAATTAAAAAATCTTGAATCAGCTAAAGCATGTTTTAACCTTTTGAATCCAGAGTTTAAATTTAAACGTCTTAATACCAGTAATGAAATATTTGTTGATACTCCTACTGGAGAGATTTTTTTTAGAATTCCTTTCGTCTGGCTTTAAGTCAACACTATTCATACTTTTGGGATTAATAAAAGAAATAGACTTTCGTTTTGATAAAAATAGAATAGCGGCCAAGGACTTTGAGGGGATTATACTAATTGATGAAATCGAATTACATTTACACCCTGAATGGCAAGGTCGAATTATCAATATTCTTAAAGAACTTTTCCCTTATGCACAGTTCTTCATCGCTACACACAGCCCTCATGTTATTCAGTCAGCCTTTGCTGGAGAAGTGATCGCATTAGAAAGACTAAATAACGAAATAGTTCTTCGGGATATACCAAATCCAGAATACGGTTACCAAGGATGGACAATAGAAGAAATCCTTGAAGATGTTATGGGGATGGCAGATTTAAGAACCAAGCTTTATAAATCGGTAAAAGGGAGATTTGATGAGGCGCTTCAAGAAAGAAATAGAGATAAAGCATATGAAGCATATTGTCAGTTAGATAAAATGCTTCATCCTAATTATCCTTTACGTCCGGTATTCAAGCTACAGTTAGATAGTCTTGGAGAATAATCTGTGATTAAACTGGAAAGGAGCAAAAAGCCTGCATATTTGACAGCTGAAAAAGTTGAAGAGCTTACTAATAAATTTAAGGCAACTAAGGCTAGTGTTTGGAAGCATGCAGAAATAGGAGAAGCATTACTGGATAGTAGTTCATTTAAATGTGCTTATTGTGAATGCCCCTTGCAAATAGAAGACTCATATATGCAAATAGAGCATTTTAAAGACAAGGACACTTATCCGGACTACGTAGTTGATTGGGAAAATCTTTTGCCATCTTGTCAGAGATGTAATAGAAAGAAATGGACGTTAGATGTAGTTATCGAACCTATTGTTAATCCATATGTTGATTACCCTAAAAATCATTTCTTTTTAGAAGAATTTAGACTTTATGCAAAAGACTTGAAAGGGGAAATAACGATTTCTAAGCTTGACCTTAATGATGATAAAAGGCTTGTTCTTCCACGGTTTCTTGCTAGTAATGAAATCGCTAGCCAGTTAGACAGTATTTTTAGAAATATTATAAATTTGGATGAAGCAAGGAAAAGTTTGTCTAAACTTTTGAACAGTTGTCAGGCTGATAGTCCTTACGCAGCATTTTTATCTACTTGTTTACATGGAAAGAAAGAGTATCAAATTTTGAAGGAACTATTAAAAAGTGAGGAAATTAACCTTTGGGATGATGAAATGGAGGAGTTAGATTTTAGGTCAAAGCAATTGACATTAGACCGCAGGTAAAACCCTGAAGTATTAAGACCGGATATTGCTGGACACATAGAGAGAGAAGCATCTTATAGATTAGCTGTTGACACTACTAACACGATATAAAGATTTATATACCTTTTCTTAATTACAATGGGGGTCGTAATAAAATCTTTAGGATAAGTATTGTGGATATTGAAAAATTAATTGATGAATTCAAAGATTTGGTAGATACATTGGCTGAGTCAAAAAAGAAGTTGCAAGATCTAGTTTCTATGAAGGCAAATTATTATTCATTGTCAGGAGAGTCTGTGGAGGCAATCACGCAGGTTGTCATGTTTGATTGTGACATTACCTTTAATTTACTTAAGCAGGAGATATTCGACTTCTACTCAAAACGTTATAGGAATGAGCCCTTCATGCACTTAGTTGATACAGAGTTGGAATCCATAAAAGAAGAAATGAAAATGAGCTCCATGAAGATAGTTTTAAATATTCGAGTCCAAGAAAAAATTAAAAGAACGGAAAAGAAACTTCAGAGCATTGAAAAAGATCTACCTAAGTATTCATAAAGATTTAAATTATGAGTACTTTGAGATTTATGAATTAGGTAGATTCTAATGCGGTTTTTACCCTTTTTAGTGAGTAACGGCCGCTTATGCTTTTTATCTTTTGTTCTTTGCAGAGGTTTTTAAAAAGGTAGTAAGTCATTCCAGGTATGCGCTCACATATTTGTCTTATATTGAGTAACTCATCCTCTTGATTAGCCAATATCCTAGTAACAGCACGTTCACATGCTTCTTCCAATAATTTGGTTAGTTCATCAGCTGTTATCAAAACAAATTTTATTTCGGTAGTCATCAGGATGATTTCCTAATATTTAGTTTGTAGGACTATAGATGAAAGTACCTACATTCATTCTAGTTTTTCCGCCGAGCACCTCTTTTTATATTTAACAAATGTAAGTTATCTAAGATGGGGATAACTTCGTTTGGATCATAAAGATGTTTACCTTCATTACCTTTATTAAATACGCGGAGGTGTTCTATAAGTGATTTTCTTGAAAGCGAATACCGTTCTAACAACCATGCAGCATCAACTCTTCTTGGCAGTTCTTCTAATCTTAATTCAATGATCTTGCAACCTGCTATTTCTTCACCTAAGAAGAGTTTTGGAGGGGTATCGCCTTCAAGAGTAATGATGTATTTCTTTTTCATTTTTAGCTGCCTAATTGCTTTTTATTTAATAATAGATAGGAATCTAATTAGAATTTCATTGCCAAATAAGGAGTGAAAATTTTAAACTAATCTTTTGATACATGCTTAGTTAAAAAACATTACTTGATAATTATATATTTATTACGGGATCATCATGAACGGAATTTTTTATGAAAATACGAAAACTACAATACCTCGCTGTGTACAACCTATTCATGAAACCCACCCATTAGGGTATGCGTACGAAACTGACACTCATTTTGTGCACTTATATGGGGGAAATAAAGGGTTAAACACTATATCGGTAGGTTTAACTGCAATCGAGAAAAAACAAGGGACTTTAGAAGACTGGGCTATTAGAACTTTTGGAGCCCAAAATATACAGCCTCTTAATTTACCAATTGGGCAAAGTATTGAGGGGGTTTGGAGACCATCCTTGTTATATTCTGAAGATATTCAAAATGCGCTTAATATTGATATGTACGAACAGCGTTCAGCAGAACAAGCATTACTAATTCTACTTGATAAATTAGATGATATTTTTTTATATGTTGAACCCGATCAGAATGGTGCTCAGTCCTTTGGTCATAAATCCCGTGAGTTATTGATTTTAGCTTGCACCGAAGTAGAGAATATGTGGGTATCATTATTTAATAAAACTGGCACACCCGCTGCTAATGGTCGAACGTTTACAACTCAAGATTATGTAAAGTTGTTACCTAAATTATGCCTAGGCGAATTTCAAATTAGTTTCAAAAACTATAATGTACGAAAATTTAAGCCTTTTATTAATTGGAATGCCTCACATCCGACGCAATCTTTAAGTTGGTATGATGCTTATAATAAAACTAAGCATGATCGCAAAAATTTTTTTTCATGTGCTACGTTAGAGAATGTGATGGATGCGATTACTGCTAATATCGTTATGTATTGTGCTAAATATGGTCCATTTTACTTATTAAGCAACAACACCACGTTGTCTTCACTAATAAATCAGCACTTCGAAATAGAATTGTTGAATAGTGATTCATCAACATACTATATCCCTAAATTTAGTTTCCCTGCGAATACAAGAGAAGACCTTTTTATTTTTGATCCTCATCAAAATGGGTATATGGTCCCTTGGGATGTACAACCGCTAACAATTTGAGGACAATGTTGTGTGGCTGGAAGTGGGGTAGCAACTCTAATTATACCTGTATGTAGATTGCTGTAGTAATTAATTATTTGTACACCTAATTGTACACCAGATTTTTATTTTAATTTATTTGTAATTTAAATCAATATCTTAAGTTTTAATTTGGTATTGGATATACCTACCAAGACATTAAAGTCATATAAACTCGAATAGCTTTACATGACTTAAAAAGCCCTAAACTATAATGGTTTAGGGCTTTTTTATTGTTTATAAAAAAATTTACCGTACTAATCAGGGGAAGCTAAAACAAGATGAAGAATTCTTATTGCAATGGAATTAAAAGATGCACAGAAGATACCTATATAAATGTATATGGAGAGGTTATTATTTAGTCCGTAGAATAATCTTCTATTAATTTTTCAAAAGTATTTACACTATTTAACAAGGTTGTTTTAAGTATCCGTATTTTTATATTTAATTTTTCTCCGGAACGCTCCATTTTTTTACATATTCCATAATCTTGACTTGCATAGTCATTATCTTCATTAACCAGTTCTAGCATAAAAGATTTAGCCGCTTTAGCTTTTTCATATCCTATTAAATCTTTTATATCAATTAATATCTTAACCAAAGAGTCCATTAGATCGTCTAAGATAGTTAAAAGACAAATTTTGCGATCTAGTTCCATTAATCTTGGCTTTACATTCGTCCAACCATCATAACTGTGTAAAAGATCATCTCTATCTAAATCTATTTGTACTGATAATTTCATTTGACTAGGATCATTTATATCCTGAACTATATTAAAACTTAATTTAGGCATACCACAGTGTTGAATATAGTTTCTTAACTTATAAGAAAAGGCGTAAGCAAACTGCCCATCATACTCTCTACTTAAAATTTCCTTTAATTTTTTGCATTCAATAGAATCTTTTCCGAAATTTCTTTTGATTCGAGTTTCTAGATGTTCAATCATTGCTTTAAATGATGAAAGTATATTTAATAGCCACTTGTTTATAATTCTGATAAGTGTCAGATAATTTTTAGAATCTAAAATATTTCCTGTTGAGTATCCACTTTCAAGGTAGTTTTGTAAGTCCAATTCAAAAGACTCATAATTATCCATTACGCATTGAAGTAGACTGAAGTCTTGATCAAAATTAAATAATTCCTCTTCAGCTTTATCTATTTTTCTTAAATCTTCTTGATCAAGAGATTTTATATTCTTAATGGTATTTTCTTTTATTATTACCAAATCATTGATATCATTCATTTTTATCTCATTGGGTATTTTTGGGAAAATAAAGTAGCAAGGTATAATTTAAATAAAAACTAATTATTAATAAAGAATTATTCAACTGATTTTAAATAAATCGCATATGATAAAGAGATAAGTCGAAATTCTTTATTGCTAGAGAGTTTCGAAATAATTTAAAGGCTGGGGATAAGAGAGTGATTGAAAAATGCTTACATGGGATTTGTTTCTCACCTTTAAGCGTGGATGATCCTAAAATTTTTGGCTTCTCCGAATTTTTAGCAGGGTTGGCTTTAATGATTTTAGCTTGGACAATTGCTGATGTTCGATATCGCTTTAGAGTAGAAGTAGCACCGCTACCATTAAAGATAATTACTTTTTCTGTCGTTATTTTTGTTGGTTTATCTACTATTCTTACAGATCTGTGGCGTGCATCTGCATGGCTTGTACTCAGCCAAACATTTATAACCTCAGCACTCTGGCAGGCTTTTTTAGCTATTACCTTTTTTATTACTTTTTTAATTTGGATTTGGTTCGCTTTTATTAGACCTCCAGTATTTGGTAAGTTGAATTCAAAACGTTATTTATCCATTATTTATAGATATATAATTGGAGGTGTTCCAACTAATTTAGCTGTCATTGCAGATGAACTTACTAGTTCAGCTTCAAATATTATAAAATATGCTCCATTAATACATCGTTTTCAAGAAAGTGATAATGAGGGAAAACAAAAAAAAATTAATATAACTGAAATAGAGATACATGCGCATAACTTATTAGATTTAATTGCTGATAAAAGATTTTGTAAGGTGATTATTGATTCATCGCCGATCACAGCTTTAGCTTTTTTTGAAGAAATTTCAGATCAAAATAAATATAGTGTGAATATATCAGTTTTTGCTAGAAATATTGTGAATGAAGCAATAAGTAACAAGGAATCTTTTATATATCATGAGGATAAGTGGTATGACTCTGGATTGATAGGTGATTCAAAACCTATTACCCAAGCTGTATTTTCAAATTTTGATATGGTGGAAAGTATAGGAACTATGTTCGATGCTCCTTTCTTAAAGTGGGATGCAGATCAATGGGAAGCATATAGTAGAGTTGTATTAATAACCATAGAAAGTTTATTAAATAAAAGATTTATTAATCATAATTATACTATATATCATGCAATTGATAATTTGGAGAAATCAGTTATTGATTTAAGTAAGTTAAATGGTGTTATCAATCTTTGGGAAAATGATACTTATCAGCGTTTAAGAGTAGCAATTAATTTTATAGAAAATTTTTTAAAGCTTCTTGAGCAAAAGAGAGCAAATGAAAAAATAAAATTACGTAGTATAGATAAAGAAAATTTTTATATTGATAGAACTATTTATGATCATTTAGCAAATATGTTGTTTGAAATAATATCTAACGCCTCTTTTATAAAAAACTCTTCTGAGTATTGGACTATTTATCATAATACTATTTGGAGTACATTTTTTAATTTTTATAGATTTAATAGTTATGTTGGTAAAGCTTTTAAATTTAAATTGCGTAGACTTATATATAATGAAATTCTAAGAATGAATGAATTTCCCAATTTTCAAGGGGCAGCATTATTAGGATTTTGTTTATATCTTTTTGGTTTTAAAATTAATAAAAATTCAGAAGATTATAGAGATATTGTAGCTCTACATACAGTAGTATTAAACTGGACTAAAAAGAATTTTGCTGCTCTATACAATTTTAATCCAAAAGTTGCTGAGCAATGTTTAATAGAAAATATGACCTATGATCATGAAAAGCGCAGAATAACTCGTGCATTTACTGGGAATCCGTTAAAACGAGAGATAACTTATTATCATTTTGATGTAGATCCTCCTCATGAAAATTTTAAAAAATTTGATTAACCAACTATATGAAATTTAGCCAATTTAAAAATTAGTCTTACGCATTTTTAATGATCTAATTCAAAACAAATGTCATTTGCTTGACTGCAAAAGGGTAGAGCACCGTCCTTTGCCTACCTGCAATGAGCACAACCCCCTTATCAACACTTAGAATCCAGAACTTCACCTTATTTTATAAATAAAATAAATATATATATTAGAAAACTTGATTAATTTTATTTTTCGTATACAATGAACATAACTAGAAAAAGTCATGTTTGGTAAATCTTCTCTAAGTACCGCAGTATTAGTCATAATCCTTCGTTTTTTTCAGATTTTCAGCTCCATTCTTTATTATTTCGATGTTACTCATAACCAATAAAATGGTTTAAATTTTTAAAAAAACTAGGATGTATTATGTCTAATTCAAATATCATGAAAGGTACTGTTAAGTGGTTTAACGAAGCTAAAGGTTTCGGTTTTATCCAACCAGAATCAGGACCAGACGTTTTTGCTCATTTTAGCGAAATCGCTAACTCAGGTTTCAGAACTCTTGCTGAAGGTCAACGTGTTGAATTCAGTGTTGCACAAGGCCAAAAAGGCCCAAATGCTGTCAATATTGTTGCTCTATAAATAATTATAAGCAGTCATAAGTGAAAAGCATTAATGAGTGCTTTTCACTTTAAATTAATTTTAAAGTTATTTTAAGATTATAAGTAAATTTTAATTTAGGATATAAATTGTTAAAAATAAATGATTTAATTGCAAAATCTAAAAATGGTACAGAAATTTTAGTGTCTTTAATTCCTCTAAATAGAATACAAAATACACGTGAAGGTTTTAAAACTGTTGAAGTTGGTAAAAGAGTTCTTCTTTCCTCTGGAATTGAAGTTGATTTAAATTTAGATGGGCGTACCTTTTATGCGTCTATAAATCAACTATTTAAATTAGATTATAGAGTTAGTTAAAACTCAGTTTGCTATTGGATATTTAGGTGGGTCCATTATTTCTGCCATAATTTTATTAGGATATCGTCATGCTTAAACAAAATATCAGTGTCAAAGACCAGTTTGGAATTAAATACGTCATTCAGGCAACAGTAGATAGTTACTTCGCTAATACTCAATGTTTTTCTAATTTAAAATACATTACAGTTGAAGGTGAAGATATACGACCGGGTTTTGAAATGTTTTTTCAAAGTACTCTAAGTGGTAAAATTTTTAAAATTGATAAAATAAATTAATCTATCAACGCAGTACATTTAACGTTGCAGGATAGCGTTCTTTTAAAAATAGAAAAACCTCATAGCTTTAGGGCATATTGCAAATACTCAATTAAACAATAACTTTAATAATAAAGCGCAGGTGGCGGAAGCCGCACTAGCGAATTTCTAGTTTCCTAAACCGCTATATCTCAAAATTCCCACCTTTATAAACCCCCATTTAACAATAACTATCTCATTATTTATCCTTACTTTTTAATGATCTAATTTAAAACAAATGTCATTTTGTATGCTTGACTGCCAAAGGGTAGAGCACTATCCTTTGCCTGCTGGCCACATTGCCAGCCGGCTTTGACAGGCTGAATATTATCTCCCGCATCAGAGCTTTTCCTTCTGAGGAACAGCCTTGTGTGGTGTACCACTCGTCTCTTTCCCGTAGCGGTAGGACGGGAGAGGGACACCTTCGGGTGTGCTAGTTTGAGATAATACTAGTCTGTCAACCTTCTTCCGTTCTGCCACCATAATTCTATAAATGTCTGGCAGAACTCCCAATAAAAAGGAGTTGGCTTTGCACATTCTTAATTTCTTGGCAGCCTTTGCCAAAAGCTATAACGACACAACTTAAATCATATTTATCAGCTTGATTACCTTTAGGGTCTTCAGGCTTTAAGTCATTACGGCTCAAAAACTTAGTTCAACAATAAATCTTGAGATGTGCCAAGCACAGTCTTATGGCTTTGCTATGCCTTTTTTCTCCCAAAAAAGTATCTCATTTAGAAACAACAAGAATTTATAATGGTAAAAATATGCCAAATTTAGAAACATCTTCAAAAAAATTAAAAGTGCTACATACAGCAGTAGATCTATTTAATATCTATGGATTTCACAATACAGGCGTAGACCTAATTGTCAAAAAATCCAAAATTCCCAAAGCCACCTTTTATAACTACTTTCACTCAAAAGAACGCCTTGTTGAAACATGCTTAACCCTTCAAAAAAGCCGACTGAAAGAAGAAGTGCTGGCAATTGTCTATTCACACCGTTACCCAAAGACTGTCGATAAAATCAAAGAAATTGTCTGCTTACATGTCGATGTGAATAGCTTTTACCATCTTTTATTTAAAGCCATTTTTGAAATAAAACAGATTTATCCAAGAGCTTACGGCATGGCAGTTGAATATCGAAAATGGCTGCTTAGAGAACTTTTTGATCTGGTCTTTAGTCTGGAAAGCAGAGCACTCAAACCCGATGCAAATATGGTTCTAAACCTGATAGATGGTTTGATGTTACAGACTTTAAGTTCAAACAGTTTGGATGAAAGAGATATGGTGTTGGATTGGTTTTTAATATGAAACTGCTCAGATTAAACAAGGCATTCCAATACTTTCACCATGTTCTGAAGCAACAACATAAAAAAGAGTAAGCCTAATGATTACTCTTTTTATATCACAAAGTTTTTATATTCCAATGTATAAAAATAGACCGAAAATAGCTGCAGCTAAAATGACATACATCACTTTTACTTCAAAGTGGAATAGAGCAATGAATGCAGCAATTGCAATTAAAGCAGCTTCATAATTGAAAGCTTGACCAAATCCATGCGGCCATAAAACATGGTAACTAAAGAACAGTGCCAAATTTAAAATCACGCCAACTACGGCAGCAGTAATTGCAGTTAATGGAGCTGTAAATTTAAGCTCGTTGTGCGTTGATTCGATAACAGGCGCACCTGCCAAAATAAAAACAAATGAGAATAGAAAGGTAAACCAAGTAACAATAGTCGCGCCGATTGCGCCTGCTAAAAATAAGTGTTCTGAACCTAATAAGGCATGGTTAAAGCCACCAAGAAAACCGACAAAAGCAACCACCATAATTAGAGGGCCTGGGGTACTTTCACCCAGTGCTAAACCATCAATCATTTGGGTTGGACTTAACCATCCATAATAGTTTACAGCACCTTGATAGACATAGGGCAGTACTGCATATGCACCGCCAAAAGTAAGTAAAGCTGCTTTCGTAAAGAACCATGCCATTTGGGTATATGCATGATCCCAACCGAAATAAAGGCCGAGCCCAAGCACGGGAATAAACCACAGCAGCGCTGCAATAATCAGAATTTTAGTCAGGTGTGACCATCTGAACTTTGCATGATCTGGTGTTGGTGTGTCGTCATCAATTAAAGCAATACCATAATCTTTTTGGCTATTTTTATGTCCAGCATTGCTAGAAAATAGCTCAGGATACTTCTTACTTGTAAAATAACCCGTAAGTCCTGCTGCCAAAACGATAAGTGGAAATGGTAGATTTAAAACAAAGATGGCAAGGAAAGCGAGAGCAGCAATTAACCACAAAAATTTATTTTTGAGTGATTTACTACCAATTCGGTAAGTCGCATGAAAAACAATAGCGACTACAGCGGGTTTAATTCCATAAAACAGGCCAGCAATGACTGGAACATCACCGAATTTAATGTAGATCCATGATAGTCCGATCAAAATAAACAGCGAGGGGAGTACAAATAAAACACCCGCAACTATACCTCCAGCGGTACGGTGCATAAGCCAGCCAATATAGGTCGCTAACTGCTGCGCTTCTGGGCCGGGCAACAGCATGCAATAGTTAAGCGCATGTAAAAAACGTTTTTCTGAAATCCAGCGCTTTTGTTCAACAAGCTCTTGATGCATAACTGCGATTTGTCCTGCTGGCCCGCCAAAGCTGATAAATCCTAATTTGAGCCAAAACAGAAATGCGCGCCAAAAGGTGACAGGTTCAACGGGCGAGTGCAGTGAATTTTCTTTTTCTTGTATCATGAGCATTCTCTTTTTAAGTCGGCATATAAGCCATCAAAGATATAATTGGCCAATTCGAATAATTGGTCGTCGTTGCTGATCTGACTACGTAAACCTTGAATTACTTTTTCTATGCCTATTGCTTCTGGTGGTTCAAAACCGCCTACATCAAGATAGTGCACAATTTCCGCAATCTTTTTTAATGCAGGTGTTTCAAGTTCAAAACTATGCAAGAGAACTTCAAACGTAACGAAGTTATCAATATGCGTGAAAGCAGCCCCATCAAAATCATAACCAAGCGCATGTGCGGGGCACTCAGAAGGAGACTCTAACCATATAAGCTGTGGGGATTCATCAATAAAATTTTTGATGAGCCAAGCTGACGCTAATCTGTCTATCCATGGATGCTTGCGGGTAGCCCAGACTCGATTTTGATAATCTTTCTTTAGAAGTCTCTTTATCTTTGCTTGAGTAAAAACGGGTTCATTGGTTTCACCCAGTCGAGCAATAGAATGTTCGAGTGAAACCAGTTCATTGAGCGTTTGCCCTTGGACTTCGCTAGGGTAATAATCAATTTCTACAAGAGCATCAAAGCTCTTTCTTAATTTTCGAACTTGTTTAAGTAATTCTTTTTTTTCACTTTCATTTTGATTCTGATTTAAATCAACAAGCTGTTTACGTATAGCTTCATATTCTTCATTACGATTAAAAAGTGAAACAATTTCAAGGTTTAATGACGCTTCTGCTTGAAAGATATAAGCTGAACCTTGCTCGGAGATTACATCCTGCGCGATAGCTTCAAACTTTTCAGAATGCGTTATGGGTAATAGATAGACCCCATCACGAATAGTTGCGGCTCCGCTTGCTTTGAGTGAACGCCAGACTCTCATACGAGCGGTTGAGTTCTGAGTAGGGAGTGAAGATATGAGTAATGATATATTCATGTTATATACTCAACATATTTTGTTGAGTATATAACAAAAATATTTAACTAGTGTTAATCGTGATTAGAGCTTTTTTTATATACTTATAAGAAAAAAAGCGATCTACTGAGAGATAGCTTTGTATGACTGAAAATGCTCTAAGTTTGAAAAATGTTGCCTCAACGACTCTAAGAAAAGTTCAACCTTTTTTGGAATTTTTGAGCCATAAGGTGTAGTCGCATAAAAATGAAGTTCTAATGAAAAGATGTCTTGTGAGCAATTAATAATAACGCCATCATCTTCATATTTTTTTGCTAAAAAATCGGGAATAAATAAAATACCTTTGTTTTTCTTACATAGCTCTAAAAGGATTTCTATATTATTACAGATTAACTGAGGAGCTGAATTAATAATTTTATTTTGTAAGTCTGATCTTGAATATAAGTATATATTATGTTTTCTTAATTCTTCTATGCTTTTAGGTTTTCCATATTTATTTAAAAATGCAGGAGTTGCATAGAAGTTTCTTTTATAGCGGTTTAGAGTAAAACTATTTACGTCTTTAATTTCTTCTTCAACTTTTAAAACAATATCAAATTTATGTTCATTGATATCTACTGAATTTTCTGAAAATAGTAAATCAATTTCTATATGAGGATATTGAATTAAAAAATTAGAAATAATATCTGAAAAGCATGTTTGAATAAAAACATGGGGTGCACTAATTTTTAATATACCTTCAGGATATTTTTGATCATATATGAAGTCATTAGCAGCTAAGTCTAATTCTTTAACAATAACTTTACACCGTTGATAAAACTTTTCCCCTGAACGAGTCAGGTCCATCTTTCTAGTGTTACGAATAAACAATGATGTACTAAATAGACTTTCTAAATAAAAAATTCTTTTAGAAACTTGATCTCGAGTAATACCTAAGTTTCTGGAGGCATTACTGAAGTTTCCACTTTCAACAACGCTAATGAAAGTATAAATACAGTCTAGTTTATCCATTAAATTTTGAAAGGCTAAGTTGGTGTTTCGCTAAACTATATTATGAATTTTTACTTATCAATCATTGTATCTTTTAAGGATACAGTTTGTATTTAAATAGGTATCTAGTAGTTTACGCTTATTTTTGATTTTATATAGTCTGCTTATTAATTTTTTGGTGGATCATATAAATAATCATTTTAAATATCTAAATTAAAATGATGGTTCTTATAAATATTAATATTTTTATAACTTTATAGGGGTGTTAAAAAATCGAAATACCAATGAGGTAAATAGATGAGTGACTTAATTAATAATAATCCTGTGTGGATAAAAAAGATCTTATCAATTCATGGATTGCTCCCACTTCTTCGACTTGCATTAGTTTCAGCCTATTTAGTCGGTGGAATGAATAAATTAATTGGATTTCATGCGGCGATTGAAGAGCAGGCAAGTTTCGGTTTACAACCTGCTTGGCTCTGGGCAGCTACAGCGATTGCGATTGAAATTGTGGGTTCACTCTTGGTTATTTTTAATCGTTTTGTCTGGTTAGGAGCCGGGGCTTTAGGTTGTCTAACCGCAATAGCGATGCTGGTTGCCAACGATTTTTGGAATCATACAGGTCCAGCATTTTTTAGCACGTTTAATAGTTTCTTTGAACATCTCGGTCTCATCGCTGCTCTAGTGATGGTCACCATTCTTTCTAATCAACAAACAAAGTCACAATAAGTTGTAGCACTTAATTCTTACGGAGTCTTTTATGCGTAAATCATTATCAGCCTTGCTTTTAAGCACAATGCTAGTGGGCACCAATGTTGCCATTGTTCCTCAAGTTTTTGCCAAAACAACAACGAGTGTAAAAAGTGAGGCGCCCGGTGTAGCTCCTCAATACGATACAACGCATGTATATGTTAACCCAGAAGACTTCGATAAATTTACCGACAGCTTAGTCGCGACTTTTGGCGGGACCAAATCTAAACAAGGCGTTTTTCAGGTGACACCAACACCAAGCCAGACCATTTCCCAGCTTG
Organism: Acinetobacter oleivorans DR1; assembly: GCF_000196795.1. Lineage (NCBI taxonomy): Bacteria > Pseudomonadati > Pseudomonadota > Gammaproteobacteria > Moraxellales > Moraxellaceae > Acinetobacter > Acinetobacter oleivorans. The sequence continues at coordinate 1,128,970 of NC_014259.1, forward strand.
TATTGACTCCAGTAGGAACACTGTCTGTATTTGGTTTTAAAACGCCAATTCCATATCCGTTTGGTTTAGAAAGAACGGGCTATTTAGTCAAAGATATGGATGCAGCTGTCCAGTCTGCCAAAGCAAATGGGGCAGATGTGATTGTTGATGCATTTCCTGACCCAATCGGGCGTGATGCAGTCATCCAATGGCCGGGTGGCGTAAATATGCAGCTTTATTGGCACACGACTAAACCGAGCTATAGCAAACTAGAAACCGTTCCAGAAAATCGTATTTATATTTCAAAACAAAGCGCTGATTCTTTCGTTAAAAAGTTCGTGAGTTTCTCACATGGCAAAGTGGTTTCAGACAATCCTAAAGCGGCTGGTGTAGAGATTGGACGTCCAAATGAAACGTATAGACGTATTCGCGTTGAATCTGATTTCGGCAAAATGACAGTGTTGGTTACTGATGGCCATCTTCCATATCCATATGGGCACGATATGACGGGTTATGAAGTCAAAAATTTATCGGAGACTTTAGATAAAGCCACAAAAGCAGGTGTATCTGTACTGGTGAATACCTATAAATCAGATGGTCGTGAAGCCGCGATGGTACAGTTCCCAGGTGGTTATATTGCCGAAATTCATGCTGCTACAAAGTAATTTATTCGCTTAATGATTGTTAGAAACTGACACTCATATGGCCTAAGGGTGATGTGAGTGTAAATGACGAAGTCTCTGCAATGACCTGTTTATTACCGTGGATAACCATATGGCTCAGCCTATTTCTAATGATAGAAAATATCGAATTAAGTGCTCAGAAATCTACCTTAAAATTATAAAAATGAGCGTCTTGCTTACGGGGAGTTTATTTTTTTATGAATTTGCTCATGCAGAAAATGAGGCTTCAAACACAAATGCATGTCCAGCTCGCCCAAAAATCTCAACCAATCGTTGGCAAGAAAATTGGGATGTTTTAAAAAACTCGTGTGTACCAAAGAAAATAGGCGATGATTTCAAATATATACCCTTTGGCGATAATAATTATTTGTCATTGGGTGCGAATATTCGCGAGCGTTTTGAAGTCAATAATAATGCGAGATTTGGCAGCGGAAATAATCAAGCCGACCGCTATTTAATTCAAAGATTACAGGTTCATGCCGATGCCCGTTTTGGCGATCATTTACAATTATTTACTCAGCTCAGTGATGCACGAGCGTTTGATAAAAAGAATATTAGCAGTACCGATCAAAATAGACTCGATGTAGAGCAAGCTTTTATTGCTTGGGTGAGTCCTTTAAACAATGGAACTTTTAAATTTAGAGTGGGCCGTCAAGAGATGGCTTTTGACTTACAGCGCTTTATTTCAAATCGCGAGGGACCAAACGTTCGGCAAGCCTTCGATGGAATTTGGTCGGGTTATGAATATGGTGATTGGAGAGTTTTAGGCTATCTCACCAGACCTGTTCAAATTGAAAAAGATTCAACTTTTAACGATCACTCGAAACGTAATTTAAGTTTTAGTGGCTTTCGCGTAGATAAACAAAATGTGTGGGGAGGTGAGTTATCTGGTTATTACTCACGTTATGAACGGGATAATGCATCTTTTACAAGCGTTAAGGGTAATGAAATTCGCGACTTATATGACCTTCGCCATATGGGTAAAAAGAATAATATCGATTGGGATGTTGAAGGCATGCTGCAACATGGAAGGATTGGTGGACAAACTATTCAAGCATGGGGGCTCAGTAGCATTACAGGCTATACCTTTGCTGACCAAGCTTGGTCACCACGTTTAGGCGTTCAGTTTGATATTGCCACAGGCGATAAAAACGCCAACGATAACGAGCTCAATACTTTTAACCAACTCTTTGCAAACGGCTCATATTTTACTTTGGCGGGTTACAGTGGCTACAGCAATATTATTCACATAAAACCATCTCTGACACTTAAGCCTTCGGATAAACTTACTCTGTTAAGTGCATTAGGTTTTCAATGGCGTGAAACCACCAATGATGCAGTTTATTTCCAAGGTAATAACAGCATGGCAAACACAGCAGGCCAAGGCTCTAGCTGGACGGGAGCATATATTCAACTGAGAGCAGACCAAAAAATAAATGCTAACTTGTCTGTTGCTGCCGAAGGAGTGCACTTTGAAGTCGGAGATACCATTAAGAAAGCAGGTGGTAAAGACGCAAACTATTTAGGCCTTGAGCTTAAATATGCATGGTAAAAATAGAAGAGAAAAATATGAGCACAGATTTAAAGCAAACTAAAATTGGTCACTATCAAAATCTAGACATCGAACTCGTGACTTGGGACTGTGCTTCGGCCGAGGTTGAACTTTCTTGTGCTTGTATTTTTGAACATGAAATGAATAACCGCTCTTTTTCGGGCGGTTTGGCACATTTAGATGAAGCACTAAATGGCAGACTAAATGAAATACGAAAAAATAACTGGTTCAGTGCGAAATTGAATGATGCTCTTTTAATAAATCAAACGCCAACCAAGATACAAGCCTCTAAAGTTTTACTTATCGGGATGGGGGCACCAGAAGAGTTTACGTTAGAGCGAATCGAGACGGCGATAAAAACTGTTGTAAAGACAGCGCATCAACTGGAACTCAAAAGTGTGGCATTTGCGCCGAGTATTTTAGATACAGGTCTGAATCCTCCCGCTGGTTTAAATGAACTTATGCTAAGAATTTTAAAAGAAGAGTTAGACAAACATCATCAGCTTTATTTGCAAAATTTAGTCAAAAAATCTGAAATTGAAAGATGGGTTTTTGATGCAGGTTTTCAAAATTATGAGGCTAAGGCTGAGCAATATATAGCGTCTTTTGCCAAAGTTTTTACTCAAGATGAATTCTGATTTTAAGAAAGAATTCGCAAAGCGTTATAAAAAGAAAGATGTTTTAACTTAACTGCATCAGCCTGAATGATGCAGTTAAATTTAAAGATTAAGAAATTTCTAAAATTTTCTGGGCGATATATAAATCTTGGATCGATAGCCCTGAACTGTCATAAATTGTGATTTGTTCCTGAGACTGCCTACCTTGAGCGTTTGCTAAAAGCACATCACCTATATTTGTTAAAGTTGTAGACTCAGGAGCATGTTGAAATTCACCAATAAATTTAGACTGAACATCAAGATCACAAAATAAACCACTATGTGAAAATAACTCTGGCGGAAGCTCTTGTTTGCCTTGTTTATCTGACCCCATCGATGAAATATGAGTGCCAGCTTTGACCCATTCTGCTTTAAAAAGAGGAGTGTGCGAAGAGGTTGCAGTCACAATAACATCAGCCTGTTCACAAGCTTCTTTTGCACTCGTAATTTGAAGCTTAACGCCTAAGTGTTTGATGTCTTCTGTCATTTGTTCAGCTTTACTTGAGTCACGCCCTACTATCAAAATCTGTTCAAAATTTTTAATTCTCGCTAGCGCCTCACATTCATATTTGGCCTGATTTCCTGTACCAAATACAGCCAATACTTTTGAATCTTTTCTTGCAAGTACGTGGGTCGCAACTGCATTAGATGCAGCTGTTCGAAATGCATTAACTTTGCCTGCTTCAATGGCTGCTGCCATTTTTCCGTTGGTCTGATTAAATAATAAAATGAGTGCGTTATGGCGAGGCAAACCATTTTTAGGGTTATCTTCCCAAAAAGAACCAACTTTAAGACCAGCCAAGTGCTGAGTCGCAGATGACTTAACACTAAAGGTATTTTTGCTATCGGACCCTTGACCATGAACCACAGAAAAACTTTTAGTGTCGGGTTGAGTTGCAGCAATTAAAGCTTGGTAAATCGCGTCATAAGCCAGTTCGTGATTGATGAGAGTAGAAGATTCAGACTCAGAAATAAATCTCATCACCATCTCCAAAAGTTTATTTAAATTAAGACTCGAATAAGTCGAGAGACCAGTAGTATGTAATGCCTATCTATGACGTATTAACTGAACTCATAGATAGGCACTAATTTTTATTAAGCAGATAAAAACTCTACATATTTAGAAATATCAACGTTTCCACCGCTAATAATGATGCCTATACGTTTACCTTTTAACTCATGCTTTAAATTACGTGCAGCAGCAAATCCGAGACATCCGGTCGGTTCAACCACCATCTTCATTCTTTCAGCAAAGAACTTCATACAGCTAATCAGGTCTTCATCTTCTACTGTCAAAATGTCATCAACATTCTTTTGAATAATAGGGAATGTTAATTTGCCTAAATATTGAGTTTGAGCACCATCAGCAATGGTTTGTGGCGTATCAATATGAACAATTTCTCCTTTTCTTAAAGACATTTGTCCATCATTTCCTAGAGCAGGTTCAACACCATATATTTTACAGTTAGGCGAGAGCTGGCGAGCAGACAGGGCAGAACCTGCCAATAAGCCACCACCACCTAAACATACAAACAGATAATCTAAGTCACCCACTTCTTCAAATAACTCTTTTGCAGCCGTTCCTTGTCCAGCAATTACATGAGGATGGTCATAAGATGGAATGAGTGTCAGGCCATTTTTTTCAGCTATTTCTTTTCCAATTTTTTCCCGATCTTCTGTATAGCGATCAAATTCAACAATATCAGCGCCGTATTCTCGCGTTGCTGCCATTTTTGCGGCAGGTGCATCTTGGGGCATAACGATTATGGCTGGAATACCAAGAGTTTTTGCTGACAGTGCAATCGCTTGTGCATGGTTTCCCGAAGAGAAAGCAACCACGCCCGCTTTTTTCTGAGCATCATTGAATTGCAAAAGTGCATTCATTGCACCACGAAATTTGAAAGCACCAACACGCTGAAAATTTTCACATTTAAAGAATACTTCTGCTTCAAATTCATTGTTTACAGTGCGTGAAGTTAAAACAGGAGTTTTATTTGTAAAACCTTTTATACGTTCAGCAGCGGCTGCGACATCTTCATAAGTGGGAAGGGTTAAATTTTTCATAATTAAACCTAATGCTATTCAATGTTTTTGGATGCAAGATTTACTATTGCTCAAGCAACGCACAATATACTGACCTTGTTTAGATAAAATATATATATATAGATAAAATGTCTAATTTTATTTTCTAATGTGATAACAATGAGATATAAGATTTTGATTTACATTAAGTTTAAAATTAGATAAAAAGTCTAAATTACTATTGCATGCTTTACGCTAGGGTTTGAAATAGTAACTAAGTCATTTGGAGGAAATACATTGGGCAATCGTGATAAACATTTACTCACTCAGCTAGATACAATTGCAAAGGGATTAAGTGAAACGCTATCTCCTTTTTGCGAAGTTGTGGTCCATGACTTAACAAATCCTGAACATGCCATACTTTCAATACACAATAATTTATCTGGTCGAAAAGTTGGAGATCCAGCAACTGAATTAGGATTGGCTAGAATCATGTCTCCAGAATTTCCAAACCTTATTTCAAATTATGCAAATCAGTTTGCAGATGGCCGTCCCGCAAAAAGCACGTCTATTGGAATTAAAGATGAAGAGGGCCAGTATGTGGCTGCTTTATGCATGAATATTGATTTAACCCTATTTAGAGGGATGCAAAGTGCTTTAGAGCATTTCACTAAAATTGAAACTGATAATATTGTTGAAAATTTGGAGCCGAGTGGCACTGAAGCAATCCGGAAATATATCGATCAATTTGCCTCAAAACATGCCACTACACCGCGTATGCTAAAACTCAATGAGAGAAAAAAATTAATACATGAGTTAAAGAATAATGGTTTGTTAGATATTAAAAAGGCTGTCGAGACAGTTGCACAACATTTAGGTATATCAAGAGCAAGTGCTTATTTATATGTAAAGGAAAATTAAAAGATTTTCTATAGTTTATAAGATTGAACATAATGTTTTTGAAGTTGGTATTGCGTAACCTTTGTGCTTTTTAAAAGGTTATTCTGCCAATTTTTCTGTTTTTATAAGTTGTCTCTTATTTATCAAAAAACAACTTGTTTCTTCAGCATGACTCATTTAAATAATGAAATAGGAACACAACACACATCTCTATTGTTTTATGAGGAGGTCGTTATTTGAATTTATTTATTATTATATTTATTGCAATTTTTTCTAGTATTGGACTGATCTGCTTAATTGCTCTAATCAAAAATCTAAAAAACAATTCGTCATCTGACGAACATGATTATTCATCTTCTTCAACACATCATTTTCACGATAATAGTTCTAGTCATCATAGCTCTAGTTATTCAAATGATTGTTCATCATCTTCAGATTCAGGCAGCTGTGATAGCGGCGGCGGTGGAGATTAAAAAAGCCCTTTTATGCAAAGGGCTTTTTTAATGATTTAAGGTAAATCAAACCAGATAAATTGACTATCTTCAGTTGCCTGAATCGTCGCTTTACCTTCAAACACGAAAGCATCGCCAGCTTTGACTTCTTGATCACCAATACGGATTACGCCTGAAATCACGTGAACATAGTTCACTTTTTTAACTGGCTCAACGTTTAACTCATGTCCTTTTTCCAATACAGCTGACTTTATCTCTGTATTTTGGCGAATATGCATCGGTGCATTTGCATCAGGCCCTGCGATTAAATGCCATTTGTTTGGATCATTACGTGGGTCAAGGCTAATTTGCTGGTAGTTTGGCTCAGCTTCTTTTACGTCTGGAATAATCCAGATCTGTAATAAATGTACAGGCGTATCAGTGTTGTTGATTTCACTATGAGCCACACCTGTACCAGCGCTCATGAGTTGCCATTCACCAGCCTTAATTTGGCCTTCATTTCCCATCGTATCACGGTGTGAAATTGCTCCATCTAGCACACAGGTTAAGATTTCCATGTTGTCATGCGAGTGTGTACCAAAACCATTATGTGCATCAATTCTGTCATCATTGATCACACGTAATGCACTAACACCCATATATTTAGGATCGTACCAGCTACCAAATGAAAAGCTGTGATAAGACTCTAACCAACCCGCTTTTACATGTCCTCGATCTTCACCACGATGTAGATAAGTATTCATGATTTAATCTCCCAAATTTTTTATTTATCTCTTGAGAAATATATTAATGTTCTATGGAGACTAGAAAAATAGGCTAACTGCAACATGTCGTTGCATAATTGATATGGTTGTAAAGTTTTTTATTGATCAATTTTTTAAGAATAAAAAAACCTGCCATGAAGGCAGGTCTTTTAAAGAATATATGGATTACTCAAGGAATTTAACGGTTACGCCAGAACGTACTTTATTTCCTAAATCGTTTGCATCCCAGTTTGTTAAACGGATACAACCGTGTGATGCTGTTTTAGAAATTAAAGATGGGTTTGGTGTTCCGTGAATACCGAAAGATTTTTTACTTAAACCAATCCAGATATTACCTACTGGAGCATTCGGGCCAGGTGGTAAAGAAAGTGGTTTTAAGTTTTTACCTTGTACGAAGTTCGAAGGTGAATAGCTATACCAAGGGTTACGAGCCACACCAACTACCTTGTAAGTACCGGCCGGAGAAGGCGTATCAGTACTGCCAATTGTTGCAGGAAATGAGGCAATCATTTGGTTCCGGCTATTGAAGAGATACAATTGTTTTGCACCTTTATGGGCAATAATCAAATGAATATCTTCTGGTAAATCATTGCGTACGTTTGGAACAATGATTTTTTCACCCGCTTTTTTGAATGTCGCAGTTGGGTTAATTTTCTTTAAGAAAGCTTCATCAATATGAAACTTCTCACCCAACATTTCGGTTACACGTGTGTAGTACAAACCTTTCATTTTAGCTTGTAATGCGTAGTCAGAAGGAATCGACTCAGCATATGGGCCTTTTAGGTCAGCATCAGAAATTGTGTATTCAATAAATGCTGGCTTGGTTTGTTTAGCAACCAATGCATCCCAAGTCTCTTTGGTCAGGTCACCAGTAGGTGATAAACCATTCATTTGTTGGAATGAAGAAATTGCTTTTAATGTATTTTTACCGCTCATGCCGTCAATTGCACCTGGCGAAGCATGTGCGTTATTGAGCATTACATGGGCACGGGCATAAACTGGAAGTTGGCCTTTACCAATATTTTCAGACCATTCTGCCGAGTTTAAGCTATCTAAAGTCCATGATGCAGCGGTTGTCGCAGGAGCCGTAGACGCAGCACTGCTTTTAGCAACAGCTGGAGTAGACGCCGCGATGCCTGATTCAGCATTTGGATCTTCAGTTTTCTGTAAATTTTGTAATGTTGTTGACGCTCGATTTAAGTCGTTTTGTTCTTGAGCGGTAATTTGTGTCGAAGCTTGAGCTTTTACAGTTGAAGCTGCATCTACTGCTAAAGGATCAATCGGATCTTCTACAGGAGCTGATACCTTTTTAGGGTTCAGGGGTTGCTCAGTTGTTGAAGCAGCAAAAGCAACATTAGCAATAATACAACTTAAACTCATAGCGAGTAATGAGCGAACAAACATGTAATTCAACCTTAAGAATTTTCATATAAGCAATAGGGGATTGATCTAATCTCAAAGTGCATAAAATTACCAATAACTCATTTCTATGAGCCCAAGATTGGTAATTTAGTGATTAAAAGAATATCCAATGACCCCAATGTAACATGTTGCAAGTATTGCAGAAAACCCCAAGGCTTGCAGTAGACTTTTGTGTAAATATGCATTTTTTAGTAGATTGACGAGTTTTTTGTGTGAAATTGAAATTATAAAAATGTCTCTGTTTTTGATATGATGCTGCCACATAAAGAAGATAGAGATTGGTAATGACGACTTTGAAAAATGATCGTTTCCTCCGTGCTTTGTTACGCGAACCTGTAGATACCACACCAGTGTGGATGATGCGTCAAGCAGGGCGTTATTTGCCTGAATATCGCGAAACACGTTCACAAGCAGGTGATTTCCTATCTTTATGTAAAAATACAGATTTTGCCTGTGAAGTGACTTTACAACCTTTGCGTCGCTATGATTTAGATGCAGCAATTTTATTTTCAGATATTTTAACTATTCCAGATGCACTCGGTTTAGGACTTTATTTTGAAACTGGCGAAGGCCCTAAGTTTCAAAAGACTGTACGTACTGAACAAGATGTCGCAAATTTACCAAAGTTAAATGCAAAATCAGATCTTGATTATGTGATGAATGCGGTAAGCACAATTCGTTCTGCTTTAGGTGGTCAAGTTCCACTGATTGGTTTCTCTGGTAGCCCTTGGACGCTAGCAACTTATATGGTTGAAGGTGGTTCAAGTAAAGAATTCCGTTTTACCAAGCAGATGATGTACGCTCAACCAGAAGTTTTGCATGCTTTGCTTGATCATTTAGCAGACTCAGTCATTGACTATTTAAATGCTCAAATTGATGCAGGTGCTCAGGCTATCCAGATCTTTGATAGCTGGGGCGGGGCATTAGCACACCGTGAATATGTCGAATTCTCTTTAAACTACATGAATAAAATCATTGCAGGTTTACAACGTGAGAAAGATGGTCGACGTATTCCTATCATCGTGTTCACGAAAGGTGGTGGTCAATGGTTAGAACCAATGATCACAACAGGTGCTGATGCTTTAGGTTTAGATTGGACGACACCATTAAATACAGCTCGCACTACAGTGGCTGGACGTGTCGCTCTGCAAGGGAATCTTGATCCGGCTGTTTTATACGGTTCGGCTGCTTCAATTGAAAAAGCAGTGAAATCGATGTTAGACGATGCCTACGCAAATGGCGAAAAGACGGGTTACATTGCTAACTTGGGCCATGGGATTACTCAATGGGTGGATCCTGCACAACCAAAAATCTTTGTAGATACAGTGCATGAGTATAGTGCTAAATATCTAGGATAGTTTTTGTGCAATATCTAACTTTACCGTTTCAATTTATCGGCAAGGCTGTTTCGGCAGCCTTGTTTGGTATTTTGCTTTTAATTGCTTTTGCTTTAACAGCACCGATGGGAAGCCATGAATACATGGGGTTCTATCGTTATGATTATTTACTGACCTATGCACTTTTAATTCAGATTTGCTTACTCTATTTAAAACTGGAGTCATGGGCGGAAGCCAAGGTCATTGCTTTATTTCACGTCATGGCGATGTTCATGGAAATATTCCTAACGCATCCTGCGATTGCATCGTGGCAATATCCACAGCCCGCCGTATTTAAAATTTTAACTGTGCCTTTATTTGCAGGTTTTATGTATTCGGCTGTAGGTAGTTTTTTTGCACGCTCAATACGACTGTTTCAAGTGTCTTTTGAAAAACTTCCAAGTTTTGGAGCTATGCTGTTACTGGCATTTTTCTCATATATAAATTTTATGAGTAAATTTTTTGTTCCAGACATTCGCTATATTTTATTCGCGATTAGTATTTTTATTTTTTGGAAAACAAAACTTTATTTTCAAATAAATGAACATAAATTTAAAATCCCGATGTTACCTGTTTTGTTTACACTCGCGTTTCTGATCTGGATTGCTGAAAATATAAGTACATTTTATAAAATCTGGCTTTATCCAAGTCAGGTCGATGCTTGGCATATGGTCGGTTGGGGCAAGCTAGGGTCGTGGTATTTATTATTAATTTTAAGTCTAGTACTGGTGCTTAAAATATTAGGCAACAGAGATAATCAAGGTAACTGGAATTTAAGATAATTTTTCTTTTGCACTTTTTATCATATTGTTTATTTTTTAATTGCTAAATCACAGCCTTCTCGTTATCTTTAATATCGTGTAATAAGAATTACACATAACAATACAACACATAAGAAACAATCAATAATGATTTTGGAGATTTACATCTATGTTAAAAAAATTAGCTTTAGCTGCTTTATTAGCAGCTGGTTCAAGTGTTGCAATGGCTGACAACGATGTGGGTTGTGGTGCAGGTACACAAATCTGGGCAGGCAAAAAAGGAGTAGCGCCTAAAATTCTTGCTGCAACAACAAACGGTATTTTTACTAACCAATTATTAGGGATCACTTTCGGTACTTTAGGCTGCCGTCAAGGCGGAACAGTAACAGCGCAAGTTGTAACATTCACAAATGAAAATGCAGAAGCTTTAGCACGTGATATGGCTGTAGGCCAAGGTGAAAGCCTGAACGTACTTGCTGAGTTAATGCAAATCAAACCTCAAGACAAAGACCGTTTCTTTAAAGTTTCAAAAGCAAACTTTGGTGAAATCTATTCTGCAAATAACCAAAATACTCTTCAAGTTTTAGCATCACTACAAACTGTAATGGCTAAAGACGACGTTTTAAAAGCTTACGTATAAGTTTGAAACTGAAAACCCTGTCGTCTGGCAGGGTTTTTCTTATATTTAATGATAAAAATTGATGAGCTTAATGAAGTCAGTTGTTTTAGTTTTTGCCTCTTTGGCAGTGAATACTGCATATTCAGCAGATATAAATCCATCTATTCAAAAATATTGGTCAATTGCAGAACAGAAAAACTTAGATCAAGACATTACATGGCAAAGGCTCATGTATGCCAATAAAGACCATAAAAGTGATGTCACTTATTCTGGCTATTTCATGTCGGAAAATGGGAAAAATAATTTAAAAGAAGAACTGAAAGCTGACATCTCGGCATTATTCATGCCTGCTCAAGATAATCAGTCGATTCGCTGTAAATTTCCAGCACGCAGTCAATGGCTCATACAAAAAGTAGGCATTCAAGAAAGTGAATTGCCTCAAGTGAAGTGTTCAGAATTTGAAAACTGGATTGGGCAGATTAAGCCTCATAAAGCGACATTAATTTATGCGACAGATTTTATGGGCAATCCGAGCTCCATGTTTGGGCATACTTTATTGCGTTTAGACCCGAAAGATCAGCAACAATTAAATTTAGTTTCCTACGCTGTAAATTATGCAGCAACTGTGGCTGGAAACGACAACTGGTCATATGCATGGAAAGGCTTAACAGGGCAATATCCGGGTGAATATTCACTGATGCCTTATTACCGTAAAGTAAAAGAGTACGGCGATTTTGAAAGCCGTGATTTATGGGAATATGAGCTAAATTTAACACCTGAAGAAACACGGTTTTTAGTAAGCCATATTTGGGAAATGCAACATGTGAGTTTTCCTTATTACTTTGTGAGTGATAACTGCGCCTATCGATTGTTAGGGTTAGTTGATTTAGTAAAACCTGAGTCTCACCTGCAAGAGAAATTCACTCATGCTTCCATCCCGATGGAAACCATTAAATCGATGCAGCAGCAAGGGCTCACCAAAGCTCCTGTATATCGACCAGCTTTGGAAACCCAATTATTGGCCCAAGCTCATCAGCATGGTGCCTCATTAGCAAAAGTGGCCCATCAAATTGCGATGATGCCCACTCAGCAGTCTTCTCAGATTTTAAAATCATTTAGTGAGCAAGATCAGGCTAAAATTTTAGAGATGGCTTATGATGATTTATATCTTCAATTTACGAGCCGTAAAATAGAAGAAAGCGTTGCTCAGCCACAGTTGCGCCAGCTTTTAGCACTCAGAAGCCAGATTGATTTAGACAAACAGCGTCAAGAACCTAAAAGACCAACAAAAGAGCCAACTCAAGGTCACAATGCACGTAATATTTCAGTCAAAGCAGGCGAGGTTCAAGGAGAAAAGTTTATCGAAATTGGTCATCGCCAAGCCTATCATGACTTGATAGATCCTCAAGGCGGATATCGTGCGGGAACTCAATTACTCTTTTTAAATGGTAATGCACAGTGGAGAAATGACCATTTAAAATTAGAACGTCTTGATGTGTTAGAAGTAAATTCTTATAACCCGATTCAACCTTTTAAAACACCGCTGAGTTGGGGATTTAATTTAGGTTGGCGTCAGGAAGCGATTCATGATGGTACTTTTAGTGAAGAAAAACAGCATGGTGTAGCGAATTTTAATGCTCAGGTTGGATATAGCTTTGCTGACTATGAGCGCAAACATGTTTGCTATGGGCAACTACAAACCTACCTACAAGCAGGTTCAAATCTTGATAAAGGGTGGCGTGTGGGAATGGGCCCAACTTTAGGTTGTATGAATCAGTGGTTTGAACACTTCAACTCTGTGGTGCAAATTGAATTGCCGTATTGGGAAGACCAAAACCAATGGAATTTGAGAGTAAATACTCAGTGGCAATATGTGATTAATAGTAATAATACCGTTCGATTAAACTGGGATTATGAACAACAGAATCATCGAGATTGGATGAAATCAAGTCTAGGATATGTTTGGTTCTTTTAAATAGCATTACGAATAAAAAAAGGGAAAAATGAACGAAATCATTTCTCCCTTTTTTGTTTTAGCAAAAGATTATTTCTTTATTGCATTCAATACTGCATACGCTGCTTTAATGCGTTCTTCATTCGGAATACGTTTATTGGTTAACATAACTAAACCAATATTTTCTTTTGGAATAAACACAACACAGGTTCCAAAACCGTTGGTTGAACCAGTTTTGTGGAACATCTTAACTGAAGGTTCTTTTGAAATAGCAGTCACTTTATTAGGCTTCATCACGATTTGTTCTGAATTACTGTCTAATAAAGTCTGTAACGGTGCTGGATAAGAGAACTCTTCCCAACCTAATGCTTGATACATCGTGCCTACTTGGTAGAAACCTTTATGTGTTTCATTAATTGCGCGTTGAATATCTGCCGGATATTTCTGTGGATTTAGATTGGCATTAACGAAACTCAGCATATCCGGTAAGGTCGATTTAACGCCGTATGCAGGTGCATCTAGCGGGCCGGGGTTAACTCGAATCGGCTGATTTTCTTGGTTATAGCCAAATGCATAGTTTTGCATTTGAGTTTTAGGCACATTTACATAGCTATGTTTTAAGCCAAGATCTGGAAAAATGGTTTTTTCTAAGACTTGGTCAAAAGGTTTATTCATAGACAAAGCAACAACTTTTCCAAATAAACCAATGCTTGGATTTGAATATTGTCGATATTCACCGATTGAGTTTTTAGGCTTCCAGTCTTTGAAAAAAGTTAAAACTTGCTGATCTGTTTTGACTTCATCTGGAAACTGTAAGCCAAGGTTGCCACTTGTATAGGTCGCAAGTTGAAGTAAATTAACTTGGTCAATCGGTGTGTTTTTTAATTCTTTCCAATATTTTCCGGGTGTGTCTTTAAAAGAAATTGTTCCTTTTGTTTTGGCATATCCACCTGCTGTAGCGGTAAATAATTTACTGACTGAACCGAGCTCAAAAATGGTACTGCTATTTACGACTTTTTTATCTTGAACGGATTGTAGACCATAATATGTTTCATACTTTTTATTATTTTGGATGACGCCAACCGCCATACCGGGTACATCATATTTTTCTAATAACGGTTTAAAATTTTGATCAACCAGTTTCTTAATTTCTTGCTCTTTTGGTGTATTCCCTGCATAAATTGAGGTATTAAAAATAAAAAGAGGGGATAAAAGTAAGCAAGAAATTTTGTTAAATCGCATGATTAACTCATAAATTATTTAAAATTAAAGATGTGTACTTTTATAACAAAAATCACATAATTTGATTGTTATGTTTTATAGAGTAAGTGCTTTATCTAAATATAAAAAAAGCCCAACTGAGTCGGGCTTTTTTGCAGTAGTTACCAGATTAGTAGCTTTCTGGTACTGCACTTAAGAATTCTCGGCGTGCTTCTTTGTCAGTTTTAAAATCTCCGACAAAAGAAACTGTACGAGTTGTAGATTCCTGTTTACCTACACCACGCATCATCATACACATATGTGCTGAATCGATAACGACAGCCACACCACGTGCGCTAGTCACTTCAGCTACAGCTTCAGCGATTTGCTGAGTTAAATTTTCTTGAATTTGCAAACGACGAGCAAACATCTCGGTAATACGTGCAAATTTAGATAAGCCAAGAACTTTGCCTTCTGGTAAATAGGCAACATGAACACGGCCATAGAACGGAAGGAGATGATGTTCGCAAAGCGAATAGAATTCAATATTCTTCACCAATACCATTTCATGGTTATCTGATGGGAAAACAGCATTATTGGTGACTTCTTCTAAAGTTTTACTATAGCCAGAAGTTAAATATGAAAAAGCTTTAGCCGCACGCACAGGCGTATCTTTAAGGCCGGGACGATTAAGGTCTTCACCGACGGCAGTCAGAATGTTTGCGTACGATTGCTGCATTGACATAAGGCGTATAAATTTACTCTATTAGACAAGCTCGGCATTGTATCAGAAACATGCCCTGATGTTCATAACTCGTCGCACTATATTTATCCTGTTCGGCACGCATTAGATAAATGGTGAATAAATTTCATGTTTTTTATCGTTAATAGTCAATTATTTGAGCATGAAATGTGCAACTAATAGAGGTAAGTTATAAATGATCGCCTGATGGCATCATATTTGCAAATATGCCGTACTATAGAGCATAAGGATAAAACATGTCAGAACGTCCAATCACCTTTTTTTTTCGTGGTAGTCAGCAACAAGTAGAAAATGTATTACCCACCATGACAGTCTTACAATTCTTGCGAGAATATACTCAATCGGGTAAGACTCGGCAGACTGGTACAAAAGAGGGCTGTGCTGAGGGCGATTGTGGTGCATGTACAGTAGTGATTGGTGAGTTGGTCAATGATAATCTGCAATTGCGCAGTGTGAATGCGTGTATTCAGTTTTTACCGACTTTAGATGGTAAAGCCCTATTTATAGTAGAAGATCTGCATAATTTATTGCCTACACAAGATGGAACACTTCACCCAGTACAACAGGCAATGGTGGATATGCATGGTTCACAATGTGGTTTTTGTACGCCCGGTTTTATCATGTCCTTATGGTCAATGTACGAAAATGAACAACATTCTCCAAGCAAAGATAAAATCAGTGATTATCTTTCTGGAAACTTGTGTCGCTGTACAGGCTATCGCCCTATTTTAGATGCAGCACAAAAAGCATATGACTATCCGCGTGTTTTATTAAACCGTCAAAAAATAATTGATGTATTAAAAGAGATCAAAACATTACCTGCATTACATTTAAATGATCATGGTCAACAATTCTTTGCACCAAAGACTTTGCTGGATTTTGCCGCATTACGTTTGCAGTTACCGCAAGCACGGATTGTTGCAGGTAGTACAGATGTCGGTTTGTGGGTAACAAAGCAGGGCCGTGATTTGGGCGATATGCTTTATATTGGTCAGGTGGAAGAGCTGAAAAAGATTGTAGTCACAGACCATACTTTAACGATTGGGGCAAATGTCAGTTTGAGTGATGCACTCATCAAAATTTCAGAGTTTTATCCTGACTTTCAAGAATTACAGCGTCGTTTTGCTTCTATGCCGATTAAAAATGCAGGAACCCTAGGTGGAAATATTGCCAATGGTTCGCCTATTGGTGACTCAATGCCAGCATTAATTACGCTAGGTACACAATTGATTTTGCGTGTAGGTGAGCAGACTCGTGAAATCGCCTTGGAAGACTTTTATCTCGATTATCAAAAAACTGCATTACAGCTTGGTGAGTTTGTTGAGGCGATTGTTATTCCGCTTCGCGAAGGACAGACGCGTTTTAAATTTGCTAGCTATAAAATTGCTAAACGTTTTGAGCAAGATATTTCTGCGGTATGTGCGGCCATTTCATGTGAGTTAGATACTTATCATGTCGCTCACAATGTCAGAATTGCTTTTGGTGGCATGGCTGCTATTCCCAAACGTGCAAAATATGCAGAAGCCATATTGGAAGGTCAGCAACTTACAGCAGAATTGATAGCTAAGGCTCAAGAGGCATTATCGCAAGACTATCAACCTTTAGATGATGGACGTGCTAGCTCGGCATATCGGTTACACGTCGCGAAAAACTGTTTACAGCGTTTTTATGTAGAAAAAGTCCTGTCTCAAGCGATTACTCGTGTGAATGACTTGATTGCTATGGTGGAGATCTAACATGAACCAAACCATTGACTTAAGAGTTTCTAAAAAATCCGCTAAAGCAGGCGACTCGATTCCACACGAGAGCGCCCATTTACATGTGACTGGGCAGGCGACCTATATCGATGATTTACCTGAGCTTGAAAATACATTGCATCTGGCTGTCGGTTTTTCGAATTGTGCCAAAGGTAAAATTATTAAATTTGATTTGGATGCAGTACGTCTGGCTGATGGTGTCCATGCAGTTTTTTCGGCAAAGGATATTGATGTTGAAAATAATTGGGGATCAATTGTAAAAGATGACCCAATTTTTGCCGAAGATCAGGTCGAATTTTATGGACAAGCCTTATTTGTGGTCGTGGCCGAGAGTTATCAGCAAGCCCGTCAGGCAGTTCGCTTGGCAAAAATTGAGTATGTGCCTGAAACCCCGATTTTAACGATTCAAGATGCAATTGAAAAAGAATCGTGGGTGTTACCGCCTGTTGAATTTAGCCATGGTGAAGTTGAGCAAGCATTTCAAAACGCAGCCCATCAACTTTCTGGAACCATTGAGCTGGGTGGGCAAGAGCATTTTTATCTTGAAGGTCAGATTTCCTATGCGATTCCACAAGAAAATCAGAGCTTAAAAGTCTATTGCTCGACACAACATCCAACCGAAATGCAGCTGCTGATTTGTCATGCATTAGGCATGAATATGCATCAGGTCAGTGTGGAAAGTCGCCGTATGGGTGGTGGTTTTGGCGGTAAAGAGTCGCAGTCGGCACAGTGGGCATGCATTGCATCTTTGGCAGCACAGAAAACAGGCCGGCCGTGTAAATTACGTTTAGATCGAGATGACGACATGAGTGCTACAGGCAAACGTCACGGTTTTGCTTATGAGTGGTCTGTAGCCTTTGATGACAGTGGTGTTCTGCAAGGCTTAAAGGTGCAATTGGCTTCAAACTGTGGTTTTTCGGCTGATCTTTCTGGGCCAGTAAATGAACGAGCAATTTGCCATATTGGTAACGCCTATTATTTAAATGCAGTTGAGCTACGTAACTTACGTTGTAAAACCAACACGGTGTCCAATACTGCATATCGTGGTTTTGGTGGACCGCAAGGCATGTTTGTCATTGAAAATATTATTTATGACATTGCTCGTTATTTAAGTTGTGACCCAGTTGAAATTCGTCAGCGCAATTTCTTTGCCGAGCAGTCCGGTGCTGGACGTGACCGTATGCACTATGGGGCAGAAGTCCGTGATAATGTTGCGCCAAAATTGGTAGCCGAATTATTGCAAAGTAGTGATTATGCGAAACGCAAACAGCGCATTCATACTTTTAATCAGAACAATGACATCATTAAACGTGGTATTGCGTTAACCCCATTAATGTTTGGTATTTCGTTTAATGCCGTACATTACAATCAGGCGGGTGCACTGGTCTATGTATATATGGATGGTACTGTTTCTATCACCCATGGCGGTACAGAAATGGGACAGGGGTTATATACCAAAGTACGGCAGGTTGCTGCACATGAGTTGGGTTTACCAATCGATAGCGTTCGCTTAATTGCAACAGATACTTCTCGGGTTCCAAATACTTCAGCAACTGCAGCATCGAGTGGAGCAGATTTAAATGGTAAAGCTGTTCAAAATGCCTGTATTAAAATTCGTGGGCGTCTGGCAAAACTTGCAGCAGAAATAAGTGATAGTGATGCTGACCAAATCCACTTTGAAGATAGTATGGTTTCAACAGCGAATGGTCATTCATGGACTTTTCCTGATTTGGTTCAACGGGCATATATGGCGCGTGTACAACTATGGGACAGCGGTTTTTATAAAACACCAGAAATTCACTATGATCAGGTCAACCATTTAGGACGTCCATTTTTCTATTATGCTTATGGCGCAGCGGTCAGTGAGGTCGCACTAGATACCTTAACTGGGGAAATGAAAGTATTACGTGCCGATATTTTGCATGATGTTGGACGGTCAATTAACCCTGCAATTGATATAGGGCAAATTGAGGGTGGTTTTGTTCAAGGGATGGGATGGCTCACGATAGAAGAGTTATATTGGCAGCCACAAGGACCACACGCAGGGCGTTTGTTTACCCATGCACCTTCAACTTACAAAATCCCGACCAGTGTGGACATTCCTCATATTTTTAATGTCAAACTGTTTGATAACCAAAATCAGGCAGACACCATCTACCGCTCCAAAGCAGTAGGTGAACCGCCATTTATGCTGGCATTATCTGTTTTCTCGGCAATTCGTCAGGCGGTACAGGCGGCTATTCCAGAAAATGCACCGCTCGTACTCAATGCTCCAGCAACTGCCGAAGAAATTTTACGCGCAATTGCGATTGGACGAGGACAAGCTTTGGCTGACCGCCCACAGGCTAAAATGTAGAAGATTATGCAACATTTACAATGGTGGACTGATTTTGTAGCGTGGCAAGTCGATGCTCTGCCTATGGTATTGGTCACAGTGGTCCGCGCTGATGGTTCAACACCACGAGAAGTTGGTGCAACCATGTTATTGCGGTTTAATTTGCAACAGCAATGGCAGCAATCCGATACGATCGGTGGCGGGCATTTAGAATTTCAGGCTATTGATATTGCTAAAGCAATGTTAAAAGAAACGGGAACTTCTGTGAGGCGTATTGAACGCTTTAACCTCAGTGCGCGGCTGGGACAGTGTTGTGGCGGAGTAATGTGGTTATTGTTTGAAAAAATATCACCTACTGATATCACATCGCATTTATCTGCGAGTTTGCAAGCATGGCGAGGCGGAAAGCATATATGGCGTACCGTCTCACATCAAAATGCATCCACTTGGCAGACTATGGATATAGAACAACACCTAAGTTTCGAGTTTCATTCTGGCAGTAGTGAAGAATGGCAATTTAGCCAGCAGATTCAATCTTATGCCATGCAAGTGCTGATTTGTGGAGCAGGGCATGTGGGGGAAGCAATTGTCCGTTGCTTATTGCCTATTGGTGTTCGGGTGAAATGGATTGATCCGCGTGATGATATTTTCCCATCAGATTTACTGGAACAGGTGCAATGTTTAACGACTGATACATTAGACGCCGAAATTGAGCATTTTGACCGTTCAGGTGCAGTTTTAATTTTAACTCATGATCATCAATTAGATTTGCAACTATGTTTTTCAGCCTTGAAACCTACGGCAAAACCATTTGCTTATGTTGGGATGATTGGCTCAAAAAGTAAAAGGGCTATTTTTGAAAAGCGTATGCAAATACGTGGTTATACCCCAGAAACATTCAAACGTTTGGTTTGCCCGATCGGGATAGAGAGGATTTCATCGAAACAACCTGCAACGATTGCCGTTGCAGTGGTTGCTCAATTATTACAGGTGTTTGATGTAAAAAAATGATCCCAAAGGATCATTTTTTTTGTTCGAACTTTGGATTTTTTTCTGCACGTTTAAGCAGTACGAGAACGGCACCTGTACCACCTTGATTTTCTGGAGCACTTACAAATGCCAAAACATCGCGGTGTTGGCGTAGCCATCCGTTGACATAGGTTTTTAAGACCGCTTCAGGGCCTTTGCCATGCACAATTTTGATGACATTTTGATTTTCATCTTTTGCCATCTGAATAATTTGTAAAACTGCGTCACGTGCTTGTTCAATGGTACAGCCGTGTAAATCTACAGCTTCAAACCAACGCATCTTGCCTGCTTTTAAATCTTCAAAAACCTTATGTTGAAGAGTCGCAATGCGATAGCTTAACGTTGCTTGACTTGCGACAGGATTTAAAGCAGCTTGTGTATCAGATAGTTCGGCATGCTCAGTGTCACGGCCACCTTCGGCAGCTGCACGTTTAGCTAATGTTTGAGCATCAACTTTTCTGGCGCGAGGAACTCTTACATCAGCAATATTACTATTATTGATGGGTTTAACACCTGCTACAGCGCTTTGAAACAGATTTGCATTTTCCAATTCTTCAGACTCAGCCTGAGGTTGTTTTGTCTCAGGCTGACTTGCGATTTTGCTTGAATGAGGATTGGAGATTTGCTTTTTAAATTGCTTCAATAACTTTTGCTGCTCTTTAGAAAGCGATGAATCTTTATTACTCATATATCTTCATTAAACCGTTTGAGGTTGTCCAAAAAGAGCAGTAAAAGCTTGATCTGGACGTGGTTGTTTCATAAAACTTTCGCCTACCAAGAAACTGTGAATATCATGCTCTTGCATCATACGCACATCATCTGGTGTCGCAATACCGCTTTCAGTAATTAATAAACGTGAGGCCGGAAGTAATTTTTTCAATCGAATGGATGTATTTAAATCCACATCAAACGTTTTTAAATTACGGTTATTCACACCTAATAAACATTGCTCAGAAAGCTTTAAAGCGCGTTCCATTTCTTCTTCGTCATGAACTTCAACTAATACATCGAGTTGATGTTCAAACGCAGTTTTAGACATTTCTTCGAGTTGCTGGTCAGATAAGCAAGCAACAATTAATAAAATACAGTCAGCATGCAAAGCACGTGCTTCAACTACATTATATGGATCGATCAGAAAGTCTTTACGTAAAGCAGGCAGGGCACAATGATTACGGGCAATCGCAATATTCTCATCTGCACCTTGAAAGAAATCAACATCGGTCAATACCGATAAACATGCTGCTCCAGCTTGTTCATATTGCTCTGCAATTTCAGCAGGATTAAAATCTGCGCGAATAATTCCTTTTGATGGAGACGCTTTTTTAATTTCAGCAATTACACCCGGACGTTTATGTTTTAAAGCATTTGCAAAGCCACGCACTGGAGTCGCAGCTTTTGCTAATTCCTCAACATCTTGCAAATTACGTTGTTTTAAACGCGCAGCAAGTTCCTCATGTTTACGGTCAACAATTTTACCTAAAATGGTATTTTGAATATTAATCATGAGAAGTCCTTAATCTGCCTGACATTGTTTTAATGTTTTGGTAAATTCAGCCAAAACACTCATTTTTTCTAAAGCTTGTCCGCCATAAATAATATCTTGCGCGAATGTAACAGCCTGAGCATAAGTCTTAGTAATACCCGCCACATAAATACCTGCCCCCGCATTAAGCGCAATCATATTTGCTGCTTTTTCACCAATGTCAGATTTATTTTTACCCAATGCATCTTTGATCAGTTTTAAGCTTGCTGCAGCATCTGCTACCACTAAACCGTTTAAAGTTTGTGACTCAATCCCGACATCTTCAGGGGTAAGTGTCCATTCGGTAATTTCACCGTCTTTGAGTTCAGCAACAGTTGTAGGAGCTGCAAGGCTGATTTCATCAAGACCATCTCTTGAATGAACAACCATTACATGTTCAGCACCAAGTTGCTTCATCACTTCGGCGATTGGACGACAAAGCTCATCTGAAAATACCCCAATCACAAAGCGTTTTACACCAGCCGGATTCGTAAGCGGGCCAAGTAAATTAAAGATGCTGCGAACACCAAGCTCTCGACGTGGTCCAACAGCATATTTCATTGCTTTGTGGTGGTTTGGAGCAAATAAAAACCCTACACCCATCTCACGGATGCAGCGTTCAGTTTGTTGCATGTCTAAATCAAGGTTAATACCAGCTTGTTCAAGTAGGTCAGATGAACCTGATTTGCTTGAAACGCCTCGGTTGCCATGTTTGGCAATGGTTGCACCTGCCGCCGCAATTACAAAGCTTGAAGCTGTAGAGACGTTAAATAAATTTTGCCCATCGCCGCCAGTACCGACAATATCAACTAAATATTTGATATCACTGACATCAATTTTAATAGCGAATTCACGCATGACACGCGCAGCAGCAGTAATTTCGTCAATACTTTCACCTTTCATGCGAAGGCCCATCATCAAAGCACCAATTTGTGCTTCAGTTGCCTCACCTTGCATGATGCTACGCATAATGTCTTCCATTTGCGGCTGAGTCAGGTGAATATTTTTTGTTATATGGTTAAGTGCTTGTTGAATATTCATAGGGATCACTTATGCATAAATATCTAAAAAGTTTTTAAAGATTTGATGGCCATGTTGACTCAAGATTGATTCAGGATGGAACTGCACGCCTTCAACAGGAAGTGTCTTATGTTTAACACCCATAATTTCTTCCATTGAGCCATCTGCTTCATTGGTCCAGCACGTTACTTCAAGGCAATCAGGCAGTGTTTGCTGATCGATCACCAAAGAGTGATAACGCGTTGCCGAGAATGGGCTAGGAAGATTACTGAAAATACCTTTATTGCTGTGGTACATATCAGATAAACGTCCGTGCATCACCGTTTTGGCTCTTACAATATTTCCGCCAAAAGCTTGCCCAATACTTTGATGGCCTAAACACACACCAAGCAAAGGAATTTTTCCGGCAAAGTGGTTAATTGCAGGAATTGAAATACCAGCTTCGCTTGGTGAGCAAGGGCCAGGACCAATCACGAGATATTTTGGTTGCCATCGTTCAATATCCTCTAAAGTGACTTGATCATTGCGAACTACTTTTACTTCCTGATCCAACTCGCCAAAATACTGGACGATGTTGTAGGTAAAAGAGTCGTAATTGTCGATCATTAGAAGCATGATGAACTTAACCTCATGATAGTTAATATATATTTAATAAGTGACTAGAGATTTACTCACAATATTGCTCACTTTTTCAAAAGCACTTTTATTTGATCAAATAAAAAGCCGCTTTCTAAGCGGCTAATATAGCAAAAAAAGAAGTAACCAGTTTAACTATTTCATTCGTTAGAAATTTGCAGAAAAAACGTCTTTGAGAAGTGAGCCTTTTTGAAATGGTATATAAGTACAACTCAGGCAAAATAAGCGTTTCATTAGAAATAGAAAATTATTCTGCCTGAGTTAAAAAAGAAGATTAAATCGCTCTAGTGTTGTAAATCAACCAATCTAAAACTTCTCCAGACAAATGTTCAGCTAATCTTTCTTGAACAGTTTGATGGTAACGATTTAACCAGTCTTTTTCTTCATTATTAAGCATATCAACAACAATACAATCTAAATGAATCGGGCAAAGGGTTAGTGTTTCAAACTCTAAAAATTCACCGTAAGTTTTTTCAAATCCAGAGTGAAGTTTGTTAGCAACCAGATTTTCAATGCGAATTCCATATTGTCCTTCATGGTATAAGCCCGGCTCGTTAGAAATAATCATTCCTTCACGCAACTTACTATAGGCATGTATAGGCGCGTAATAAGAAAGTACTTGTGGACCTTCATGAACATTAAGCGCAAAGCCTACGCCGTGGCCTGTTCCATGTCGATAATCTAAACCATGTTGCCATAAAGTATTACGACAAATTGAATCGAGTAGAGGAGCAGCTAAACCTTCTGGATAAATCGTTTTTGCCAAAGAAATGTGACATTTTAAAACCAAGGTGTAGTCACGTTTTTGTTGCCCTGTTGGCGCGCCTACAGAAACAACACGAGTAATATCGGTTGTTCCATCTACATATTGTCCACCAGAGTCAATTAGCAATAGCCCATCACCTTCGATAAATGAATAGTGCTCTTCAGTTGCACGGTAGTGGGGTAGAGCACCATTGGCATTAAAGCCAGCAATCGTTGAAAAACTTGGGCCTATAAAACCCTCTTGCTCAGCACGGAAGGCTGTAATTTTCTCATCAATAGTCAATTCTGAAATACTTTCACCATGATGAAGCGTTTTTTCTAACCAGTGAAAAAAGTGGCAAAGCGCGACTCCATCTTTAACCATTGCATGACGGATATGAGCAATTTCGCTTTCATGTTTACGCGATTTAAAAAGCGTACTCGGGTTGATGTCATATATAACCCGAATATCTTTTGCGATGGCTTGTTCATAAAAAATCGAGACTTTGGCTGGATCTAAAAGTACCGAGGCATCTGAAATATTTGCTAAAAACTTAGCTGTATCTTCGTAGTTACGAATTTCAATACCATCGGCTGCCAAAGCTTGCTGAATGCTTACATCAACTTTTTCAGCATCAATAAAAAGAACAGTTTGTTTTGCACTGACATATAAATGTGAAAGGAACACAGGGTTATATTCTACATCTTGTCCACGTGCATTTAAGATCCATACAATATCATCTAAAGATGAAATGAAATGACCCGCAATATTCTTGCTATGTAAAGTTTCACGAATAGCCTGAATTTTTTCTTTACGAGATAGGGCATTTAGCCCTTCAGGCATGAAATGAATTTTCTTTGATGGAAGTTCTGGGCGGTTTAACCAAATCTCTCCGACTAAATCTTGCTGGGTTTCGAGTTTATAATTATTAACTCGTGCAGTATGTTCGAGTGCCTTAAATTGCTGAATTGATAAAGTATGCCCATTTACCACAATGACTGATTCTGGTTGTAGATTTTTTTCAATCCAAGCGAGATGTGTTGAAGATTCATCACTTGTTAATTTTTGAAGATCAAAGCCAGTTCCAACAAGTTGTTGCTCAGCTTGTACCCAATAGCGACCATCTGCCCAGAGGCCAGCAAAGTTTTGGGTCACGACGAGCGTACCAACCGAACCACTAAAACCGCTTAACCACTGCCTTGCTTTCCAGTAGTCTGGTAAATATTCTGACATATGTGGATCGGCACTCATCACAATCAAAGCATCTACATGCTGATTGCGCATGAGTTCACGAAGTTTCTCAAGTTTTTCTGGAACAGTTAAAACGCTCATATAGTTTCCAACTCAGGTTGAACTTTACTGGTACTTTTGTTCATTAATCTATTGATAGGTTTCTTTAATAAAAATAACACGATTGCGCCAATCACTAACGCTAAAACACATCGCATAAATAAGGTAGGTAAATGATTAATGCCATCTGCCGATACGTGCCCGCCGATTAAGCCAGCGATAAGATTACCTAAAGCTGTGCCAGTAAACCATAGACCCATAATTTGACCACGTATAACATCTGGTGCAAGTTTAGTCATGGTAGATAGACCAATCGGGCTTAAACACAATTCTCCGATAGTAAGTAAAAATAAAGTTCCTACTAACCAAAATGGTGAAACTAGGCCACCAGCAATTGCGAAATGACTAGCAAAAGACATCACGAGAAAGCCACCTGCTGCGAATAACAATGCAATAATAAATTTGCTGATATAGCTTGGGTCTTTATTTGATTTACCCAGTCTTGCCCAAAGCCATGCTGCAACGGGAGCAAAGATAATAATAAATAGGGCATTAATTGATTCAAACCATACAGTTGGAATCTCAAATCCGAAAACAATACGGTCAGTATAATCTTGTGCAAATAAAGTAAAAGTTGTGGGTTTTTGTTCAAAAGCTGACCAGAATAGAGCAGAGGCGGCTAATAAAACAAAGCAAATAATAATTTTAAATTTGTCATGCTGCTCTAAATTCAGGAAAAACAGTAAATATGCAAAATAAGCAATAATCCCAATGCAAATTATGACTGTTAAATAAGTTGCTACCTCGACCGGATTGATGTGAATAACGCCAAAGAAAGTAAGAGCAATAACAACTGCAACAGATAGCAAAAAGGAGAAAGCAATTTTTGGCGCATTTTTATTTTCAACAATTGGTTTATTCCAAGTGTCATTTTCTTGACGCAACTCATTAAAAGTTTGTAGCTGAGGAATGGCTAATGCACGGAAGATGAGTAATGCAACTAACATCCCAAGGCCGCCGATTCCAAAACCTAAGTGCCAGTTATGATCACGTGCTAATAGGCCTGTAAGAAGGGGAGCAATAAAAGAACCTATATTAATTCCCATATAAAAAATGGAGAAGCCGGCATCTCGTCTACTATCCTGAGCTTTATATAATGTTCCGACAATCACTGAAATACAGGTTTTAAATAATCCTGAGCCAATAACAATAAGGACTAAGCCGAAATAAAAAAAGAATTGATCGAAGATAGGAGTAAGCGCAATTGATAAATGACCTAATGCAATAATGAGGGAGCCATACCAGACGGATCGTGCTTGACCTAACCAGTTGTCGGCAATCCAACCACCTAAAACGGTCATTAGATACATAGAGCCTGCAAATAACCCAACAATTGCGGCGGCGGTAGGACGGTCAAGACCTAAACCACCATCATTGACCATCGCGACCATATAAAGAACGAGTAAGGGGCGAATTCCATAGTAAGAAAAGCGTTCCCATAGCTCTGTAAAAAATAAAGTTTTTAAGGGTTTTGGATGGCCGAAAAAAGCTGTGTCACATTGTTCGAGTTCATGCTTCATTTCAAATCCTTTGAACGTATTTGTAGTTTAATAAACCAAACTTTTAGTTTGTTTAATTATAAAAAAAAGTTATGTTTTATTTTTTAGATTTTTTTAAATTGAAAAGCAAGTTGGTCATGTATAAAAAAGGTATATAACAAATGGTAAAAAAACCTTTGGTTTCTTACTGCACCAAAGCTGACCAAAACCTATTTCACGGCAGAGAACTTGATAAGCGAAAGAAAACTAATTTTATAAAACTTCAGTATTTATTGAGGTAAGGAATGATTCGATCGCTGACTTTTTTAAATTTTTAAGAAGTACTTTTTGAAGAGATATTTGCATTAGAACTTTTGGCAAAGGCATGAATAGATATAGAAGAGGCAGCTAAAGGTTAAAATTTTATAAGTCATCTTTTATTATTTTCATTCATTGTAATAAGAAAGTCAGCTTTCTATATGAGAAAGTATTATGATCATGAATAACTGTTAGATATTGATGCGGTGATTCATATTGGCGCAACACTTTTGCACTAAATTAGGGCGATTGCGAGCTATTCTTGTATGCCATAATTTGAAAATGTCTGAATATGGTGCATTTAACTATGCAAACAGTATAATGGGTTCAAGACAAGGGACCTAAATCATAGATAGTTATAAACAATTCAATGTTTTAGGTAAGTCTTATAAAGTTGGTATGAGAATTGCTATATAAATACCAGCAATTAACACGCACTTAACAAGTGCAACAAAATTTCATTGGAGCAAAATGAGCATGGCGAACAAGGTCCTTCAACTCATACAAGAAAGTGGCGCAAAATGGGTCGATTTTCGCTTTACTGATACTAAGGGTAAAGAACAGCACGTAACTTACCCAGCTGATTCTATTGATGAAGATACTTTTGAAGACGGTAAAATGTTTGATGGTTCTTCAATCGCTGGTTGGAAAGGCATTGAAGCATCTGACATGATTTTACGTCCAGATGCAGAAACTGGTTTCATCGACCCGTTCTTTGCTGAACCAACTGTAGTTGTGACTTGTGACGTTATTGAACCTTCAACTGGTCAAGGTTATGAGCGTGACCCACGTTCGATTGCTCGCCGTGCAGAAGAATACTTAAAATCTACAGGTATCGGTGATACTGCATTCTTTGGTCCAGAACCAGAATTCTTTGTATTTGACGAAGTGAAGTGGGACATCGATATGTCTGGCGCTCGTCATACATTAATCGCTGAAGAAGCTGCTTGGTCTACTGGTAAAGATTACGAGTCTGGTAACTCTGGTCACCGTCCACGTGTTAAAGGCGGTTACTTCCCAGTTCCTCCAGTTGATTCTTCACAAGATATGCGTGCAGAAATGTGTGCAAAAATCGAAGATATCATGGGCCCAGGCCGTGTAGAAGTACATCACCACGAAGTTGCTTCTTGTCAGTTAGAAATTGGTGTGAGCTTCAATACTCTTGTACGTAAAGCTGACGAAGTTCAACAGTTCAAATATGCTGTTTGGAACGTTGCTCACCAATATGCAAAAACTGCAACCTTTATGCCTAAACCAATGGTAGGTGATAACGGTTCTGGTATGCATGTTCACATGTCTATCTCTAAAGATGGCAAGAACTTGTTTGCTGGTGATGAATATGCAGGCCTTTCAGAAATGGCATTGTACTTCATCGGTGGTGTTATCAAGCACGCTCGTGCATTGAATGCAATCACAAACCCATCTACAAACTCATACAAGCGTTTGGTTCCTCACTTCGAAGCGCCAATCATGCTTGCTTACTCAGCACGTAACCGTTCTGCGTCTATCCGTATTCCATACGTTTCTAGCCCTAAAGGTAAGCGTATCGAAGCTCGTTTCCCAGACCCAATGATGAATCCGTACTTAGGTTTCGCTGCATTGTTAATGGCTGGTATCGACGGTATCCAAAACAAGATCCATCCGGGCGAAGCTGCTGATAAGAACTTGTACGATCTTCCTCCAGAAGAAGAAGCAAAAATCCCAACAGTTGCTCATAGCTTAGATATGGCTCTTGAAGCACTTCAAGCAGATCACGAATTCTTGTTAAAAGGCGGCGTGTTCACTAAAGAAATGCTTGATGCATACATCGAACTTAAAACTGAAGATGTACGTCGTCTTAATACGACTACTCACCCAGTTGAATTCGATATGTACTACAGCTTGTAATACATATTTTCATAAAAAAGCCTGCTTATGCAGGCTTTTTTATTGCTTGGAATGTTGATTGAATTCTCTACGTTTTTTATCAAAAAATTGGGGTAAACTAGGTGCGAGTTTTCATGTGAGCAGATTATGCGTAAACGACAACCAGTACTTAAACAGGAAAAGACTTTAAATCCTGAATTGAAAACATGGTTGTATGCGTCTGGTTCATTGACCCAACAATTGACTGAACTTGGCGGTGGCCAATTCAGTGTAAAGCCTTTTCAAGAACATTTTCAGCGTTTAACTTTTGCAGATAGTCAGTGGATGAAGATGTCTCATGCTCACACTTCGTGGGTAAGGGAAACCTATTTATATGGCTGTGAAGCAGAACCATGGGTTAAAGCAAAAAGTATTTTTCCAATTCAAAGTTTACAAAAAAAAGCCCGTATATTTCAGCACATTGGTTCTAAGCCCATTGGCTTTTTTCTATTTCAAAGAACAACACCACTTTGTGACCGCCGTGTCATTCGTTTGCCAGAAGGTTGGACAAGACAAAGTTGCTATACTTGGCATGGGTGTAAATTTATTGTTCAAGAAACATTCTTACCGGCTTTTGAAGCTTTTTTAAATCAGCAGCACGACAAGGAATTACTATGACGACTGCAACAAGCACAACATGGCGTCAGCGATTAGAAGCTTATTATTATCTATGTCGATTTGATAAGCCAATTGGTACTGAACTGGTTTTTTGGCCAACCATGTGGGCGCTTTGGATTGCAGCAGAGGGAATGCCACCTCTACATATTCTTTTGGCGATGGTATTAGGTACAATTTTTATGCGTGCTGCGGGTTGCGCAATTAATGATTTTGCAGACCGTAAAGTAGATGCCCATGTTGAGCGGACAAAAACACGTCCTTTAGCAACAGGGGTAATTAGTCCAAAAGAAGCGGTGTATGTATTTTTAGCACTAATATTTGCCAGTGCTTGTACACTGTTCTTTTTACCTATAGCGACCTTCTACTGTGCATTAGGAGGTTTAGTTTTAGCGTTTGTATATCCTTTCATGAAACGTTATACCCATTTGCCGCAAGTAGTTTTAGGTATGGCATTTTCTTGGGGTATTCCAATGTCATTTACAGCAATGGGTAAGCCTTTAGATATAACATGTTGGCTACTTTATTTTGGTAATTTGGCTTGGACAGTGGCTTATGACACTCAATATGCAATTACAGACCGTGAATATGATTTAAAGATTGGCGTCAAATCTACTGCTATTCTTTTTGGTCGATATGACATCCAAATTATTGCACTCTTACAGGCAACCAGCCTTGTTTTGATTGGGGCTGCACTGTATTTAGAAAATATCTTATTCCCATGGGCGATCATTGCTTTAATTGTTGTTGCATTCGATTTTATATATCAAACAATTAAAACCAAAGACCGCAACCCTCAAGTATGTTTTTGGGCATTCCGTCACAATCGCTGGGTTGGATTAATCATTTTTCTAGGAATATTTTTAAATTTCATATAGTAAAAATGACCGCAAGGTTGAAAAGTGTTCTATGCAGAGCACTTTTTTTATGTCTTAATATTCGTGCATAAAAAAATATGCGGAATAAATAATACATAAAAAAGGATATTCTATGAAACGGTCAAAAATTGCTTTAGCTATAACATTATCGGTTTCAACATTATTTCTTGCAGCATGTAATGACAATGATGATGATTATATTGGCGTAAATCCCGATAAAACTTATGTGTCTGAAAAAGCCTATTCTAAAGATAGCTTAAGCGGTGCTTCATCTATAAAAGTTATGACTTATAACATGGTCAATGTACAAGGAAAAACAGCTGAAGCAACTGCTTTGGTAATGTTCCCTAAAGCGACTCAGCCTAAAGATGGTTATCGCGTAGTGGTATGGGAGCACGGCACTGTAGGTGTAGGAGATAGTTGTGCGCCAAGCAATAATACGATTAATCCACGCTTTAAAATTCTAGCGGATACATTATTGGCAGCTGGCTATGTTGTAATTGCTCCAGATTATGAAGGTTTGGGTACTCGAGGGATGCATCCATACCTTAATTTAGGAAGTGAGGCTAAATCTGCAATTGCAGCAGTTAAAGCTGCAAAGGATCATTACAGTAGTCAGTTAAATAGTTCATGGATGTCAATTGGGCAGTCTCAAGGAGGCCATGCTTCATTAGGAACAGCTGAATTTGCTAATAACGACACTAACTACAAAGGAGCGGTTGCAACGGCACCAGCTTCTAGCCTTGGTTATATTATTTCTAAAGTTGCTCCGCAAGCAATTAAAGACATTCTTGATAAAGAGCAGGCTGGTACAGCACCTGTTGGTACGGCTGTAGAAGTGTACGCTGAGCTACTCGCGTATGCTGCATATACCACAGTAGGTATTACTGCTTATGAGCCTAAATTTAATTATCGTGAAATTTTCCAACAACGTTCTCAGAGTATAGCTGAGTTCGCAGAAGGGACTACTGGTGAAAATGGTATATGTTTAACTGATTTGCATAATAAATTTGCAGATGACATTCGAGATTTTCTTGCGACTAATGCTGGCAAAACAGTTTTAGATTATCCTGGTTTAGCTGGTAATTTCCAAGAAAATCCAACTGTTAAAAAGTTCTTAGACGATAATCAGCCAGCTACTAAAAAAATTAATTCACCGGTCATGATTGTTCAGGGTACTGCTGATATGGCTGTACCATATCCTGTCACTGAAGGATTGCAAAAAGGACTTAGAGACAAGGGAACTGATGTAACATTTGTACCTGTTGTAGGGGCTGCCCATACTCAAGCGATTGTATGTAGAAATGCTGAAATTTATCAATTTGTTCAATCTAAGATGCCAGCTAAAACAAATATCGTGCTTGATCCATCAGTAATAGATGCTAGCCAAAGTCCTCACTGCACAGGTAACTTCTAAGATTTAATTATCTATTTAAAAATTAGCTTTAAAAAAGAGCCACTATAAAGTGGCTCTTTTTGTTATATTGTTACGTATATTAAAATTGACACCATTTGAGTTTGAAGTAGTTATGAGCCAGCAACCTGTTGAAAAGAAATCTGTTCCTTGGTTATTAATGGGATTAGGTTTGCTTATTCCTTTTTTTATTATTGGAATACTTTTCTTGGCTGCAAAAAGTGATGCTAAGACTAAAAAACAATATGAACAGCAACGTTTAGAGATGGAAAAAAGAATAGCTGAAAAAGAAGCAGCAAGTTCTGAAAAGAAATAATAGCAGTGCTTTTAATGAATATCCTTTTGTAGCTGACGTACACTTGGGATGTTTGTATAACGTCTTACTATATAGCCTGCTTCTGTGAGCATTTGATCACGAATACGGTCTTCTTCTGCTTTTTCAAGATGGGTAGGGTCATCTAGCTCAATAATGGCAATTACTTCCATCTTGTCATTAAGCACAACAAAGTCGGTTACTTTACGGTTGAACTGACTACGAATTTTATAGTCATTGCTGGTAATCAAAGCACTAAAAGCCACTTGTGCTAAAACATGATGACTTGGAAAACTTTGTTTTAAACGAATAAACATCTGAGTTTCAAAGTTGGTAATGACAGGACGAGCAAAGAATTTTTGTTTTGGAAATAAATAAGGACGTAAACAAACAACAAGAAAAATGCAGGTGCTTAAGCAACCTAAAACAATAAAAAATAAGTGACTCGATTCGAACATGTGAAGGCATCATACAAATAAAAACCCACTCATGATGAGTGGGTTTTTAAGAATCTTGGCTCTCCAACCTGGGCTCGAACCAGGGACCTGCGGATTAACAGTCCGTCGCTCTACCGACTGAGCTATTGGAGAATCT
The DNA here is from genome assembly GCF_000196795.1 of Acinetobacter oleivorans DR1. Classification (NCBI taxonomy): domain Bacteria; kingdom Pseudomonadati; phylum Pseudomonadota; class Gammaproteobacteria; order Moraxellales; family Moraxellaceae; genus Acinetobacter; species Acinetobacter oleivorans. The sequence goes on from NC_014259.1 coordinate 1,161,982, forward strand.
GGAAAAGGATTTTAGGGAGGAAAGAGGGCTGGGTCAAGTCTTAATAACGGAATTAGTCAGAATATCTAATCGTTTGGTTTAAAAATATTCGAAACATTGATTTTATTAAAAATAATAGAAAATTATTAAATGATTAGATAAGAAAAAGCCCGCAATAGATGCGGGCTTTTAGAATCTTGGCTCTCCCACCTGGGCTCGAACCAGGGACCTGCGGATTAACAGTCCGTCGCTCTACCGACTGAGCTATGGGAGATTAGTAGATGGCTCTCCAACCTGGGCTCGAACCAGGGACCTGCGGATTAACAGTCCGTCGCTCTACCGACTGAGCTATTGGAGAATCTGATGCGCATTTTATGGATGAAATCTAAAAGCGTCAATAAGAATATTAAAGAAAATGAATCGTTTGCTTGATTAATATGCTTTTGTTGTATTAAAAATAAAAAAACCACCCAAAATAGGGTGGTTTTTATAAAGAAATAAAATTATTTCTCTACGCCTGCTGGTTGGCCTGCAAGTTTTGCATTTGCATAGTCCCAGTTCACTAGGCTTTCTAAGAAAGTTGCGATGTATTTAGGACGTAAGTTACGGAAATCGATGTAGTAAGCATGTTCCCAAACGTCAATTGTTAATACAGCAATTTGACCATGTGCAAGTGGAGTGTCTGCATTAGAAGTTTTAGTAATAGATAATTTACCGTTTACTTCGTCAGCAACTAACCAAGCCCAACCTGAACCGAATTGAGTTGTTGCAGCAGCAGCAAATTCTTCTGCAAATTTTTCGTAGCTACCAAAAGCTTCTTCAATTTTAGCAGCGATTGCGCCAGTAGGTTTACCACCACCATTTGGCTTCATAGAATTCCAGTAGAATGTATGGTTCCAAACTTGAGCAGCGTTGTTGAAAATACCAGCTTTAGATGCATCACCAGCAGTTGCTTTGATGATTTCTTCTAAAGTTTTACCTTCAAGGTCAGTTCCTTTGATTAAGTTGTTTAAGTTAACAACATAGGTATTGTGGTGTTTATCGTGATGGTATTCTAAAGTTTCTTTACTGATATGTGGCGCTAAATCATCATAGCCATATGGAAGTGCAGGTAAAGTAATGGTTGTCATGTTCCTATTCCTTGCATTTGCTGGGTTATACAATATTAAGTGGCTCTATTGTAAATGATTCTGTTCACAATAGGGCATCGTTTTAAAGAACTATACACAATAAAGATCTAATTAATACGCATAACACAGATTGAAAAAAAGACTTAATTAAATCGGATTATTCAATTCAAAATATTCACTTTCAATAGCGAACTGTTGTGAAATTGCTTGTGCCAATCGCTGAACTCCATAACGTTCAGTTGCATGATGACCACAAGCAAAATAGTGAACACCTAATTCTTTTGCTTCATAGAAAGTTCGTTCACTGACTTCGCCTGAAATATAAGCATCGCAATTTTGCATAGCTGCTTTAGCAATAAAATCTTGAGCGCCGCCTGTACAGAAACCTACTTTTTGAATGTTTTGTTTTCCAGCGGGTAAATGAATCACCTTAAAATCAAAACTGTTTTGTAGTTTTGCTTTAAATTCGTCCACAGAAAGTGCTTGCTCTAAATATCCAATATTACCAATCGGATGTTTCTCGGTTAAATCGAGTGGTTCTAAATTCTGTAAATTTAATTTCTCTGCAATGGCTACATTGTTGCCCAAAGTTGGGTGAGCATCTAATGGCAGATGGTAAGCGACTAATGAAATATTATTTTGAATAAGTTTTTTAATGCGGTTACCGCGCATTCCTGTGATTGGATACGGTTCACCTTTCCAAAAATAACCATGATGTACAAGTAATAGATCCGCATTTTGAGCAATTGCTGCATCAATTGCATCTTCGGAAGCAGTAACCGCACAAACGATACGTTTTACTTCAGTTGAACCTTCAATTTGCAGGCCATTTGGTGCGTAATCTTTAAATTCTGCTGCTTTTAAGGTTTGGTCGCACCACTGAATAATTTCATGCAAATTCGCCATGATATTTCCTGAATTGAGTAGTAAATAATTGCTAAAGCTATAGAAACATATTTTGTTGTGTAACTAAAGCTAGACAAATCTTTTTTGAGTTTTTTGTGTATATCGACATATTTAATTTAAAATGCTTAACTGAAAACTCTTTTTGTTCAATATATTAATTTAATTAAAAACTTCTTTTCGTAGAGGATATAAACGTGCGCCGCACCTTTACATGGTTACCTTGGGTGTTACTTATTATTGTAATTGCCAGTTTTATTGCATGGCAAAAATACCATCAACCGAAACCAACTGTTGCAGTTGATGGGGTACAAATGCCTGCCGAGAAAGTTGAGCCATTGGTTGATACTTCACGAACGGGCGGGGTGGTGTCTTATAGTGCTGCGGTAAAAGTTGCAGCGCCGGCAGTTGTTAATATTTTTACGACCCAAAAAGTTAAACAAAATCATCCATTGTTAAGCGATCCAGTATTCCGCGAATTTTTTGGAAATCAGGTTCCTGAACAACAACAGCAAAATGAAAATAGTTTAGGCTCTGGGGTTATTGTACGTGCTGATGGTTATATTCTTACCAATAATCATGTGATTGCTCAAGCTGATCAAATTGTAGTGGCATTACGTGACGGACGTCGTGCGGAAGCAACGATTGTTGGAACGGATCCAGATACAGATTTAGCAGTCATTAAAATCGATTTAGATAAATTACCTGTGTTGCCATTTAAGTTAAGTGGTAATGAAGTGGGTGATGTTGTCTTGGCGATTGGTAACCCATTTGGTGTAGGGCAAACGGTAACTCAAGGTATTATTTCTGCCACTGAGCGCTCTGATTTAGGCATTAATACCTATGAAGACTTTATTCAAACCGACGCCGCAATTAATCCAGGTAACTCAGGTGGTGCATTAATTGATGTTGCTGGTAATTTAATTGGGGTAAACACAGCTATTTTCTCTCAATCAGGTGGTTCTTTAGGTATTGGCTTCGCAATTCCAGCTAAAATTTGCCAACAAGTATTAAACTCGATTTTGAAAGATGGTCGTGTAGTTCGTGGATGGTTAGGCATTAGTTTAGTACCACCTACACAAGACGATGTCTTGGCACCAAAACAGCAAATTGGTGTAGTTGTTGCTGATGTATTAAAAAGTGGTCCAGCGGCTTCAGCAGGTATAAAAGTTGGCGATAAGATTGTTCAAGTAAATAATGAACCAATCACATCGGCATCTCATTTGATTAATTACGTTGCATTACAAGCGCCTAATAGCGAAATTAATGTAGTGGTTGAGCGAGCTGGGAAGCAAGAAAACTTTGTAGTAACAGTTGGCGAAAGAAAAAACCAAAATAGTCAATCTCAATATATACCGTTACCTAAACAGTAAAATAAAAAAAAGCCTCGTAATGAGGCTTTTTTTATTAGCTTAAATTAAGAATGTGTCGGTGTCTGATGTTGATGTTTGAACTCAGTTAAAGCATCAATGCGATATTGAATTAACATTTCGCCAATTTCAGCACCCTTAATGTTTTCAGGTAAATCCTGAACTTTAATAGAGCGAACCACTTGCATTGCATCTAACATATATTGAGCTTGAGGATAAGGGCGATCTTCTAGACCTAGTCGACCTCTAGCATCGCACTCACATGCCTGTACAAAAGCTTCTACTCTCTCAGGTCGGCGTAATACATCAAGGCGTTGTAATAGACGCCATACCGTTCCTGGTTTTAAAGACATAATCTGATGACATTTTAAATGCTCTTTGCACACCGATAATGCCAACTGTCGAGTTTGAGTCGGAACTTTTAAACGTTCGCATAGCTCAGTAACGGGTTTCACGCCACGTTCTTCATGCATGATATGGCGAGGAAGTTCGTTAACTGGCGTTAATGCTTTACCCAAATCATGTACTAAAACAGCAAATCGAACATCAAGCGAGTAGTTTGACTTACATGCTTGTTGCAAAGACATGAGAGTATGTATGCCGCAGTCTACTTCAGGATGATATTCAGGACGTTGTGGTACACCAAACAATGCGTCAATTTCAGGGAAAAGATGTTTTAACGCACTGCAATCGCGTAATGTCTGAAAATAAATATCTGCATGATCTTCTAGGAGTGCACGTGAAGTTTCTTTCCACACACGTTCTGGTGTTAATGCATCAAGTTCACCTGATTCAGCCATCGTTTGCATGAGTTGTAAGGTTTCAGGTGCAATATGAAAACCATATGCAGAATATCGAGCTGCAAAGCGTGCGACACGTAAAACACGTAAAGGATCTTCAGCAAAAGCGTCTGAAACATGTCGTAAGGTTTTATTTTCTAAATCAGTTTGACCGCCATAGGGGTCATATAATTTGCCATCTTGATCCATTGCTATGGCATTGATGGTTAAATCACGGCGAATTAAATCTTCTTCTAAACTTACTGTGGTATCAGTAAAAAACTGAAAACCGTGATAACCCTTACCGGACTTTCGCTCAGTACGTGCAAGTGCGTATTCTTCTTTCGTTTCAGGATGAAGAAACACAGGAAAATCTTTGCCTACAGGTTGAAAACCTTGGGCGAGCATATGTTCAGGTGTTGCTCCGACCACAACATAGTCTTTTTCTTGATAGGGATGCCCAAGTAGAGAATCTCGGACGGCACCACCTACTAAATACACTTGCATGAAAAAACCTCTATTCTTCAAGCAATCATGCTACAGAATAGAGGTTTTCTCAAGTCATTAGAGATGCTTTTCGTAAAAAGCTCTTTCTAAATTACTTTTCTTGTTGTTGGATTTCCGCAACAGTTAAAGCAGTCATATTGATAAGACGACGAGTAGTTGCTGTCGGTGTCAAAATATGAACAGGTTTTGCTGCGCCAAGCAAAATTGGACCAATAGTAACGTTGTTACCAGAAGTCGCTTTCAACAAGTTAAATGAAATATTTGCTGCATCTAGGTTTGGCATAATGAGCAAGTTTGCAGAACCTTTAAAACGCGAACCAGGGAATGCAAATTGACGAATGCTTTCGTCTAATGCTGCATCACCATGCATTTCACCTTCAACTTCAAGCTCAGGAGCTTGCTCAGATAAAATACGATAAACTTCACGCATTTTTTGAGCACTTGAATCAGTTTGGTCACTACCAAAACTTGAATGAGAAAGAAGTGCTACACGTGGAGTAATACCAAAACGACGTACTTCTTCAGCTGCCAAAATAGTCATTTCAGCAAGTTGTTCAGCAGTCGGGTTAGTGTTTACATAGGTATCTGCAATGAACAAATTACGATCTTCAAGCATTAATGCATTTAACGTGAAGAAGTTGTTCATGCCTTCTTTAAGACCGATAACATTGCGTACAAAGTCAAGGTGAATGTTATAGCTACTGTAAGTACCACATAACATACCGTCTGCTTTACCGAATTTAACCAGTAGAGATGCGATTAACGTTGAACGGCGGCGAGCTTCACGTTGAGCATATTCAACTGTGATGCCTTTGCGTTGCATTGTTTGATAGTAATCTTTCCAAAACTCTTCATACATCGGGTTTTGTTCTTGATCAACAATCTCAATATTTACGCCATGTTGTAAACGTAGGCCTAATTTTTTGATATTCGCTTCAATTACAGCAGTACGACCTACTAAAATTGGTTTAGCTAAATCTTCATCAACAGCAATTTGTACTGCACGTAATACGCGCTCGTCTTCACCTTCTGCATATGCAATACGCTTTGGATCAGCTTTTGCTTGAGCAAAAATTGGTTTCATCAAGAATGCAGAGTTATATACAAACTCAGACAATTTTTGACGATATACAGCGAAATCTTCGATAGGACGAGTTGCTACACCTGAGTCCATTGCAGCTTTAGCAACTGCTGGTGCAATTTCTAAAATTAAACGTTGATCAAGAGGGCGTGGAATTAAATAGTCACGGCCAAATGAAGCAGATTTTTCACCATATGTTGCAGCATCAGCTTCAACATGAGCCATACGTGCAATTGCATGTACACATGCAATTTTCATGTCTTCATTAATTGTAGTTGCGCCAACGTCAAGTGCACCACGGAAAATGTATGGGAAACATAATGCGTTATTTACTTGGTTTGGATAGTCAGAACGACCAGTTGCCATAATGACGTCAGAACGTACTTCATGTGCATGTTCAGGTAAAATTTCTGGATCTGGGTTTGCTAAAGCAAAAATAATAGGGTTCTCAGCCATCTGTTTCACCATTTCTTTGGTGAGAATACCAGCAGCAGAAAGACCCAAGAACATATCAGCGCCAGCCATTACTTCATGAAGCTGAGATGCTGAAATATCTTGAACATAACGTTTTTTAGATTCGTCTAAGCCTTCACGTGAAGTGGTTAATAGACCACGAGAGTCGGCAACAATGATATTTTCTTTTTTAGCACCAAGCGCACAAAGCAAGTCTAAACATGAAAGTGCTGCTGCACCTGCACCTGAAGCTACAATTTTGATTTCTTCAATTTTCTTATTTACAAGTTGCAATGCATTGAGCAAAGCAGAACCTACAATAATACTTGTACCATGTTGATCGTCATGGAATACAGGAATCTTCATACGTTCACGAAGTTTCTTTTCAATATAGAAACATTCAGGCGCTTTAATATCTTCGAGGTTGATACCACCAAAGGTTGGCTCAAGAGAGGCAACGATATCTACAATTTTATCTGGATCGTTTTCTGCAATTTCGATGTCAAATACATCTACACCAGCAAACTTTTTGAAGAGAACGCCTTTACCTTCCATTACAGGTTTAGAAGCCAATGGGCCAATATTACCTAAACCAAGAACAGCTGTACCGTTAGTTACTACAGCAACCAAGTTTCCGCGAGCTGTATATTTAGCAGCAGTTGAAGGATCACGTTCAATCTCTAAACATGGCGCAGCAACTCCGGGTGAGTAGGCTAAAGCCAAATCTCGTTGGTTGACAAGTTGCTTACTTGGGGTAACGCTGATTTTCCCTGGGTTTGGATATTCATGGTAATTTAAAGCGGCCTGTTTTAAAGATTGATCGTCCATCTGAGTCTCTATTTGATACAAAAAAGCAAACTAGTCAAATCACTCATTCAGGGAGAAGGCAACTCAGTTCTTTTACTATGCTTTAATTTTTACCAATTAAGAGAATAGTAGACGAATTGCCAATAGCCCTGTAGTGAGCTAAATGCTAAAGAATATAACACTACTTCTTTATTTCTCACAGTCAAAAACGCTCATTTTTGGAAAAAGCAGCATATGTAAAAATAGAGAGTTGGAAGAATTAATAAATATGCGAATCTGTTTGTAGATAAGGAATAATCTGCTCAGCTGGGATAGGGCGGCTAAAGAAATAGCCTTGTAAAAAATCACATTGCTGTTTTTGCAGATAGGCAACTTGTTCTTCTGTTTCTACACCTTCGGCAACCAATTTAAGACCCATACTTTTACCCATTGCAATCATGGCATTTACAATCGCTTCTTGTTTGTGATCACCAATTTTAGAAATGAAAGCACGGTCAATTTTTAGTACATCAATTGGATATTCAGTTAGGTAAGCCAAAGAGGAGTAACCTGTACCGAAGTCATCTAAAGCAATTGAAATATCTCGTTGTTTTATCGCATGTAATAGCGTTTTGACGTTATCTGTATTGTCTAATAAAGCCGACTCAGTAATTTCAAGTTCAAGATCAGAACCTTGTATATTATATTTTTGCAAAACTTCATCTAGATCATTAAGTAATAAGCCACGATGTATTTGCTGAGCGACAATATTTACAGAGACTTGAACGTTTGTGTAGCCTGCGTTTTTCCATTCTTGTAATTGTTTTCCAACTTTATCTAAAACGACTTTACCAATATCTGAAATCAGGCTACTACGCTCAGCAAAAGGTATAAACATATTTGGCATGACTAATCCTTTTTCAGGGTGTTGCCAACGTATTAATGCTTCAAAACCTATAATAGATTGATCTAGTAGATTAATTTTGGGTTGGTAATAAATGACAAATTCATCATTTTGAATGGCTTTACGTAACTCTTGTTCTAAATCAGCAGTTTTATATGGATGTTCTGCTTTATTGCAATAGTAAGAAATGGTGTTGCCCCCTAAGCGCTTTGCTTCTGAAAGTGCTTGTTCTGCATGGTTATTAAGATGGTCAATTTGTCGGCCATGCTCAGGAAAGCATGCCACACCGATAGATGCTGTAATAAAATATTCGTGATTATCAATATAAAAAGGTGCGTTGAGCGCTTGCAGGATGTTTTGGCAATATTGCTCAATATTTGGATGAATTGGAGAGATTTCATAAATAATTGCAAAATCGTCACTATTTAAATAGGCAACTAAAATTGCATTAATATTGATTAAGCGTAATCGTTGTGCGAACTGTTTAAGGAGCTCATCACCACTATCATTATTTAAAAATTCATTAAAAGCGCGGAAACGGTCAATATTTACTCGTATCAGTGCTAAATTTTTAATGTTATATGAAGGGTTTACAAGATATTGATGTAATTGATTGTAATAGTAAAGACGATTAGGCAAGTGGGTGAGACTATCGTAATTTTTTAAATAGGAGAGATGTTGTTCCTGACGTTTTTGCTCAGTGAGGTCACGTGCAAATCCAATATAATTTGTAATTTGATGGAACTCATCTTTGACCACATTGATGTGTAACCACAAATAGACGCTTTTGCCAGAACTAAACTTTTCATCGAATTGACCCATATATTCCCCAGTTTCGAGGAGCTGTTGGGTAATTGAAGTGTGAAATTGTTGTTGTAATTCTTTTTGATTAATCGCAATGCTAAATAATTCTTTATTTAGAAGTTCCGATTTAGAAAATCCGGTTAATTTTTCGTAGTAAGGGTTAATATCAATATAGTTTAGGTGTTCGTCTAAAATGAAGATGCCTTCGGCTGCTTGTTCAAGCACAATTGCCGATAGTCTTAAGTGTTCTTGATCTTTTTTCTCTTGATGTATATCTCGAGTCATCCCAACCATTCGAAGCGCTTTTTGTGTTTTGGGATCTCTGGTAATGACACGACCTACATCATGAATCCATCGCCATGAACCATCTCGACGTAAAATCCTAAAATTGATATTAAAATGATCTGTAATTCCTTCCAGATGTTGTTTTAAACGCTCGTTAAACAGTTTCTTATCGCTTGGATGTACGCGGTCTAAAATAGTATTGAGATGAATAACGGTCGTTTGAGTCAGCTTTTGTTGATCGAAAAAGGTAATTTCTAATTTTTGATTTTCAATATCCCAGTCCCAAGGTCGAATGCCTGCCGTTTCATTTGCAAAAGCTAAATTGTAGTGGTGGCTTTCGAGTTGCTCATTCATTTTAGTGAGATCGTATGTGCGTTCACGTACTTTTTGTTCTAGTAAATGGTTATTAAATTGAAGCTGGGCTTCAATATCTTTCGATTTATTCACTTCTTGTTGAAGTTGTACACATAACTCTTCAGCCCATTGGGTATGTTGTTCTGAAATTTGAATGAGCTGTTTATTTCTAAATAATAGTTGAGAAATTTTTTGATAGTTACGTTGAGTTGCGTAAGCACAGAGTATGGTAGCTATGAAAGCGATGTTATAGGCGAAATAAAAAGGCAGCTGAGTAATGGGTGTATGTGTAAATTGTGCAATTAATAGGGGTAATGTACTGGGAATAAATAAGAGATAAAAGTATCGAGGTTGTTGCGTTAAAAAAGTCAGTCCAATGATATGGGCAGAAGTGATAAACAAAGCAATTAAAATATGAGCATCTGGTAGGGTGACAAGCTCTTGAGGAAGATAAAAGTGAATAACCGTAACCGATGCCCCTAATAAAACTCCTGAAATAAAACAAATGCTTTGTAAGATAAGATCAGCTTTTTTAATAAAGTTAATAGTACGATAGTGCGTTAAAATATTTGGAACAAATAATAGGCAGGTAAGAGAGGCAACAGTGAGGCCCATAGACCAGTTAAATATTGTTATTGAAGATAAAAAATAATAAGAAAAAATAGCGTATGAGATGAGACATAGCAGTATTAAGCTAACTAAATACCAGCGTATATATTGAATTGAAAGTTTTAGCTGCTCAATTTTTGTTTGATGCTGTAAATATTCTTCCTGAAGCCCAGACATAAGATTTTTCTATCCTATTTTTTTACATATATACAGAAAGAATCTGATTTATCAGTGATAAAGAATTTGAAATTTTATTCATACAATAAAAGTAAATTAACTTTAAATAGCGATTTAATCAATGTTCAATGAACTTAGGTGGATAAAAACCGATAATTTAAAATAGATAAGGCGACGACTGGTGCAGTTTCTGTACGTAAAACACGGTCACCAATGCACCAGTTCATAAAACCAGCTTGATTGGCTTGAGTAATTTCATTCTCGCTTAAACCGCCTTCTGGTCCAATTAACAAAGCAAGTTCAGGTTGGATGCCTGCTAATACATCTTTTTGTTCTTTTTCTGGCGCTAAAACAAATTTAGATTGAGGAAGTTCTGAAGAACTTAACCATTCATTAAGAGAGATAGGGGCTAATACTTCTGGGACTAAGTTCAAGCCACATTGCTCACAGGCTGCAATTGCAACAGCTTGCCAGTGATCTAATTTTTTTTGATCTCGGTCATATTTTAAACGCATTTCACAGCGGTCACTGGTTAAAAGCTGAATCTTGCTTACGCCAAGTTCAGTGGCTTTCTGAATGGCATAATCCATTCGGTCACCTTTACTCATGACCTGACCAAGAACTGCTTTAAATGGGGCATTACGGTTATTAGGGTTAAAATTCTCAAGTGTGACAAACGCATTTTTTTTATTAATTTCGCTTAATGTCGCGAGATATTCGCCACCTTGGCCATTAAAGAGAGTCGCTTGTTCTTGTAATTGTGCACGTAAGACACGCACCCAATGATGAAATACTGATTCAGTTAGTTGAATAGTTGAACCAACTGTAAGTTCAGTTTCGATAAAAAAACGATTCATTGGGTACGCCTTACAAAATTAATTTAAACCAAGATCAACAACGAGTTGACGAGTAGGTTCGACTTGATTCATTGAATAGAAATGTAAGCTTGGTGCACCACCTGCGATCAGGCGTTCACATAGCTTCACAACAACTTCATGACCAAAAGCTTTAATACTCTCGCTGTCATCGCCATAGGCTTGTAATTGTTTACGGATCCAACGAGGAATCTCTGCGCCAGTACCATCAGCAAAGCGAATTAAATTGCTGGCATTGGTAATCGGCATGATGCCAGGAGCAACAGGAATATTAACTCCAGCTTTTTCCAAACGTTCAATAAAATAAAAGTATGAGTCTGGATTAAAGAAGAATTGTGTAATTCCTGCATTAGCGCCAGCTTGTACTTTTTCAATAAAACGTTGGATATCTGAATCAAGGTTTTCAGCTTGAGGGTGCATTTCAGGATAAGCTGCAACTTCAATATGAAAATGATCACCTGAGTGCTCACGAATAAAACGTACTAAATCTTGAGCATAAGGAAGTTCGCCAAGCCCGACTTGACCAGAAGGTAAGTCACCGCGTAAAGCGACAATACGGTTAATGCCTTGAGCTTTATATAAATCTAGTAACTCAGCAATACGCGTTTTATCATCACCAATGCATGAAAGGTGAGGTGCAACTGGTGTACCTTTACCATTGAAATCGTCAATAGCAGCAAGAGTACGTTCGCGAGTAGAACCACCAGCACCATAGGTAATCGAGAAGAAATCTGGATTTAATAGTTGTAATTCTTGATGAACAATACGAAGTTTTTCAGCACCGGCATCAGTTTTCGGTGGGAAAAACTCAAAAGAAATGGGTATACGTTTAGTCATGTCAAATCCTTGTAAACAGCGAAACAATATTTTTAGAAAAAAGGGCAGTCGGTTCACCGTCTGCCCTTAAGTTCTTAGTATTTGTAAGCGTCAGACTTGAATGGTCCCTCAACAGCAACACCTAAATAGCCAGCTTGCTCTTGAGTTAATTGAGTAAGTACACCACCAAAACCTGCAACCATTGCCGCAGCAACTTCTTCGTCAAGTTTCTTAGGAAGAACTTCTACACGAATTTTTGCAGCTTTTTCGTTTGCAGGAAGGTCAGCAAATTTCTCTTGGAATAAGTGAATTTGACCTAACACTTGGTTAGCAAAAGAACCATCCATCACGCGTGATGGGTGACCAGTTGCATTACCTAGGTTTACAAGACGACCTTCAGAAAGAAGAATGAGGTAGTTGTTTTCGTCTTCTGAACGATAAACTTGATGAACTTGTGGCTTCACTTCAACCCACTTGTAACCACGTAAATAAGCTGTGTCGATTTCTGTGTCGAAGTGACCGATGTTACATACAACTGCACCAGCTTTTAAGCTATCTAACATTGCAGCATCACATACGTGGTAGTTACCAGTAGTCGTTACAACAAGGTCAGTGTTGCCAAGTAAGTCTTGGTTAATATCTTCTTTTTTACCTGTTTGTACGCCGTTTTTGTATGGAGATACAACTTCGTAGCCGTCCATACATGCTTGCATTGCACAAATTGGATCAACTTCAGTTACACGAACAATCATGCCTTCTTGACGTAAAGATTGAGCAGAACCTTTACCAACGTCACCGTAACCGATCACAAGCGCACGACGACCAGATAAAAGCATGTCAGTTGCACGTTTGATTGCATCATTTAATGAGTGACGGCAACCATATTTGTTGTCATTTTTAGATTTAGTAACTGAGTCATTTACGTTAATTGCAGGTACTTTCAAAGAACCGTCTTTCCACATTTCGATAAGACGTTGAACACCTGTAGTCGTTTCTTCAGTAATACCGTGAATGCGTTCTAAAAGAGCAGGGTATTTTTCATGAACAAGAGCAGTTAAGTCACCGCCATCGTCCAAAATCATGTTGGCATCCCAAGGTTGACCATTAACATTCACTTGTTGTTCAAGGCACCATACATATTCTTCTTCAGTTTCGCCTTTCCAAGCAAAAACAGGAATACCGCGAGCAGCTATTGCAGCAGCAGCATGGTCTTGAGTCGAGAAAATGTTACATGAAGTCCAACGAACTTCAGCACCTAATTCAACAAGCGTTTCAATAAGAACCGCTGTTTGAATGGTCATGTGAATACAACCAAGGATTTTTGCACCAGCAAGTGGTTTGGACGCTGCATAACGTTTACGTAAACCAATTAGAGCTGGCATTTCTGCTTCAGCAAGTTTGATTTCTTTACGACCGTAGTCAGCAAGAGAGATGTCAGCAACTTTATAATCTGTAAATGAAGCATTAACCGCGTTCATTACGATCTCCTTAATTAAAAATAAAAATTGATCATTATGTTCGCGGATGCCGTTGTTGATTAGAGGCTTATTCTTGAAGGCCGGTCTAACCGAATCGTCGAGCCTAGCGATTTCACATTTATGTACCTGTGAAAAAGTCGCAGCATCCCTCGACTGCGGAGTATTGTACTCACATTTTAGTTTTGTTCCAATGTAGATTGTATAAAAACGTATCAACCGTATTCAGCGGCACGGTGATGTCTTAAACTTGATTGGCGATAAAAATAAAGATGTGAAATAAGTGGATGAATGAAAAGTTGGATTCTTTAAAAGAAAATATAGTCGTTATATTGGGTGTTCTTGCAGCAGTTTTCGGGCTTTTTTTGATGTTTTTCTATGGGGAAAATCTACGCATCGTGATCTATGCCATCGGATTTCATTTCACTATTTATTTGTTCATTCTTAGAAAATATATTTCAAGCCATCGGATTTTATTTCATATTATTTCAATCTTTACTTGTTATGTGCTTTTGCAAATCGTTTGGGGAGCTTCTCCTAAATTACAATTAAAAGAATTTGAATGGACGCATCCGCATTGGCAGCCTACTTATCAGGTTCAGCTGGTCGATTCAAAATCAGATGTTTATAGGCGTTCGAGAAGTGTCAGTTATGCCTATGTGCGTGTGATTTATCAATATGAATATCAGGGGCAACATTATTCAGCGGAGCAGAGTGATTTAGTACGCCAATATTCAATGTTATTGACAGATGAACCCCCAGAACTACGCCAGCTCTCTGAATCTAAATTGAAACATCAATTTTTAAATGGTCAGGCTGTGGTATTAGTCAATCCAGCTAAACCGCAAGAATCCATATTCTTTTATTCGCAACAATGGCTTGATATACGGGGTTCATGGCTTGCAAAGATTTTATGGGGTATACAGTTAGTATCTATCTTTATCTTATTGGCGATTTTGGGCTTAATTATAAAGAAAGTCATCAATCCAAAAAATAAAATTCAAGTATGGTCAAAGCCGAAAAGGTATTTGTTTATAGCCATCTTCTTTATAGGAGGGTGGGCGGTATTGTTTGTAAGCTGGATTTTATTTTTGTATATCAAAAATGCACCATGACGATTTAAGAAATTAAATGCAAACGACTTTGTTGCACAAAGCTTTATAAATTGAAGCTTTGCTAATTAATCTTAATTTTAGAGATAGATTTATATATCATCCGCCTCATATCATCTTGAGAGTGAATCTATGACTTTAGAGATTCCTGATTCTTTGCAGAATCTAGAAGCAAACTGTGGTGTTTTTGCGGTTTGGATGGTGCTTCAACATCATGGAGTACAAATTGATGTTGCTGAGTTGATTAAAGTTTGCCGACACGACGAAGGGGGCACCTATACTATTGCCTTAGCTGTTGCAGTAAAGAAACTAGGATTTGAAGTGTCATTTCATTCAGATGAAGATCCTAATATTAGCCCAAGTGAACGAATGAGTTATAAAGAAGCAAAGGTATTGAAAATACCGACAGGACCTGCGTTAAGTTATCAGGATATTCAAGCTGAAATTCAAAATGGCAAAATGGTGATTGTCTATTACGATACTCTAGCTGGAGTGGGGAACCAGTCACTTGTGTATTCAATAGATGAAAAAAATATCTGTTTCTTTGATAGCTTTGAACCGATGTCAGCAGCAGTTTTTGAAAAGCAACGTCAAGTTGAAGGGATTTGTCGTCAAGCTATCGTGATTGATGACCGTAATTTTCAGATACATCCGACTAAATTGAATTAGATTAAAAAGAGCCAGTAGAGTTCTGGCTCATATTGAAATTATTTTTGTTGATATTCTTGAATCACTTCTAAAGCAGCACGAAAAGCTTCTTGTGTAGCAGGCGCGCCACAATATGGAAGGCTGTGCAATAAAGTTTCTTGAATCTCTTCAACTGTACAGCCATTGTTAAGTGCACCACGAACATGGCCTTTGAGTTCTGTGGGTGACTTAAGTGCAGTTAACATTGCCAAAGTAATTAATGAACGATATTTACGTGGTAATACGCCTTCACGCTGCCAAGTCGATCCCCATGCATGCTCGTTAATCCAGTCTTGTAAAGGCTGAGTAAAGGGTACGGTGTTTTCTTGGGCGCGTTTTACAAAAGCTTCTCCCATCACTTCTGTGCGAACTTTTAATCCATTTTCGTAATCTTGCTTAGACATTAATTTCTCCTAAAAATAAAAGCGTCGATTGACGCTTTTATGGCTGTTTATTAATTAATGCGAATCAAGTGTGATTGCAATAGTGAATTAGTGGAGGCATCAGTCACTAAATTTGATGAGGGTTCGATAAAGGCAGGTCTTTATTTAAATCTTTATCAAATACATCTGTAAGCATGCTATCGAATCGAATTGCGTTGTATTGCAATAATTGTTGAGCTTCACTTTCAGTAATAAAACCTTCTTTTATCGCTTGTGCAATATTTTCTTCGAAAGTAAGTCCTGTAAATTTGCCTTTAGATTCAGCTTTTTTAAACTTATCCCAAAGTGGTTCAAGGGTTCGTAGAATTTGGAATGTATGTTCTAAACGTCCAGTCACATCATCGGCTTTAGTTGAATAAAATACGTGATGTTTAAGCTGTTCTCTAAAAGGATGCTCTTGCATCATAAGTTCAGCGACTTGCTGTTTTAACTCATCGTCAGGTTTTGAAATGACACGGCCAAGAGGGAAACAGATCCATTTTACAAATGTTGCTGGAAGTTTAGCTGGGAAGTTTTCAAATAATCCCCAAAATGCTTCCTGAATATTTAAGAAAGCTTTTTGTAGAGCTAATTTAGCGTGAAGTTGTTCAGCTTCAGTTTTTTGGCCAGCTTCATAAAATTTTAAAATCGCAGTAGAAATAAAGAGGTGCGCGTGAATATCTGCCAAGCGTCCTGATAACATTTCTTTGCGTTTTAAGTCTCCTGCAAGTAAACCAAGTGACATATCCGAAACAAGTGCAAAGTTGGCACTAAAACGGTTAATCGTCTTATAGTAACTGGCAGTAAATTGATCTACTGATTGAGGGGCATCGTTTGAGCCACCTGTCCAACCATAAGCAAATGATTTTGCCCCCCGGTTAAAGGTATAGGCTAAATGTTTAAATAATAAATCATCGAATTTTTGAACTGCATTAGCTTTATCTTCAGATTGAAGAAGTTGCAATTCTTCAAAAAGATAAGGGTGACAGCGCATTGAACCTTGACCAAAAATCATCAATGAACGAGTCAAAATATTTGCGCCTTCTACCGTAATTGCAATTGGAATCGCTTGATAGGTAAGGGCAAGGAAGTTACGTGGTCCAAGTTGAATTGCACGTCCTCCAGCAATATCCATTCCGTGATTAACGACTTTACGCATCGTTTCAGTTGCATAATATTTTGCCATGGCAGTCATTACCGCAGGTGTTCCACCTTGGTTTAGGCCACATGTCACTAAATAACGGAATGCTTCGAGCATGTAGGCATCGCTGGCAATTTCACTGGTCGCTTCTTGTACGCCTTCAAATTTACCAACAGAAATATTAAATTGTTGACGAATTTTCGCAAAAGCACCAACGGTTAAATAGCTCATTTCACCTGCTGCTGTTGCTAAAGCTGGAAGGGAAATACCACGACCAACACCTAAGCACTCCATTAGCATTCGCCAGCCCTTACCGGCATTTTCTTGCCCACCAATAATCCAGTCAATAGGAATGAAAACATCTTCTCCTTCTACGGTTCCGTTCATAAATGGAGAGCCTGGAAAATGCCGTGCTCCTATTTTCACGCCTGCATGACTGGCAGGAATGAGGGCACAGGTAATACCGTACTCTGTTTTATTTTTATCGCCGAGTAACCCTTCAGGGTCATATAGTTTAAATGCAAGACCTACGACTGTGGCAATTGGCGCAAGGGTAATCCAGCGTTTAGAGAAATTCATACGGAGCCCAAGAACTTGAGCACCTTCATATTCGCCGTAGCAAACAACACCTGAATCTGGAATGGCACCAGCGTCTGAACCTGCTTCTGGACTGGTTAAACCAAAGCATGGGATTTCTTCACCTTTAGCTAGGCCCGGTAAATATTGTTGCTTTTGAGCATCAGTACCGTAGTGCATGAGTAGCTCACCCGGTCCCAACGAATTGGGAACCATACAACTCACAGCAGTGGTGAGTGAGCGTGAAGCAATTTTGCTCATAATACGACTTTGCGCAAATGAGCTAAATTCTTTGCCGCCAAAGGATTTTGGAATAATGAGGCCTAAAAAACCTTTGTCTTTAATAAATTGCCAAACCTCTGGTGGAAGATCTTTTAAGTGATGATGAATTTCCCACTCATTGAGCATGCTACAAAGTAGCTCAACTTCATTATCAATAAAACTTTGTTCTTCTTCTGACAACGTTGGGTAGGGATACTTTTCAAATTGAGACCAATCAGGTGCCCCCATAAACAATTCTTTTTCCCACCAACTGGTACCTGCTTCTAAGGCCTCTTGTTCAGTTGTACTGATACTCGGCATTGAGTTTGCTAATGTTTTATATGCAGGTTTAGTAATCAGGTTAAAGCGTAATGGTGCAAATAAAATAATGATACTAAGAGCAATGAGAGGAATACCTAAAATGAGAGCCCATGGCGTTAATATGAGTGCAGTAAATATAGCTACCACAATCGTAATTACACTGCCAATGATTCGGTTTAGGTTAAAAAAGAAAATTGCCCATATTGCAAAAAGCTGAATGACGATACTTAAAACAAAGAGTAGGAAAATCATACTTGCTCCTTGCTAGATAAGCCCTCAAGTTAGAAGTTACAAAAAAGCGAGGAGAGATTTAAGGCTTAACTAGCTCATTTTTAATGCTGTTTAAATTTAATTTTTTATGTCGCAATTGATGTATATGCTAGAGCAGGGATATATCGTACTTTTAGGTATAAGATATTTTTCAGTGAAAGTGTAATGGCTTGTTTTATCGATTTGTCAAGAAATGTTATTGATTTTCTTATACAAATAAAAAGCCCTCTGTGTTAGAGGGCTTTTTATAGATATTTAATTTATTAAGCTTCGACGGTTTGAACAGCAATTTTTTTAGCTGGATCTACTTTACGACGAACTTCTGGTACTGGTTCACCATGGTATTGACGATCAGCAAAATAGCTTGAACGAACCATTGGTGCAGACCAAATATTTCTAAAGCCAAGTTTGCGGCCATGCTCTGCATAACGTTCAAACTCTTCTGGCGTTACAAAGCGGTCAATTGGCGCATGTTGTTTAGATGGCTGTAAATATTGACCAATAGTCACATAGTCAACATCGTGAGCACGTAAGTCATCAAGCAATGCAATAACTTCTTCTTCAGTTTCACCAATACCGACCATCAAACCACATTTTGTTGGGATATCTGGGCAGTATTCTTTAAACATTTTTAATAAGGTTAAAGAGTGTTGATAGTCTGAACCTGGACGCATTGCTTTATATAGACGAGGCACAGTCTCAATGTTGTGGTTAAATACGTCTGGCGGACATTCAGTCATAATGCGTAAAGCAATATCCATACGTCCACGGAAATCTGGTACTAAAATCTCAAGCAATGTCGTAGGGCTAAGCGCGCGAGCTTCTTTGATACAGTCCACAAAGTGCTGTGCACCGCCGTCAAGTAAGTCATCACGGTCAACCGAAGTAATTACCGCATATTTGAGCTTAAGATTAGCAATTGTCTCTGCCATGTGACGAGGTTCGTCAGCATCGAGCGCATTTGGACGACCATGAGCTACATCACAGAAAGGACAACGGCGTGTACAAATATCGCCCATAATCATGAATGTTGCCGTACCACCACCAAAACATTCTGGTAGGTTAGGACAAGCGGCTTCTTCACAAACGGTATGGAGTTTTTGAGCACGTAAAGTCGTTTTAATACGCTGAACTTCTTCTGGTGCCGTCATCTTGACACGAATCCAGTCAGGTTTACGCGGCACTTCAACCGTAGGTACAACTTTTACAGGAATTCTTGCGACTTTTTCTGCGCCACGAAGTTTTACACCCTGTTCAGGTTTACGGTGTTCTGACATATCTAACTTTTCCACTCGTTTATAGAGACATTGACATTGTATTATAGCGAAGTTCTTCAGTTAATAGCGGAAAATAACTATTCATATAATAAATGTGGCTATTCAGAAATATAGGGTTGAGAAATACATAAATTCACCGCATATTAGTCATAATCTATTATAAAATATGGTCATTCAAGAGAGGAAGGAGCTTTCAATGCCACGTAAAAAAGAGGTCGTTAGTGGGAATTTCGTTAAATACGATGCGGTAGTTCTCGGTTCTGGACCTGCGGGTGAAGGCGCGGCAATGAAGCTTTCAAAAGCTGGTAAGCGTGTTGCAATTGTAGATGTGCGTGATCAACTTGGTGGTAACTGTGCACACGTGGGAACGATTCCAAGTAAAGCATTACGTCAAACAGTTTCTAGTATTATTCGCTATCAGCGTGATCCAATGTTTCAAAAAGTAGGTGAATGGAAACAGTTCACCATGAAACAGGTTCTGCGTAATGCACACAAAGTGATTCAACAACAGGTTGATACACATACACGTTTTTATGACCGTAACAAGATTGGTGTCTTCCACGGTCGTGCATATATTCAAGATAAAAATACAGTTCTAGTTTTTAGCCATGAAGGTATTAAAGAGACAATTATCTGTAAGCAAATCGTGATTGCGACAGGTAGTCGTCCTTATCATCCGCAAGGTCTCGACTTTGATCATCCTCGCGTGTTTGATTCGGACAAGATTCTTGATCTTGATTATTCAATTCAAAAAATTATTATTTACGGCGCGGGCGTTATTGGCTGTGAATATGCCTCAATCTTTATTGGTCTAGATCATAAAGTTGACTTGATTAATACTCAGCAAAAACTATTAAGTTATCTAGATGATGAAATTGCTGATGCTTTGTCATATCACTTACGTGAACAAGGTGTGTTAATTCGTCACAACGAACAAATGGATCATCTTGAAACGTTTGATGACCATGTTGTTTTACACTTACAAAGTGGTAAAAAGA
This sequence comes from Acinetobacter oleivorans DR1, assembly GCF_000196795.1. NCBI lineage: Bacteria > Pseudomonadati > Pseudomonadota > Gammaproteobacteria > Moraxellales > Moraxellaceae > Acinetobacter > Acinetobacter oleivorans. The sequence continues at coordinate 1,182,334 of NC_014259.1, forward strand.
TTAAAGCCGATGCCATTCTTTGGTGTAACGGCCGTTCAGGTAACACAGAGGGCTTAGGTCTTGAGAACGTTGGATTAGTTCCAAACAACCGCGGCCAGCTTTCAGTAAATGATCAATATCAAACTGAAGTTGAAAACATCTATGCTGCTGGTGATGTAATTGGTTGGCCATCACTTGCTTCTGCTGCTTATGACCAAGGGCGCTGTGCTGGCGCAAACATGAGTGGTGAAGATGCGAAACCAGTACGTGATATCCCAACTGGTATCTATACCATTCCTGAAATCTCATCAATTGGTAAAAATGAACAGGAATTAACGGAAGAAAAAATTCCGTATGAAGTGGGTCAAGCTTCTTTCCGTCATTTAGCTCGTGCACAAATTACTGGTGATACAGTAGGTGAGTTAAAAATTCTTTTCCACCGTGACACTATGGAAATTTTAGGTATTCATTGTTTTGGTAATAACGCTGCCGAAATTATCCACATTGGGCAAGCAGTTATGCACAGCCCAAACAATACCTTGAAATATTTTGTTGAAACGACGTTTAACTATCCAACAATGGCTGAAGCATATCGTGTAGCTGCACTTAACGGTATGAATCGCTTGTTTTGATTTTAAATAAGTTTTCAATAAAAAAGCCTGCAAATTTGCGGGCTTTTTTATTTTCATTACACCACAGGTTTTTTATATTTTTATGACAATCCAAAATATGATTTCAGCTTTTCATCATACTAGTGTGGACAAAATGCTTGGTTAAAATATTCAAATAAATCCGGTGTTTGTTTCCATAAAATTATAGAAAGCACCAAAAGCGTGACTAGGATAAAAGTCATAATTGTTTTCAAAAGTAAGGCATTATGCGTCATGAATAACAGCCTCCTCATTTACAAAGAAATGTACGATTACCCCTAATATACTCAATGCTATTGAACATAGCCAAATCGCATTGTAATTACCTGTTAAGTCATGGTTAACACCGCCAAGCCAACCGCCAAAGAAAGAACCGACTTGATGGGTGAAAAATACAATGCCGCTCAGCATTGAAAGGTATTTAACACCAAACATATTTGCCACAATACCGTTCGTGAGCGGAACTGTTGAGAGCCATAAAAGGCCCATAATAATTCCAAAAGCATATACCGTATAAATGCTTAAAGGTAATAACAAAAAGGCAATGATCGCAATGCCACGGCTGCCGTAAAGCGCCATTAATAACTTAGGTTTTGAGAAGCGATCTCCTAACCAGCCAGCACCATAAGTCCCCACAATATTAAATAGTCCAACTAGGGCCAGAAACACGGTACCTGTAGCTGCATCAAAGCCGTGATCGATTAAATAGCCGGGTAAATGTACACCTAAGAAGACCACCTGAAATCCACAGACTAAAAAGCCTAAGGCTAACCACCAAAAGGGTTTATGTTTTCTGGCTATATTCAGTACTTGTTTAAATGTAAGCTGAGGTTGTGCAATTGCTTTTGGTGTTTGATTGCTTGGTCCTTTTAACATCCATGCAAGGGGAATAATAAGAGCAATTAACAGCGCACTAACCATTAGGGCAGCTGACCATCCAACATTCTTGAGTAAGAGAAGGGTAGATGGCAACATAATAAACTGACCGAAAGAACCTGCTGCACTTGCAATTCCCATTGCCATACTTCTTTTTTCTGGAGGGGCAGCTCGGCCTACTGCACTAAGTAAAACTGTAAAAGAGGTTGCTGATAAAGCTAAACCAATAATAAGACCTAGGCTTAAATTCAAAATGAGTACACTTGAACTAAAAGCCATTAACAGTAAGCCAAGGGCGTAAAGTAATCCGCCAACAGCAACCACAATTTTACTGCCATATTTATCTGCGATTGCGCCAGTAAAAGGTTGAACGGCACCCCAGATCAGGTTCTGCATGGCGATTGCAAGACTAAAAACATGTTGGCCCCAGCCAATCTCATGGCTCATTGGGACCAAATAAAGTCCAAAACCATGCCTAACACCTAAAGAAAGAGCCAAAATAAGGGCACTACCAATCAGCATATAGATAAGTGGCTGGGAAAAGTTGTGAGCAGTTTTAGTCATCGTTAATGGAAAATTATAATAATGTGGTCATTTATTGTAAAAGATATATCGAAAAATATCGATATAGATAATAAGAATATTTAAGAAGAATTAAAAAGTGAGTAATGTAAATATTTTATGATAAGAAATTTGAAGAAGCAGACATCATTTTGATCTCTGCTTCTTATAAAAATTAAGCTGTTGAATTACGTTCAAGTAATGCTTGTTCAAAAAGAACTTGTTCTTTTTCTTTATGTTCAGTGGTGAAGCGAATCAAAATTACACTACAGCCTGCGACCATAACCAGACCGCCTAAAATAAACAGGCAAGTTTGAACATCGAGTAAGCCTTTAAGTAAGAAACCTGCTGCAACAGCACCAACATTGCCACCCGCACCAATAATCCCTGCAACTCCACCTAATGCAGTGCGATCGATAAAGGGTACGAGAGCGTAAGTTGCTCCACATGCCATATGCGTAAACAATGCAAAAATAGTCATGGAAATAATAGCGAGCGCAACAGCATTCATTTGCGAGAAGAGGATTAAGAATAAACCTTCACCTAAAATCATGAGCACAAGTACTTTCGTGCGGCCATCTAAACCTTTTTTGAGTGCAACTTTATCGGAAATGATACCGCCTAGCGCTCGAGCGAATAATGCTAAAAGACCAAAGATTCCGGCAGTTAGTCCAGCCGTTTTTAAATCCATTTTAAATTGATCGACATAATACATTGCTGCAACGTTATGGATAAAAATCTCAATTCCAAAACTTGCACCATATGCCAAAAATAAAATCCAGACACGATAGTTGCGAGCGGCTTGCATTAAAATGGCAGTACCACCTTTTTTACCACTTCCGACCTCAATACCTTGCGCGCGAACTTCTTTAAAGTTTCCTTGAGGGCAATCTTGAGTTAATTTCCAATAAAGAATGCCAACAATAACCATCATTACGCCAGGTACGATTAATGCCACGCGCCATCCCATGGTTTGTTCAACACCAAACATCACAATTGCACCGAGCAATAAAGGCATTAAAGCTTGTGTTGCTCCACCGCCAGCATTTCCCCAGCCAGCCGTTGCCGCATTTGCTGTTCCTACAACGTTAGGTGCAAACATGACACTTGTATGATATTGAGTAATGACGAAGCTTGCGCCAATCGCACCAATAAGTAAGCGAAAGAATAGAAAAGATTCATAACTATTGGCAGCAGCTACACCAAATACTGGAATGCTGCCAACTAATAGGAGAGTGGTGTACGTAATACGGGGGCCATATTCGTCGCAGAGTGGTCCGACAATAAGCCGAACTAAAATAGTAATAGCAACAGCAGCAATATTAATATTAGCAATTTGATCTTTTGTTAAGCCAAACTCACCTTTAATCACGGGCATTAATGGTGCACACGCAAACCATGCAAAGAAACATACAAAGAAAGCGAGCCATGTCATATGGAAGGCACGCATTGCTGGAGTTGAAAAACTGAATAATTTAATTTCAGTTGCTTTTTTTGCATCTAATTGGATATTTGAAGACATACGCCGTCCCTCTGAACTGAACGAAATTTAATTTGCATGGCAATTTATTGCCTATCTGCAGACCGATCAGAGCGGACATCGTTGGCCGTCTTTGTTTATTCATTGAATCATCATTGATTCATCATGCTCTGAATAAAGCAAAGCTTGTGCCAAAAAATGAATTTTACTAAAAAGGAAAAATTACTTTCTAATTTTATTAAGTTAGTTTGTGAATAGAAAAATAATAAAAAATAAGAGGGTATTAATAAGAATTTGAAAAGGTTTCTACAGCTGTATTTTTTATAAAAAATGCTCATTTTTTTAGCATTTTGATTTAAAAAGAAGCAATTTTTAGGCGAAATAGAGTGAAAGAAAGCTATAAAAACTTATATAAGTCTTTATAGCTTTTCATGATGCAGAAGTTAGAAGCGGTAACCGACACCGGCGTAACCTAAAATTGGGTTAATTTCGATATCTGCTTTTGCATTGATTAATTCACCATACTTAGCATCATTTACTGTAATCGTCGTATCTGTTTTTAAGTGAGCATAGGAAACAGAGCCAACGGCATACCATTTATCATTAAAGTCGTAGGTGAAACCTAAAGTCGCTACAGGAGCAATAGCATCTGAAGCTTCAAGTTCTACTTTAGGATCTCCTGAGCTAGTTTTTCTTTCTAAAGCAGCACCTGCTTTACCATCTTTAATATTCACAATCATATGACCAGCATTGACTAAATCTTTCTCAATTTCTGGATTCATTTCTAATTCACTGAAATAAGCGTACATGACCCCTAGTCCAACATAGGGTCTAAATTTATTTACACCAGTTTTGCCGAAGTGATATTGAAATTCAAATGCTGGCGTCCAAGCACGTGCTGAAGCGGCACTCCCATGTCCTTCAAGATCTGTAATGAAAAGATTATTTTCAAGTTCCATAGATCCAAGAATCCCACCAGCGGGTTTTGCTGTGGCTGAAAAAGGCGCATAAATTTTCCCTTTTCCTTGTAAGTCAACTTTAGGTGGAATCCCAGCTTTTAACTCTAATGAAAAATTATCTGTAAAAAAGTAATTACTCATCAATCCTAAGGTGGTGACATCATCGGCTTCTAAACCTGTTTTGTCAGCGTCCCATTGACTTAGACCGCGCACCTCAGCTGTTCCGCTTAGCCAAGAAGGAATCGTATCTGTACCTAAACCAATAACACCAATGAGCTGTTCAAGAACGACATTACTATTACTGTCTGAAATGTTGTCTTGAATTGTTTTAACTTTAATATCTCCGACTTTAGATTGCTCATTTTCTTTAACAGAAGTATTAATTCTAAAAGGCTGAGCATTACCAGTCGGTTTAACATATAAAGGACCAGCAGAGACTGAAAAACGTTTGAAACCATCACCATCCTTTAAACTAAAATATGGTGAAGCGGCGTTAGTGATTGTTGGCAGGGCAAAAAAGGCAGCTGTCATACAAAATAATGACTTTTTCATCATAAATGGACTCCATGTCCGACATTTGTTTACTGATTTTTATTGAGCCAACCATACCGCGTTTTATTAAAATGATTGTTTATTAAAAATTAATAATTGTAATTTTTTTGAAATAATTGTTTATATTTGGCAATATTTGTTAATTTTAAATACATAATAAATAATAAAAGGCTACATAAAGCAGCCTTTTATTTAAGTTTGTTAAACTATTAGTTGAAGCGAGATAAATCCTCTTCAGGGCGTGCAGTTAAAACTTCAATGCCTGTTTGAGTCACTAAAATAGTATGTTCATATTGAGCTGAAAGTTTATGGTCTTTCGTTACAACAGTCCATTTATCGCCTAATAGTTTAGTTTGCCATACGCCAGCATTTACCATAGGTTCAATAGTAAAAGTCATACCAGCTTCCAGACGCATACCTGTTCCAGCTTGACCATAATGTAATACTTGAGGTTCATCATGGAAAACGGTACCAATACCGTGGCCACAATATTCACGTACCACACTAAAACGCTCTGATTCGACATATTTCTGGATCGCATGGCCAATATCACCTAAATATGAACCATCTTTAACAGTTGCCATTCCACGATACATCGCTTCTTGAGCAACTTTACATAGACGATTGGCTAAAATAGACGTCTCACCACCGACGATATACATCATGTTTGTATCGCCGTGATAACCATCTTTAATCACAGTCACATCAATATTTAAAATATCGCCGTTTTTTAACGTTTTATTTTCAGAAGGAATGCCATGGCAGACAACATGGTTAACCGAAGTACAAATAGAGTGCTGAAAAGCAGGGCGTCCAGGAGCGCCACCATAGCCGACACAGGCAGGAATAGCATGTTGTACATTTTCAATGTGATTACGGCAAATGGTATCAAGTTCAAGTGTACTTACACCCGCCTTGATATACGGCTTGATCATCTCTAGAACTTCAGCCGCCAGTCGTCCTGCAATGCGCATTTTTTCAATTTCATCTGGAGTTTTGATTAATCGACGTGGAGCTGTATAAGTACTGTTCATGATCTCTAAAAACTTTTGGTAATTTACAAGTGTCTATGGTATAAATAGCCGCCCATTTTATCAAATGCTTTTCGTGAATATCTTTTACGAACAAATTTGATAGGTGGAGTAAAAAATCCGCACATATATCGTCACATTACTCTGGGTGCCTGTAAAAGGGTGGAGAATGCGGATATATGGAGGCCTAACCCAACTTTTAAGGTAAAGAAAATGGCAGATTACAACGTAAGCATGCGTGACCTTCTTCAAGCAGGCGCGCACTTTGGTCACCAAACTCGTTTCTGGAACCCAAAAATGCGTCAATACATTTTTGGCGCGCGTAACAAAATTCACATCATCAACCTTGAGCACACTGTTCCTGCGTTAAATGATGCTTTGAACTTCGCTAACCAATTAGCAAGCAAAAAGAACAAAGTTTTGTTCGTTGGTACAAAACGTGCTGCTTCTAACATCATCCGTGAACAAGCTCAACGCGCTGGTCAACCATATGTAGATCACCGTTGGTTAGGTGGTATGTTGACGAACTGGAAAACACTTCGCCAATCTATCAACCGTTTAAAAGATCTTCAAACTCAATCTCAAGATGGTACTTTTGCTAAGCTTACTAAACGTGAAGCTTTAGAACGTGCTCGTGAGATGGAAAAACTTGAGCGTTCTTTAGGCGGCGTTAAAAACATGGGTGGTTTACCTGACGCATTATTTGTAATCGACGTTGATCACGAAGCGATTGCAATCAAAGAAGCGAAGAACTTAGGTATTCCTGTTATCGGTATCGTTGATACAAACTCTAACCCAGACAACGTTGATTACGTTATTCCGGGTAACGACGATGCGATCCGTGCAGTAACTCTATATGCTTCAGCTATGGCTGACGCAATTCTTGCTGGTAAAGAATACGCTCAATCTCAAGCGAACGCTCAAGCAAAAGGCGATGACGCTGCGAAAGACGCTTCTGAGGCTTAATGCGTTTTGACGCAGGCTTGTCATTTTTGCGACATGTAATGGTGGCAAATTAAGCGTCGAGAGTGCAAACGGCCCAGAGTTTCTTTGGGCCGTTTTTGTTGAAAAGATTTATTTTCTACCGATTTTAGGAGATCAACATGACTGCAATTACTGCAAGCATGGTAAAAGAATTACGTGACCGTACTGGTCTTGCAATGATGGAATGCAAAAAAGCATTAACAGAAGCGAACGGTGACATCGAGCTTGCTATTGATAACCTTCGTAAATCTGGTCAAGCTAAAGCTGCTAAAAAAGCTGGTAACATTGCTGCTGACGGTGCAATCACAATCGTTCAAGAAGGCAACAAAGCAATTCTAGTTGAAGTTAACTGTCAAACTGACTTCGTTGCTAAAGACGAAAACTTCTCTAACTTCTCTAAAGCTGTTGCTACTGCTGCTTTAGCTGCTGGTGAAACTGATGCTGCTAAAATCGCTGAATTAAAATTAGCAGACGGTCAAACAGTTGAAGAAGCTCGTATTGCGCTTGTTCAAAAAATCGGTGAAAACATCCAAGTTCGTCGTGCGAAAATCGTTGAAGGCGAAAACTTGGCTATCTACAAACACGGTTTAAAAATCGGTGTTGTAGTTTCTTATACTGGTGACGCTGATACTGGTAAAGGTATTGCAATGCACGTTGCTGCATTCAACCCAGTAGCTGTAAATGCTGAAGCTGTTCCTGCTGACCTTATCGCTAAAGAAAAAGAAATTGCTGAAGCGAAAGCGTTAGAATCTGGTAAGCCAGCTAACATCGTTGAGAAAATGGTAACTGGTTCAGTTGATAAATACTTGAACGAAGTTGCTCTTGATCGTCAAATGTACGTAATTGACAACGACAAAAAAGTTGCTGATGTATTAAAAGCAACTGGTACTACTGTTGCTAACTTCGTACGTTTCGAAGTTGGTGAAGGTATTGAGAAAAAAGCAGAAATGAGCTTCGCTGAAGAAGTTGCTGCTGCTCAAGCTGCTGCGAAGTAATTTGTATCACAATAAAAAAAGCCCCATTGGGGCTTTTTTTATCTCAGTTAAATTAAGGGTAGACAATGACAAATAAAAAAAATCTCAGTATTGGTGGTGTCATAATTTTATTGATTGCTGCATATTTTGGTCTGGATTTATCTGGGCATAAGCAAAATCAATCGCCATCATCAGTCATGCCCGAAGCTCAGCATACTGAAACTACACTTTCAAATAATGGGGCGGATACAATAAAAGCTGCTTATGAGCAGAGACAAAGTAATGTTCAAGTGCAGGGAAGTGGCCGAGTAAAAGCAATTTTAAGAGATGACAATGATGGGTCGAGACACCAGAAATTTATTCTTGTACTAAAAAATGGCCTTTCAATTTTAGTCGCACATAATATTGATTTAGCACCTAAAATTCCTAATTTGAAAAAAGGTGAGGTCGTAGATTTTTATGGTGAATATGAATATAACCCAAAAGGTGGTGTATTGCACTGGACTCATCGTGATCCACAAAATCGTCATGAAAGCGGTTGGCTCAAACATGATGGGCAAATCTACCAATAAAGCCGAATAAACAAATAAAGAGATTGTTTTTATAGAGCAATTTTATTCTATTCAGTTTCTTAAAACATGCTATGGTTTTTTTATTGAATAGATGAGACGTATTTATGCAGCGGGAGCAAGCCGATTATCTGCATGTGCGAGAGCTGGGCGGTTTAGAGTTACTAAAAGCACATTATCACCAAACACAATTTTCGAAGCATACTCATGAAGGGTACTGTATTGGTGTGATTGAAGAGGGAGCACAGTCTTTTTTTAGGACAGGCCAGCTGCATGTAGCTCCTAAAGGCGACATTATTTTAGTAAACGCTGACGAAATTCATACGGGTTCATCTGCGGTAGAGTCAGGTTGGCGATATCGGGCAATTTATCCTACACCTGAAATGTTGGCAGAAGTCAGCCAAGATTTTTTTGAAAATTCACGTGGGGCGCCATGGTTTCCTCAAGCTGTCATTCGTGACTTGGGTTTGGCTCAACAACTATGTTTACTCTTTGATTTATTAGAACAAAAAGATAATTTTTTACTTAAAGAAACGATGTATTTATCGACTTTAGCCTGTTTAATGAAGCGACATGGTCAATCAAATCATACTTTTTGTGAGTTGCCTGAAGCATATTCAAAAATATTAAGAGTTAAAGAATTACTGGTAGAAATGCCTGAAACAAACTTTTCTTTGCAAGATCTGGCTGACATGGTGGGTCTAAGTGCATGGCATTTCTTAAGACAATTTAAAAAATATGTGGGCTTGCCACCTCATGCTTGGCTTGTTCAAGCACGCTTACAAAAAGCAAGACAATTATTAAAACAGGGTGACCAAATTGCGATGGTGGCACAGCAATGTGGTTTTTCTGATCAAAGCCATTTTAATCGTCACTTTAAAAAAGCAATGGGAGTGACGCCTACTCAATATGTAGCTAGCCTAAATAACTAGATTATTAAAAATTTATTTACAGCAATTTTATTCAATATAAATCAACTCTCATTACGCATTTTATAGAGAGATCTTTTATCTTGGATTTTATATATGAATATTCAGCTTCATCAGTTGGTGAGGTTTCCAAAAAATAAGCCATCCTATCTTTTTTTACGTGGTGCAATGGATATTTTGCCCTTGTCAATTTCTGTTATTCCCTGGGCAATTTTGGCAGGCTCTATGGCAATTCATGCAGGTTTATCTTTTTATAAAGCCCTTGCTATGTCGGGAATTGTTTTTGCTGGAGCAGCTCAATTAGTTAGTTTAAGCATGGTAATAGAAGGGGCATCTACTTTTACAATTTATGTGACGATTTTCTTTTTAACGGCTCAGCATTTTATTTATGCATTAACTTTAAGAAATGACATTTCTGCTTTGTCTCTATCGAAACGGTTAAGTTTAGGTTTTTTATTAACGGATGAATTATTTGCGGTGTGTGCATCTGGTGAAAAAAGACAGCCAGAATATCTGTTAGGTGCAGGTCTGTCTTTTTATTTATTCTGGGTAGTTTTTAGCTTGGTTGGAATACTTTTGGCAACAGTGATTCCAGATCTACTAAATTATCATTTAGATTTTTCAATTGTGGCTATTTTTATTGCCATGATAGTGCCGCTATGTAAGGGAATGCCTGTAATTGCTGGTGTGCTAATGACTTGTTTAAGCGGATTTTTCTTTAAATTTTATCAAGTTGAAGGGGCAATTTTACTTTCAGGATTAATCGGGATGTTGGTTGCTGTGTTAACTGAAAAAATAGGTAAGGAGCAATAATATGTCTTGGTTTATGATTTTAGGTTTGGCAGCAATCGTCTTTTTTAATCGTTATTATTTTTTAGAACCCACTGTTAAAATTAAATTGCCGCTTATTATGAATAAGATGCTTAATTATTCTGCACCTTGTTTATTAACCGCAATTTGTATTCCAGTTGTTTTTTTTGATGGCGATAATTTAAAAGGAATTATTGATAATCCTTATATTTATGCAGCAATCTTTTGTATTGTGATTGCCCTTTATCTGAAGAAAGTACTTTTAAGTGTTATTGCTAGTTTGGTTTTTTTCTATTTTATAAATTTTCTAATAAATTACTAAAATGTAAAAGCTGAATCGAGATGATCCAGCTTTAATTCAACAATTAGGATATTGCGTGTTTTTGTCTACTTTTCCATTTAGGTAAGATTTTTCCTAGATAGGCATCCATGCACCAGACGGGGCCAATGAGTAAAAATTGTAAATCTTTAAAGAACGATGGCTTTTTGCCCTCAATTTTATGGCCATAGAACTGTCCGATCCAAGCAATCACAAAAATAGCAATATAAAATCCTACTCCTACAGGTAGGGTGTAAATGAGCCATGCCATAACAACAAGTAAAGCTGCCATTGCAACAGCAAGTACAAGATCTAAACGAGCATAAAATACTAAAGTGAGTACAAGTAATAGAGCAGTGAGCAAGGTGCTGAAATGGGCAATGATTCCAATAATAGAAAATAAAATGGCAGGAACGCAGAGCCAGTGAATTTGTTTATTGGTTGGGTTTTGATGGCTTTCGCTATATTCGTCAAACCATTCTGTAACGGATTTCATTAATGGCACGCTCCTTGTTTTAACTTTGATTTCTTTTTTCTGGATGTATTTTAGCCTGTTCTGGGGAAATTCGACAAGAAACCAACACTATTCAACTATAGCGACTTGGCAGTAAAAACTGAGGAAGGGGTAGAAGAAAAAAATAATGTGGCGCTGATTGAAAAAAGAGTCAATTCGAACTCAAAAAAAGGGTGCAATATTTCATAATATTTTTTCTGTGTTGCTCAATGATGAAAACACCAAAAAAAGTGTAATTTTGAGATGGGTGGGAAAATTGTGTGAAAAAGCTCTATTCATCTACTCTAAAAACGCCATAAATAGCCCTTATTTTAGAAAAATGGTACTAGGGTAGCGCAAATTTATTAAAGTCGCTCTAAGCGCAATTTAGAAGCGAAATAGACTTTGATAAAATAAATGCAATTTTTTGTTCGAAAAATAATCAAATCTGGGGTTGGAGAAGGGTTAAAAAAGATAATTTTTTTACCCTAAGCTAGGAATTATTTTCATAGTTTAAAACATAAAAAAGCCGCAGAAAAAATTGCGGCTTTTTACATGAGCTCTAGAGTCTATAACTTATGAAGTTGGACCATCAACGCGCTCAATATTTACTTTTGCAGTTCCAGCATTGGTAATACCAAGACGTTTAGCTGCACCGTAAGATAGGTCAAGTACACGATTGCCATGGAAAGGACCACGGTCATTTACTTTTACAACCACACTTTTACCATTGTCTTTATTCGTTACTCGAATGTAACAGTTCAACGGTAGGCTACGGTGAGCAGCAGTAAGAGCATTCATATCGAATGTGTCACCACTTGCTGTTTTGCGACCATGGAATTGACGACCATACCATGAAGCCATGCCAGTTTGGCTAAACTTACGAACAGTGTTTGAAGCTACTGTGTTAAGTTTTTCAATCACTGAAGGCTCATCTTCAGGGATTTCAATTTTTGCTGCGATAGCTTGACGACGGATTTGATCGCCAGAACGTTCAGTGATTGAAAGACTGTTAATGTTAGAAAAACGAGAATTAAAATTTTGAGTATCTTTACTCAATACACGAGCTGCTAAATTAGAACCATCTACATCACTATTTAATGATGAAGATTGCACCATTTCAGCGTGCAATGGGGCTATGCTTAAACTAGCCGTCAGTGCAAGAACGTATTTCAGCGATAACTGCATTTGTATAAACTCCTGAGAACATGTACTTTTTTCTTTCAGCGATTGACTGAAATTTAAAGTGAACATGTCTTATTATTCACTTTTGCAATTGCTACATTGGGGTGGATAATATTCATCGCTTACGGAGAGTGTCTAGTCTTTAACGAGAAATAGTTACAAAAAGGGCAAAAACTTACAGTTCTAGGTTAAAAAATAATCAAAAGTGTAACAGAATATTAAATTTGTGCGTATTGTGATCTATTTAACAAAAATATTTATTGACTTTTACATAACTCATAAAAAAGCTAGCCTATCGGCTAGCCACTTCAGTGCCTAATAACCATACAGCAGTAGCATACATACGGCTCTTATTATAGGTCGTAATCACTTGAAAATTCGGGTAAGTCAAATAGTAAATTGGACCATTATAGTCTTGTAATTGAATAACATTCACCATATCCAGATCATCAATTTTAACTAAAGGATTTAAAGGTGAAACCCCGAGTGTCTTTAATGCACCATATGGAAAAGGTTGAGTTAAATCTTTAGCAATAACACTCTCTGGATTTGACCCTGTATAACGTGCCATAAACCCGATAGGTTGATCGCGTTGCCATCCTTGTTTTGCTAAGTAATTTGCGATTGAACCGATTGCATCTTCTGCAGAGTTTCTTAAATCGATGTGTCCATTACCATCATAATCGACCCCATATTTACTAATATTACTCGGCATAAATTGTGGATAGCCAATTGCACCTGCATAGGAACCTACAATACTACTTGTTGGGTAACCTTCTTTATAAGTCCATGCAATAAGAGCAGCAAGTTCATCACCAAAATATTCAGCACGGCGAGGGTAGCCAAAAGCAAGTGTGGCTAATGCATCACGTGTAATAAATGAACCTTTATTTGCGCCATAACCTGTCTCAACACCCAAGATGCCCAAAATGACAGCTTGAGATACACCATATTGTTGTTCAGCACGGTTTAAAGCATCTGCATATTGGTTTTTAAAACGCACACCGCGTTGAATTGTTCCTTCAACCAAAAACATAGAACGATAGTCATACCAAGGTTTGCTTTCACCTGGACGAGTCATAATATTTAGAATGTTTGGTAAATTTTTTGCACCATTCATAGCTGCATCAACTTGATCGCCACTTAACCCATAAGCGCTCATCGTTTTTTGTTTAAAATTTACATAATCAGGATGTGTTGCAAAATCGTTGGCCTGAGCGAAGTGACTTGTACTGATTAAACCAGTACATAAAGCAAGCATTTTTAAAGTTTTATTTAAGTGTTGAGACAACATATCGTTTTGAAATTCCAGATTATCGATGTGTATGAATGGACATGACTAAACCAAAGGTGGCCATTAAAGTAATAATAGCTGTTCCGCCATAACTCATAAAAGGTAAGGGAACACCTACTACAGGTAAAATACCACTGACCATTCCCGCATTTACAAATACATAAACAAAAAAAGACAAACCAAAGGCGCCAGCAACTAAACGTCCATAGTTATGGAAGCTTTGTAAACCGATTTGGAATGTTCTAAAAATAATAGCAAAATAAAGAATCACTAAAATAAGTACACCGATGAGCCCAAACTCTTCGGAGTACGCAGCAATAATAAAGTCGGTATGACCTTCAGGCAAAAAGTGCAAATGTGATTGGGTACCTTCAAGAAAGCCTTTACCTGAAAAACCGCCAGAACCAATTGCAGTTTTAGATTGAATAATATTCCAACCTGTACCGAGCGCATCTGCCTCTGGATCAAGTAACGTTAAAACCCTTTGACGTTGATAGTCGTGTAAAAGAAATTCCCAAGCAATCGGAATAACCACTGCAGCACAGGCTCCCGCAGCACCGATCATACGCCACGATAGTCCACTTAAAAATAAAACAAATATACCGCTTGCTAATACTAAAAGTGATGTCCCTAAGTCAGGTTGTTCTGCAATCAGTAAAAAAGGAATACCAATTAACATTAATGATAAAACAACTTGTGAAAAACTAGGGGGAAGTGGTTTACGTGCTAAAAACCAGGCAATCATCATGGGCATGCCGATTTTCATGAATTCACTGGGTTGGACACTTCCGAAACCCGGAATATCAATCCAGCGCTGAGCACCCATTCGGACTTCACCAAATATCATGACTGCCAAAAGTGAAAATAAGCCAAATAAATAAAAATAGGGTGAAAAAGCTTGATAGACCTTTGGCGGAATTTGGGCTAGACCAAACATCACTAAAAAGCCAATACCAAAACTCATGGCTTGTTTACTCACTAACCCCACATCTTGTGCAGAAGCACTATATAGTACGGTTAAACCTAATAGCGCATTTAAGAGCAGAAATAGGCATAGCCAAGGGTCAACATGGAGTTGTTGCCACTTTGATGGTTGCATAGCAGTGCTAAGACCATCTCGAGGAGCTTGGCGTAAAAATTTATATTGTGGACTAGGAGACATGCGGCGTTAACTAAGGTCAATCAGTGCTTGGCGCATGCTAACATAAACTTGGTTAATGGCAATGTATATCAATATTTTGCAATAAAAAAACCTAGCTTTCGCTAGGTTTCCGATAGTCTATTTTTTATTAGTTAAAGAATAAACCATCATGATATTCAGCCATCGCTTTTAGTTCAGTACGATTTAAGCTTGGAATCAATTTGTCGATCGCAATGTGAACAGCTTTTGTTACAGCTGCTGCACCAATATCGGCTGCTTTACGTTTAATCATGCCAAGGTCTAATGTTTTATTAAAATCAGACATGAAGTGTTTAATCATGGCATCGCCGAATTGTTTATATAACTCAGCTAAAGCAGCTTTATTAATGTCATTGCCTGCTTCAAGCTCAGCAAAGTTATGCTTAAGGTTAGTCACTAAACCTGCATCTAAATTTACGCCTACTTTATATTGGCCTTGTGGGTCTTTAAATAAGCTTTTTTCAGAAAACTCTACTGACTGTTTAACCACATCATTTGGTGCTTTGCTTAACAATTGCTTTAAAAGAACAGCAACAGTTGATTTGACATAGCCTGCTAGTTTTTCGGCAGTATCGCGCTTTTCACTTGCAGGAAAATGCTGAACTAACTGAATTAAGACATTATCAATAATCTCTTCATTAAGTTGTAAAGCAATCTTATCGCGAAGTGGATATAAAGGTTCGCTAGAATTTTTATTCGCAATTCCAGTTTGTATATCGTTCAATAAGCCTTCAGAAGGGGTAAAACCAAAAAACGGCATGGTGTATCCTCAAATTATTCGTTTTATTGTCGTGCCAATCGAATCGGTTTTGGCATCCATGAAAGATCCGATACTCGGCAAGGGTTAATATCAAGTCCGCCGCGACGAGTATAAGTTGCATAAACCATCAGCTTCTCAGGCTCTAGATTTTGCCAAATATCGGCAAAGATCTGTTCAACACACTGTTCGTGAAAGCCGTTATGCTGACGGTACGAGATAATATAAGCTAAAACACTACGATAACAAGGTTTTTTGCCTTTAAAACGAATAAAAACTGTACCCCAATCTGGCTGTCCCGTGACTGGACAGTTACTTCTCAAAAGATGAGAATACAGCTCAATTTCAACTTCTTCACCAGACTCATCTCGTTTTAAAAGAGTCGCATCAGGATGTTGCTCTAAACGTTCTGGCGCAAGGTCATCAATACAAATACCTTGAGGTTTAGAAATCTCTAAATCATCAACCTGAAATAAGGTTAATTCAACTTTTGCATCCGCAGCAGCTGAGAGATCTTTTTCAACCGTTCCAATGAATGACTCTTTCGAATCAAATTGAGTGAAATTAAGACTATTGAAGTAAAGTTTTAATGACTTTGACTCAATCAAATTCGGTGAAGAAGCGGGCAGTGTAATTCTGCCAATCGCAACTTGTGGAATACCATGAGCGTTTAACCATGAGATTTCAAAAACATGCCACCAATCTTTACCTTGGGTAATGCCTTCAATATGTGAATAGCTTTCACGAGACTGAGCACGGGCAATTGGAAACAAAACATCAGGTTGATAATTAGTTGGATATTGGGTTTCTTTACCCAATAAAGACTGTTCGACACTCATTCACGCATTCCTGAACCACGAGCAAGTAAATAGTAAGCAATTCCGTAAAGTACAACACAGCATGATGTCACAATGATTAAAGAGAATGAAACATTCACATCGCTATGACCTAAAATGCCGAAACGGAAAGCATTAACCATATAAACAATAGGGTTAATTAAAGAAAGTTTTTGCCAAAAAGGACCAAGTGCACTAATGGCATAAAACACACCACCTAAGTAGGTGAGTGGAGTAAGTACAAATGTTGGAATAATAGAAATATCATCAAATGATTTTGCATAGACTGCATTAATAAAACCACCTAATGAGAAAAGAACCGACGTAATTAAGACTGTATATATAGTTACGAACCAGTTGTGTATGAAAAGGTCAGTAAAGAACATGCTCATTGCAGTCACAATAGCACCCACTAATACACCACGACAAATACCGCCAATTACATAGCCCCATAAAATGATATGGAGTGGCACGGGACTCATGATAAGTTCTTCAATGCTTTTTTGAAATTTCACACTAAAGAAACTTGAAGAAACGTTGGCATAACTATTGGTAATGACCGCCATCATAATTAAGCCGGGCACAATAAATTGCATGTAGCTCACGCCACCCATTTGTCCAATGCGTGAACCCACCAAATTACCGAAAATGACAAAGTACAAACTCATTGTAATCGCAGGTGGTAATAGGGTTTGTGGCCAAATGCGTAGAAAACGGCGTACTTCTTTACGAACGATGGTCCAGAGAGCAATTTGCAGTTGGCTAAAATTCATTTTGCCTCTCCTTCAAGATTTTTCTCGACCATTTTGACAAATAACTCTTCTAAACGGTTCGATTTATTACGCATACTACGAACACGAATACCTTGAGATTCTAATAGCTGGAATAGGTCATTTAATGTATGCGCTCTATCCATCGTTACTTCTAATGTATTGCTATCGATTAAGTTAAACTTTACACCAATAATATTTAACTGAAGCGGCCCAATCGGTTCGGCTAAATCGAAGATAAATGATTCTTCATTGAGCTGATTAAGGAAGTTCTTCATGCTGGTATCTTCTTTAATTACACCGCGGTCAATAATCGCAATTTGACGACACAACATTTCTGCTTCTTCTAAATAGTGGGTCGTTAAAATAATAGAAGTACCGCTTTCGTTCATTTCAGTCAGAAAGTCCCACATAGAACGGCGTAATTCAATATCTACACCAGCAGTAGGTTCATCTAAAATAAGAAGTTTAGGCTCATGCATCATGGCACGGGCAATCATTAGACGACGCTTCATACCACCAGACAGCATACGTGCTTGTATATTACGTTTTTCCCACAGGCCGAGCTTTTCTAAATAATGTTCAGCACGTTTTTCTGCAATCTTTTTATGGATGCCGTAATAGCCAGCTTGAGTGACTAAAATATCGAATGTTTTTTCAAACTGTCCAAAGTTAAATTCTTGAGGAACGACACCAAGCTGCTGCTTTGCCAGAGATGGATGTGTATCGAGATTATGCCCAAAAATCTCAACTGTTCCTGAGGTTTTTTTCGTGAGGGAGCTGATAATACCAATGGTTGTTGATTTGCCGGCACCATTTGGGCCTAACAACGCATAAAATTCACCTTCAGGCACAGTGAGGTTAATACCTTTTAACGCCTGAAAACCATTACGATATGTTTTGGACAAATCTCTTAAAACCAAAGCATCAGTCATGAAATTCTCACATTATGAAAGAGGGGTATATTTTGAGCGATAATGATTAATAAACCAAGTAAAATAGTCGGAATTTTATAAAATTGAGATAAATTTATGAAGTTATTATATAAAAGCTGGTGCGCCCGGCGGGGATCGAACCCACGACCCCAGGTTTCGGAAACCTGTACTCTATCCAACTGAGCTACGAGCGCATGCGTGGGGCACATCATAGGAAAAAAACACTGGCAGGTAAAGCACGAAATACGTGCCAAGTGACTTTAATGCTTAATTAAACAGCAAGTTGTTCAATATTTTATATACTTTCTTGAAGAAGCTGAATTGAATAGTTAATTGTACGTAAAGCACTTGCAAGTTCCTGAGGGGGAATGCGTGATTCTTGTAAATTTGTAATCCAGTGTATCTGATATAATTTAAGTTCTTGTATTGTAGTCGTTTTCTCTATTCTTTGAACAAGTGGTTTAGTCATTAGTCCGCAATAACTGCTAAGCGTTTTCATCATTAATAGTTGTATTTCTTCGAAAGAAAGAGCCTTAGAAGATATTACTGGTTGAAAATATGTAGTACTGGACTGATCTAAAGTTTTTTGCTCGGAAAGCTGGATTTCTCCAACAAGATTCGGGGAATGTGCTATGGAGCTACCAATAGATTCTTTTTGATTTTCTTCTACTTTATTTATTTGTGAGGTTTTTAAAATAATTTCTTCATCAGTTAATGTTTCTGTAGAGGCAGCTGGGGCAATAAGTTCTAAGTCGACAAGTTGTTGAATCAATTCCGGAGAAGCAATGCGTTTTTTAAATTCACCATTTAAGTTTTGAAAATCCTCATGGTCTATCAAGAGTAATAAACGCCTTTGTTTTGCATTTAAAACAATATTGCGTTGTTGAAGTGCAACTCTTCCTAAATTGGTTCTATAAAAACCAGCCATTATGTTTCCCCAATATATACATAAATCAGACTGTTCAATTTTCTGAGTTGAACAGTGCTGTTTTTAATAAAATATAAATGGGGTTAACCATAAAACTCAAAAATGACAATATGATGAAGAATTGATGAATATCATCTATTTAAGTCATTAAAGTACACTTTCTAATGCTTTGCGAAGGTAAATATCAAGCTCATCTTGGCGTAATAACCATTGAATATAGTCTTTAGGAAGTTCAGCAATTGCTGTGCCTTTATGCTTACCAAAGTTAACCGTTGTGGGGATACGTGCTTCTTCAGAAACTCGGTATAGCTCTTCAATATCTTGAATATTTAAATGATAGACAATATGCATCAAAATATTAGCAGTCAAAATAATATCTGCATCGGCACGGTGTGCACCTTTGAGTAATTCACGAGCTTTACTGCTGCCTTGAGAAATCATATAGATGAGGGCGGAGATATTATGTGCTTCTGCTTCAGGCCAAACTTTACGCGCTAAAGCTAAAGTACAAATCGGTTTAATATTCGATACATCTACACCGCAACGCGCAATTGCGGCAATATCGTAATCAATATTGTGACCAATAATATAAGTCGTGCTCTCTGGTAATTTAAACGTTTTATAGTGAGGCTGGTTTTCTAAATCTGACTCTAATATATGGTGAACTGCCATAGCGGCGTAGGAAATAGGGGCACCGACTTGATAGAGCTGATCAAACAATTTGCTTTTATCTAAGGTGAGCTTGCCTTCATTAATTTCGATCGGGGCATATGCAATTTCAATAGGCAAACCATTTAGTGTATGTGTTTCTGTATCTAAAATAATGGTTTGCATAACTGGCCCTTTAAACAATAACAAGTAGCTATGAATGGTAACAGTTGGCTATCTACTTTAAAACATGAAGTGAGGCTATAAAGTAGCGAGAACGTCAATTTATATTAAAAATAAAGTTTTCATAGATTAATTTCATCCAATAGAACTTGCGAAAAATAAAGATTAGGCGTAATTGTTTTTAAGACATTAGAAAATGTTGATTAAAAAACTAAAGCAAAACAAAAATGGAATTTAAGGGAAGATATACCAATGAAAATGAAACTGTTCATGACCAGTGTTCTTAGCACAAGTTTATTGTTGACGGCATGTGGTGGAGGAAGTAGCGATGACAGCCCAGTAAGTACTAATCCATCTGGTACTCCAACCAATAATATTCAAAACCCAGTGGTTAAAGTAGATGCTTACACGAGCACCAACCTAGGATCAGTTGCTGCTGAAAGTAGTATTTTGACCTATAAAATGTTAGGTCAAAGTGGCCAAGAAGTACAGGCAACTAGTTTGGTATTCACACCAAATACACCAGCACCAGCAGGCGGTTGGCCAATTGTCGTTTGGGCACATGGCACTACGGGTGTTGCAGATGCTTGTGCACCAAGTAAAGCAGCTTTAACAGACAGTACAAAAGATTTAATTAGTAAGTTACTTGCAGCTGGTTATGTTGTTGTTGCACCTGACTATGAAGGTTTAGGCACAGCAGGTATACATCCATTTTTAAATGTTAAAAGTGAAGCTTATTCAATTACTGATGCCGTGGTTGCAACACGTAACTATTTATCACAGCGTAATTTATTAACTTCAAAAAAATGGCTGACAGTCGGACATTCACAAGGGGGACATGCTGCGTTGAGCGCTGCACAATATGCAAGTCGTGCTCAGCTAGACTATAAAGGTACAGTAGCGGTAGCACCTGCTTCTAATTTAGGTTTTATTTTAGTGGCTGGAGAGGCACAAGTTGCGAATCAACCAATAGGGGTTAAAATTGGAACCTATGCACAGCTTGATACCTATACGGCTTTGGTTACCGCAGGTATTCGCAACACACAGCCGAGCTTTGATTATGGACAAGTATTTACTTCACAAATTTCAGGTATTGCCGCACAAGCAGAAACAATTTGTGCTGGGCCTTTGGAAGATGTTTTTAAAAAAGCTATGGATGATTATAAAAAAGCTAATGGTGGGACACTTGATGGTTACACACGTACGCAACCTAACTTTATGGCAGTACCCTTGGTTAAAACATTCTTAGATAAAGATTCTCAACCTTTACAGGCAAAAGTATCTACACCAGTCATCATTTATCAGGGGCTAGCAGATACAACAGTTCCTAAAGTAGCTACAGATATTTTGATATCTAATGCCACTGTCGTAGGTACTAAAATTAATAGTTATGTGACTGGTAACTGGGACCATAATACGGCGATGAGTAGTAATGTAGACAACATTGTTGGAAATGTTCAGACTTTGCTAACAGCACAATAGAGTTATTGATATTTAAAGTATTTTTAACCTTCTTGTAAGCTAAAGTGAATGATGAAAAAGTTTAAAATATAAGCTTTAAAGCAGCTTTTTTATTGATTTATAAACAATGGCTCATTTTTTATAAAACTTGAGCCATTTTTATTTAAAACTGAGCTAACTTCATTCTGTTTAATTATAAAGTTCATGCTACAATATGTCGCAATCTTAGCACGGCTTAAAAGCCCTAATTTTATAGGACCCCCGCTAATGTTTGCCAATATTTCCATTTCTGAATTTGATCCAGAATTAGCTCAAGCAATTGCTTCTGAAGGTGAGCGTCAAGAAGCACATATCGAGTTAATTGCTTCTGAAAACTATTGCTCTCCTGCTGTGATGGAAGCGCAAGGATCAAAACTTACGAATAAATATGCAGAAGGTTATCCAGGTAAACGCTATTATGGCGGTTGCGAATATGTGGATATCATTGAGCAAATGGCGATTGATCGTGCTAAAGAACTTTTTGGTGCAGATTACGCAAACGTTCAACCACACGCTGGCTCACAAGCTAACTCTGCTGTTTATCTAGCACTTCTTAACCCAGGCGATACTGTTTTAGGTATGAGCTTGGCTCACGGTGGTCACTTGACTCACGGTGCTAAAGTAAGCTTCTCTGGTAAAACTTATAATGCAGTTCAATATGGTCTAAACGCTGAAACTGGCGAGATCGATTATGAAGAAGTTGAACGCTTAGCATTAGAGCACAAGCCACGTATGATCGTTGCTGGTTTCTCTGCTTACAGCCGTGTTGTAGATTGGCAACGTTTCCGTGACATCGCGGATAAAGTTGGCGCTTACCTTTTTGTTGATATGGCTCACGTTGCAGGTCTTGTAGCTGCTGGCGTATATCCAAACCCAGTTCAAATTGCTGACGTAACTACAACTACGACTCACAAAACACTTCGTGGTCCACGTTCTGGTTTAATCCTTGCGAAAGCGAATGAAGAAATCGAGAAAAAACTTCAATCAGCTGTATTCCCTGGTAACCAAGGTGGTCCATTGATGCATGCGATTGCTGCTAAAGCAATCTGCTTCAAAGAAGCAATGTCTGATGAGTTTAAAGCTTACCAACAACAAGTTGTGAAAAATGCTCAAGCTATGGCTGAAGTGTTAATTGCTCGTGGTTATGACGTTGTTTCTGGTGGTACAGAAAACCACTTATTCTTGTTATCTTTAATCAAGCAAGATGTAACTGGTAAAGAGGCTGATGCTTGGTTAGGTGCTGCTCACATTACTGTGAACAAAAACTCAGTTCCAAATGACCCACGTTCTCCATTCGTGACTTCTGGTATCCGTATCGGTACTCCAGCGGTAACAACTCGTGGTTTCGGTGAAGCTGAAGTTCGCGAACTTGCTGGTTGGATCGCTGACGTGATTGACAGCAAAGGTGACGAAAAAGTTATTGCTGATGTAAAAGCGAAAGTTGAAACTGTTTGTGCAAAATTCCCTGTATACGCACAATAAGTTGTAAATATAAAAAAAGCGCCGTATGGCGCTTTTTTTATATCAAGTTAATTAGATAAGAATTAACTTTCAGATTTTACCGATGACGCGAAACTATGCCAGCCACCACCTAATGCACGGATTAAATTTACACTAGCCATCATTCTAGTGCCGTTAAGCTGTGCAGAAAGTTGTTCTTGTTGCAAAATAGTCCGATCTGAATCAATCACATCAAGATAGCTAATCGCACCTTCTCGATAACGTAGATGAGAAAGCTGATTTGCATGACGAGAAGAAGATAGCGCTTGGCTTTGAGCCTGAATTTGCTGATCGAGAATTCTTTGGTCAGATAAACCATTTTCAACTTCGCGAAATGCGTTTAGTACAGTTTGGCGATAGTTTGCGACGCTTTCTTCATAGGCAGCTCGCGCTTGAGCGACTCCAGCTTTACGTTGTCCGCCGTCAAATAATGGCAAAGATAAAATAGTGCCTGCGACTGGACCAAGTAAGAATGTACGGCTCGACCATTTACCTAAATCACCTAAAGTTGAAGATTCATAACCGAGTGCACCTGTCAGGTCTAGTTTCGGGAAGAAAGCAGCGCGTGCAATTCCAATACGTGCATTATCTGCTGCCATAGCACGCTCGGCAGCAGCAATATCAGGTCGTCTTTCAAGTAAAGCTGAAGGTAAACCTGCTGGCAGACGGAGGCTGTTTGCAGTTAATGGTTGAATTACCAAGCTAAAATCAGCAGGTGTTTTGCCTAACAATACTGCAAGTGCATGCTCTGCATTGGCTCGGTTACGAGCAATGTTCAGTGCATTGGTTTGGGCGGTAGCCAGTTCAGTTTGTGCGCGAGAAACATCTAATTCACTGACCAAACCATTCTTAAATCGGGTTTGAACTAAGTCACGTGTCTCGCCAAGCAGTTTAATAGTGCGATTATAAATTGCTTGTTCAGCGTCAAGCTGACGAATGAGAAAGTAACCTTGGGCAACATCTGCTTGTAAAGCTAAAAGTGTCGACTGATATAAAGCTTCTTGTTGCTGTACATCAGCTGTTGCTGCATTGACACTACTGGCGATACGACCAAATAAATCGAGCTCATATGAAACATTCGCTTGAGCACGCCATAAGGTTTGTGCAGATGTATGGGCATTTTCATCTAAACCTAGTGAAGCAGGAGAGGGTTTTTGACGAGTTGGACCAAAGCCAGCATCAATACTTGGCAAACGTTCAGCTTGTGCTGCTGAACGTAACGCACGTGAAGCTTGAATATTAGCTGCTGCCGCTTTAAGACTTTGGTTTCCAGAAATGGCTTGTTGTTCGAGCTCATTCAATTGAGCATCATTAAAAACACGCCACCATTCACCTCGAATCTGCTGATCGGCAGGTTGGGCAATTTTCCAATTATTGTCTTCAAATTTAGGATCAGACTCTTTAAATTTGACTGGAACTATCACCTTTGCAGGTTGATATTCTGGAGCCAAAGAGCAGCCTGCAAGCAGCAGGCTTCCCATGAGTGAGGACAATAATAAGCTTTGTTTTGTTGTAGCCATCAAATATCCTCCTTAATGATCATGTGGGGTAGATAAAGGCGCTTCATGAACTGCTGCCGAATGCAATTTATGTTTACTGTTCAGTGTGCGAATCAGGACATAAAAGGCAGGGGTCAGGAACAAACCAAACAGCGTTACACCGATCATGCCGAAGAACACCGCAATACCCATGGCATGACGCATTTCAGAACCTGCACCAGTTGAGGTAACAAGTGGGACTACACCCATAATGAATGCAATAGAAGTCATTAAAATTGGACGTAAACGTAGACGACTTGCTTCAACCGCTGCTTTAAAAGCAGTCGCCCCTTGCATTTCAAGTTCCCGCGCAAATTCGACAATTAAGATGGCATTTTTACAGGCCAGCCCGACCAGTACCATCAGACCAATTTGGGTAAAGATGTTGTTATCTCCACCTGTCAGCCAAACACCCGTCAGAGCTGCCAGGATTCCCATCGGTACAATTAAAATTACAGCTAAAGGCAAAGTTAGACTTTCATATTGAGCGGCTAAAACTAAGAACACCAGTAAAACGCTAATTGGGAATACCCAGAGTCCTGCATTACCAGCCAAGATTTTTTGGTAAGTTAAATCTGTCCATTCAAACTTAATACCACGTGGTAGAGTTTGAGCAGCAATACGTTCAACCGCAGCTTCTGCTTGGCTAGATGAATAACCCGGTGCAGGGCCACCGTTAATATCGGCTGATGTGTAACCGTTATAACGAACTACCATTTCTGGACCATAGGTTTGAGTTACATTCACCAATGAAGATAAAGGCACCATTTGTCCCGCACTGTTTCGGGTTTTAAGCTGCAAAATATCTTCAGGATTAGCACGGAAAGGGGCATCTGCCTGTGCTCGAACCTGATAAACACGTCCAAAGCGGTTAAAGTCGTTAACGTACTGAGAACCTAAATAAATCTGCATGGTGTTGAAAACATCAGTCACAGCAACACCTTGTTGTTTGGCTTTTACACGGTCCAGATCTACGTTCAGCTGAGGTACGTTAATTTGATAACTTGAGAACATTGGACCCAGTTCAGGGGCTGATTGTGCTGCTTTCATAAAGTTTTGTGCAGCATCATTCAATGCTGAATAGCCTAAGGCACCTCGGTCTTCGAGTTGAAGTTTAAAGCCGCCCATGGTGCCTAAGCCCATCACTGGTGGGGGTGGGAAAACCGCAATATAGGCATCTTGAATGGCTGAATATTTCTGGTTGAGCGCACCAGCAATTGCATTTGCAGATAAGTCTTTGGCCTTACGTTCATCGAATGGCTTTAAGGTCACAAAGACAATACCGGCACTTGAGCTATTGGTAAAACCGTTAATTGATAGGCCAGGGAAGGCAACTGCACTTTCTACACCAGGCTGTTTAAGAGCAGTGTCACTCATTTTACGAATGACAGCTTCAGTACGATCTAAAGACGCGCCATTTGGTAATTGAGCAAAGCTAATCAAATATTGTTTGTCTTGAGCGGGAACAAAGCCACCCGGAACAATATAAGAAATACCAACCGTTAAGCCTAGAAGAGCAGCATATACACCCATTGCCGATGCTTTATGAGAGATAACACGACTTACGCCTTTACCATAGTTGTCTGACGCTCGGGTAAATACGCGGTTAAACAGCGCAAAGAAACGTCCAAATACACGGTTCATAAGGCGGGTTAATGCATCAGGTTTAGCATCATGTCCTTTCAGTAACATGGCTGCTAAAGCAGGAGATAGAGTAAGGGAGTTAAATGCCGAAATGACTGTTGAAATGGCAATGGTCATGGCAAATTGTTTATAGAACTGGCCTGTTAAGCCTGTCATAAAGGCGAGTGGAACGAATACGGCAACAAGCGTTAAAGCAATGGCAATAATCGGTCCGCTCACTTCTCTCATCGCGCGATAAGTTGCATCTCTTGGGCTTAAGCCTGCTTCAATATTCCTCTCGACATTTTCGACGACGACAATGGCGTCATCGACCACAATCCCGATGGCAAGTACCATCCCGAACAGAGAAAGCGCATTGATCGAGTAACCAAAAGCAAGCATGAGCGCGAATGTACCAATAATTGAAACTGGTACAGCAAGTAATGGAATGATTGAAGCACGCCATGTTTGTAAGAATAAAATCACAACCACAACAACTAGTGCAATCGCTTCAAGCAAGGTATGAACAACCGCTTTAATACTGGCACGTACGAACTGGGTTGGATCGTAAACAATGTCGTATTTAATTGAAGATGGAAAATCTTTTGAAAGTTCTTTCATCGTGCTACGCACTTGATCCGAAACTTGCAAAGCATTAGCGCCTGGCGCTTGGAAAATTGGAATAGCAACCGCTTGTTTATTATCGAGTAATGAACGCAAGCCATATTGTGAAGCTGCAAGTTCAACGCGTGCAACATCACCTAAGCGGGTAACAGCGCCATCAGGAGCAGTTTTTAAAATGATATCTGAGAATTCTTGCTCAGTCGTTAAACGCCCTTGAGCGTTCACTGAAAGTTGTACAGGAGAATTTGTTGGCGATGCACCAATGGTACCTGCTGCAACTTGAATGTTTTGTTCACGGATTGCACTCACAATTTCAGTTGCTGTGAGATTACGTTGCGCTACTTTTTGTGGGTCGAGCCATACACGCATTGCGTAGTCACCCGAACCAAATAAACCGACTTCACCTACACCTTGTAAGCGTGCCAAACGGTCTTTTACGTTGAGCACCGCGTAGTTACGTAAGTAGGTCATGTCATAGCGATTATCTGGTGAAGTCAGATGTACAACCATAGTTAAAGTAGGTGAGCTTTTTAACGTAGTGACACCTAAACGCTGTACGTCTTCAGGTAAGCGAGGCATGGCCTGAGATACACGGTTTTGAACCAATTGCTGAGCTTTGTCTGGGTCAATACCAAGCTTAAAGTTCACCGTAATGGTTAAGTTACCGTCACTGTTTGCCTGAGATTGCATATACAGCATGTCTTCAACGCCGTTGATGGATTCTTCAAGCGGAGAAGCAACAGTTTCAGCAATTACTTTCGGGTTTGCACCCGGATATTGAGCACGTACCACCACAGATGGTGGAACAACTTCCGGATATTCTGAAATAGGTAATTTAAATACCGACAGTAAACCGGCAAGTAGAATCAATACTGATAACACACCAGCAAAGATCGGCCGATCAATAAAAAATTTAGAAATATTCATATGTGATTAACCTTTTGCCGGAGTTGATGTTTTTTCTGTTGGCTGAGGTTGAGGAGTAGTGCTGCTCGCAGTGATTTGTGCATTTGGCATTGGAACAAGATGCGGGGTAACAGGGTCACCCGGACGAATCCGCTGTAAACCATTTACAACAATACGGTCACCCGCTTGTAATCCGCTATTTACGATTTGCAAGCCATCTTGTTGTGTGCCAAGTTTTACTTCACGGTAAGCGGTCTGATTTTTAGCGTCGACTACCACAACAAAACGCTTATCTTGATCGACCCCGACCGCGGTTGGACTAATCAAAATTGCTGAACGAGGTTGACCACCACCCAGACGGATTCGAGCATATAAACCCGGTAATAAAACTCCGTTTGGATTGTCGAAAGTTGCGCGGACACGAATCGTACCTGAGGTTGTATCTAGGTTATTGTCGATTGAGTTGATGACTCCTTCACGAGAAAACCCAGTTTCATTGGCAAGTCCCATATAGACAGGAACTTGTGCTGAATTACGTTGATTACTGATGTATTTGAGGTAAGTTTGTTCATCAACATCGAAAGATGCGTAGAGGCGAGATACAGACACCAAACTTGTTAAAACCTGTGCTCCATTACCCGCAGAGACCACGTTGCCCACAGTCACTTCGGCACGAGAAATTCGACCACTGACTGGTGCAGTAATGCGGGTGTACTCAAGATTTAAACGGGCAGATTGAACGGCTGCTCTAGCGGCTTGCAGGTTGGCACTGGCTGAGCGTGCATCATTTTCAGCTAGATCTAACTCTTGACGAGATACAGCATTACTTTGAATTAAACGTTGAATACGAGAAAGATTAGAACCTGTATAAGTCACTTGTGCTTCAGCTGAAGCAAGTTGAGCTTGGGCACGATTGAGTTCTGCTTCGAAAGGACGCGGATCAATGGTAAAAAGTAATTCGCCTTTTCTAACCAGACTGCCATCTTTGAAGTGTACGGAAATGAGTTTACCTGAAACCTGTGGCCGAATATCGACTTGATCAATGGCTTCTAAGCGACCGGAATATTCTTGCCAATCGGTAATGGTTTTGCTGATGACATTAGAAATATCAACAGTAGCAGCTTGTTGAGCTGTGGTCGGTGCAGCTTTTGCATCGGCATTTTCATGTAAAAACATAAAACTGCCACCCGTTGCCAAAATGGCGACAAAGATGGCAGACAGCGCAAACTGTTTGCGGGAAAATGACATGAGGTGCTCCTACTTATTTGGATACCTGTTTTCAGACTTTTAATTATGGTCCGTATGGGAGAAACAGGGTTTATGGGATGAACGGAGCATAAAAGTTTGTCAATTACGAATAAATATATTAAATTCGATAACACTATTCGTATTTTTATAACAATTGATGTGTTTGAATGAAAAAATGCATTAATTGATAGGAGTGTGCGTGTGGATCTATTTCATGCCATGAAAGTATTTAACAAAGTTGTCGAAACAAATAGTTTCAGTTTAGCGGCTGACAGTTTAGGCCTACCGCGTGCTTCTGTGACTACAACCATTCAGGGTTTAGAAAAACATTTACAGGTTCGTTTATTAAACCGAACCACCCGTAAACTCAGTTTGACACCTGATGGTGCGGTTTATTATGAACGTACTACACGAATTTTAGCCGATGTCGAAGATGTTGAATCGACTTTTCATGATTCAGAACGTGGACCTCGAGGACGACTGCGCATTGATGTTAAAGCTTCAATCGGGCGGTTGATTCTGATTCCGATGCTGTGTGATTTTCATTCCAAATATCCTGATATTGATTTGGTGATTGGAATGAGTGATCGCCCCGTAGATCTGGTGCAAGATGCGGTGGATTGTGTCATTCGTATTGGTCAGTTGAAAGATTCAAGTTTGGTGGCACGTCGTATCGGAACAATTCAGTGTGTGACGGTTGCTGCACCACGTTACTTGGCGGAACATGGCGAACCAAAAACTATTAATGATCTACAAAAACACCAAGTCGTGCATTACTTTAATAGTCGTACCGGACGCAATATCGACTGGGATTTTATGGTTGATGGGGAAATACACAGCGTTGGTGTGAAAGGGCGCGTTTCTGTCAATGATGGTGATTCATATATTGATTTGGCAGTACAGGGCTTTGGGTTAATTCAGTGTCCATATTATATGGTGGCAAAACATTTAGAGTCTGGTGCGCTTAGGGAGGTATTGACTGAATGGTTGCCAGCACCTATGCCAATATCAGTCGTTTATCTACAAAACCGTCATTTATCGCCTAAAGTCCGTGTATTTGTTGATTGGGTAGCCGAATTATTTGCAGGTTGTCCATTGCTGAGTGGTTGCTCAATGTCATTAGATCAAAAATGTGAATTTGCCAGTGCCAAAGAACATAACCATGAATACACCATCCGGACATTGGTTCAAAATGAAAATATGGCAGAGGCTTACACACTCAAAAACTAACTTAAAATTTGAGTGATTTTTCAACATTTAATGAGGTAATACGACCAGCTGTTTTGACATCTTCATAAATCCTTAATTTACTGGTATAGAAATTGCAATTATTTCGGCAGAAGAGTAATTTAGAAATTACTCAAGTTTTTATCACCTTATTTGGATTTTAAGGAGAAGCTTCAAGATGGCAAGCTTTATGAAAAAAATGTTCGTTTCAACAACCTTAGTTTTGGCTGCTGTTGCAACGAATGTTCAAGCAAAGGATTGGAAGGTGATTCGTTTTGGTACTGAATCCTCTTATGCACCATTTGAATATAAAACACCAGATGGCAAGTTAACTGGTTTTGACGTTGATTTGGGTAATGCTATTTGTGCAAAACTCAAAGCCAAATGTGTTTGGGTTGAAAACTCTTTTGATGGGATGATTCCAGCACTTAAAGCGAAAAAATTTGACGGTATTCTTTCATCAATGACGGTGACTGATGAACGTGCGAAACAAATTTTGTTTAGTAGCAAAATCTACAACACACCAACACGTATGGTTGCAAAAAAAGGCTCACCGTTATTACCAACAGCTGCATCATTGAAAGGTAAGCGTGTAGGGGTACAACAGGGCACAATTCAAGAAACTTATGCTAAAACCTATTGGGCAACAAAAGGTGTAACTGTTGTACCTTATCCAGTCCAAGATTTGATTTATCAAGACATGATGTCAGGTCGTTTAGATGCAACTTTACAAGATGCAATCATGGTTGATGGTGCTTTCTTAAAACAACCAAAAGGCAAAAACTTTACTTTTGTCGGCAGCAATGTGGTTGATGCAAAAACATTGGGTGTAGGCGCAGCGATTGGTTTACGCAAAGAAGATGCAGATTTGAAAGCGAATATTGACAAAGCTCTCGCAGCAATCATTGCGGATGGCACATACAAGAAACTCGAGAAAAAATATTTCTCCTTTAACATTTACTAATGATGTGAAAAATGTCGGCTTAGTGCCGACATTTTAAAATCTATTCTCATCTCATCAATATTAGATATTGTTTTTAAGGAGAAGATGAGTCATGTTTTTATCTGGCTATGGGCCACTCCTTCTCAGCGGAACATGGATGACCATACAGCTTGCGCTGTTGTCACTTTTGCTTTCTGTCATTATTGGCTTAATTGGTGCGAGTTCAAAACTCTCTAATATTAAAGCTTTACGCTATATTGCGACTGCATATACCACGCTCATTCGTAGTGTGCCTGATTTAGTAATTATGCTGCTGTTATTTTATAGCTTGCAGTTAGGTTTAAACCAAATTACTGAAGCACTGCAAATGGATCAAATTGATATTAATCCTTTTGTGGCTGGTGTGATTACTTTGGCGTTCATTTATGGTGCATATTTTACCGAGACCTTTCGTGGTGCATTTCAATCGGTTCCAACGGGTCAAATTGAAGCAGCAATGGCCTATGGGATGACTCCTTGGCAGGTTTTCCGACGTGTTTTATTCCCTCAAATGATGCGTTTTGCATTGCCTGGCATTGGTAATAATTGGCAGGTTTTGATTAAGGCGACTGCACTTGTTTCTATTATTGGCCTGACTGATATTGTAAAAATTACGCAAGATGCGGGTAGAAGTACCATGCAACTGTTCTTTTTCAGTATCGTGGCTGCTGCGATTTATTTGGCAATTACCACCGTGTCGAACCTGATTTTAATGTGGCTTGAACGTCGTTATTCTGCTGGTGTGAGGAAGGGACAATTATGATTGAAATCCTTCAACAATATTGGCAGGCATACCTTTGGACCGATGGCCTACAAATGACCGGTGTCGCGATGACTGCTTGGTTATTGGTGCTTTCTATTGGTATTGGCTTTGTGCTTGCTGTGCCTTTATCACTTGCACGAGTATCAGAAAATCTTTGGTTGCGTGGTCCTGTTTGGTTGTTTACCTACGTTTTTCGTGGCACACCACTGTACATCCAATTGCTGATTATTTACTCAGGTATTTACAGCTTTGATTATGTCCATGAACATCAGACGCTCGATGCATTTTTTAGAGAGGGCATAAATTGCACCATTTTGGCATTTGCGCTCAATACTGGTGCATATACGACTGAAATCTTCGCAGGAGCGATTCGTTCTATTCCACATGGCGAGATTGAAGCCGCCCAAGCTTTCGGTATGTCCAAATGGAAACTCTACACACGTATTATCATTCCGTCGATGTTACGCCGTGCTTTGCCATTTTACGGTAATGAAGTCATTTTGATGTTGCATGCGACAACCATTGCATTTACAGCAACTGTTCCAGATATTTTAAAAATTGCGCGCGATGTGAATGCCGCAACTTATGACACTTTCAATGCTTTTGGGATTGCCGCGGTGTTATATGCGATGTTGGCATTTATTTTGATTTGGATATTTCGTAAGTTGGAAAAACGTTGGTTGGCATTTTTAAAGCCATCGAATCATTAGGAGACATAAATGGAACACGTTGCAAAACTAGTGATTCGTGATTTACACAAAACATTTGGCGATCATGAAGTACTGAAAGGGATATCACTTGATGCAAATGCTGGCGATGTGATTAGTATTATTGGTTCATCCGGTTCAGGTAAAAGTACCTTGCTGCGTTGTATCAACTTTTTAGAACAACCGAGCAATGGCACCATTAAACTTAATGGTGAAAAATTGCGCACAGTCTTTGATAAAAAAGGCAATTTAAAAGTGGTTGATCCAAAGCAACTACAAAAAATGCGTACCCAACTGATGATGGTGTTCCAGCACTTTAATTTATGGTCTCACATGACAGTGCTTGAAAATGTCATTGAAGGGCCAATTCATGTGCTTGGGGTAAAACGTGCTGAAGCAGAAGAGTGTGCACGGAAATATCTACGTAAAGTTGGATTGCCTGAAAGTGTTGAGAATAAATATCCAGCATTTTTATCTGGTGGCCAGCAGCAACGGGTAGCAATTGCTCGTGCTTTGGCAATGGAACCGGAAGTGATGCTATTTGATGAACCAACCAGTGCACTTGATCCGGAGTTGGTGGGTGAAGTACTCAAGGTTATGCAGAGTTTGGCTGAAGAAGGCCGTACCATGATTGTGGTGACACATGAAATGGGTTTTGCACGCCATGTGTCTAATCAGGTGATTTTCTTGCATCAAGGGAAAATTGAGGAGCAGGGCCATCCTGATGAAGTACTCAACAATCCGAAAAGTGAGCGTTTAAAGCAATTTTTGACGGGCAGTTTGAAATAAGCTGTTTATAACGAGTAAGGTGAAATTTTTTAAAAAAGATTCGCATCTTACTCGGTTACTTTTTTAATTATATTTTATAGATGGGTATTTTTAGAAAACACATTAATAATGATAATACCTGCAATCATTAAAGTAAGACCAATGCAGGCCGCCAAATCTAAATGCTGTTTGTAAAATATCCAGCCAATTGCAGAAATTAAAATAATACCGGCGCCCGACCAAATGGCGTATGCAATTCCGATCGGAATGGTTTTTAGCGTCAGGGACAATAAATAAAAAGCGATCGCATAGCCTACAACTGTAATGATGGATGGAATAGGAACAGTAAAACCTTGAGATGCTTTTAAAGCTGAAGTTGCAATGACTTCACAAGCAATCGCAATTGCTAAATAAAGATAAGACATGGGGAGCTGCGCCAGAATGAGTTTTAATCAATCTACATGAAATGTTGAAATGGTTTGGCAGTTTTAACGATTGTTTAATTTTTTTGGTACAAAATGACCAGTAAATCAAACTGAACTGATAAATTGATTTTATCACTAGCAAAGTGTTCTCAGCTATTTATTCAATCATTGATCTGCATAGTCATAAAAAGAGGATCAGTGACTTTAGCTTGACCCTCTATAGACTATTTTAAAAAATAGATTCGCCGAGTAAATTTAACCCTTTAAATTTCTCTAGTAGTTGCTCTTTATTCTCAATATGCGCAGGGTCTGTTTTTATGCAATCGATAGGGCAAACCGCCTTACACGTAGGCGCATCGTAAAAGCCTACGCACTCGGTACAACGAAGAGGATCAATTTCATAAACTTTGCTCCCTTCAAAAATAGCGATGTTGGGGCATTCAGGTAAGCACATATCACAGTTGATGCAGTCACTCGTAATCAAAAGTGCCATGTTTAACTCGCTGAATAAGCCAATGTAGATGCAGTAATACTTTCTTTCGCATGCGGCAAATTGCGTACGAGTAGGGCATAACTGATGTCAACATCTTGTGAGAGTGGAATTTCAACAAAATGCCCCGAACCTTTAGCATCTGTAATTGGGTTACCTTTTAAATCACGCATTTCGGTTAAGGTAAAGGTGATATTGCCTTGAGGCGTCATCAGCTCAAGTGAGTCGCCAACCACAAAACGGTTTTTAACTTCAATGCGAATATAATCACCGTAACGCTCTAAAACCTCGCCGCAAAATTGTTGATAGTCAAAATGTGATGAACCATCGGCATAGTTTTGATATTCACTGTGTACATGACGTCTTAAAAAACCTTCGGTGTAACCACGGTTCGCCAACCCTTCGAGCTGAGCCATTAAGCTTGAGTCAAATGGTTTACCTGCTAAAGCATCATCAATGGCTTTTCGATAAATTTGGGCAGTACGGGCACAATAAAAATAGGATTTAGTACGGCCTTCAATTTTCAGTGAGGCGATGCCCATTTTGGTTAAACGATCTACATGCTGTACCGCACGTAAATCTTTGGAGTTCATAAAATAGGTGCCGTGTTCATCTTCTTCAGCAGCAAACATTTCTTCATCATTACGTTGTACAAGCAAAGTTTGAGCTGAAGTTGTCTCTGATTGTGCTGATGAGCAGCAAGACTTTTCTGAGGTGTTGAGCTGAGTAACTGGAATCACGTCGCCGTTTGCATCTTCTTGAGCTTCATGCAGTTTATAGTCCCAACGGCAAGCATTGGTACAAGCACCTTGGTTGGCATCACGTTTATTCATATAACCAGAGAGTAGGCAGCGGCCTGAGTAGGCCATGCATAGAGCGCCATGCACAAAAACTTCGAGTTCAATATCTGGTACGTGTTGCTGGATTTCTTCTATTTCTTCTAATGACAACTCACGCGATAAAATGACACGGCTTAAACCGTAATCTTTCCAGAATTTAACAGTGGCCCAGTTAATGGCGTTGGCTTGAACCGATAGATGAATTTGCACATCTGGAAAGTGTTCACGCACCAGCATGATTAAGCCCGGATCAGACATAATAAGTGCGTCTGGCTGCATTGCTACAATAGATTCAAGATCACGAATAAAATTTTTTAATTTGCTGTTATGTGGCTGAATATTCACCACAACATAAAACTTTTTACCCAAAGCATGCGCTTCATCAATTCCAATTTTTAAATTGTCATGATCAAAAGCATTATTACGCACACGTAAACTGTAACGTGGTTGTCCTGCATATACGGCATCTGCACCATAGGCAAAAGCATAGCGCATGTTTTTTAGTGAACCTGCGGGAGAAAGGAGTTCAGTTTTCATAAAATAAAAGGCATAAAAAATATATGGTTTTATTTTATTAACTCCACATTTTGGATTCAACCTACTGAATTAGTAGGGATTTGACCTATATCTTTTTGCGCGGGTAGCATATTTTTTGCTAACTCTCCTAAGCGCATCAAAGCATTTAACATTCTAGGATTTAGCTCGAAACACGCTGCTATGCGTAAACAATGACTAAAACGTTTATCAGCCGAACATAAAATTCCCGGCATACATAAGATTTTTTCATCCATTGCCTGATGAAACAGTTCTAGTGCATCAATGGATTCGGGGAGCTCTAACCATAAAATAAATCCTGCTTGCGGACGACTGACTCGAGTACCGAGTGGAAAATAACGACATATATAAGATTTGATGGTGTCAATTTGTTGTTGATAGCGTTTTTTAAGATGCCTTAAGTGCAGATCATATCCGCCATTTTCTAAAAAAAGTCCCAACGTTTCTGTGAGTAAAGCTGGTTCGGCAACAGTGGTTGTAAATTTAAGCTGCTGCACAATATTACGGAAGCGTCCAGCTTCTAACCAACCAATTCGATAGTCAGGTGCTACAGTCTTGGTATAGCTACCACACACCAAAACCCATCCATTTTGGTCAAATGCCTTAATGTTGGGTAAGAGTGGTTCAGTCAGTTGCAATTCGGCGTACATTGCATCTTCAATGACGGGAACTTGAAATTGATTAGCAAGCTCTGCTAAGCGACGGCGGTTGCTTTCAGGCATGCTAAAACCGAGAGGATTGTGTCCTGTTGGAATAGTTAATATGGCTTGTACACTTTTAGATTTTAAGAGTTCTTCAAGAGCATCTAGGCACATACCTGTATGTGGCGAAGTCGGCACTTCTATGATTTTTCGACCTAAATTATGAAGGAGTGGGTACAGATTGTGAAATGTAGGGATCTCAAGTGCAATGCTGTCACCCGCTTGAGTTGTTGCCATAATCGCGAGACTTAAAGCTTCCATGGTGCCATGAGTGAGCACAATATCATCTGCTGAAAGAAACATACCAAGCTGTAAACTTCGCCTCGCAATTTGTGTACGTAAACGTATAGAGCCGGGCGGTAAAGTATAGTTTTTAAAAATGTCTGGCTGCGTCCGTAAAACTTGAGCAGTTAAGCGTTTTAAGCGTTCAATTGGGTAGAAATTTTCACCTGTAGGGCAAGCCAGAGCCAAATTGACATAGTGGGGATCCATCTGCTTTTTAACAATTTGTGCGAGAAAACAACTAATTCCTGAAAGTGATACTTTTTCTTCACTGACATAACGCTCTTCGAGCTCTAGTAAGTTTGAAGGTGCATGACAAACATAGTAACCAGACTGTGGACGAACTGAAATTAAACCTTGATCTTCAAGCTGACGATAAGCTTCTTTTACGGTGTTAATGCTGACCTGATAATGATTTGCGCAGTCGCGAATTGATGGTAAGCGTGAACCAATAGGCTGCCTGCCATTCTGAATTTGAAAGGTTAGGTCATCACTCACTTTTTTATATTTGTACATGTCAATTCATTAAAAAGCCAAGGTAGTGGATACACTTTATCGTGATCTTTTATTTAACTCAAATATTGTAATTGCTTGTGATTAGTTCATTTAACACAAATCTAAACTTGAAAACTGTGTCTATTATTTTTCATATTAACTGATACTGTGACCGTTAAAAATAAATCAGTAAGATCAAAAAATGGTAAGGACTTAAAAGCCATATTTTTTAATTTTAAAATCAGTAGGAGTGGTCTATGTCTGTTGTTGCATTTAAACAAGTTGATGTTTTTACTTCACAAGCATTTAAAGGTAATCCTGTCGCAGTCATTATGGACGCCAGTACCTTAACATCTGAACAGATGCAGGAAATTGCGAATTGGACGAATCTTTCTGAAACGACATTTGTGCTCCCTGCGACCGATTCGCAAGCTGATTATCAGGTTCGAATTTTTACTCCACAAAGTGAGTTGCCATTTGCAGGACATCCTACAATTGGTACTGCCTATGCTTTGCTTGAAGCAGGCCTCGTGACAGCTCAAAAAGGTAAGGTGGTACAGCAATGTGCTGCGGGTTTGGTAACACTTACCGTGAGTGACTCAGGGCATATTTCATTTGAACTCCCTAAGCCTAAAATTACTCCACTTGATGCAATGCACACTGAGAAATTAGCAGAAATTTTAAAATGTGAAATTAATACTCAATGGAATGCTACATTGGTTGATGTAGGCGCACGTTGGATAGTATTACAAGCGGTGAATGCTGAAGCTGTTTTAGCGACTCAACCAGACTTTGTAGCCTTAAAACAACATGATTTAGAAATGAAAGTTACGGGTGCGACAGTTTTTGGTTTTTATGAAAGTAATGATGAGCAAAAACACATAGAAGTTCGTTCATTTGGACCTGCTTGTGGAATAAATGAAGATCCAGTTTGTGGTAGTGGTAATGGCAGTGTGGCATCTTTCATTCGTCACTATGGTATTTTACCAGCACAAAATGACACAGTTCTTTCTTCACAGGGGCAGGCTTTAGGTCGTGACGGACAGCTTCAACTTGAATTGCATCAGGATAAAATTTTAGTCGGTGGAACGGCTGTTACCTGTATTGATGGCACAATCAAGTTATAAAACAGATATAAAAAAACCGAGGACTTTGCCTCGGTTTTTTTATTAGAAAAATCTTATTTTTCTACGAACGCACGCTCAATCACGTAGTCGCCCATTTCACCCATACGAGGTGATTCAACTAAACCGTGTTGGTCAAGTAACGCAGCAACGTCTTTTAAGAATGCAGGGCTACCGCAAAGCATTGCGCGGTCAGTTTCACGGTTAAAACGTGGTAAACCGATTTTTTCAAATAAAGCACCAGTTTCAATTGCAGTTGTTACACGGCCTTGAGTGTGGAAAGGTTCACGAGTTACTGTAGGGTAGTAAACAAGTTTGTCTTTAATACCTAACTCTTCAAAGAATTCATTTTTTGGAAGTTCATCCAAAATTAAATCTTGGTAAGCTAATTCAGAAATATAGCGTGTACCATGAACAACAATTACTTTTTCAAAACGTTCGTAAGTTTCAGGGTCACGAATAATTGATAAGAATGGTGCAAGGCCAGTACCAGAAGATAAAAGGTACAAGTTTTTACCCGGTAAAAGGTCATCATGAACCAAAGTACCTGTCGGTTTTTTAGAAATTAAGATTTCATCGCCAACTTGTACTTTTTGCAAAATTGAAGTTAAAGGACCGTCTTGTACTTTAATTGAGAAAAATTCTAACTCTTCTTCGTAGTTTGCACTTGCAATCGAATACGCACGCATTAACGGTTTGCCATTCACTTCTAGTCCGATCATTACGAACTGACCATTTTTAAAACGTAAGCTAGTATCGCGTGTAGTTTTAAAACTGAAAAGTGTGTCATTCCAGTGGTGAACATGAGTAATGCGTTCGACGTTAAAAGCAGCCATTAAAGGTCTCGATCACGATTAAAAGAAAACAGATAGCTATTCTAATCTAATTTCATTCCCGATAAACTGAATATATTTAATTGTGTTTATAAGAAAAAGTGATGAACAATTCTGTCACCTTCCCAATAATTGGCCACATGTGTTCCCCATATCGCGAAAAATTTGGTATTCCACGCCAGCCTAATTTGGTAAATATCGAGTCTTATATCGATATGGTAGAACCTTATAATGACTTATTGGCATTTGAGGGAATTGAGCAGTTCAGTCATCTCTGGCTAGTTTGGCAGTTTCATGACAACAAAAATCAGGGGAGTGCCGATAAATTCCGTCCACAGGTTCGTCCACCACGTTTAGGTGGTAATGAGAAAATTGGGGTGTTTGCTACACGTAGCATGTATCGACCATCTCCAATCGGGCTTTCAGTTGTAAAACTGAATAAAGTGGAAAAAGTCGGTAAGTCTGTTCGGGTCTATATCACAGGAAGTGATTTATTAAATGGCACTCCAATTTTAGATATCAAACCTTATATTCAATATTCTGATGCAATTATTGATGCAGAAAGTGGTTATGCACATGCAGAACCTGAACGGAAGTCAGTCGTTTGGTCAGAAGCTGCGTTAACAGCGCAAAAATATTTTCTGCAAAATAATGAAATGAATTCACAGCACATTGATGAGCTTGAGCAAGTCTTATCTTTAGATCCTCGGCCTGCCTATCAAGAAGACGCTGAACGAATCTATAAAATGAAATTTTCAGATTTTGATATTCATTTTAAAGTTGATCAATTTGTAGTTACGGTCATTGATGTGGTGAAGACTTCTTAGCTTGCACAGTAGAAATCTTTTAAAACCAATGGATGTTGAGCCAAAGTAAACTAATAAATATAGCCATATGAATGAGTTGGGCGGGAACAAAAGCAAGGGCATAGCGTAGCCCGCCCGAAATAGCAGAGTTCACACTTTTGGCAAGCGCATGAACCGCAAAGC
The DNA here is from genome assembly GCF_000196795.1 of Acinetobacter oleivorans DR1. NCBI lineage: Bacteria > Pseudomonadati > Pseudomonadota > Gammaproteobacteria > Moraxellales > Moraxellaceae > Acinetobacter > Acinetobacter oleivorans. The sequence continues at coordinate 1,222,335 of NC_014259.1, forward strand.
CTCCTAAAAATGCAATTAATAAAGGCGTCATATGGGTGCTATCAGGTTCACCTTGCACAATGACTGCCGCAATAGCTGCATGTATTTCAAATAAAGATGCGAGCAGAGTACCTGCGATTAATCCAGCATCGCCTAAAGAGATACTTAAGCCATAAACACCTGCCTGAATGAGGGTGAGTGTGCCTGCAATAATAATGGCTTCTTTTAAGCTGAACATTCTTGAGTCGAGTTCGGGCGAAGTTGTACTGGGCTCTGCTTTACGCAATAAAATGAAAGCCCAGATTGCTAAAACTGCTAATGCAATAAGGGTAGGAAATATAATCAACTTAAACCAAGCAAAGCTAATTCCAATCACAATAATTAAAGTTTGAATGAGTGTTGAAACACACGACATTAATGCAGCGCCTGCATTTGTAGTTGCATTGGCTCTGCCAGAGCGTACTTCTAAACCTAAACTGGCAATGGACGCTGTACTGGAAACAAATCCCGAAGCTAAAGAAGAGAGTAATAAAGCGTTTTTAGATGAGAGTAACCGTTTCGCAATATGGGCGAGTGCTTGTACAAATAAGATCAAAGTGAGTAATTTTAAAATCACATGCGGATTTAAAACTGGGCCCCAAAAGGGTTTATTGGGTACTAAAGGCAGTGCTATTAACAGCAAGGCAAGTAGAAAAATACCATCACGCAATTCCGATTCGGTAATCCACTGACTGGCAATGCCATGCATAGACTGCTTTGCCAGTAAAATAATGGTCATGATTACGGCGAGGCCAGCAGCGAGCGAAATATTCCAAATACAAAGTGCCCCAATAAAGTAAGTCATAATAAAGGCAAGTTCGGTGGTCACACCGGGGTCATTGGGCTGATTTTTAAGAGATACAATACTAATTGCCCCAATGAGAAGGGCACCTACAATTCCAATTTCAGTGCCGAATAAAAAACAGATGGCGCCTAATAATGAACTAATTGCAAAAGAACGAAATCCAGCAAATGTTTTATATTCATGTTTAAGCTTACTTCGCTCACGTTCTAAACCAATTAATAAGCCACAACCGAGCGCCGCAGCAATAACGGTAATGAATTCTTCAAATGAAGTTGTTTGTAATGACATTGTCATTGGAAGCTCCATATTACTTCCTCTTTGGTTTATTGTTATAAGTAGATTTGAATCGTTTTAAAAATCATATATTCACGTTCAGTTTATGCTTTTTATTATAGTGAGCATAGTGTCTTTTTTAGACAAAACCACATACACAGTATTTTTATAGATATGAACTATGACGCAAAAAAATATTAAGTTGAGAATTGGTTTAATTATTTGAAGTTAAATAATATTTAAAAGTAGGGTTTAGCAAATTTGTGAGGAGATAAATCAGAAATATCTCTGCTATATTATAAAAATATATTGGGGATAACGCATGAATGCACATGTACAAATAGATACGTATTGGTGTCTAGAACAACTATTACAAGAAGGTCGGATTACAGAACGAGATAAATTACTGGTACAGTCAAGTCACCGCCAAAAAGACCAGTTAAAGTGGCATCCATTACAGTGGATTGCACATTTTAATTTAAAGGATCAGCAGCACACACACGCTCATTTAAGTTTAAACCGCTTGTGTTTATGGTTTGCAGATCAGGTTCAGCTCCCTTTATTTGTGATTGATCCTTTAAAGGCAGATGTTAGCGCTTTAACGCAGGTAATGTCACAAGAGTTTGCCATTCGCAATCATATTTTAGCTGTGGAAATTCATGCCGATCGAATCGTGATTGGAACAGATCAACCATTTCAAACAGATTGGCTAAACAATTTAGAGCGGAGTCTGTCGCCTAAAAAAATTGAACGAGTATTACTTAATCCTGAACAGTTGCAACGCTATTTACGTGAATATTATCAGGTCAGTCGTGCAGTAAATTCCGCTCAAAAAGATGCAGCTCATGAACGTGACACTAAAAATGTTGAAGCGCTTTTGCAACTTGGCGATAGTCAGAATCCAGATGCGAATGATCAGCATATTGTGAAATTGGTTGACTGGATTTTACAGTTTGCATTCGAGCAGAGTGCCAGTGATATTCACATGGAACCGCGTAAAGACAATGGTAAAGTCAGGTTTCGTATTGATGGTGTGTTGCACACCATTTATAACATGCCATCAAATACGCTGACTGCCGTAATTTCCCGAATTAAAATTTTAGGGCGTTTAAATGTAGCGGAAAAACGTAAACCGCAAGATGGTCGATTAAAAACACGGACACCTAAAGGTCAAGAAACTGAACTCCGTTTATCAACCTTACCAACAGCGTTTGGTGAGAAACTGGTCATGCGTATTTTTGATCCCGATGTGTTGGTACGTTCTTTTCATCAACTTGGTTTTGAACAGAGTTTATTACAACAGTGGCAGCAATTAACAAAAAATAGCCATGGGATTATTTTGGTCACTGGCCCCACAGGTTCAGGTAAAACCACAACGTTATATTCATCTTTAAAGCAACTCGCAACAGATCAGGTTAATGTCTGTACCATTGAAGATCCGATTGAAATGCTAGAGCCTAGTTTTAACCAAATGCAGGTCAATAACGCAATTGAATTAGGTTTTGCAGATGGTGTTCGTGCACTTATGCGACAAGATCCAGATATTATTATGATTGGGGAAATTCGCGATCAAGATACAGCAAATATGGCCATTCAGGCGGCACTTACAGGTCATTTGGTGTTATCAACTTTACACACCAATGATGCGCCGTCCAGTTTGACTCGCTTGCATGATTTAGGTGTGCAGCGATTTTTAACAGCAGCAACTATTTTAGGTGTACTGGCTCAGCGTTTAGTGCGACAACTTTGTCCACACTGCAAACAGCAAACTCATATTAATGAGGATGAATGGCAACATTTAACATTCGACTACATTATGGAAATGCCAGAAAAAGTTTATCAGGCAGTAGGGTGTGAACAATGTCGTCATACAGGCTATAAAGGGCGAGTCGGTATTTATGAATTTATGCCAGTCAGTCTTGAGCTTAAGCATCTTATTAGTAGCCATATGACCTTAAATGATTTGAGAACGCAAACTAAAAAAGAAGGTATAGAACCTTTAAGAATTGCAGGTGCTCGTAAGGTAATTGATGGTCTTACAACATTAGAAGAGGTATTACGGGTTGTGCCATTAAATTAACTTTTTCTTAAGATTCACCTCATCTATGCCTGTTGTACTTACGCTATTCGAAGATGTGGTTAAAAAGGTGATCTTATGAAAATGCTTAAAGCGATACTAATGACTACGGGTCTAACTGTTACTGGCGTAGCTATGGCAAATACACCTGTGAATCAGGCAGCAATTGCACCAGCAACTCTGACAACTGTTAAGCATGCATTAACGGCAAAAGATAATACACCAGTCAAATTACATGGGCAGGTTGTAAAATCTTTAGGTGATGAAAAATATCAATTTCGTGACAAGACAGGTAGCATTACAGTGGATGTAGATGATGAGCTTTGGCAGGGTCGTCCTATTTCAGCAAATACAAATGTCACTCTAATTGGTGAAGTAGACATCGACTATAAACCTTTAAAACGTGTAGAAATTGAGGTTGATCAAGTTCAGTTTTAATTCATTGATCTCTGAATCTACTACTTTTAGCCGCATTTAAATGATGCGGCTTTGCTTTTTTTATAAAGGCTTGGCAAGATTAAAACAGCATATAACAGGAAAAATAGATGAGAATTTTGCTTGCAGAAGATGATCGCTCTCAAGCTGAAAGTATTCAATCATGGTTAGAGTTAGATGGTTATCAGGTCGATTGGGTGGAAAGAGGTGATTATGCGCTTACGGCAATCGAACAGCATGACTATGACTGTATTTTACTTGATCGGGGACTGCCGCAATTAGCGGGTGAGAAAGTTCTAACAACGATCCGTTATAAACAAAAAAATGTTCCTGTTATTTTTATTACCGCACGTGACAGCATTCATGATCGAGTAGAAGGACTAGATTTAGGCGCAAATGATTATTTGGTTAAGCCTTTTAGTTTAGAAGAACTCTCTGCCCGAATTCGCGCTCAATTGCGTAAACAAACGTTAAGTCAACAATCGATTTTAACGTGGGGTGATTTGCAACTTGATACACAAGCGAAAGTTGTATTAAGTGCTGGCAAGTCTATTGATTTAACGGCAAAAGAATTCCAAATATTGCGTAAGCTGATGGTTCATCCAGAACATATTATTACCCGTGATCAATTAGAAGAAGCACTCTATGCATGGGGTGAGGAAATTGAAAGTAACGCCATCGAAGTATTTATTTATCAGCTTCGAAAAAAAATTGGAAGTAGCTGCATTAAAACCATACGGGGATTAGGCTACCGTATGGGAGATTTAAAATGAAATCGAATCGCTCATCTTTGCAGTCACAACTGGTTAAAACCACCATGTGGAGTAGTGTGGTGGTGGGCTTGGTGGCTTTAAGCTTACTTACCATATTTTCTGTTTATCACAACATGTCAGTGCAAGATGAAATCATGGATGAAATTTCAGATACTTTGCTAGTTTCTGACCTTTCTAAACATTCTATGAAGCAGTTTGATCAGCTCAGTGATGAATTTGATATTCAGTATGAGTTATTAAGCTCTGGGCAATTACTTACTCATTCTCATAGTTATCAACATGAACTTTTTGAACAAGGAAAATTATCTGAAGGTTTTTCATATTTTTGGTTTGATGGTCAATTATGGCGTAGTCTGGCTGCACAACAAGAAGACTCTCAACTAGAAGTTGAAGTCTTTCAGCCAATGAGTACACGTATTGAAGAAGTACTCAAAGCACTTGCAGGCTATAGTGGTCTTATGGTGTTGTTCTGGTTGCTGCAATGGGTCATTGTAAGTTGGCGTACGGAGCAACAATTGGCTGCGCTAAATTTACTTTCTAGACGTATTGCCCAAAAAACAGCTTCAAATTTAGACCCAATTCAAGACCCAGATGTCATTACCGAAATTCAACCCGTGATTGATGCTTTAAACCAATTACTTGCAAGATTGCAAAGGGCATTAGTGGCTGAGCAGCGTTTTACAGCGGATGCTTCCCATGAGCTACGTTCTCCATTATCTGCCATACAAATGCGCCTTCAAGTTTTACAGCGTAAATATCAACATGTTCCAGAACTTCATCAGGACTTTGAGCGCATACAAGAGGACGTTTCAAGAAGTACAAAAGTACTTGAAAACTTACTCCTTCTGGCTCGCCTAGAACCCAATGAAGCAGAGCAGCCACAACTTCCAAAAACAGTTATCGATTTAAATTACTTATTGGCTAGAGTCATTGAAACTGTAACTTTAGATGCGAATGCTAAACAGATGTTGATAGAGACAAATACCTTATCGACAGAAACTAAAACCTTTGCGAATGAAGAATTACTGTTTATTGCTTTTAGAAATTTATTTGATAATGCCATTCGTTATAGTCCGAATTTAGGTTCTATTCATGTTGAGATTAGTCAGGACGAACAGCAAATTAAGGTCGCTATAGAAGATACAGGAAATGGTGTAGATGATGAGGTATTGCAACGTTTAGGACAGCGGTTTTTTCGAGTATTAGGTACTCAGCAGCAAGGTTCAGGATTGGGAATTTCAATTACAAGAAAAATTATTGAATTGCATAATGGTGAATTGCGTTTTATGCATGCTAAACAGGGTGGTTTGAGGGTAGAAGTTAATCTTCCATTATAAAAAATAGCATGGTTACCCATGCTATCCATTTTTTGTTTTCCCACGAATATTATTGAAACGCGAGTGTATTTTTTATTTAGTTAAAATTAGGCGATTATTGCGAGTGAGGCGTAAACGATATTCCTCGCCAGCATGCATAATGCGGATTTCACGGCCTAATGCAAAGAGGTTGTTAGAATGTAACATTGGTAAGGCATGAGCTGTTTCATTGTTACGAGTAAATAAGCTAAAAGGTGCGTTCATTTGTTGTGCTCCGTGGTATGTTCTTGAACGATTTAAATGATAATCATTATCGAATAGATCTGTCAATGAGATTTTTAAGATTTTATAAAATGATAAAATTTGCTTACACTTGAGAAAAGTTTTAGAGAGTAAAAAAATGCCCAAACCAATCGTCGATGTCGCTATAGCAATCTTGATCCATCGTGGAAAAATACTAGTTGGATGGCGCGAAGAGCAGCAGCATCAAGGTGGAAAGCATGAGTTTCCGGGCGGGAAAGTTGAGCAGGGTGAAACACCCGAAGAAGCCTGTCGCCGTGAAATCTATGAAGAAGTGGGTATTGGTTTAAAAGATTGGCATCAATTTGATTATATTCACCATGAATATGACGACATTATTGTCAATTTACATTTATTCCATAGTTATGTGCCTGATGAACTATTAAATCTTATTCATCAACCATGGGCATGGTACACACGTGAACAATTACTTCACTTAAACTTTCCAAAAGCGAATAAAGACATCATAAAAAGATTGTATTGGCCGCATTTTATTAAAATTAGCCCTACGCTGACACCAGTCGAAAATGATGACACTTTAGTGTATTGGCGTAGTGAAAAAGATAGTTTTGATCAGGCAGATCTAGAAAAGTTAGCTCTTTTAGATACCGATCAGCTTTCAAAATTAATCGTGAATATCGATGTTTGGCACAAGTTAAAACCTGAGTTAAAAACTCATATAAAAACAGTACATCTTAAGCAATCCCAATTAATGAGTTTGCATAAAGGCGACTTGGAAGTGGGAGTGCGTTTTATTGCTGCTTGCCACGATGCAGTTTCTTTACAACATGCTCAGCAAATTGGCTGCGATGCTGTTTTTATAAGTCCTGTCAAAGTAACAGAGACCCATCCAGATGCGAGCGCATTAGGGTGGGATCGTTTAAATGACTTGATTGAGAAATGCCAGATTCCCGTATTCGCTTTGGGAGGCATGAGTCCTGATGATTTAGTCACAGCACAGCAACACGGTGCTTATGGCTTGGCGGGTATTCGTAATTTTTAATAAGACATAAAAGCATTAAAAGCTAGAGCGCTTTTAATGCTTGTTGTGCTTCTTGAACAGTTTTTGGGTTATTACGCTGTTGCCCAGCTTTTAAAATAGTTAGCCAAAGCTGTTTTTTCATTGCTTGGCTCTGAGCAAAGCTTAAACCACGTCGTGCTAAAGACTCAGCATTAGAATATTGCTGTTTATGATTTGCAGTAAGTGCAAGAAATAAATAAGTCTCAGCTGCTTGCGGTGCTAAACGCTGTGCCTGAAGTGCATAGCGTTCAGCTTCTGACCATTGCTGGTTTTTATAAGCCTGCTGTGTTTTTTGCATTAAAACTTTAAATGCAGGTAACTGGCTGCCATCATCACTAAAATGTTGAGGATTTTTCTGTTGAGGAACGATCACCTGTAAATTTTTGCGTTGAATTTCCGGATGATCATAAGGTGTAATTTTTACACCCGATGGAGTTTGCGTCTTTTTGACTGGAGGAGTAGGTGTTTTCTCTTTGGAGTCAGAATGATCGGGCAAAGTTGTACAGCCGACCATAAGAACAGCACCAATATAAAAAACACCTTTCTTCAACATATCCTAATTTCCTGTTTACGCTTAGTTGTTATAACTACCACTTGAAATTACACGTGAGTTATTTGACAGATCTTGTTGCATCTGACTTTCACTTTCACGAATATAACTGTCGGTATTATCATCCTGAGAGTCAGACGTTGTGTTATCACTTTGTGGCGTATATGTTGGATCAACTTGATAATAAGGTGCTCCACATGGTGTAGCACGGTGCGGAACCGTATGTGTTAGCATCGGAATATACATAGCGCCATCACAAGCCTGAGCAGATAAATCACCTGTTGCACGATCAATCCACTGCCACTGTACAGTGTCTGGTTGACGTATATTCACAGGAGTTTGGCGTAACTGTTTCATTACGTTAGTCCATACTGGCAATGCACCAGATGAGCCTGTTAATCCTGTTACTTTGTTGTCATCTAAACCTAACCATACTACAGCGACATGGTTACCCGAATAACCTGCAAACCATGAGTCACGTGTATCGTTAGTCGTACCTGATTTACCCGCCAATTTTAAAGCTGGAGATAAGCTGCTATAGGCTGAACGACCAGTACCCGAAGACATAACCTGTTGTAAACCATAGTTCATGATATAGCCAACAGCTGGATCAATCGTTTGTTGGACATTCAGGCCATAACGGTCAAGTAAACGACCATTCGCATCTACCACAGAGCGAATTGCACGAGTTGGATATTTAAAACCGCCTGTGGCGAAGTTTTCATAGATTCCGAGCACTTCCATTGGTGACATATTGACTGCCCCAAGGAAAATAGAAGGGTAGGCAGGAATCGTTGATTCAACACCAAACTTTCTTAGATTATTGGTAAATGTTGATAAACCAAACTCTTGACCCAAACGTACAGCAGAAAGGTTGTATGAGTTTGCTAATGCTTCGCTCAGACTTACTACACCATGTCCACCACCACTATAGTTTTTAGGTGTCCAGCTTTTACCGCCATCTACAGGAACACTGATTGGAGCATCTTCAATTTGGCTTGCCCAGTTATAACGACCAGATTCAATCGCACTTAAATAAATCACAGGTTTCAATAAAGAACCGACTTGACGTTTTGCATCTAAAGCACGGTTAAAACCAGTAAAGTCTTGTGTAGAGCCAACTGCTGCAACAAGCTCACCATTTTCAGGATGGGCAATCAGTACAGCACCTTGTAGGTTTTTCAAACGTGCTGGGTTGCTGTTGGCTAAGCGTTCTACTGAAGCTTTAAACGCGTTTTGAACTTGAGTTTGAGTAATTGGATCTAAGGTCGTAAAAATACGTAATCCCTGATTGGTTAAATCACTTTCTTGATATTCTGTACGCAACTGGCGACGCACAATATCTAAAAAGTCTGGGAATTTTGCAGGCCCTAAACTTGGTTTACTTAATACATTTAAAGGACGTGCAATTTCATCTTCATATTCGGCTTGAGTTAAATAACCCATCACACGCATGTTATTTAACACAGTGTCGCGACGTTTTTTTGCACCTTCAGGGTTTTTCCAAGGATTATATAAAGAAGGGCCTTGTACCAAACCTACTAAATAAGCTTGTTGTGCAACGCTAAGTTCACGTAATGGCAAACCAAAATAAAATTGTGAAGCCAAACCATAGCCATTAATTGAGTAGCTACCGTTTTGGCCCAGATTCACTTCATTTAAATAGGCTTCTAAAATTTCATCTTTGCTGTAATGCAGCTCGATGAGCAAAGCCATTAAGGCCTCATTAACTTTACGTTTTAATGTACGCTCAGGTGTGAGATAGAAGTTTTTAACTAATTGTTGAGTCAGGGTTGAGCCACCTTGACGCTTTCCACCCGTGATATTACTCACTAGTGCACGAGCTGTACCGCGAATTGAAATACCATGATGATGATAAAAATTGCGGTCTTCTGTAGAAATTAAAGCTTCAATAAGTGGTTTAGGGACATTATTCAGTTTAATAAGTACACGGTCTTCATTGTGTTGAGGATAAATTCCTCCAATGAGTAACGGTTCTAAGCGTGCAACGCCAGTTGAAGAAGGTTTGGTACTTCGAACTTCAACAACTTGATCATTTGCAAAACTTAACTCTAAGACTTGTTCAGGTTCAACACTGTCACCGTAGTCAAAACCACGTGTGTGAATATACATGTTGCTGCCTTGAGCAACATAACTTCCAGACTTGTCATAATTACTTGAAGTTTTGTAACCCAGTAGCTTCAATTCTTGAGTGAAATTTGCTTGGGAAATAGGTGCGTTGTTATAAATTTCCAGAGGTCGTGCAAACACTTTGGCAGGAATATCCCACCGTTGTCCTTCAAATTTTTCACGGATAATATTATCTAAACGAATCAGATAGATACTAAGAGCAATAAAAGCACCAATGACCAAAATGGAAAAGATTAGTGCAAAGAAACCGATACCACGTTCAAACTTCATAAAAATGAGATAAAACCCTAACAATGCCTGTAATGATGCGATAGCTTGTCATCAATTTGCAATGATAAAACTGTGAATAATTGGAAAACTTAGATTGAATTTTACAGCATCTTGTAGTTATGTTTTTTTAAATTAATCAGGTTAATGTTATTATAGGCAAGTATCGCAGCGGAGCTTACTCATTCGTGCAAATTTCACATAAGTCCTTCAGAAACGTCGGGTTAATCGGTCGACCAGATAAATCATCAGTTGTAGAAACACTATGTTTAATTCATGATCATTTATTGAACCTAGGTTTAAACCCCATTTTTGATCAGGAAACTGCTGAATTAGTGCCTTATGATCATGCACAGGTAGTAAGCCGTCATTTATTAGGTGAAGTTGCTGATTTAGTTATTGTAGTTGGCGGGGACGGTTCTTTACTCCACGCGGCAAGAGCTTTAGTTCGTTACAATACACCTGTTATTGGTATCAACCGTGGTCGATTAGGTTTTCTAACCGATATCAAACCATCAGAAGCGATTTTTAAACTTGACCAAGTGCTTCAAGGGCATTTTCAACTTGATCGCCGTTTCTTACTTGAAATGGAAGTGCGAACAAATGGCGAAGTCATTTATGATGCCATTGCTTTAAATGATGTCGTTTTGCACTCGGGTAAGTCGGTCCACATGATTGACTTCGAACTCAACATTGATGGTCAATATGTTTATCGCCAGCATAGTGATGGTTTAATTGTTTCGACTCCAACTGGATCAACAGCTTATGCGTTGTCAGGTGGTGGACCAATTTTACATCCAAGTATGGATGCGATTGCATTAGTTCCAATGCATCCGCATACATTGTCATCACGTCCGATCGTAGTCGGTGGACAAAGCGAAATTAAGATTGTTATTCGCGAAAATCGGGTGTTACCAATGGTGAGTGCAGATGGTCAACATAGCATATCGCTCAATGTTGGAGATAGTTTACACATCCGCAAACATCCATTTAAACTAAGTTTATTGCATCCACCAGGTTATGATTTTTATATGGCCTGCCGTACCAAACTTGGTTGGAACCAAGATTTTGAATCTTTCCAAAGAGATGAATCATGAATATTGAACAAATGCTATCTATTTTAAACCCTGAGATCGTAGAGCGTTTAAAAACAGCAGTAGAAATTGGTAAATGGCCAAATGGCGTTGTTTTAACAAAAGAGCAGCGTGAAACTTGTATGCAAGCTGTAATTGCTTGGGAGTTAAAGAACTTACCAGAAGAGCAGCGTAGTGGTTATATTGACCGTGGTACGAAAGAAGAGGGTGAGGTTTGTGAAGATGATCACCACAAACATGAGCCAGAATTTAAACCAATTCGTTTTGTTTAAAATTTAATAAGACAGAAAATTTATTTTTGGTTATTCCATACAGCCTCATATAGCATGTTTTTTATAAGTTGTAGTATATAGGCTTTTATTACTTTTGAAGGATCAAAAGTAACCAAAAATCCTTTGTATCACTGACGATACTTCCATGTATCGCAGTGATACGGTCGACATCCATGTCGACTTTCACGATAGCATATGTTAACTACGCATTAAGATTGCTTGAATTTCTTGTTTCCCACAATACTTTTGCTTTCTGCATTGCCTCTTCAAAACTCGCAACAACGCCCATGGTATATAGCGCAATTCCCATTGTTTCTGTTACTGCCATTTCACCGTATTCATGGTGCTGCTGACCTAGCCATACTGCTTTGAAAGTTGCTAAATCTAATTCTTCTTCAGTTGGACTACGTTCAGGCGTGAGTTTTGGTAACTCATGTTCATAGAGCTCACCATTTTTAATGCCACAAATGAGTGTTTTTGCATCTGGATTTCGCTCAAATTCACCGCCTTCACCCTTAATCACAGCACTATTTTGATAGCCTAAGCGCAGTGCACTATGTTGATGAGAGGTTCTATACGCTGGATGGAATATAGCTTGTAAGGTAGCTTTAGCATTAAAAGGATTAATGAGACGGGCTAAAGTATGAATAGGCGAACGTAATCCCATTACATTTCTTAAAGAAATCAGTTCACTTAAAACTGGTGAAATCACATCTAGTGGTAAGTATGCGAAATTTTGCTCTGCTAGTTGTGTTCGTACTTCTTGTTCAGAATGACAAATTTGATAACCCAGATATTCTAAAACTTGCTCGGTATAGACACGGTTAAGCGTGTGACCTGATGCACCATGCATAACAATCTTATAGCCATGTTGGGCAAGCGTAAGAGCTGCTAACAAAAACCATGGGTAATGTTTACGTTTACCCGCATAAGATGACCAGTCTAAATCAACGTCTAAAGGTTGAAAATTGAGTTGATCTCTAGTGGCTTGAACAAATCCCGCGAGTTCATCAATAGATTCTTCTTTAACACGAAGTAGCATTAAAAAAGCACCTAACTGAACATCAAGCACTTCACCTTTTAAAATCATGCTAAATGCTTGATAAGCTTCTTCATAGCTTAAAGAGCGTGAACCACTTTTTCCCTTACCTAAAATACGGACATATTGAGCGAATGGGTGTTCAGCATCTTTATAGATATTACGTTTAGTATTCATCGTGGTTCAAAAACAATAAAAATGATGGGATGTAGGCAGCTCAAAATGAAATGTCCACAAGTATTTAATCAATATGACATAAAAAACTGTCGAAAAAATATCAAAAGTGTTTCTTATACTAAAGTCTTAAGGCTGCATGAGTGTTTTTTGCGCGTATTAGCTAAAAATTTAACCGAATCATTATTTAATTCGAGTACACTTTCTTGTGCTTTTTTTGAGCACTCATATCATAATTTTCTGTGATTCTCCTATATCTTCAGCTTTTTATTGAAAAAGTAAGAGGTTATTTCTAACTACTCAAAGTGGTTAGAAACTTCAGGTATTCTCCTGTTTTAGAAAACAACTTTTTTTGTTTTCATTGAGGTAGTAGGAAGGTTTTTTGTTTACAAAGAACCGTTTCCCTTTTGCGGTGTTCATGTGAAAGGTTAGGGCTGTGTATTCGTAAAGAATAGACGTTTCATTTTGGTATTTCCAACGGACTTGGAAATATAGATTGAAGTAAAGTTATGGCTAAAAAACCGATTTATAAATCACTTTATTTTCAGGTGATTATTGCGATTATTGCGGGTGTTTTGGTAGGGCATTTTTCCCCAAGCTCAACGCAAATTGTCAATGGTGTTGAACAGCATATCCCAGGTTTAGGTGAGAAACTCAAGCCATTAGGTGATGCCTTTATTCGTTTGATCAAGATGATCATCGCTCCAGTTATTTTCTGTACCGTGGTCAGCGGTATTGCTGGCATGGAAAGCATGAAGTCAGTCGGAAAAACTGGCGGCGTCGCGTTGTTATATTTTGAAGTTGTTTCAACAATTGCACTTCTGATTGGCCTTGTTGTAATTAACATTGCTAAACCGGGTGTAGGGATGAATATTGACCCTACAACTCTAGACACCTCGGGCATTCAAAAATACGTCAGTTCTGGTGAGTCACAATCTACCATTGATTTCTTAATGCACATCATTCCAGATACGGTTGTTGGCGCATTTGCAAATGGTGAAATCTTACAAGTCCTTCTTTTTGCAATTCTCTTTGGTTTTGCTTTACATAAGTTAGGTGATGCAGGACGTCCAGTTTTAAAATTTATTGATCAAGTTGCACATGTGTTCTTTAACATTGTGAACATGATTATGAAACTGGCTCCGATTGGTGCATTCGGTGCAATGGCATTCACCATTGGTAAATATGGCGTTGGTTCACTTGTACAATTAGGGCAATTAATTCTCTGCTTCTATGTTACGTGTCTACTCTTTATCTTCTTGATTTTGGGTACAATCAGCCGTATGAGTGGATTCAGTATCCTCAAAATGATTCGCATGATTCGTGAAGAGTTATTAATTGTACTTGGTACATCTTCTTCTGAATCTGTTTTACCTCGCATGTTGCGTAAACTCGAAATTGCAGGTTGTGAAAAGTCTGTAGTCGGTTTGGTTATTCCAACAGGTTATTCATTTAACCTAGATGGAACGTCAATTTATTTGACTATGGCAGCAATCTTTATTGCTCAGGCAACGAATACTCAGCTTGATATTCAACATCAGATTACTTTGTTATTAGTACTCTTAATCTCATCTAAGGGTGCGGCGGGTGTAACTGGATCTGGCTTTATTGTTATGGCGGCAACTTTGTCTGCTGTTGGACATATTCCGGTTGCAGGTTTGGCATTGATTTTAGGTATTGACCGTTTCATGTCAGAAGCACGTGCTTTAACTAACCTCGTTGGTAACTCTTTAGCGACGATTGTTGTTGCTAAATGGGTCGGTGCTTTAGATAAAGATAAGCTTAATGATGCTTTAAATAATCCAGATGAAGTCGACAGAAAAATGATGGAACCAAAAAGTCCTCAAGTCGCTGAAGGTCTAGATTAATTCAAATAAACCTATATAAAAAAGGAAGCTAAAGCTTCCTTTTTTATTGGCTGACTGAAAAGTACAGTTTTAATGAGCAGCTATGCCATGACAGTTGCTAAAAAAATGATTAGCATGCACAGCAATGAGATTCGATAAAACAATAAAGCTGAAGGAAAATATTATGTTGGCATACGATGCAGATTTAGAATTATTCCGTGATAATTTTAAACGTTTTATGAGTGAGCATATTGCGCCTCACTACGACCAATGGGAACGCGAAGGAATCATGCCTCGTTCAGTTTGGAATCAACTGGGTGAAAATGGCTATTTATGTGTGGATGTTCCAGAAGAATATGGTGGTTATGGGGTTCCAACTTACTATTCATTGATGCTGGTTGAAGAATCTGCACGTGCTGGCTTTTGTGCATTATCAACAGCTATTTCTTGCCACTCTGAAATTGCCGCACCGTATATTTTACATATCGGGACAGAAGAGCAAAAACAATATTGGTTACCGAAAATGGTAACAGGTGAAGTTGTTGGTGCAATTGGTATGACTGAACCTGGAGCAGGTTCAGATTTACAATCAATGCGTACCAGTGCCATTTTGCAAGACGATCACTATTTATTAAATGGTTCAAAAACATTTATTTCAAATGGACAGCATGCTGATCTTGTCGTGCTTGCAGTAAAAACTGATCCTCAAGCACGGGCGAAAGGTGTGTCATTATTATTGGCAGATACACATTTGGAAGGCTTTAAAAAAGGCACAAATTTAGACAAAATCGGCCTACATTCTCAAGATACATCTGAGTTGTTTTTTGACAATGTGAAAGTACCTAAAAACCAATTACTTGGTCAAGCTGGGCAAGGTTTTGCTTATTTAATGCAAGAGTTACCTCGTGAACGTACTGCAATTGCATCTACTGCAATTGGGGCAATTCGCGGTGCGATTGATTTGGCAACAGCTTATGTAAAAGAGCGTCAAGCATTTGGTCAACCCATTTCACAGTTCCAAAATACTCGTTTTGTTTTAGCACAAGCAAAAATTGATGAGCTTGCAACAGCGGCTTTTTATGAAAGAAACGTTGCCTTATATCAAGAAGGCAAACTAGATGTAGAAACGGCTGCGGCATTGAAAAGTTTCAGTAGTGATATGCAAATGAAGGTTGCAGACAACTTACTCCAACTTTTTGGTGGGTATGGTTATATGACTGAATATCCAATTTCACGTTTCTTTGTAGATGCCCGTATCCAACGTATTTACGGTGGTACAAATGAAATTATGAAAGAAATCGTAGCACGTGGATTAATTGGCAAAGCCTAATTAAGCAGAGAAAAAACAGCCTGTCTTAGAACAGGCTGTTTTGTTTTTAACTATTTGGTCTTTTGTTGAATGACAGGATAGTCTTGTTGTTTCGGCAATTGCTGTAATGCATGATTCATCTTTCTTAAAAACTCATCTGCTTCATCTTGATGAAATGAATCTTCGGTGTATTCACTACGTTCTTGAAAGACGACACCACAACCAGTTATTTTCATATTTTCAGGATTAAATGACCAGTCATTTGGATTCTTTAAGTTAATGTTTAAATCACTTTCACAACTTTTCCATAAACGTAAAAACTCATTTGATAATTCTGCTTTAAATCCTCGTGCTGGATAGACCGAGAAACCTTTCATTTCGGGATTAGAAAACTGTATAAACATGTCTACTGGCATACCGCCCCAAATGATTGCTGTATTTTCTGGTAAAGCAATCCCTGATAAATTTTTCTCTTTTAAAGCATGTGTTTGCTCAAATTTCTGCCTGAAATTTTGGGACTTATAGGTGAGCTTGGTTTTAGGTGGGATTGGAATACCACGAACTTGATTACTGACAGTTGTCATATAGTACGGAGAATTATCCCTACCATTGCATCCTGCGATTAAGGGGCAACCGCCACAAGCCGTTAAACTAAAACTTGTAAGACCCAGTAAGCCTAAAACAATAATTTTATTCATTCTATTTTACTGTTGTTATGACATATTGGGTCAGTATAACCAATCTATGCATTAAGAGGACTATCTTTAAGAACAACGAAATAATCATCTTTAAATGTAATTATGTTTTTACTTGGCTGGCTGCTGTGATGGCCCATCAAATAAAGATTTACAGCTTTCTAGGTCTTTGCACGAAGCAAACATAAGGGCTTTGGGTAGACTTGCATACAAATTTGTAATGTGTTGTTCAGCAGGGTTATAAAAATGCCAATAAGTAAATTGATCTGAACGTTTATTTTCCAGAGCTTTAAAGAAATCTGTTTCGTTAAATTTATTATCAAGTTGAGTGCGAGGCCCGCCTTGTTCATGTGTACCGACCGTGGTCAAAAGCATCGGAGAGTTGCTTTGTTTTTGACTTTGCCAATGATTTAACTGTTGGAATAACATGCCTTGATCAAACCAAAGAGAAGGGCTTGCAGCAAAATAACGCTGAAATGCATCTGGCTTTTGAAAAAAATGATAAAGAACCAACAAGCCTCCAAAAGAATGTCCATATAGACTCTGTTGTTGACTATTAACTGGAAATTGTTTTGCAATTTCTGGTTTGAGTTCATCATTTAAAAAATTGATGAATTTGTCAGCACCGCCATATTTATATTTACCTTGTGCCTGAAATTCAGCAGAAGGTTTTGGTGTGTAATCATAAGCGCGTTTTTGCACATCAAAAGTTTTTTGCTGCGGGTAACCAACCGCGACGATCATGAGTGGGTCTAGGCCTAATTTTGCTGAACCTGCACCAATAGACTGGGCAATATTGGCAGCACTTGGGAATGTTGCATTGCCATCTAATATATAAAGTACTGGATAACCATGTTGGGGTGGGGCAACGGGTGGTTTATAAATTTGAATAAGATAATCATGGCCTGTATTTTTAGATTTAATTTGAAATTGTGCCTGATTATTTTGAAAAATGATTTTGGATTGATTTTGTGTAGAAGTTTGAGCCAAAACAGAGCTACTTATTAATGAGCTTAAAAGGAAACAGCAAGGTAAAAAGAAAAATGATTTATGCATAATGGGGAATAATAAAATTTATTACACAAATGATAAATGAAAATCATTATCAAATAAAGCGATTCACGGAATGTGTGCAAATAAGGTTAATGAAAAAAGCTCTTACAGCCATATTGCCTAACAAATCAAAGCAGACTATTGTTATACTCTCGTTTAAAAGATGATTTTACTGAGGCTGCATTCTAATGATCAACGATGATCAAAACAAAACGACTTCTCTTAGTTTAGAACAAATTCGCGAAGATATTGATAGCGTGGATCAACAGATTCAAGAATTATTAAATCGACGCGCAAGCCTTGCTGAAGCTGTTGCGAAAGCTAAATTTGCTTCCGAAGAGAATCCTTTGTTTTATCGTCCTGAACGTGAAGCTCAGGTCTTACGTAAAGTTATGGAGCGTAACCAAGGTCCTTTGTCTGATGTAACCATGGCACGTTTGTTCCGTGAAATTATGTCTGCTTGCCTTGCTTTAGAAGCGCCGCAAAGTATTGCATTTTTAGGGCCAGAAGGTACTTTTACTCAATCTGCTGTGCTTAAGCATTTTGGTAAAGATGCGGTTGTACGCCCACTTCCAACGATTGATGAAGTTTTTCGTGAAGTGGAAGCAGGTAGTGCGCATTACGGTGTAGTTCCAGTTGAGAACTCATCTGAAGGTGTTGTAAACCATACCTTAGATTGCTTTAAAACATCGAATTTAAATGTGATTGGTGAAGTTGAATTACGTATTCATCATCAATTTCTTGTTTCTGAAAATACACGTAAAGATAGTATTAAGCAGATTTATGCTCATCAGCAAACTTTGGCACAATGTCGCCAGTGGTTAGACGCGCATTATCCTGGTGTTGAACGTGTTGCTTTAAACTCAAATGCAGAAGCTGCCCGCCGTATTCGCAACGAATGGCATTCAGCAGCGATTGCATCTGATATTGCAGCAGGCATGTATAACCTTGAAATCTTACATAGCAATATTGAAGATAATCCCGAAAATACAACTCGTTTCTTGGTGATTGGCCGTGAAAAAATTCCACAAAGCGGCAACGATAAAACATCGTTATTGATTTCAGCACATGACCGTGCGGGTGCTTTATTAGAAATTTTAGCGCCATTTGCAAAACATAATATTAGCTTAACAAGTATTGAAACTCGTCCAGCATTACCTGAAAAGTGGGCATATGTATTCTTTATCGATTTAGAAGGTCATATCGAACAAGAGAATGTTGCTGCTGCGATTAATGATATTCGCCCAATGGTGAAAGAGATTCGTATTTTAGGTTCTTATCCTGCTGCTGTTCTGTAATCACTTATGTTGGAATAATGACATGCATCAAGATAAGCATGTCATTATGCTTAAAAACAAATTGCTCAATGGTTTAAATAACTTTGAGCAAAAGCAAAGTTGAAGTTATGTCACAACCCCTATTTAAAAAAGTTGCATTTATTGGTTTAGGACTCATCGGGTCGAGTTTAGCTCGTGTTATTGTTGCAGAAAAGTTGGCCACAACTGTTGTTGCATCTACACGCTCACAGAAAACTTTAGAAGATGCAAAATCACTTGGCTTAATACAAGAAGGATTTTCTGATCCTGTTGAAGCCGTGAAAGGGGCAGATTTAGTCGTTTTAGCCTTGCCCGTACGTGCTACACAAAAAGTGCTTGAGCAAATTAAACCTTATTTGTCAGAAACCACGATTGTAACTGATGTGGGAAGTACAAAAGGTAATGTCGTTGATGCAGCAAAAGCTGTATTTGGTGAAAATTTACCAGCAGGTTTTGTACCGGGACACCCTATTGCAGGTAGTGAACACACGGGTGTTCATGCAGGTAAGGTTGACCTATTTGCAAATCACAAAGTAATTTTAACGCCGTTACCGACAAGTGCAGAATGGGCTGTTGATAAACTGATTCAACTTTGGTCAGCTGCTAAAGCTGAAGTCATTTGTATGGATGTTGCTAAGCATGATGAAGTGCTTGCGCATACGAGTCATCTACCACATTTAATGGCATTTAATCTGGTCGAGCAACTTGCAAACCGTGAAGATAATCTTGATATTTTCCGTTATGCAGCAGGTGGTTTTCGTGATTTCTCACGGATTGCGGCTAGTGATCCCCAAATGTGGCATGACATTTTCTTTGCCAATAAAACAGCGATATTAAATGCTGTAGATGGCTTTGAAAAGCAACTTACCGTACTTAGAAAATTGATTGAAAACGAAGATTCTCATGCATTAATGGGTTTACTCGGCCATGCTCAGGCAGCACGTCAGCATTTCAATCATATGTTAG
The DNA here is from genome assembly GCF_000196795.1 of Acinetobacter oleivorans DR1. NCBI lineage: Bacteria > Pseudomonadati > Pseudomonadota > Gammaproteobacteria > Moraxellales > Moraxellaceae > Acinetobacter > Acinetobacter oleivorans. The sequence continues at coordinate 1,242,086 of NC_014259.1, forward strand.
CCAAAAAACCTTTAATGGAGAAAAATAAGGTGACACAGCAATTCAGTATCTTACCGGGAAATAAGGCTTTTAAAGGTAAATTTACCGTACCGGGTGACAAATCTGTGTCACATCGCTCCATTATGTTTGGTGCTATTGCCGAAGGCACTACGCATGTAACAGGCTTCCTCGAAGGTGAAGATGCTTTAGCAACTTTGCAAGCTTTCCGTGACATGGGCGTAAGCATTGAAGGCCCAAAGAATGGGGAAGTGACCATTCATGGCGTAGGCATGCATGGTTTAAAAGCACCTGCAAGTGCATTGTATATGGGTAACTCTGGTACAAGCATGCGTTTGCTTTCAGGTATGCTATCAGCGCAAAAGTTTGATTCAGTGATGACGGGTGATGCGTCACTTTCTAAACGTCCAATGGAGCGTATTGCTAAACCATTACGTTTAATGGGTGCACAAATTCAGACTACCGGTGAGAAAGGTACACCACCTGTCAGCATTACGGGTAGCCAGCAATTAAAAGGCATTCAATACGATTTACCTATGGCATCTGCTCAAGTGAAGTCGGGTATTTTACTTGCTGGTTTGTGGGCTGAAGGTGAAACTTCAGTCACTGAACCAGAACCAACTCGTGACCACACAGAGCGCATGCTTCGTGCATTTGGTTATGATGTTAAAACCGAAGGCAACAAGATTTCTCTTGTTGGTGGCGGTAAATTAGTAGGTACTGATATTCAAGTACCATCTGATATTTCATCTGCTGCTTTCTTTATGGTGGGTGCTGCAATTACTGAGGGTTCCGATGTTGTTCTGGAAGCTGTAGGTATTAACCCAACACGTACTGGCGTAATCGAAATTTTAAAACAGATGGGTGCTGATCTAACTGTTGAAAATGAACGTATTGCTGGTGGCGAACCTATTGCGGATATTCATATTAAAGGTTCACGCACGCTTAAAGGCATTCATATGCCAGAAGACCAAGTACCTTTAGCAATTGATGAATTCCCAGCTTTATTTATTGCAGCAGCTTGTGCCGAAGGCCAAACGGTACTAACTGGTGCGGCAGAACTTCGTGTGAAAGAATCTGACCGTATTCAGGTTATGGCAGATGGCTTAAAAATCATGGGTATTGACTGCACGCCAACTGATGATGGAATCATTATCGAAGGTAAGGGTAAGTCAGGTGATTGGTCACCAATCTTTGCTGGTGGTGAAATTGAATCACATCATGACCACCGTATTGCCATGAGTTTTAGTATGGCAGGTCTTCGTAATTCTGGTCCGATTACAATTCAGGGTACTGAAACTGTGGCGACAAGTTTCCCAACTTTCACTGAGTTGGCGAATCGTGCAGGTTTAACAATCGAAGTTAGCCAATAACTTTTGACCTAACACATTTTATAATTGCTAACACAATAGCAACGGCAGCAGCGGGCTAAAGGCTTGGCTGCTGTTTGTTTATTGCTTATGCTAAGCGCAGATAATGATAAAAGTGTTAGGACAAAGGATGAAAAAATTACAATTTATTGCCAGTTGCCCACAACATGGGGTGCTTGATCATCCACCAAATGAATGCCATATCACTCAAGAATATGTAGCCGCTTTACTGTTTAAACAATTGGGGCATTATGGCTTTGATGCACAGCATATTGTGCATGAGCATGAAAAGGTAGAAGTGAGTATTGATAATCATCTTTTACCTTTGTCGATTACTTGTCAGAAAACAGACCATGAAGGGCATTTGATGTGTGAAATCTCTGCCAATCCTGATGAAGAGCAAGACTGGTTTGAGAAAATCGAAACACAAAGCATTATTCGTCAGCTTGCACAGGCCGTTGAAAATAGTTTGAAAGCTGATCATAGCTTTTCAGCATTTGAATGGAAAAACTAAGCATACGACTGTTAAGACTTATTCATGAAGTACGGCTTTTTAGAAAAGTCGTACAATTTCTTTAGATTAAATATAAAAATACAAAATCTTTCCTGAAATCCCTACCTATCTTTAATGCATTGTGTATATTGAAATTATTAAGATATATACATAATTAGAGTGTGGTTTTCATGACACAAGTTAATATTGCAGCGTTATCTCCTCAAGTGGTTTGGCAGCATTTTCAAACACTTTGCACTATTCCTCGCCCTTCAAAACATGAGCAGCAACTTCGTGAATTTTTACAAAATTGGGCTGAAAGTCGAAATTTAGAAACTTACGTAGATGAAGTCGGTAATTTAATTATCCGTAAAAATGCGACCGCGGGTAAAGAACATGTGTCTGGAGTTATTCTGCAAGGCCATTTAGATATGGTGACACAAGCCAATACTGGCACGGTACATGATTTCTTTAAAGACCCAATTCGCCCAGTTCTTGAAGATGGCTGGTTAATTGCTAAAGATACTACTTTAGGTGCTGATAATGGCATTGGGGTAGCTTTAGCCTTGGCAGTTTTAGACTCAAATGATATTGCTCATGGACCAATTGAAGTTCTTTTAACTGTTGATGAAGAAGCAGGGATGAGCGGTGCACGGCTTTTACAGGCAGGTGTGCTAAAAGGAAAATGGTTATTTAATATTGATACAGAAGAGTGGGGCGAGTTATATCTCGGATGTGCTGGCAGTATTGATGTTGAAGTAGAACAATCACTCACGTATGAACCAATTTCTGAAAATTTGACGGTTGTAAATATTCAGATTGCTGGCCTTAAAGGTGGTCACTCTGGTGTAGATATTCATTTAGGACGTGGCAATGCCAACGTTATTCTGGCCCGCTTTTTAAATGAGTATTTAGCAAAGCTTGGTGGACGACTTGTTGAATTTACAGGTGGTACAGCTCGTAATGCATTACCTCGAGAAGCAGTAGTAACCATTGCAATTTCATCTAATCAGTTACCAGAACTAGAAAAATTACTTGATGAATATCAAACAGCATGGAAAAAACAGCTACAAGGTATTGATGACAATCTGCAATTAAGTATTCAACCGAATAGCACGGAAGTAACCGAAGTCATTACTCAACAACAGCAAAACGAGTGGTTACAAGCTTTAGCAACAAGCCCTTACGGCGTTGCAAGTATGAGTCAAGCTTTACCAGACGTAGTTGAAACTTCAAATAATATTGGGGTGGTAAAACTAAATCGAGAGGGTGGAAAAGCTGTTTTAATGGTTCGCTCAATGGTGAACCAAGAAGCTCAAGATTTTGCAGAAAAAATTCAGGCACATTTTAGTCAATTTAATATCGCTTCTGCACTCACGCCCTTAGTTTCGGGTTGGACACCAAATCCTGACTCAGCTGCTCTAAAGTGTTTACAACAAGCCTATCAAAAGGCATTTAACATTGAGCCAAATCTTAAAGTGATTCATGCGGGTTTAGAGTGCGGGATTATTGCTGAACATTATCCAGATTTACAGATGGTTTCGTTTGGACCGGATATTCAAGGTGCACACGCACCGGGTGAACGAGTTAAGGTTGATACCGTAGAGAAGTGCTGGAAGCTACTAGTAACCGCTTTAGCATCTGTAGAGTAATTTTTTAAGAGATAAGAAGCTCAGTTATGAGCTTCTTAAACTTTAACTTTTATATGGAAATGATCTGGATTTAATTCTACAAACTCGATTTCACAATCAATAAATTTTTCAATCATGGCTGCTTGAGTACGAGTGTGTTCGCTAATACATTGTGCGGTGAATTCACCACCTTGACCTAAAGCTAAAGGTAGAAGCAATTGATCTGCCAAATACTCATCTACAACAGCCTGTGAAGATAAATATAGATTTACATCTTTTGCTAAATGATCAGCTATTTGCTCTGCACTTTTGCGCATCTCACCTAAAGCTGTAAATAGTTGAGTGTGATATTGATGAGTAACTTTCACATACACTGTATTGCCTTGGCTAATTCCATTTAAATGAAATTGCTGCTGAGAGCTTAAGTTTAGTTTTTTACTTAATGTGGTTAATTCACGTTTTGCTATCTGTGCTTCTTCTGAAAGATTTAATACAGCTGCAAAAGCTTCATTGCCTTGCAAAGCACCACGATCTAATAAATTTAAGCTGTTTCGATCTTGCCATGGCTGAACAGTAATCTGAATTTCACCAGCACCAATTGGAAAAAAGCCAGCTTTATTTAATCTAAAATCGACGTTAATTCCAATCTTCGCTAGAGCAGGTAAAAAGCAGTGTTCAATAAAATCTGCTGTTGGTGCAAGTGGATTATGTGTACCCCCTGAAATGGTGAGTTCGGTAGCTTCATTTTGTAATAACAAAACAGGTAGAAGCGTTTGTAAAACCAGTGTTGTACTACCCGCAGAACCGATTTGAAATTGATATTTACCACTTTGAACATGCTGAGGTGCGAAATATAAACGTTGGCTATGTAATTCAGCACCTTCCACATAGGCTTGGCTAATTTGTTGAGATGCCTGTACACACACCAAATGCTGGCGCATTAACCCTGGTTTTTTACGTCCTGCACGTATATTAATTAATTCAAATGGCTGACCTGTAATCATTGAGAGGGCAAGGGCGGTTCTTAAAATCTGTCCACCACCTTCACCTTGTGAACCATCAATTTGGATGGTTTTGGGCATATTTGCCAAAACTGTATTCACTTCTATTTTCCTTATTTTCTAATTTAATGAACATACTGTCAGTACATGGTAATGCGAAGTAACGTGTGACTTTGCTTTTGACAAAGGTTTACTAGGTGCATAGTGCTGAGCCTGATAAGTGAATATCGATGCACGGCTCACATGCTGCCATAGCCGCCTGAATTATTTTCAATCCCTCAGATCGGAGTAACGCAGGATCTTGTACTCGCCCAGTATGTCCAAACTTTGATTGTGAAAATGATTTCACAAAATCTATTGTTTAATCGATTAGATCAATTTGCCAATTAGCAGCCTGAATTTTAACGTTTAAGTCACGGAGTTTCGCACTGATATCATCCGCCTGCTTTTGTAAGCTAGAAACAGGAATGACTTTCTTCCACTTAATTTCACGTGAGCTATACCGATCAGGTTCTCGACGTGTATTGGCAATCGCATCTATTAAAATCTTATGCTGTTCAGCATAACTATCGCGCAAACTTAATAGAGACAACAATACTTTGCCATCTTCCAGTTTTGCCTGTGCATTAGTCAAATTAATTGATTGCTTTCTTGGGTTAAAGCAAATACCTGTTTGATCAGTTCATTTGGATCTTCACTAGGTTCATCACCTTCTTGTACCAATACATTGGCATTGATTCGTTGTTTTAAGGAAGCGAGCTTTTTTTGTTGATCGCTTCGCAGTAAAAGTGCTTCTGCGAGTTTCATTTTATTTACCTTTTATTCAATATGTACAATCACTAAGTTCGAAATATCTTCTAATTGCATCGTAGTTTTTGCACATTCAGTAATGTCTTCTAAAGTTTCATCTTCATGCCAAGTTGTCATAAAGCAATGATCGGCTGGTGGTTGATAGTTGTAAAAAACTAGATATGTTTCATCTAGGACATCATGCCAAATAGAACACTCATACCCTGTAACCATTGCTTGAATACAGTGTTTTGAATAGACAATCTGCTCACAGATCCAATTACGCCATTTAGGCAGAATTTGATCGGTTTCCACAACCAAGATGATGGAATAGGGGTGCTCAGGCAGGATCAGATGCTTTTCTTCATTTGCCCTGATTCTATAGCTTCGAATATCTAAACTATCTTTTTCCATAATCACCCCTTAACACAAACCACTTGTCTTAATGTATAAACCACTTCAACCAAATCGCTTTGTGCTTTCATTACATCTTCAATCGGTTTATATGCCGAAGGAATTTCATCAATAACAGCAGCATCTTTACGGCATTCCACACCTTCAGTCTGTGCAATCTGATCTTCAACAGTAAAACGTCGTTTTGCTTCAGTACGGCTCATAACACGGCCTGCACCATGCGAACATGAACAGAAAGATTCCTGATTTCCAAGCCCACGGACAATAAACGACTTCGCTCCCATTGAACCTGGAATAATTCCATATTCACCTAGACGCGCACGGACTGCACCTTTACGAGTGACCATTACTTCTTCACCGTAATGTTCTTCCTTTTCCACATAGTTATGGTGACAGTTCACTGCTTCCAAACGTGCCTGAAAAGGCTTTGGTACAATCGTAGCCAAGGCTTTAATCGCAGATTGCATCATGATTTCTCGGTTCTTCATCGCAAAGCGTTGAGCCCAACCTACCGCAAACCAGTAATCATCAAAATGTTCAGTTCCTTCAACTAGGTATGCTAAATCTTTATTTGGTAAGTTAATGAAATGCTTCTGCATGTCTTTACGTGCAAGTTCGATAAAATGGTTACCGATAGCATTTCCTACACCACGAGAACCTGAATGCAACATAATCCAGACATGATCATGCTCATCTAAACAGATTTCAACAAAGTGGTTTCCAGTACCTAAAGTTCCCAAGTGCTTGCGATTATTGGTGTTTTTTAAACGTGGATGTTTTGCACAAATGTATTCAAAATCTGCAACCAGATCAGCCCAAGCTTGATCTACCATTTCTGGTGGAGTTTCCCATGAACCACGATCACGTCCGCGCTTAGTCATTCCATGGGGAATTAATTGTTCTAGTTCAGTACGTAGAGCATGTAAATTATCTGGTAAATCTGAAGCAGTTAAGCTTGTACGGGTTGCCATCATTCCACAACCAATATCTACACCCACAGCAGCAGGAATAATTGCCCCTTTAGTTGGAATCACGCTACCAATAGTTGCTCCTAAACCGAAGTGTACATCTGGCATTACAGCCATCCATTTATAAATAAAAGGCATTTGAGCAGTTTGCAATAATTGTTGTTTTGAGTTGTCATCAACAAGCACGCCTTTAGTCCACATTTTGACTGGCATACTTTTTTCATTTTGCAGAACTTGATAAGAACGTTCTTGCTGCTTTTGTTCAAATTGAGCTTGTTGGTTAATTTCTTCAATGACAGACATTTTCTTTTCCTTTCAAAGCCTGCCTGCCAAGCGTTTGCAGGCAGGTGTTATTCACAATATCCCAATGATGTTGTGTGCTTTGTACTATTGCACTGAGTGTGCCAACTTTTAAAGAGAATACTTAAATAGTGTATAAATTGTTGAAAAAAATAAATAAAATAATTTTATTTTCTATCGGATGAATTTTGTTGGCGGTTTCTAATATTAAAAATATATATAAAAATATATTTAACTATCTTTTTGGATATACTTAATTAATTGGTTTTACGGTTTTTATCTACTTTTAAAAGCTGTCCAGCTTCATTTAAAGTAAACTCATCAAAATCATTGGCTAAATAAAAATGACCTTTATAAAACTGGCGAACTTCTTCAGTAATAGCTTGCTGTCCAGCTCTATCTTGATGTCGGGGGCTAAAGTGCGTCAGAATTAAATTACTTAAAGATTGCTGTTCTGCAAATTCAGCCACCATTTTTGCTGAGCTATGCATAGGACCTTTGCCGACTTTATCTAAAACTGTTTGCAAGTAAGTCGATTCGTGAATGAGGAGTTGAGCATCTTTGCAAGCATCAGCTAATAGTTCAGGTTGGTCATTATCACCACCTATAATTGCATGAACTTGTTGATTTTGTATTTTGATAAAGTCTTGAGCTTTTAAAGTTTGTCCCTCAAATTCAACATTGTAGCCTCGTTTTAAATGGCCCCACATATCACCTTGAGGTACGCCAAGCTGAGTTAAGGTTTGGATATCTAACTTCTTCTGAATCGATTTGATGTAAATGCTAAAAGCAAAACTTGGAACACGATGACTTAGTGGGTGTGCTTGAACAATGAATTCATCAGTGATCTGTTGTGGCTTTATTACTTCATTTACATCAATAAATTGCAGTGAGTAAGATAAGTGTAAGTCAGTAAGCTGGGCAGTGATTTCAAACCATTGCTGAATTTCTTTCGGTGCAATCACGATTAAGGGTTTGCTACGGGCATTCATGCCTGCACTTGCCAATAAACCAACTAAACCATAACAATGGTCGCCGTGAATGTGTGTAATACAAATGGCAACTAAGTTCTGTAGAGAAAGTCTGGCTTGTTGAACGCGGTGCTGTGTACCTTCGCCGGCATCAATTAAAATCCAGTCCTTATTTTTGCTGTTACGAACTGCTAATCCTGAAACATTACGTGTTAAGGTTGGTACACCCGAAGATGTACCTAAAAAAGTAAAATGAAGCATATTCTTGGAATTTTTTGGTCAAATGCGTATTGTATATTATAGACACTTATAAAATTTTATAGAAATTATGGCGGATGCAAAGAAAACAGTTGTTATTGGCTTTGTCGGTTCTACCCTTGATCAGGGGAGAAAGCCAGATCGATGGCAACGTTGGCGTCCTACGATTAGCCTGTTAATGCATGAAGATTTGCTTGTAGATGAATTGGTATTGTTACATGATCGACAACATCATAATTTAGTTAAATCTATAGCAGCAGACGCAAAAGAAATTTCTCCACAAACTCAGGTTTCTGGACATAAGGTGAGTATTAGAGACCCTTGGGATTTTGCTGAAGTTTATGGTGCACTTTATGATTTTGTAAAAACCTATCCGTTTGATGTCGAAAAAAATAACTATTTATTGCATATCACAACGGGAACACATGTTGCCCAAATTTGTTGGTATTTATTGGTAGATGCACATTATTTACCTGCTCAACTTATCCAAAGTTCACCTAATCAGCAAAAGACCTCAGAAGGTGAATATAGAATTATTGATCTGGATTTGTCTCGATACGATGTTTTAAAACAGCGATTCGATGATGAACAAAAACAAAATTGGCAACAACTTAAAGCAAATATTTCTACTCATAATAAAGCGTTTAATCAGCTTATTGAGGAAGTTGAATTAGTTGCAACCCGCTCTAGTGCACCTATTTTAATTATGGGTGCAACAGGTGTTGGTAAGTCTCATTTGGCAAAACAGATTTTTCAATTAAAGAAAGATAAATTTCAATTAAGCGGTCGTTTTATCGATGTTAACTGTGCAACCTTACGTGGTGATAGTGCTATGTCGACCTTATTTGGTCACATAAAAGGTGCATTTACAGGAGCAGCTGCATCTCGTGCTGGTTTATTAAAAAGTGCTGACCAAGGCATTTTATTTTTAGATGAAATCGGTGAATTGGGACTTGATGAGCAAGCTATGCTGCTAAAAGCACTAGAGGATAAAAGCTTTTTTCCTGTTGGGAGCGATAAGGAAATTCAGGCCGATTTTCAACTAATAGCTGGTACTAACCGTGATTTGCGTAATGAGGTTCAAGCTGGCCGTTTTCGTGAAGATTTATGGGCTCGTTTGAATACGTGGACGTTCTTCTTACCAAATTTAAAAGACCGTGTAGAAGATATTGCACCCAATATTGATTTTGAGCTACAGCGTTTTGCTGCAATTCATCAAAGACAATTACGTTTTCAACGTGATGCTTTAGAAACATATTTAAAGTTTGCTAAATCAGTAGATGCATCATGGCAAGGAAATTTTAGAGATTTAGCAGCGAGCGTAACTCGTTTGGCAACTTTATCTCATGGTGAGTTAATTCGTCGTGAAGCTGTAGAAAAAGAAATTCAACGCCTAAAGCAACTTTGGATTACTCAGGATGAATCTTACAATGGTAAAAATACAGATATTTTGTTGAACTATTTGAGTCCTGAGCAGCTAGAACAGATAGATGAATTTGATCAGATTCAATTACGAGGTGTGCTCAAAGTCTGTGAAAATTCAAAATCAATGGCAGAGGCGGGAAGACAACTCTTTTCAGTATCTCGTCAACAACGTAATACAACGAACGATAGCGACCGAGTGAAAAAATATTTAGCCCGTTTTGGATTAAGTTGGAATAATTTTTAGCAGTTACAGCACTTATGAAATGATGGACATAGACTCAATCTATGTCCATCAAATACACTTTATTTCATGATAATAAAGCGTGTAATGATTTGACGAAGCTGTTTTAAATAACCTGTAAAGAAGTGATTAGCGCCCGGTAAAATCGTAATTGGATGCTTTTGTGGTTTTGCCCATGCAATTGCATCTGAAAGTAAGGTGATGTCATCTTGCTCACCATGGATGAGTAGGATATCGCCTTGAATTTCAGGGGTTTTATAGTGGCGTAAACCTACTACAGTAGCCGTTGGTAAACCGCATAAAATTAACTGTATAGGTCGTAATTCAGGATTAAGCTGGGCAAAGCATTTTGCCAGAACATGTGAGCCGAAGCTGAAACCGCCAGCATAAAATGGTAGGCCTTCATGAAGCTTACGAACATGTTCAATGACAGCTAAGATATCTTCAGTTTCACCATGGCCTTCATCATGAACACCTTCACTACCACCTAGGCCACGAAAACTCGGGCGGTAAACAATGCAACCATATTCATTAAAGATTTGGGTTAAAAGGGCAGGGACTTTATGTTGAGGGGTTCCACCTTGCAATGGGTGCGGATGACAAACAACCGCAAAGCCTTTGATTTCACCTTCAGGGCGGTCAACGAAAAGTTCAATTTTACCTACTGGACCCTGGATGAAAGTTTGCTCAGACATATAAGAACCGCTAAATAACAATACGTGATGCTATTTTACCGATAGTCGTCATTGAAAACACGAGTTAGCATTAAAAAATATCTACTGTTATAGTTGGTATTAAGAATAATTTTTTCAGGTTATGTATGCTTGCTTTAATTTCTCCTGCAAAAACTTTGGATTATGAAACAGCGTTACCTACAGATGAGTTTACTCAGCCTCGCTTGTTAGAACACTCAGCACAATTAATTGATGTTAGCCGTAAACTTTCTGCTTCGGAAATTGCGAGTTTAATGAGTGTTAGTGAAAAAATTGCCACATTAAATGTAGACCGATTTAGAGATTGGAAGCCCGAATTTGATTTTTCAAATGCTCGTCAGGCAATTTATGCATTTAAAGGTGACGTCTATACGGGCTTAGATGCGTACCATTTAAAAGATAAAGATATTGATTTTGCACAGCAGCATTTGCGTATGCTCTCTGGTCTATATGGTTTATTACGTCCATTAGATTTAATGATGCCTTATCGTCTTGAGATGGGCACTAAATTAAAAAATACGCGTGGTCATAATTTGTATGAGTTCTGGGGTGAAATTATCACAAACCAGATTAATGAAGATTTGGCTGCAATTAAATCTGAATTACTTGTAAACTTAGCTTCAGATGAGTATTACAAATCGGTCAATGAGAAGAAAATTAAGGCTGAAATTGTTAAGCCTGTTTTTCTTGATCAGAAAAATGGTAAATATAAAGTCATTAGTTTCTATGCGAAAAAAGCACGTGGTTTAATGGCTCGTTTTATGATTGAAAACCAATTAAATAAAGCTGAAGACATCAAAGCGTTTAATACTGATGGATACTACTTTGATGCTGAGAGTTCATCAGCAAAAGAGTTGGTATTTAAGCGTGATGAGCAATAATCCTAAGCGCGGTTAATATATGATGATGCAGCTTTATTTATCAAAACTAAAACATTTTTGGTTTGAGCTGCATCAGCATTATCATTTTTCTGAACCGCAGAAAATCTATGATGAACTTATTGCGGCTTATAGTGAAAAGCAGCGAGCCTATCATACTGTTCAACATATATATGAATGCTTAAATCTGCTTGAGTCAATTAGATCAGAATTAAATGATGCACATGCAGTTGCATTGGCACTTTGGTTTCATGATGCGATCTATGATCCAAAAGCTAAAAACAATGAGCTTAAGAGTGCTGAGTTATTTGAACAATACATGGCTCAATATTTACCAGTAAATACAGTGCAGAAAATAAAGCGTTGGATTCTTGCGACTCAAAAGCATGCGTTAACCAATGAAACAGATTTGCAATTTTTATTAGATATTGATTTATCTATTTTGGCTGCAACACCTGAACGTTTTATACAATATGAACAACAAATTCAGAAGGAGTATGCTTGGGTTGATCCCGAAGTATATTTAATTAAAAGAAAAGAAGTTTTAGTGCATTTTTATCAGTCTGAGCCACTTTATCAAACTACATATTTCCAAAAGAATTTTGAGCTAAATGCCAAGCAGAACTTAAAGCAAATATTAGAATAGCCTAAGCTAAATATAACAATTTAGATCTGTTAATTAGAATAAAGCGATATAGATTTCTAGTCTTTTTTGAAAAGTGAAAATGGCTACATGAGAGGAGAGAGGAACCACTGAAAAAGCAGTGATTCCTTGGAAATAAATTACTTAAAGAAATAACCTGTTTCTGGTGAGCTTGCATTTGCCATACGTTTACGTGGCATGCGTCCTGCTAAAAATGCTTCACGTCCAGCTTCAACAGCTTTTTTCATTGCAGAAGCCATCAAAATAGGGTTTTGAGCAGCTGCAATTGCTGTATTCATCAGTACGCCGTCACAACCAAGTTCCATTGCAATAGCAGCGTCACTTGCTGTACCAACGCCTGCATCTACCAAAACGGGTACTTTTGCATTTTCTTTAATAATTGAAATAGTGTGCGGATTTAAGATACCTAAACCTGAACCAATTAGACTACCTAAAGGCATGATCGCGACACAGCCCATACTTTCAAGCTCTTGCGCAATGATTGGGTCATCAGAGGTATAGACCATAATCTCAAAACCGTCATCAATCAAAGTTCGAGCTGCTTTTAAAGTTTCGGTTACATTTGGATATAACGTCTTTTCATCGCCTAGAACTTCAAGTTTTACTAGGTTATGACCATCGAGTAGCTCACGTGCTAGCATACAAGTACGAACTGCGCTATCAGCATCAAAACAACCTGCGGTATTTGGCAAAATTGTATATTTTTCTGGTGGAATGACAGACAGTAAATTTGGTTGATCTGGATTTTGTCCAATATTCACACGGCGAATTGCGACAGTTACGATTTCTGCACCACTGGCTTGAATAGCTAAATCCGTTTCATTTAAGTCTTTATATTTGCCAGTTCCTACCAATAAACGAGATTGAAAAGAACGTGAACCAATAATGAGAGGGGTGTCTTGCATGGATAACTCCGACTTAGCCGCCGCCAACAGCGTGAATAATTTCGATACGGTCATGTTGAGCAATAGTGATTTGCTCTAATTTGCTTTTAGAAACGATTTGCTGATTGTGCTCAACAGCAAAGCGTTTTCCTTCAAGTGCCATTTCCTGAATGAGTTGCAACAGGTTTTGACAAGGCGTGTCCGTTAATTCGCCATTTAAATAAATTTGCATGATCACATTCCAATTATTTTGCGTATTTGAGGGCATTCCAAGCCAAAACGAGCCATCCAGCTATCATAAATGCTCCACCAATTGGGGTAATTGCCCCTAAAATTCTCGGTAATCCAAGTGCCATGATATAGAGTGAACCACAGAAAAATAAAATACCAATCTGAATCAATATGAATGGCAACTTAATAGGGAACGTCAGGATGACTTTGCTTAAAATACCAAGTGCTAATAAGCCTAAAGCATGGTAGAAAAAGTAGTCGGTTGCAGTATGCCACCAAACAAGTTGCTCTGGACTCGCATGAGCTTTAAGACCATGTGCTCCAAAAGCACCCAACATGACTGCAAAGGCAAGATTAAGGGCTGAAATGGCAATCCACATAACAAAAAACGCAAATGAATAATGAAGGGCAACGTTATCATAGATTGGGTTGGCTAAACATAGCCAGATAAAACAAAAGGGCTAAACGCCCTTTTATTTTTAAACTTATTTTTTAGCTTGCAGACATAGCAATTTTAATTTTTTCCATTGCATTCTTTTCAAGCTGACGAATACGCTCTGCTGATACATTATATTCGGCTGCTAACTCGTGGAGAGTAGATTTATCATCATCTAACCAACGACGTTGTAAAATATTACGCGAACGATCATCTAACTGATCCATTGCATCATGTAAAGCAGATGTACTTTGCTCTTCCCAGTCTTCATTTTCAACTAAACGAGCTGGATCATAGCGATTATCTTCAAGATACAATGCAGGTGCAGTGTGTGGGGTGTCATCGTCGTCGTCGCCTTGAGCTTCGAAAGCAGCATCATAAGCGGTTAAACGACCTTCCATCTCCAGAACTTGTTCTGCAGTAACATTTAAGTCATTCGCAATCGATTGAGCTTCTTCGAGCGTTAATTTTTTACTCGATTTTTTTAAACTACGTAAATTGAAAAATAATTTACGCTGTGCTTTGGTCGTTGCAATTTTGACAATACGCCAGTTACGAATAACGTATTCGTGAATTTCTGCTTTAATCCAGTGGACGGCAAAAGAGACAAGACGCACGCCCATATTTGGGTCGAAACGCTTCACGGCTTTCATTAAGCCTAAATTACCTTCTTGAATAAGGTCGCCTTGTGGTAGGCCATAACCTGCATAGCTGCGCGCAATGTGAACGACGAAACGTAAATGCGACATTACCAGCATTTTTGCGGCATCAAGATCTTGGTCATAATAATAACGTTCAGCAAGTTCTTTTTCTTGCTCGGCCGTTAAAATAGGAATCTGATTGACAGTACTGATATATGCACCAAGGTTTACACCGGGCGCAGACAATGACAGGGGCATCAATTGATTGCTGCTGTCACTCATGATTTCTCCTTGTAGGATCGGATGGGATAACCAATAAATTCATCTTAATTTGAATCAGCTTCATAATTAAGGAAAATTGGGTAGAGAAATGTAAAATTTTATGCAATTTCTAATCTTTTAGTTTATCAAAGAATCATTGAGTTTCAATTAAATAGTGAAATTCTCTTTCAGATATATGTGTTGTCTGACACATAAAATGATGTAAACCACAGTAACGAGTTACATCTATTTCACTGTGTGGGTCAGAAGATTTTAATAAGAATAGCTGTTTACCCGATACTTTTTTGAGTTCGCGTTTTAGCATTAATAAAGGCATCGGACAGGGTTGGCCCAAAGCATTAATTTCAATGGGTGCTGTAGTAGAAGAAGTGTTGGTCATTCATCATCAAAACAACTAAAAAAATTATTCTAACAAATTTTTTTATAAATGCTGCACATTTTATAAAAGAAGAAACAAGCAATTACCTATAAAAAATATTGTAATAAGCTGTTTAAAAAAACGACTAAAAATACGGGGAATAATTGAAAAAAATTCTATTAATTGTCATAAACCCGTGGTAAGCTCGAACCGTTTTAAGATTTACCACACACTTAAATTGGTTTAAAAATCTTATAACAAATGGATGTAACCGGAAATTGTTGATAGTTTTACAGAATGATTACAAGCTTTAAGATTATAAATATTTTAAACACTTGTTTGCTCTGCTGTTTGCAACACCGGAAGGTCCTTTTTTCAACATCTGAGGATTGACTTATGACAGCTCGCGAACAAGGCGTAGTAAAGTGGTTTAACGACACTAAAGGTTTTGGCTTTATTCAACGTAACGGTGGTGATGACGTGTTTGTTCATTTCCGCGCAATCGTTGGTGACGGTCACCGTTCTTTACGTGACGGCCAACGCGTAGAATTTAGTGTAGTACAAGGTCAAAAAGGTTTTCAAGCTGAAAACGTTCAGCCTTTAGACTAATTCATCTTTTTGATGAATCATGGACGCTCCAATTTTTGAATTGGGGCGTTTTTGTTTATAATGATCTTCTCATTAGAGAGATTGTTTGTTAGAGCACGTATTTATGACATCTGGTTTTGAAACCTTGAATTTACATCCGCAACTTAAAAAGGCGATTGATGCTTTAGGGTTTAAGCAAATGACCCCGATTCAGCAAAAGGTTTTAAAATATACGTTGGGCGGGCATGATGCGATTGGTAGAGCGCAAACAGGAACAGGTAAAACTGCTGCTTTCCTTATTAGTGTAATTAATGACTTGTTACATAACCCAATTCAAGAGCAGCGTTTTCGTGGTGAGCCACGTGCCTTGATTTTGGCGCCTACGCGTGAATTGGCACTGCAAATCGAAAGCGATGCAAAGTTACTCACAAAATTTTCAGATTTACACATCGTGACACTTTTGGGTGGCGTAGATTTCGATAAGCAAAAGAAACAGTTAGATGCTAATTTTGTCGACATCATCGTTGCCACTCCTGGGCGTCTAATTGATTTTGTAGAACAAAAAGAAGTTTGGCTCGATCAAATTGAATTTTTAGTCATCGATGAAGCTGACCGTTTATTGGACATGGGTTTTATTCCTTCTGTAAAACGTATTGTGCGTTATTCCCCACGTAAGGAACAACGTCAAACGCTCATGTTCTCGGCTACTTTTAGTTATGATGTGCTTAACTTGGCAAGACAATGGTTGTTTGAGCCAATCACTGTTGAGATTGAGCCTGAGCAAAAAACTAACAACGATGTTGAGCAGCGCGTTTATGTAGTCGCTAAACAAGATAAATATCGTTTACTACAAGATATTTTGCGTGAAGAGCCTATTGATAAAGTTATGATTTTTGCGAATCGACGTGATCAAGTACGCCGTCTTTATGATCATTTAAAGAGAGATGGATATCGGGTCGGAATGCTTTCAGGTGAAATTGCTCAAGATAAACGTTTAAAAATGTTAGAGCAGTTTAAGCAGGGTAAAAATAACGTCATGATTGCAACTGATGTTGCAGGCCGTGGTATTCATGTTGATGGCGTATCTCATGTGATCAACTATACTTTACCTGAGCAATCAGATGATTATGTACATCGCATTGGACGTACAGGTCGTGCTGGCTCACAAGGTGTAAGTATTAGTTTCTTATCTGAAGATGATGCTTTTTACTTGCCGGAAATTGAAAAAGCAATTGGTAAGAAATTGCCATTAACCCGTCTAGACGGTTATTGCTAATAAAAAAATCCCAATCAGTTGATTGGGATTTTTTTTGATTAATTAATTTTACAATAGAAGGTAAGGGTTGTTTGATAATCATCGTCTTTTGCAAGTGATGCATTTTTGCCAGTTAAGGTGCCAATTACACCAGCCGCTGCTTCAACCATTTGGCCAGTTTTTTCGCTTACAACATCTTTTAATACACCGTTGTATGTTGTTTTTTCATCTACCACAACAGGGCTGGTGCTTTTTGAACAAGTTTTTTGAGCGGCAGTAATCGCATTATTTTTTGCAATTAGATTCGTTTTACCAATACCTGTGACTTCAAATTGATTATTTTCTTTTTGAACTGCCAAAGTGTTCTTAGGCGTAGTGGCACAAGCACCTAGCAATAAAACAACACTACTCAACGCACTCGCTAAAATTATTTTTTTCATGTTTCACCTAATATCGCTAATCGTCAAAAGATCTCACTATTTGAACACAAGTTTTCTAATTGATTTTGAAGACGTTGTATAAGTTTTGATGTTTTGTCTTAAAAAAATGTCAAAGCACGAACTCGTTATTTTTATGTTCTAGATACAATGGTGGATTATCTGTAGATTATGCTAATCTATTTTGAATTTTTTGAGTTAGATCAATATTAATGACGGATTCAGCAATACAGATAATTCATCAGAATATTCACCAACGTCAATCTATTGGTCAATTGATTGAGCCTGCTCCAAATGCAGATCAATTAGAGTTGGCTTTTCAAGCTGCGTTAACTGCTCCTGACCACCATAGACTTAAACCAACACGTTTTGTCGTTATCGAGGCTGAGCAACGTGGTGCCTTTGGTGAAGTTTTAGCAAAAGCTTTGGCTGATTTAGGTGAAACCGACTCAGCACAGCTTGAGCGAGTGAAGCAACATCCTTTCCGCGCACCTTTACTCATTTTAGCGCTTACGCAACTTCAAGATCATCCTAAAGTTCCACATTTTGAACAGATTTTAAGTACTGGGGCTGCCATACAAAACCTTTTATTGTCTTTACAAGTTCAAGGTTTTTCTACCATGTGGCGTAGTGGCGCTGTTGTCGAATCAAACTGGTTAAAACAACATTTAGGATTGCAACCACACGATTTAATCTCAGGTATTATTTATGTGGGTACGGCAGCTAAAGCGATTGCGCCGCGTGCAGATATTGAAAGTAAAGAATTCGTAAAAGTTTGGCAGGCATGAAAGTCTGTAGAAGTAAGAAATAGGATAATAAAGCATGACTGAATTTAAGTTTACAGATTTAGTGGAACCTGTTGCGGTCGATAAAAAAACAGCATTACGTATTACTGTTTTAGGTGGAGGCAGTTTTGGTACGGCTATGGCGAATTTAGCTGCACGTAATGGCTGCGATACCATGATCTGGATTCGTGATGCTGATACAGCTGAAGAAATCAATAAAACCCATATTAATAAACGTTATTTGCCAGACTTTGTTTTAGAGTCCTCATTGCGTGCTGTGTCTGACCTTGAACAAGCAGTATGTGATCGAGATATTATTTTAGTGGCCATTCCTAGCCATTCATTTCGTGATGTCTTAAAACAAATTGCTCCTTTTATTACTGCACAAGCGATTGTCTCTCTAACCAAGGGTGTCGAGGCTAAAACTTTTAGCTTCATGAGCGATATTATTCGAGAAGAATTGCCAGAAGTGCCTTATGGGGTATTGTCTGGACCAAACCTCGCTAAAGAGATTATGGCGGGAATGCCATCGGGTACTGTTATTGCCAGTGATTCTGAACTCGTTCGTTATGCTGTACAGCACGCTCTGCATAGTGCGTTATTCCGAGTTTTTGGTAGTGATGATGTACATGGTGTTGAACTGGGTGGAGCACTTAAAAATATTTACGCCGTTGCAATGGGAATTGGTGCAGCTTACAAAATTGGTGAAAACACCAAGAGTATGATTTTAACGCGTGCTTTGGCTGAGATGAGTCGTTTCGCGGTAAAGCAGGGTGCAAATCCACTTACTTTCTTGGGTTTATCTGGTGTGGGTGATTTATTTGCAACCTGTAATAGTCCATTAAGCCGTAATTATCAAATTGGTTATGCTTTGGGTTCAGGTAAAACACTTGACCAAGCGAGTAAAGAATTGGGACAAACCGCTGAAGGAATTAATACGATTGTTCAGGTACGCGGTAAAGCAGAAGAACTAGATGTATATATGCCAATTACCAACGCTTTATATGAAGTTATCTTTGAGGGGGCGCCTCCATTAAATATTGCCTTATCTCTTATGAAAAATGGGCACCGTAGTGATGTTGAGTTTGTTTTACCTCATCATGAAGTCTGAAGAAGAAATGTCATAAATTACGGTTATAATGCAAGAATTATTAACAAGGAATATTTATGCAACTGACATTAGTTCGTCATGGGGAAGCTGCTCCTCCAGTAAATGGTAATGATACTAAACGTCCACTTACTGCTCGTGGGCATGCTCAAGCTGAGCAAACAGCAACATTTTTAAAAGATATTGTTAAGCCAGATATTTTCGTAGTGAGTCCGTTGTTGCGTGCTCAAGAAACATTAGCGCATATTCAAACTTATTTTAAAGATGTTCCCGTGCTGTTATGCGATAAAATTAAACCGGACGATAATGCGAAAGAAGCAGTTGAGTGGTTGTCTCAGATTCCGTATGAGTCAATTGTAGTCGTGTGTCATATGAATGTAGTAGGGCATATTGCTGAACTACTGACTCATGAAAACTTTAATCCATTTGCACTTGCCGAAGCTCGAATTTATGATCAGGCTGTGATTGCTACTGGTTTATCAACACAAAAAAATAGTTTTGTACCCACAATATAATTAAAAAGGTCATTTAGCCCATTATGCTGTATTTATGGATGCCTGAAACCAATGGAATATGGCATTGGTCTAACGGAGAAAACTGGTTGCAGGCAGTAAGTCTTGATCAATTAATACAAGATCTGCAACTACATCAAGGAAAAGAAGCTGTCATCTTTTTCCCTAGTCGCCATGCTCAGGTACTCCAGCAGCACATGGCAAAGTCTCATTACAAGCAACTCGGGGCAGACGGTGTTAAATATTTGCTTGAAGAATTTGTGACTTTGCCGATTGATCATATGAAAGTGGTTCACCATTTTCATGCTGATCAATTGACCGTATTGGGAGTGGCAAAAACAACAGTAGAAACATGGCAACATGCAATGGCTTTGCTGCCTATTAAACTCGTTGCTTTATTGCCAGACTTTTTAATTTTACCAGAACCTCAAGATCAGCAAGTAGTCTTATGCAATATTGATCAGAAATTACTTGTACGTGAAAGTAAATGGGTTGGTAATTCTCTAGATGATCTGGGATTGTTTTTAGAGTTCCAGCCGGTTGAAACACATTATCAATATAGTGGTTTGACATCAGAGCAATTAGAAAGCTTGATGGCAGCATCAAGTGCTGAGCAGCGTTCAGAATTTATTTATCAATTTCAGGCTTTAGATAAACCTAAACAGCATCCTTTTAATGTTTTACCTAAAGCTAAAGGGCAAGAGCAAACTGTTTCGGGTTATTGGAAAGCATGTGCTGCTGTTATTTTAGCAATTATAGTGGTTCAGTTTAGCTATGACCTGTTGCGCTGGGTAAAGTTAAAAAGTGTGGCTAATCAAACCGCTGAGCAGACGATTGAGCAATATAAATATTGGTTTGGTTCTTCTAGTCGTGTGAATGAGCAGAACATAAAAAGCCAATTTGAAAGTCATTTACGCATGAGTAAGCAAGGTGATACACAAGCACTTTCTTTATTGAGTCGTGTTGGGCCTATTTTAATGCAAAGACAAATTTTAGCTCAGCAGTTAAATTATGATGCGTCAATATTAACAATGGCATTAAAAGCAAAGTCGGCAGATGATTTGCAAGCTTTAACTCAGCAACTTAACCAGCAGGGATTCAAAGCAGAGCTCGGTAATGTTCAAGCCGATGGTGGTGGGGCAATCGGGGTGGTGAAAATACAATAATGAAAATGATAACTCAATTGCAAAACCGCTTTGATCAGTGGGTTGAACAGATCGTTCAATATTTGGATCGCTTAACTGTACGTGAACGTATTATGGTGGTCTTTACTACAATCTTTGTCGTCGTGGCTATTGTAGGAGCTTCACTTTGGAAAATGCATTCTTTGGCAGAGCAGCAACAGCAACGATTAAATGATTTAAAAGATTTGATGGTATGGATGCAGAGCAATGCGGTTACCATGAAACCCGCAAATGAACTTGAGTTGGGTCAATCAGAAAAAATACAACGTGTAGCTCAGCAACAAGGCTTAACGGTCACTTCTCAACAAAATGGTGAGCAGTTACAAATTATTGTTACTCATCAGAATTATGCAATTTTAGCGAACTTTTTAACCCAACTTGCACAAATGGGCTTAAGTATTCAAAAAATGGAAATGGTTTCAAGTGACGGACAGATTAAATTAACAGCGACGGTTCAATAACATATTAAAATATGGTGTTCTTAAGCATGGTGTTTTGTGCTGCCTGTGCCTATAATATGCCTACCTAAAATCAGTAGATTGTGATTGGTATGTTATATTCACTTGCTCGCCCGATGTTGTTTAGTTTAGCACCAGAGCGTGCCCATGAATTAACATTATCTATGCTTGATAAAGCACATAAGTTCGGCCTGCTACGCCAAAGCGTAGAGTCAAAACCAACAACCTGTATGGGAATTGAATTTCCAAATCCGGTAGGTTTGGCGGCTGGACTTGATAAGAATGGTGCACATATTGATTCTTTAGCTGGACTGGGTTTCGGTTTTATTGAAATTGGAACAATTACACCGCGTCCTCAGTCGGGTAATCCACAGCCACGATTGTTCCGTATTCCTGAAGCTAAAGCCATTATTAACCGCATGGGTTTTAATAATGATGGTGTTGATAAGCTTGTTGAGAATGTCAAAGCTTCAAAATTTAAAGGAATTCTAGGCATTAATATTGGTAAGAATGCAGATACGCCTGTAGAAAAGGCTGTAGATGATTACCTAATTTGCCTTGAGAAAGTTTATAACTACGCCTCTTATATTACTGTTAATATTTCATCTCCAAATACTAAAAACTTAAGAAGTTTACAAAGTGGCGATGCATTAACTGAATTATTGCAAACATTAAAAGAAAGGCAACTTGAGCTTGCCGAGCAATATAACCATTATGTTCCTTTGGTTTTAAAAGTTGCACCTGATTTAACAGCTGAAGATGTTGAGTTTATTGCAGCACAATTATTGCAATTTAAGATTGATGGTTTAATCGTTACCAATACGACTTTATCTAGAGACGGTGTAGAAAACCTTCCTAATGGTAATGAATCGGGCGGATTATCAGGTGCGCCTGTTTTTGAAAAAAGTACCGAATGCTTACGTTTGTTTGCCCAAACGTTAAAAGGGCAAATCCCGTTGATTGGCGTGGGTGGAATTTTGTCGGGTGAACAAGCAGCAGTCAAACAGCAAGCTGGAGCAACATTAGTACAAATCTATAGCGGATTGATTTACACCGGTCCTATATTAGTAAAACAATGTGTTGCAGCCATGACTTAAGTGAATATGAACACAATTGATATCATTATTCTGATACTTTTGCTCATTGGGGGGCTAAACGGTTTGCGACAAGGATTTATCAAAGCCTTTGCGAACTTGGTAGGATGGATCATTGCATTAATTATGGGTGCAAAATATGCTGTCCTTCTTGCGCCATCCATGTCTGGTTTGAGTCATGATCCGGTTGTTCAAAAAATTGCAGCTTTTGCATTTATAGCACTGATGATCATTGTTTTAACATGGATCGTCACTGCATTTTTAAATGGCCTCTTGAAAAGTCTGAAATTGGGGCCATTAAATCGTTTAGCAGGTGGTGCTTTTGGTTCCTTAAAGGGCTTGTTGGTTGTGTTGATTACAATGCAAGGCGTTGGGCCTTGGGTTGAGAGTTCACCAAGCTGGAAACAGTCCGTACTTATACAATTTTTACTGCCTTATGCACCTTTAGCGACTGAATTGTCTAAAGATGCTGCAAGTGAGGCATTTCATCAAATAACATCTGGAGGTAGTGCATCAAGCACCCCTTCAAAACCAATGGACGAATCGGAAGATTTAGAAAACCGATCCGACCATTCGACAAAGAATCCTTTTTATTAATTCCTAGCTTGTCTGCGAGGTTGCTATGTGTGGAGTTGTTGGTATAGCCGGTAAATCGCCAGTGAACCAAATGTTGTTTGATGCTTTAACGATGTTGCAACATCGTGGGCAAGATGCAGCTGGAATAGTAACCTGCCATGAAGGCCGTCTTTTCCTTCGTAAGGATAACGGTATGGTGCGTGATGTTTTTCATACTCGTCATATGAGAGCATTACTTGGTAATTATGGTATTGGCCATGTACGTTACCCAACTGCTGGTTCTGCTAGCAGTGCTGAAGCACAACCATTTTATGTGAACTCACCTTACGGTATTACACTTGCACATAATGGTAACTTAACCAATGCCGAAGATATTCATGATGACCTGTTTAAAACAGATTTACGTCATATGAATACGGACTCTGACTCAGAAGTTCTTTTGAACGTATTCGCGCATGAGTTGCAAAAGAACGGTACTTTAAATCCTACACCAGATGATATCTTTCACACAGTTTCTCGTGTACACGAGCGCTGTCTAGGTGCATATGGCGTAGTGGCAATGATTACTGGTCATGGTTTGGTTGGTTTCCGCGATCCAAACGGTATTCGCCCATTGATTTATGGTTCACGTATGACTGAAAAAGGCGAGATGGAATACATCATCGCTTCTGAATCAGTTGCTATTACAGCACTTGGTTTTAAAATTGAGCGTGATATTGAACCAGGTGAAGCAATTTTCATCAATTCAGATGGTGAATTATTCTCAAGACAATGTGCAGCTAATCCAAAATACCGTCCATGTATTTTTGAATATGTTTATTTTGCACGTCCTGATGCCATTATTGACGGAATTTCAGTTTATAAAGCTCGTTTAAAAATGGGTGAAAAACTTGCCCATAAAATTTTACGTGACTGGGGTGAGGACCACGATATTGATGTGGTTATTCCAATTCCGGATACGAGCCGTACTTCAGCATTAGAACTTGCAAATATTCTAGGTGTGAAGTTCCGTGAAGGTTTTATGAAAAACCGTTATATCGGTCGTACCTTCATTATGCCAGGTCAGCAACAACGAAAAAAATCAGTACGCCAGAAATTAAACCCTGTAGAACTTGAGTTTAAAGGTAAGAATGTTTTACTGGTTGATGACTCAATTGTACGTGGTACAACCTGTAACGAAATTATCCAGATGGCACGTGATTCTGGTGCAAAAAAAGTATACTTTGCGTCAGCAGCACCAAAAGTGATGTATCCAAACGTTTATGGTATTGATATGCCTGCTAAAGCTGAGCTTATTGCTTCAGAACGCAGTGTAGAAGAGATCCAGGAAATTATTGGTGCTGATCGTTTAGTTTTCCAAGAATTGGAAGACTTGAAAAATGCTGTACGTACTAGCAAAGTACCTGATCTAACTGAGTTTGATTGCTCGGTGTTTGATGGCGTTTATGTAACAGGCGATATTGATGGTGCTTATCTAAATAATTTGGAGCAGAAGCGTAATGATTCTGCTAAAAAGAAAAAAGATGGCTACATTGATGTGAATGTTGACGCTGCTTCTGTAGATTTAACAGGCATTAAAGAAGAATAGAAATAGCTGAAAAAAGCGGGTGTTTCCCGCTTTTTTCTTTTATGATGAAAACTAACAATGTAATTGGGAATATTTACATTGAAAGAAGTAAGCCACTATCTAATCGAAAATAAGAATATGGCATGGTCCATCACTATGTGTTTGGTTGCTGTGCTGCTTACTATTTTTATCTTAAATTTAATTTTAGGTTTACTCGTCCATTTTTTTGATTATAGTCAGCCCATTTGGTGGCATACCTTAAGTCCTTATTTCGTCGCGCTATTACTTTTTATTATGGTTTGGTCGGTAGTTACTGAACTTTATATCTTGCGTAAAGGTGGACATTCTTTAGCAAAACAACTGAAAGCGCGTCGTTTAGTAAAAGAAGAAAGTACACCTGAAGAGCTTGAAGCATTAAAAATTACTGAATATTTGGCGCAAAATTTTTCACTTAAAGTTCCAACCTTATATGTTTTACCTGATGAAGTAGGCGTAAATGCACTTACGGCAGGTTTTCACCCTAAAGATATTGTGATCATTTTGACATGGGGAGCTTTGCAAAATCTGGATAAACTTGAATTATATGGTTTGTTAGGTCATGAGTTTAATCAAATTTTATCAGGTGAGGCTGTTGAGAATACTAAATTAAAGATTTTATATAGTGGATTAACGACATTTAGTCAGTGGGGTAGTAAATTAGCGAAACAAGGTTTTAAGCGCTACAGTCCAGGTTATAAACATAAATTTGAAACAGTCTTTGTTGCAGTGGGTGGTGTTATTTGGCTAGCTGGAAGCCTAGGCGTATTAATTACCCGATTTATTAAATATTTAACTTTGAGTGGACGCACATTTCGTAATGACCAAAAAACGGTACGATTATTAAAAAATAGTGCTAATACGCAGACTTTGTTGCGTATTTATGTTCACCATTCTGGCTCACAAATTCATAGTGCCTATTCTGAATCAATCGCGCATATGTGTTTTGCTAACTCACTGAGTCCGCAAAGTTGGATGAATATTCACCCAAGTATTCGTGAACGTATTTACGAGTTAAATCCGACTTTGCTACAAGATTTACAATTAGAAAATTTAAAAAAGCTTCGCAATCGTCCGTTATTTAGTTTATTTCATTTTTTAGAAGAATCTGAAAAAGAAATTTATGTTCCATGGTCATCTCCACAGCCTTTGCCTTTATTAAGATTATCACCCATTAGTTTTGCATTAAATGATGCCATTAAGCCTCTTAGTAGTGATGTGCGTCGCAATAAAAAGCGTCCTGAGCTCATTCAGCGTGCACTACAAACTGCTACGGGTTCCCGCGAGGTAATGGTCGCTATTTTGATGATTCGCCAATATCGAGAATTCATCCCTAAAGATGCACCAGTTAGCCATGCCATTATTGATGCTTTATTAAATCTTGATGGGCGTATTCATATTCAGATATTTCATGATGCTTGTAAAAACATTGGGCATATGCCGGCAAGTATTGCGCGACAATTTCTAACAAAACTAGCGCTTATTATTCAAGAAGATGGTGAGATTGGTTTGCTAGATGCGCTTTTGCTGGAGCGGGTTAAATATGAGTTGAATTTAATGCCGTTACATTTGCCAACAGCATTTGAAGAAGTAAAACCTCAAATTGTTCGTTTAATTGATGCCTTGCTTCATGTCCAGCAAATTAATAGTCCAAATCAGTTAGAAGTACGTGAACGTATTTTGCGTTCGCTACTTAATCCAGATGAAATGTATGTCTATGATGAGATTTCAGACGAGCCTTTAGATTTGGCTGAAATTTTAAATGACATTGCAGGTTTATTATTGCGTGACCGTCTTAGTATTCTTGCGATTGCAGAAATGTGCTTGTGGAGTGATCGTATTATCACACAAGACGAACTAGATGTACTTGAATTACTTTATTGGCGATTTGGCTTTGAGACAGAAGAAATTGTTGAGCAAATGCAAAAAAGAAATAGTGTGATGATTATTTAAAAGACATCTACGATTATAAAAACAGCTGAACGAAATAAAACACTGAAAAAAAAACTCAAGCCCGTTAGAATGTAGCTTAAGCAGAGGTATTGATTTAAACATGATTGGGCAGCAAAGAAATATATTGGCGACTTTAGGGATTGATGTATGGATTCCTAAGACACAGGTGTGCCAAAAAAATAATGCTCAAAGCCTTTGGCGAGATCATGTTGTAGAAGAACCAGAACCGATCATATTACCCTCTGTAGAACCCATAGTTCTTGAGCAGCCTAAAAAGCCACAAATTAACGATATTCCAAAAGTTGAACCTGAAATTGTGGCGCCTGTTTCAATACAGGCTCAACCCGTTATAGAACCTCATAATCAAGTGCAAGCACCTGTCATTAAAATTGCATCATTTGAGTTGCAGGCTTTTTCTCTTGAAAAATGTGTTATTTTTTTAGATGTTACAAATTTAAGTGAAGAAGAAAAACAGCTTTGGAATAACATACAAAAAGCGAAAATAGGGCAGTATGCTGAACTAAAATGGCCTTTTCCTTTAGCTGCGTATCAAGATCAGCGGGGAGCTGGTTCATATATACAAGGCTTCTTGGATGCTGTTGCAGCAGATAAAAAGATCTTATGTCTTGGTGAATGTTCTTATATTCAGCATGCCAATATTATCCATTTGGCAAGTTTAAAAGAAATGCTGGAGAAACCACTCCTTAAAAAAAGGTTGTGGAAATTAATGCAAGATAACAACGAGTAGTAGGGATTTACATGAAAAAAGTTGTAGTTTTTAGCCAAATTGATGAAGAAATTTTGTCTCGATTACAACAGGATTATCATGTTGTAGTTCTTAACCCAAAATTGGGTGATATTAATGAACAAATACGACAACACGTTGTAGATGCTGATGGGATGATTGGTGCGGGGCGAGTACTGAATGAAAATAACCTTGCACCTGCCCAAAAACTAAAAATTATTTCATCTGTAACAGTGGGCTATGACAATTATGATGTGGCTTATTTAAACCAAAGAAAAATCTGGTTAGCAAATACACCCCATGTTTTAACTGAAACAACAGCTGATCTTGCTTTTACATTATTACTAAGTGCTGCTAGAAAAGTACCTTTTCTGGATCATTGGACTAAACAAGGTGAATGGAAAAGAACGGTAGGGCCTCAGCAGTTCGGTTTAGATGTTTTTGGAAAGACATTAGGTATTATTGGACTTGGTAATATTGGTGCTGCAATTGCACGTCGTGGTTTTTATGGATTTAACATGAATATTGTTTACCATAATCGTCGTGAAAAGCCTGAATTGGCTGAACCATTAAATGCAGAATATCTTGGTCTGGATCAATTGCTACAGCAGTCTGATTTTGTAGTCACTGCAGTTGATTTAAATAATGAATCGAAAGCCTTAATGGGCAAAGCTCAGTTTGAGCTTATGCAAAAGCATGCTATTTTTATTAATATTGCCCGTGGTTCAGTGGTTGATGAGCAAGCTTTAATTGAAGCTTTACAGCAAAATCAGATCTTTGCTGCTGGCTTAGATGTGTATGAAAAAGAGCCTTTACAAGATTCGGGACTTTTTAAATTGCCGAATGTAGTGACTTTGCCTCATGTGGGGTCGGCTACTGCTGAAACCCGTAAAAAAATGGCAAATCTGGCCTATAAAAATTTGGTTGAAGCTTTAGAGGATAAAACACCTAGATATCTGGTAAACCAAAACTTTATATAAGTGATTAATAACACTTCATTGCAAAACTAGTCGATTTCGAGTGATATAGTAAAAGTCTGTTGATTGAAAACCAATTTTTGTGGTTTACATCAATAGGCTTTTTTTATGGTTTAATTTTAATAGAGAAAAACTTTTGAGATTTTTGCCAGTTATTTTAAGTGCGACTTTTATAGCAAATGCTTCGTATGCACAGTCTTTCGACCCACAGCCATCTGCGAATCAGGTGGAAATTCCAAATATCGGAAGTGGAATAGGTTTGCTTGATCAACAAAAAGAAAAATTTATTGGTGAAAAAGTTTTCCGTGAAGTTCATAAACAAATGCCCGTTATCCAAGATATCTGGCTCGAAGATCAATTTTTTCAAGTATTTTCAAGTATTTTGAGTGAGACTCAACTGGGTCAGCCTATTGGTTTAGTTGTTATTAAAGATCCACAAATCAATGCGTTTGCCGTGCCGGGCGGTCTATTTGCGCTTAATACAGGACTTATTGCTTCAGCTCGCAATATTGATGAAATTGCTGGGGTGATGGCGCATGAAATTGCACACGTATCACAAAGACATTTTAGTCGTTCAGAGGAAGCCTTTAAGGGACAAACGTTATTAAGTTTAGCTGGGCTTTTAGCAGGTGTGGCCATAGCTGCACAGGGTGGCGGAGATGCAGGAGCAGCAGTGATGTTGGGAACGCAGGCTGCATTAATGGATAGCCAGTTAACATACAGTCGAAATCAGGAGCGTGAAGCTGACCGTATTGGCATGCAATATATGTATGCAGCGGGTTATAACCCGCAAAGTATGGCAGACTATTTTGAAACAATGCATCGTGCGACTAGTCGGGTAAGTTTTTTACCAGATTTCTGGCTGACCCATCCATTAACGACTGAGCGCATGAGTGAGGCCCGACTTCGTGCGAACCAGATGCCTAAAGTCAAAAATCGCATATATGATGCTGATTTTGAAATTTTAAAATGGTACACAATGGTAGTTTCAAATCAGGCTACCGAAAACCAACTACAGAGTTTAGCCTCACAAAAAAATATTGCGGGTCTTATTGCTTTGGCAGCTTTTTATGTAAAACAAGGTGATTATGCACAGGCGCAGTCTACTTTAGATCAAGTCAAATCTAGTGGAAAACCTCTTGTTACACTCTTGCAGACCGATATTTATCTGGGGCAAAACAAGTTAGATCAAGCCTATACTTCAATTGCTTCTACACAAATGACTATGCCTGAAAATAGGGCTTTTAGTTATAAGTTGGCTGAAGTGTTGCTGCGGCAAGGAAAATTTTCACAGGTTCAAACTCTTATTCAACGGTTTATCAATAAAAACCCAAGAGATATCCAAGGTTGGCAATTTTTGCAGCAGGCTGCTAATTTGGACAAGACAGGACCATTGAGAGCAGTCAATGTTTTACGCTATCGAGCAGAAGCTGAATATTGGTCGGGGAGTGAAGAGAATGCGATTAAATCGATGTTGCATGCTCAGCGATTAGCAAAAGACAATCAAGCAATGTCGGCTAGAATAGACAGTAGATTGAAACAAATGCAAGATGAGCGAAGAATGAAAATTTGAAATATATCTTTCAAAAAATTTAAATATATAAACACGCCCAAACTAAAAGAAGCTTTGGTTTGAGGGAATATAAAATTTAAGAGAAGAGATTAAGCTAATTTAGCTTTAATTTTTGCTGAAACTACAGAAGGATCGGCACGCCCGGCTATGATCGGACGTAGAGAATTCATCACCTTACCCATATCTTTCATGCTAGTTGCTTCTTGAGCAGAAATCGTTTGCTCAATGAGAGAATCAAGCTCTTCCTCAGTCATAGCTTCTGGTAGAAACTGAGATAAAATCTCAGCTTCGGCTTGTTCTTTACTAGCTAAATCATCACGACCAGCACCTTCAAAGGCTTTGATCGATTCTTTACGTTGTTTAATTTGCTTTTCAATGACCGCAAGAACCTGAGCGTCGCCAAGCTCTATGCGCTCATCGACTTCGATTTGCTTAATTGCTGCTTGTAGACTACGCAAAACCGTCACTGTTGCCATATCTTTGGCACGCATAGAAGTTTTTAATGCATCAGTAATTTGGTTTTTTAAAGTAGTCATAATTCAGCAGTCAATCACAAATTAATTAGTAAAGGCGAGTAGTACGTACAGATTCGCGAGCCAATTTCTTTTGGTAGCGTTTAACTGCAGCAGCTTTTTTGCGCTTACGTTCTTGAGTTGGTTTTTCGTAGAATTCACGTTTACGAACGTCAGCTAAAACACCAGCTTTTTCGCATGAACGTTTGAAACGACGGATAGCTACGTCAACTGGTTCGCCTTCTTTCAACTTAACTTGTGGCATGTAAAATCCTCTAGATTATGGATAAGATCAAGCACACTATTGTGCCGGATCACAAGTGAAGGTCAGTATTTTACTCATTTACAACTCATATCACAAGTCTATAATAGCGATTGCAATATTTTGACTCATATAAAAGGCAGTTTTGATGATTGTTTTAGGCTTGGAAACTTCTTGTGATGAAACAGGGTTGGCACTTTATGATAGCGAACTCGGCTTGCGGGGACAGGTTCTTTATAGCCAAATTAAACTTCATGCCGAATATGGTGGAGTAGTACCTGAACTTGCTTCTCGAGACCATGTTCGAAAATTAATTCCTTTAATGAATCAATTGCTTGAGCAAAGTGGTGTAACAAAACAAGAGATTGATGCTGTTGCTTATACACGTGGTCCTGGCTTAATGGGAGCCTTAATGACAGGGGCTTTATTTGGAAGAACTTTAGCTTTTTCTTTAAATAAACCTGCCATTGGTGTTCACCATATGGAAGGGCATATGTTGGCGCCTTTACTCTCAAGTCAACCGCCTGAATTTCCATTTGTTGCTTTATTAGTTTCAGGTGGGCATACACAATTAATGGCAGCTCACGGTATTGGTCAATATGAGCTTTTAGGTGAATCTATTGATGATGCAGCTGGGGAAGCCTTTGATAAAGTTGCAAAAATGATGAGTTTACCATACCCGGGCGGTCCTAATATTGCGAAACTGGCTTTAAGTGGTAATCCATTAGCGTTTGAATTTCCGCGACCAATGCTTCACCAAGGTCTAGATTTTTCTTTTAGTGGTTTGAAAACAGCCGTTTCTGTGCAATTGAAAAAATTGAATGGTGAAAACAGAGATGCTGACATTGCTGCTTCATTCCAAGAAGCAATTGTAGATACCTTGGTGAAAAAATCAGTAAAAGCCTTAAAGCAAACTGGGCTTAAGCGTCTAGTTATTGCAGGTGGAGTAAGCGCAAATTTACGGTTACGTGAACAGTTGGAAACTTCATTAGCTAAAATTAAGGCACAAGTTTATTACGCAGAACCTGCTCTTTGTACTGATAATGGGGCAATGATTGCTTTTGCAGGCTATCAACGCTTAAAAGCAGGCCAACATGATGGTTTGGCTGTAACCACAACACCACGTTGGCCAATGACTGAGTTGTCTATTCCTGAGTAAAACTATTCATCTTCAAAGGTCTGTTGGTTTTCGACATCAATGTATTCGATATAGCCACGGCCTTGAACTTCATTGCCGAAATAATTACCGGTAAATATATAACTACTTGCATAACCTCGCCCATGACCATAGCGGAGTGGGCAGTCAATTTCTGCCTGAATATTTAAAATAATTTGTTTAGCTTCATTTCGAGCAATCCACGAAAAGAATTTAGGAAGTCGCATCTTTTGTCCAGTCGGTGAGATGTAATCATCAACTTGGTGAGAAATAATATCAAAACTGACATCTGTATAAACTTCTGCAGGTCGATCAAGAGATCTAATATGCAAAGTATAAGCTGCTGTCTGACCTGCAATATCTGCTTTGGTAAGAAGAAGTTGAGTGGTCTCATTTAAATTGATAATTTGATAAGTAAAAAAATCAAGCGGCAGTTTATAGGCTTCAGGAATAAGTTTATTTGCGATGGAATGAGCCCCAACTGCTCGAGCATATTCATAAGTACAGAGTCCCTCACTTTCAATACGTTCTGCTTGATAGCTTAAGAAACCTTTAAACTTTGCCAACAAGCTAAAATGATCATAAATCGGTGTTTTTATAAACCATGAAACATGTGAGGTAACATCAATATCAAAGTCGAAATCAAGACCCTCGTAGTGTCCATTAATATGAATTTTTGGGAATTTTCCTTGAATTGAAATTTCTTGACCTAGTTCGATTAAGCTCCCATCTTTATTAATTTTTGTATCTTTAGGAATGATATAAGCCTTAAGCAAAGCTTTCTCTACCGCGGCTGTACTTGAAAAGAAAGTCGCTGTTTTTCTTGGGTCTTCATGAATTATGTCATCATGATCAAATGCAAGAGCACCAGGTGTGCCTAATAAAATCATAATATTTAAATAGCGATGTGGCTCTGGCAAAAGTGGGAAAAAGATACCGTAATGAGTCCAGCTATAATATTTTTCATCAACTCGGGGTTGAATAATGTGAGGCTGAGAAAAAGGAAGAGTTGAATATTTTTCTGCTTTGTCTATAACACTTTGCGCGAGCAATAAGCTTTGACCTAAAAGTTTGCTGCCTATAGAAATTTTGGGCAATTGTTTTTTCATATATAAACCTAAATGAGGATAGGACTATCTTTGTTTTAGGTTATGAAAAACAACTATCAAAACTAAGCGGTTTTCAGGCCAAAGCTAAGGCTTTGCGGGACATTTTGTTTAATTGTTAGACAACTCTTTTAAGCCATTTAAACCAATCCAGTGCTTAGAAAACTGATATGCAGCACGTCCTGAACGTTGACCACGCATTTGACACCAACGCAAACTTTCAGCGCGAACTTCATCGTTAAAAACCATGTTTGCTTTATGAATGTAATGCTCCACAATTTCTAAATATAAATTCTGGTCCATTGGGTAAAAAGATAACCACAAACCAAAACGATCTGACAAAGAGATCTTTTCTTCAATCGCTTCTTGTGGGTGTAACTCAGTATATTGTGGTACATCGACCTTGGTTACAGGCGTATTCTCATGCATGAATTCTGGTAACAAATGACGGCGGTTACTGGTTGCATAAATAATAAAATTACTTGAACCAGACTGTAATGAACCATCCAATACACTTTTTAAACTACGGTAATTTTCATCTTCAGCATTAAACGCTAAGTCATCACAATACACGATGTATTTTTCAGGTCGGTTTTGAATGAGTTTCTGAACTTTAGGTAAATCTGCTAAGTCATCACGCTCAATTTCAATTAAACGCAATCCTTGCGGGGCATACTCAGTCAATAAAGCACGCACAATAGATGACTTTCCTGTACCACGCGAGCCAGTTAAAAGCACATCATTTGCGGGTAGACCATTTAAAAACTGCAAAGTATTTTGAATGATTTTCTCTTTCTGACGTTCAATGCCTTTTAGGTCATCCAGATAAATATTTTTGGGTGTATAGATGGCTTTAAGTTGCTGATTTTCCCATCTAAAAGCAGGTGCATTAAAATCTGTTTCTTGTTTAGGTTCAGGTAAGACCTGCTGTAACTGATTTAATACAAGTGATAATGTTTGAACTAAATTATCTGGTAAATCAATGGTAGCCATGGTAAGTCAATCATGTTAAACAGTAATTTACTAGGATACTAACACCGAAATTAACAGGCTGACAAAAAAGTTATTGTCTATACAGTTTATCGGTTTTGCAATTGATTGAAATCTTCAGACCGCGCATAGTGTTGTTATGTCTATTCAGTAAAATCATCTGTGAAGATGAGGACGAAATATGTTTGAAAAAATACGCAGTGATATGAATCCGCATCAGGCCTACCGTATCAAAAAATTACAACGTCAGTTAGACATGGCTGAATCTTATGAAGAGTGGAAGTCTTTTGCATTAAAACTAGATGAAGAAACAGGGGTGCAAGAGTGGAAATTTGATAATAGTTCGCCTTACTTCGATGCAGAACTCATTTCTTATAGATACACTTTACTGAAAAGATATCGCCAGCAACATCGAACGCTCGATCTTATTTATTTACTCAAAGAAGGTCTAACTTACGATATTGCAAATATTGGTCACCCTATGTTGTTTGCTGCAACGCATGTGGGAACAAAAAAGTTAATTGAAGATTATATTGAAGAAGTTAGCCAAAGCTTGGCCTATATTGCTTCAAGTGAATGTATTACTTTCCAAAGAAAAGAAAAAATTGAGTTTTTTGAAAATTGTGAAAAAGCTTATGGACAACCAGCCCTTATGTTCTCAGGTGGAGCAACTTTAGGTCTTTTTCACACTGGAGTCTGTAAAGCTTTAATTGAACAAGATTTAATGCCTAAAGTGTTGTCTGGCTCAAGTGCAGGAGCAATTATGACGGGCATGCTCGGAACTTCTGCCAGTGAAGATGTTCAAAATTTATTAAATGGAGAACAATTCTTTAGTGATGCTTTTCATTTTAGGAAACTTCGTGAACTCATTAAAGGAAATGGTGGAATTGCCGATGTGCACTATTTGAAAAAGTTCCTTGTTGAAAATCTGGGTGATCTCACGTTTGAAGAGGCTTTCAAAAAATCTGGTTTAAACATTAATGTGGCAGTTGCGCCATATGATGCAACAGAAAACCCGCGCATCATGAATGCGATTATGACGCCTAATGTTTTAGTGTGGAGTGCTGTGTTGGCTTCATGTGCTGTACCTGTGTTATTTCCACCCGTGCGTTTAACCAGCAAACGTTATGACGGTGAACACACGCCTTACATGGCAAACACAAAGTGGGTAGATGGCAGTGTAAGAAATGATTTTCCGCAAGAAAGAATGGCCCGACTTTATAATTTAAATTACACCATCGCCAGTCAGGTGAACCCACATATTGTTCCATTTATGCAAAATGATGCAGACCGCTTTCGTAAAGACGTTTTAAGTTGGCCTGAACGGATTTTAAGACGTCAAGGTAAAGTGTTATCCATGGGACTTATGGACTTTACACGTCAAAGACTCGGTTCTATTTCTCCGATTAGACGATTACTCGATCACGGCTATGGAGTAATGGGGCAGCGTTATTATGGTGATGTGAACATCATTGCTAAATATGGCTTGAGTCACTATACCTATACTTTGCAAAACCCACGTCCACATTTGTTTAAACGCTTACAGCGAGAAGGGGAACGTGCGACTTGGCCAAAAATTTCTTCGATTGAAACCCATGCTCGTATTGGCAAGACGATTCAACATTGTTTAGAAGTTTTGCGTTTTGAAGAAAAGCAACAACAGCCAGAGTCTTACTATGCTGAAGCATGATTTTGCTTCGCATATACAAAACTTAAAAAGTGTGACAAAACCTGCGAGTGCCGCTTTAGGGCGGTATCTATGGACATGCAGTATAGATAACAAAGACTATTGGTTAAAATATCATTTACCTGAAACAAATGTTCAAAGTGAGCAAGATTTCATCCATGAACAATTGTTTTACGAAGAAATTACTCGTAAGAAACCTGCGTGGCTTTTACCTCATAACTTAATCGAAGTTAGTGCCATTCCTCAATTAAACCATTCTTTAGGTAAAGTTTTAATTTTACCCAATACTGATTTGTGGTTTGGTTCATTGTCTCATGAAGCAGATTTAACTGATGTATATCATAAGATTTGGTCCGCACTAGATAAGCTCGCAGAACTCCATAGATTTGGCTGGATTCATGGAGATATTAAGAAAGAACATTTTCGAAAGTTTGAGCAAAATGCTTATTTGATTGATTTTGAGAAAGCCCG
This sequence comes from Acinetobacter oleivorans DR1, assembly GCF_000196795.1. Classification (NCBI taxonomy): domain Bacteria; kingdom Pseudomonadati; phylum Pseudomonadota; class Gammaproteobacteria; order Moraxellales; family Moraxellaceae; genus Acinetobacter; species Acinetobacter oleivorans. The sequence goes on from NC_014259.1 coordinate 1,278,063, forward strand.
ACTTATATCAAGCTCAGATTTAAGAATGGATGCTACACCACGATATATGGCTCCAGAGCTGTTTAGAGGCGCTTCTAAGGATATACAAAGCGATTTATACGCATTTGGTATCGTTCTATATGAATGGTTAACCCAAACTCGCTTAGAAGCAGGGAGTTACTATAAGTGGGCAGTATTGCATTGCCAAAATTTAACCATTCAATTACCGACACAACTTATGATTTTTTATCCATTACTTTCGGGTTTATTGCAAAAACAACAAAAAAATAGGTTTGCAAACGTGTTTGAAGCGATGAATTGTTTAAAAGCACATTCAAACTTATAAAAATCATTGATCTAGTATCTGTATACAATTTACACGGTCAGTTTTTTTTAGAAAAAAAACACTTGTCACTGTTAGATCTTATCGCTAATATACACAGCCATCGGGGGCGTGGCGAAATTGGTAGACGCACTGGATTTAGGTTCCAGCGCCGCAAGGTGTAAGAGTTCGAGTCTCTTCGCCCCCACCACTTTAAGTTAAAACTTAAAGTTAATGTAGATGTTAAGTCATCTATGTTTTGGAAGAGGATTGGTGTAATGGTAGCATGACGGTCTCCAAAACCGTTCGTCAAGGTTCGAGTCCTTGATCCTCTGCCACATTTATTTTGAATAAATGTCCCAGATGGGGGCGTGGCGAAATTGGTAGACGCACTGGATTTAGGTTCCAGCGCCGCAAGGTGTAAGAGTTCGAGTCTCTTCGCCCCCACCATTAAAAGAAGCAAGACGATGTTCTTGCTTTTTTTATGATTAAATCATTAGTTGTTTAATCATAAATATAGAGGATTGGTGTAATGGTAGCATGACGGTCTCCAAAACCGTTCGTCAAGGTTCGAGTCCTTGATCCTCTGCCAATGATTTAAAAATGAAGCTCCTGTTTAGGAGTTTTTTTATTGCCTGAATTTCTAAAGTTCAAATTATTTAAAGTCTTTTTTATATTTTTTATTCAGTCATCTCATGCGTCTTAAGTGCTGATCTTTCTATTCTTCAACAACTGATCCAATCGGTTGTAAGTTGTTGGTTAAGTAGGGAATATACTAAGTTTTTAGTTGCGCTATTAAGTTATTGTTTTTTGGTTTTTTATTAGAATTTATAAAATTTTTCTCATAAAAAGCTTGAATAGAAATTTATTTCATGTATCATGCTCTTAACTAGAAAAAAGTCTTGTTAGTAAATCTTCTTTAAAGTATCGTAGTTTTAGTCATAATCCTTCGTTTTTTAAGATCTTAACTCAATTTGTTATTCTTTTTTCAAAGTTATGTTAGTGTCATTATTAAATGATACTAAAATATTAGAAATCAGTAGGATATATCATGTCTAATACAGTAAGCGGTACAGTAAAATGGTTTAACGAAACTAAAGGTTTCGGTTTCATTCAACAAGACAATGGTCCAGATGTGTTTGCACACTTCAAAGAGATCTCTGGTTCAGGTTTCAAAACTTTGCACGAAGGTCAACGTGTAACGTTTACTGTTACTCAAGGTCAAAAAGGCCCAAATGCTGTAAATATTATTCCACAATAATATTTCAGTAAGAAAAAAAGCACTATTTAGTGCTTTTTTTATTTTAGTCTTTTAAAAGAAATTTCGTTGTTCTTTTAGAAGCTATAAAAGCCCTCTACAAGAGGGCTTTTTATTTTCTTGTTAATATAAATTATTAGTTATTAAGCTCTTATAGTTAATAATCGAACGTATTTTTAACCTAAACTTTAGAATATGTGTGAAATATAAATTATTAGTAATAGAGATATGGTAGATTAAAAAATCTTTAAATAAAGAAATTTTATATTTCACGGAATTGCTAATGAACGTTCGCTTGTGTTATGCCAGTCAACGAAACGAAAAAAATGAAGATTTATTGCAAGATTTACGTGATATTTTGACAGAAGCACGAGATTTCAATGATTTGAATCAAATTTGTGGTGTGCTCTATTATGCAGATAATGCTTTCTTTCAATGCTTGGAAGGTGAACGGGAGGTAGTTGAACGATTATTTGAAAAAATTCAAAATGATCAAAGGCACTACAATATTAAATGGTTGTGTACATATTCCATCGAGGAGAACTCTTTTCAGCGTTGGTCAATGAAATATGTACAGCGTAATACAAATATTGAATCTTTCTTTTTAAAGATGGGAGAAACTAGTTTTAATCCCATTCGTCTTGATGAGCAAAATTTAAAAATTTTCTTAAATGAATTATTAAGTGCTGAACAAACCAAAATTAATACAGTTAAGAAAGTAGGTATGGTTAAGCGTGGGGTGAACCCTTTTTAGCTATAACACCGATATGGATGGCCTTGAATTTAGGAATCATTTTAGTCATCACTAGGTAGACAATCACTGAACTTGCGAGCATCCATATCACTTCTAAACTTTGACTAATTACAAACATTGCCCAGTAAAAAAAACTAAATAACGCGAGACATAGTCCGCTACCTTTATAATACCAAGTAATAAATATTCCAAAAATTGCTGAAGAGAGCAGCAGGTTAGTCGTCTCATTCATTCCAAGGTAGTTAAAGAAAATAATCAGTAAGCATAAAGCTAACATTGATAGTAAATATACAAATATATTTTTTGCAATAAACATTTTCTATACCCTATCTGATGATTAAAAAAAGATCTTTCCTCTGTTTCCAGAGGAAAGATAGTACATATTAATTTTTTGAGATTCTTTTTCTATTATTAAGAGTTTTTATATTAATAAAGATAACGTTACCGTTTCTCCAGATCTCTTCATTAATATTCAGCTTTCTATTTAATAGTAAAGAGTGCTTATATGTACTGAAATTAATTATAGGAAAAACAATTAGTTGTGTTGTAAGTTTTGACTTACATGATTGTGAGAAATTACCTACATTTGTTTAAAAAATATACAAAATTTACAGAATAATATTTAATATAAATTTATATTTAACAATGGCTTATTTGGTTTTGCTTTTAGGTTGATTTTTACATAAATAACAAAAAGTAACATGTGTTTTAGGGAGCATGTTTCTCAAAATAAAAAATATTAGGTCATTAAATGAGTATTCATTAAAAAGTTATTTTATGAAATTATAAGAATAAGTAGTTTTTAATATAGAAAATTAATAATAAAAATTTATATGACCTAATTTATACATTAAAAAGTAGATAGGACTGGCAACCATACAGAGATGAGTAGTGTTAGCGCCATCATTTTATTAAAAATGTTTATATGCTTTGTTTGTGAAAATAATCGATTGCTTAGCCTACCCGCTAAGGCCCACATGTAAAGGCAAGGTATGGCTATAACTAAAAAAATGAAGGATAAAATTGAGACATTTATCCAGATATCTTGCCCTTGTTTTGTGTAGACACTAATCACTGCAAAAGCCATCATCCATGTTTTAGGATTAATTGCTTGCATAAAAAAGCCAGTAATGAAACCAATCGGACCTTTTTCTTTGTCTTGTTCGAAATGAATAATAGGATTGTAGTTATATAATTTCCAAGCCAGCGAGGTGAGCCAGATTAAACCAATGAGTGTCATTATTTTTTGAATAATTGGGTAAGCCAGAAGGGTTGAACCCAGCCCAATGCCAACGATGAGCACAAGTAGGGCAGCCCCGATGCAAGAACCTAAAATGACAGGAAACGTTTTAGAAATTTTATAACGGCTACTTAAATTTAAAATTATAAAATTAGTTGGACCGGGAGTAATTGAGGCAACAATAGCAAATAATGAAAATGCAGTGAGGTTTTCCATCTTGTCTACTTGAATTAATAGGGAGAGATAAGATGAAATAATTAAAATTTTTAATCTTGAAGATTTGTGCAGATTTTTCTATAGGCAGCAGGTGTTAAACCATAGCAGCGCTTAAACCAGCGACTTAAATGACTTTGGTCAGCAAAGCATAAATCTGAAGCAACTTGTGCGGGAGATATGCTTCTGGCGAGTAAATCACGCGCTCGTGTAAGTCTGAGTTGAATGAGATATTGATGAGGGGCTAAGTGAAAAGTTGCTTTAAAAATGCGGTGAATATGGTATCTGTCTAAGCCTATCATGCGAGCGATGTCTTCAAGCCCTATATCTTCAAATAGATGATCATGCAAAATATCTCGGATTTGGTGTGCGATTCGAGGTGTGTGAGTAGAAGATGATTGGTGAGCTTTTTTTAACCATTTCCCTTGTGCGATATGATGAATAAGTAGGTCTAGACTATTATCTTTGACAATATTCATTTCTTTGTAATGCAGATGCTGGAATGCTTGAGAAGTAATAATAGCGAGCTGTTCATCTGACTTTAATGGTGCATCAATCACTAACTCGTAGTGATCAGGGCTATTATGAAATAAACCTTGGATACGTTGTTTCAACCAGTCTGGATGTAGGTAGAGCATTTGGTAGGTAAAGCCATCAGACGCAGGAGCATGTCCATCATGGATTTCTTCTGGTTCAAGCATAAAGACTTGTCCCGCATGACTATTGATTTGCTTTTTACGACAGTGAAATTGTTGAATGCCGGATTCAGTTACACCAATTAAATAGCTCGAGTGCCAGTGGGGATCATAAGCATGACCAGTAAAATGGGCACGGATTGTTTCAATACCTGTATTGGTATCTTTTGAAATATCCACCCAGTTCCCCATAACAATCCACCCATAAATTTTTAAGTTTAGCCCTTAGAACGGTACAAAAGAGGTGAATGTAGTTCTAGAAGATTTGTGCAAAATCTTTAAGGAAATTGAGCAATTTTTTGAACTCAATGCAATTTTATCTATGGATAAAATTTGCCAAGCAGGACACCAAACCAAATATCAAAGCACTCAGGCCAATAACTTGAAAGAAAGTTGATAAACTTGCATCAAAATATAGAACAGCGATACTTCCGATAATGGCTGCAATAATCATTCTGATGGTACCAGCTAAGATAGGGCCTAATAATCGTTTTGAACCTTGGCCTGCAAAATAAAGAGCCATACCTATACCTATTGCTCCGTAAAAAGGCGCAACATGCTGCAAGTAATTTGTTCCAGTCTGAAGGACAGATGGATCATGACTGAAAAAACTAAGCCAAATGGAAGGGAAAATACTAAAGAAAAGTCCTATTGAGCCAGTAATAAGGAATGTAATAAAAACCCCGATCCATGTGATACGACGTGCTCTTTGAAATTGCCCAGCTCCATAATTAATACCTACCATGGTCATGATTGCTGAGCCGATACCGAACATAAGCGGAACTTGCACGTAGTCTAGTCGGGAAGCAATACCGTACCCCGCGATTGCATCAGAACCAAATTGACCAACTAAGGTTGTTACGATGACAACAGTTAAATTGAGTTGAATTATTCCAATAGCGGATAGTGAACCAATACCAAGAATATCTTTGAAGAACTGAAAGTTGATAGGCTTGATCGATAATTTGATAATGCTATGTGTTGTTCGCATGTGCCTAATTAAGCATATGATGGCAAAAATATAATAACTTAAGACAGCGAGCCCAGCTCCAGCTACACCCAATGAGGGAATGAATCCCCAGCCAAAAATGAAAATAGGTGATAGGGGTAAAAGTAGTACTCCACCTAGAAGTGTTATGCGAGCTGGAGTTTTTGTATCACCTGCACCACGTAATGCGGCTGAGAGTAGGGCTACAGCCCATATAAGGGGTGAACCTATAAAAATAATATTGGAATATTTTAGGGCTGCATCTAAAGCTAAGCCAGTAACGCCCATTAAGTGATATATCATCTGGGCTGAGGTGAGCATAACAATACTAAAAACTCCTCCCAAAATGCCAGCAAGAATTACACCATGCCAGACAAGGGATTGAGCATCTTCTGATCGACCTGCTCCAGAAGCCCGAGCAATTGCTGAAGCTAGTCCTCCGCCAAATCCACCATTCGCTAGCATTTGCATGAGCATAAGAATTGGGAACACTACGGCTACGCCAGCTATTACATCAGTTCCAAGTGAACTTACGAAATATGTTTCTAGTAATCCAATCATGGTTTGTACAAGCAAAACAGCTATGGTGGGTAACGCCAGTTTTAGCATTACTGGGGGAATTGGTCCGTTTAAGATCGCATGATTTAAATCATGTGTATTTAGCGGCTGGCGTACTGATTGTTCCCGCATAATAATTCTCGCTTTATAAACTGCTTGCTATAGAGGCAATAGGGGTGTTTCAAAATTTTTGAGGTTGCCAGCCGCCACCCAGTGATTTATAAATTGCTACAGCAGCAAGGGCTGAATCGGTTTGTGCCTGTACTTTTCTATCTGTGAATTGCAAAGCACTTGAATCTGCTTGTAATACTTCTATTCGACTGTTAATTCCTTTTTGATAGGCAATTAAAGCGATTTTCTGTGCAAGGTGTAGCGCATTTTCACCATCTTGAAGTGCTACGAGTTGTTCTTGTCTTTTAGATAAAGTTGATAATGAGTTCTCTACATCTTCCGCTGCATGTAAGACGGCTAATTGGTAGGCTGCGAGCTTTTCGGCTTCTTGTCCCTTAGCTAAGCGAATTTCTGAATTAATTCGACCAAAATCAAATAAACGCCAACGTAAGCCTAATAAGCCAGCAGCCTGATTGGCACCACTTGAAAATAAGTTTCCACTTACTGTGGCTGCGCTACCTATCAAACCGCCTAAAGAAACCTTTGGGTAATATTCTGCAATCGCACTGCCAATGCGTGCATTTGAAGCTGCCAGTTGCCTTTCAGCCATGATGAGATCTGGTCGTCTACGTAAAAGATCGCGGGGTGTTCCTGTTTCTGTAATATTAGGAATAACTGGAATTGGTTTTACTTCCGCTAGTTCAGCTCGGTGAGTTCCTGGTACGGTTCCAAGCATGACGTCGAGTGCATTCATGGCAATGTCTAGATTCATTCCAAGTGCGGGAACTACAGCTTGAACTTGAGCAACATTCGCTTTAGCTTGTTTGACCTGAAATTCAGATGCCAATCCTTTGCTATATAAAAGTTGAATAATTGAAAGAAGTTTTTGTTGCGTTTGTAATTGTTGCTGGGCAATGTCTAATCGAGATTGTAATCCTCGAATATTAATATAAAGATTTGCTGTTTGCGCTGCGACCATTAAACGAACTGCTGATGCTCCTGCATTCGAAGCTTGATAGTTTGCTAGAGCACTTTCACGGTCTCTTCGAAGGCCTCCGAAAATATCTAATTCCCAAGTGGCACTTAGGTTTGCCTCATAAGAACTACCATGTCGGTCAAAATTAGGTATTGAATTTAAAACTTGCCCCAGTGGAGTTTCAACGGATTGGTAAGCTTTAGCTGCTTGTGCGTCAACACTACCTATTGGGCGTAAAGAAGCATTGACTGCCGATAAGCTTGCTTGAGCTTGAGTCACACGGGTATATGCTTGGGTCAGATCCAGATTTTGTTTTAATGCTAATGTGACATATCGAGTAAGTTGAGGGTCATTAAAACTTTTCCACCATACTTCAATATCTGCTTTGGTTTCGTCACTTGGTGAGTTTAAGCGAGCGCCAAGATATTGCTCGGGTAGAGATATACTAGGACGTTTATAATTAGGACCTACGGTACAAGCAGCAAGAATGCTGGTGAGTATTGGTAGGAGAACGATAGATCTAGATAACATATTTTCCCCAAGGCGAGATTTTGAACAATGGCTTAATTGTGACTATAATACAATTTAGTCACTTGTTGTCAATATCAGGGGTCAAGAGTTAAACTACAACTTTCACATAAAGGTTTAAATTGAAAATATGAGTAAAGAAAAAAGTAGTTATCCAGTTTCAAAGCGAGGACCGGAAGATCATGAGGTAAGGGACCAAATCGTGGTTGCTGCTACAGAGCATTTCAGCCGCTATGGTTATGAGAAAACTACAGTTTCTGATCTTGCAAAATCTATAGGCTTTTCTAAAGCTTATATTTATAAATTTTTTGAATCTAAACAGGCGATTGGCGAGATGATTTGTGCCAATTGTTTGCGTGAAATTGAAGATGAAGTTAATGCTACCATTCAAGAAGCTGAATATCCTGCTGAAAAATTGAGAGTGCTTTTTAAAGTAATTGTGGAAGGGAGCCTTCGTTTATTTTCTCAAGATCGTAAGCTCTATGAAATTGCAGTTTCTGCAGCCTCTGAGAAATGGGATGCTACGGTTGCTTATGAAAATCGAATTCTTAAAGTACTACAAAATATTATTCAAGAAGGTCGTCAAACTGGTGATTTTGAAAGAAAAACACCAATTGATGAAGCAGTTAAGGCTATTTATTTAGTTATGAGACCTTATCTACATCCATTACTTTTACAACATAGCATTTCATATAACGCTGATGCTCCAGTGTTGCTTTCTAGTCTTGTGCTGAGAAGTTTATCGCCATAATAAATTTGTGACTATTGACTAAATTAGTCACTTGATTAAAAATGAGTCTCCTGATTAATTTCTTCAAGGGGGGGACTCTAATATGCGTTATCGTCGCCTTATTCCATTTGCTGCAATATATTTATTTCCTTTTTTCTTGCTAGGTTGTGCTGAAAATACACAATCTGACCCCCGTACTTCGGCACCATTGGTACGAGTCGCAACTGTGCAAGAAGAAATTACTTCTGACTCAAGAGCATTTACAGGCACGATAGGCGCACGGGTAGAAAGTGATCTTGGTTTTCGTGTCTCTGGTAAAGTAATCAAACGGTTTGTTGAAGCCGGTCAGACGGTAAAACGCGGACAGTTACTGATGCGTATTGATCCGGTTGATTTGGAACTTGCTGCCAAAGCTCAGCAAGAAGCTGTAGGCGCAGCCAAAGCACGTGCTGAACAAGCAGAAAAAGATGAAGCTCGATATCGTGATTTGCGTGGAAGTGGAGCTATATCTGCTTCCGCCTATGATCAGATTAAGGCAGCAGCAGATACGGCGAGAGCACAACTAAGTTCAACGCAAGCTCAAGCTAAAGTCGCATTAAACGCCAGTCACTATGCCGACTTAACAGCCGATGGTGATGGCACAATTATGGAAACACTGGTTGAACCGGGGCAAGTCGTAAGCGCGGGTCAAACAGTAATTCGTTTAGCTCATTCTGGTCAAAGAGAAGCAGTTATTCAGCTTCCCGAGACTTTACGCCCTGCAATAGGAGCTATTGGTCAAGCCACTCTCTTTGGTAAAGAAAATATCAGTGTCCCAGCTAAGCTTAGACAGTTATCAAATACAGCAGATCAACTCACTCGTACTTTTGAAGCACGTTTTGTATTAGACGGAGATTTGGCAAACGCTCCTTTAGGTTCAACCGTTACTGTACGTATTGGAGCTCAAAATCAGAGTTCACAACATTTTTTACAAGTACCGATTGGTTCACTACTTGATAAAGGAAAGGGAGCAGGAGTATGGGTAATTAATGGAAAAACTCAGAAAGTAACGTGGCGTTCTGTTGTTGTAAAACAGGTTGATGATGAATATGCGTATGTAACTGGCAATATTCAGAGTGGAGATCAAATTGTTGCTCTAGGTGCGCATTTACTTCGAGAAGGCGAGTTAGTCCGTATTGCATCACAGGCAAATAATCCTTCAATTGAAAATGAAGGAGGACACTCATGAGTGAGAAAGGTTTTAACCTGTCAGCTCTTGCTGTTCGTGAACGGGGTATCACTCTATTCCTGATTTTTCTAATTTCAATTGCAGGCATTGTTGCATTTTTTAAATTAGGTCGAGCTGAAGACCCAGCCTTTACAGTTAAGGTCATGACCATTGTGACTGCTTGGCCCGGTGCAACTGCCCAAGAAATGCAAGATCAAGTTGCTGAAAAAATCGAAAAACGGATGCAAGAGCTGCGTTGGTATGATCGAACAGAAACCTATACAAGGCCTGGGCTAGCTTTTACGACACTAACCTTACTTGATAGCACACCTCCATCTCAAGTTCAGGAGGAGTTTTATCAAGCGAGGAAGAAAGCAAATGATGAAATAAGCAATTTACCTTCAGGGGTAATTGGGCCACTTGTTAATGATGAATATGCGGATGTAACTTTTACTTTATATGCTTTGAAGGCAAAAAATGAAGCACAAAGATTGTTGGTGCGTGATGCAGAAACGATTAGACAGCAGCTACTTCATGTCCCTGGGGTAAAAAAGGTCAATATTATTGGCGAGCAACCTGAACGTATCTATATTGAATTTTCACATGAGCGCTTGGCAACACTAGGCGTAAATCCACAAGATGTGTTTGCTGCACTTAATAATCAGAATGTACTTACTCCAGCTGGTTCTATTGAGACCAAAGGTCCTCAAGTTTTTGTCAGATTGGATGGTGCTTTTGATAAGTTACAAAAAATTCGAGACACACCTATAACTGCTCAAGGTCGTACCTTGAAATTGTCAGATATTGCGACTGTTAAACGTGGTTATGAAGATCCTGCAACATTCATTATTCGTAATGATGGAGAACCTGCTTTATTGCTAGGTGTAGTCATGCGTGAAGGGTGGAATGGATTAGATCTTGGTAAAGCATTAGAGAACGAAGTTGGCTCAATCAATGAAGATTTACCCCTTGGTATCAGCTTAAATAAGGTGACCGATCAAGCGGTAAATATTAGCTCGTCGGTAAATGAGTTCATGATTAAGTTCTTTGCAGCATTACTTGTGGTGATGTTTGTAAGCTTTATCAGCATGGGATGGCGAGTTGGACTTGTTGTTGCTATGGCTGTACCTCTCACATTGGCTATTGTTTTTGTGGCGATGTTGGCAACGGGCAAAAACTTTGACCGAATTACACTGGGCTCTCTTATTCTTGCCTTAGGACTCTTGGTTGATGATGCCATTATTGCCATTGAAATGATGGTCGTCAAAATGGAGGAAGGCTTTAGCCGAATAGCTGCATCTGCTTATGCATGGAGCCACACCGCAGCACCTATGCTTTCTGGAACATTAGTCACAGCTGTTGGATTTATGCCAAATGGCTTTGCCCGATCTACGGCTGGTGAATATACCAGCAATATGTTTTGGATTGTCGGCATAGCCCTTATTGCTTCATGGATTGTTGCAGTCGTTTTTACACCTTATTTAGGTGTGAAGATGTTACCTGATTTTAAAAAAGTCGAAGGTGGACACCATGCAATTTATGACACCCCCCGATATAACCGTTTCCGTCAAATTCTTGAACGTGTGATTGCGCGTAAATGGCTTGTTGCTGGTAGTGTTATCGGATTATTTGTTTTGGCAATAGGCGGAATGACATTGGTGAAAAAACAATTTTTTCCAATCTCTGACCGACCTGAAGTACTTGTTGAAGTACAAATGCCTTACGGTACATCGATTACGCAAACTAGCGCTACTACAGCCAAAGTTGAAGCTTGGTTATCTAAGCAAAATGAAGCAAAAATTGTGACATCGTATATTGGTCAAGGCGCTCCTCGGTTTTATTTATCCATGGGACCTGAGTTACCAGACCCATCCTTTGCCAAGATTGTGATACGAACTGACAATCAAGAAGAGCGGGAAGCCTTAAAACATCGCTTAAGACAAGCTGTTTCAAATGGGCTTGCTTCTGAAGCGCAGGTGCGTGTTACACAACTGGTCTTTGGACCATATTCACCCTATCCAGTGGCTTACCGTGTGACAGGGCCAGACCCAGAAAAATTGCGTGTAATTGCAGCTCAGGTTCAGCACGTTATGAATGCTAGCCCAATGATGAGAACTGTAAATACCGATTGGGGAACTCGTACACCAGCCCTTCATTTCACATTACAGCAAGATCGCCTACAAGCAGTTGGTCTCACCTCAGCTTCAGTGGCACAGCAACTACAATTTTTGTTAACAGGTATTCCGATAACATCTGTACGCGAAGATATTCGTACAGTACAAGTTGTTGCTCGTTCTGCGGGTGATATAAGACTGGATCCTGCAAAAATTGGTGATTTCACACTCACTGGGGCAAATGGACAACGTATTCCTCTGTCACAAATTGGCAAGATTGAAGTGCGGATGGAAGAGCCTGTTATACGCCGTCGAGATCGCGTACCAACAATAACCGTTCGTGGAGATATTGCTGAAGGATTGCAACCACCAGATGTATCTACAGCAATTACCAAACAGCTTCAGTCAGTTATAAAAAATCTACCAAAGGGCTATCGCATCGTTGAAGCGGGTTCTATTGAAGAGTCGGGTAAAGCCACTAAAGCTATGCTTCCTATTTTCCCGATCATGTTGGCAATGACTTTGCTCATTATCATTCTTCAGGTGAGATCTATAGCTGCAATGATTATGGTGTTTCTCACCAGTCCATTGGGATTAATCGGTGTGGTACCGACGCTTCTATTATTCCAGCAGCCTTTTGGTATCAATGCCTTAGTTGGGTTGATTGCATTGTCTGGAATTTTAATGCGAAACACACTCATCTTGATTGGTCAAATTCAGCAAAACAAGCAAGCTGGACTCGATCCGTTGGATGCTGTTGTGGAAGCAACAGTACAACGTGCCAGACCCGTCATATTAACGGCTTTGGCTGCTATTTTGGCTTTTATTCCTCTGACTCATTCGGTGTTTTGGGGAACGCTAGCTTATACATTGATTGGTGGAACACTGGCTGGAACCATTTTAACTTTGGTTTTCTTGCCGGCTATGTACTCAATCTGGTTCAAAATCAGAGTCAAACCAACAGCTTAACCATCAGATTCTTAAGTTTAAAAATTATTCGGAGTTCATATGTCAAACTCACAAGTAGTGGTAATTACCGGTGTTTCATCAGGAATTGGTCAAGTCACAGCAGAAAAATTTGCTAAAAAAGGCCATAAAGTATTTGGAACAGTCAGAAATAAAGTCAAAGCCCAACCTATTGAAGGGGTTGAGCTCATTGAAATGGATGTGTCTGATGAGGACTCTGTCCAACTTGGGATTCATTCTATTATTGATAAGGCTGGGCGTATTGATATCTTAATTAATAATGCTGGAGCAAGCCTGACTGGGGCAATAGAAGAGACCTCTATAAAAGAAGCAGAATTTTTATTTAATACGAATGTATTTAGTATTCTTCGTACGATACAAGCGGTATTGCCATATATGCGAATACAACATTATGGAAGAATCATAAATATTAGCTCGGTATTGGGTTTTCTTCCTTCACCTTATATGGGGGTATATTCTGCAACTAAACATGCAGTTGAAGGATTATCCGAATCTTTAGATCACGAGCTTCGTCAATTTGGGATTCGCGTGACATTGGTGCAACCTTCTTTCACCAAAACCAATCTAGATAAAAACGCACCTGTAGTAAGTTCTAAAATTCCTGAATATGACAATGAACGTAATTTAGCTACACAGGCTATATCGAATCAGATTAATCATGGATCCCAACCAGATGCTGTTGCAGATACGATCGTTACAGCGGCATTGAATGATTGGCAAATGCGTCGCACACCATCTGGACAGGCGTCTTTGTTAAGTAAGTTACGTCGCTTCATGCCAAGTGGCCCTGTTGATAAGAGCATTAGAAAGACTTTTGGGTTGAAATAACTTATTCATTATTTTTAATATTATAAAATCTAAGCATAAATTTTATGCTTAGATTTTATTACTTTGAGTCGCTATTTAATTTTTGATTTTTAAATTCTGCCCATTCAATAAGTGCTTCCATTGAAGGACCAAGTGCTAATCCTATTTCACTAAGCTCATATTCAACTTTAGGGGGAACTTGTGGATAAACAGTACGTTTAATAATCCCATCTTGTTCTAATTGTTTAAGCTGCTGAATCAACATTTTCTGATTAACACCTTCGATAAGTTTTTCTAATGCAGAGAAACGTAGGGGTTGTTTAGCTGCAAAAAGTTGACAAAGGATAATTATTTTCCATTTTCCTTCAATAGCTTTAAGGGCTTCAGAGGTGATTTTTGCCCATACTATCCGCTGTTGAGGATCTTCACAATTCCAGTCACGTGCTGCTTTCATACTTACCTTTTAGGAATATACTTACTTTTTTGTGTGTACTTCCTATTATCTCAGCTTGTCTTTAAACTTAAAAGTGTTAACTGTATTAAATTTCTCAAAAGGCTGATATATGAAAATAGGTATTGTTGGAGTTGGTAATATTGGAAAGACCCTTGCACGTCTTTTAAAGGAAGCAGGTCATACTATATATGTTGCGAATTCTAGAGGTGTGGACGGGGTAAGAAAAATTGCGGATGAAATAAACGTAGAAGCAGTCGATATATATGGAGCTGTTAATTCTTCAGATGTTATTATTTTATCAATTCCTTTCCCAGCTATAAAAGAATTACCAACAGATTTATTTTACTCAGCAGCTACAGACAAAGTAATTATAGATACCAGTAATTATTATCCTGATTTCCGTGATCCGCATATTAAAGAAATTGATGATGGAATGACAGAAAGTGTTTGGGTATCCACGCAGATTAATCGTCCTGTTATTAAAGCTTTTAATAATATTTTAGCTTATTCACTTGCAGAATTAGGCCAAGTTGAAGGAAGTAAAAATAGATTAGCGATAGCTGTTGCTGGAGATAGTGTACCTTCAAAAGATGTTGTTATGAGCCTTGTTAATGACATAGGTTTTGACCCTGTAGATGCAGGAAGTTTGGAAGATTCTTGGAGACAACAACCATGTACGCCAGCATATTGCTGTGATTATGATCAGCAAATGATGAGGAAAGGACTCGCTATTGCTCAAAAAGGAGAGGCTCAAAAAAAGCGTGATCGTTTACCTGAACTCTTCTCAAGCTTAGGGGCTAATCCAACGCATCAGGATATTGTTCAAATGAATCGAGATTTAAATCCAATACTCGATTAACTTTTAAAGATTATTTTCTAAAACTTAATTTTATAAATATAAAGGGCTTATTTTTTATAATGATTAAATAAGCCTAATTGTTTGAATTAATAAAAATTCTCTATTTAATGGAGTCTGGTGGTAACTATCTAAGAATTAAAAATTTATTGGTAGTAAAGTTTTGAATAAATAAAGATTTTTTAAGAGGGCAGATTAATGCTTTTCGATTCATGATTCCATAAATTAAATATACATACTCTTGCGATGAACCAACTAATGCAAAAAGTTGATCTTGCTGATCAATACCAATAAGAATTTCATTGGTTAATTTTAACATATCAAAAGGTGAGGCATTTTTCTTGGCCTCAACAGATATATTGAAATTTTCAAAAGTTTTCTTGATATCAAGTAATGAATAATAGAAATTTTGCTGATTTCGTTGAGCTTGCAAATAAACAGTAATACGTTCTATATCTATTTGTTTATTGTGTTTTGCAGCAACTGCTGAAGCAAGAATAAAAGAAATGTTTGAAGTATTTGAGTCTATTGAGCCCACTTTAAGTTTAGAAATAGAACTTTGGATATTATCAGGTATATGTTTGACAGAAGCTGAGCACATATTTATTGACCTATAGACTGTGGTAGCTTGGGATGTATTCAGCCCTGCTAATAGTGGTATGAAAACCATGAGTTGTTTTAATTTAAGCGTCATATAAAAGCTTGTATAAAGTTTCTACTTAGCAAAACTTTAAGTTCCCGTAGCAGTTTTTGATGCCTATCTGTCCAGAGTCAATAGGATTAATAATTAACTCTCTACCCACTAATCCTCCTAATGCCTCGCCAAGTCCTACATCAATCCGCTGTTGTGTTTCGATATCCGTGAGTAAAACTTTAGGTAAGGAAAGCCACCATCCAGGTTGAGCGGCAACAGTATTGTCGAAAGTTCCTGTACTTATTTTTTGCCACTGGATAGCTTGTTTTTGTAAGGATAGTGATGTGTCACTAGTAGGAATTGTTCCTGCTGCATCTTGGGCTAGTAAAATTTCATGGAAACCAGACAGAGGATAATCTTTTAATGTGGCATTACTGAGAGTTAAACCTAAAGGTAGATCTAAGATACCTAATAGTTTTAGTGGACCAGTTTTAGCGACTACATTATCCAGCGTTGCTGTTGTAGAGCGGTTAAGAATAAGCGGTTTGTTATAATCATTAATATGTGCTTCTGTAGTGATTAATCCATTTTCAATCACTACATTCTTAAGAACAGTATTCGTAAGTGTTAAATTCAAATCACCAGATAAAAAGTTAATTCCTCCTGTGTCATCAGCTAATGTTGTTAAATCTGTATTTGATCCCAATCCAAGTTTGCCTAATATGCCTAATGCCCCAAGTCGAAAGCCAACAATTTCTCGAGTAGAAGCACTGTTCGGCGATTTGATAGCAAACTCGATAAAAGGATTAGTAATAACGGCATCTGATCCTGCATAGCTACCATTTACGGGGAGGACACCTGCTAAACTAATATTTTCAATATCAATGTCACAACCTACTCCTTTAGTCCCACCGCAACCTAACTGTAAACTTTTAATATTTGCATTTAACTCTACTTGTGCTTCCATTCCGAGACGATAAAAACCTACATCTGTATTTGGATTACCATTTTGATTAGCTGCAATATTGGTTAGATTAAATAATGCTTGACCAGTTACACCAGATAAACTCTTATCATCTAAGAGGTTGAGTTCTGCTTTTACAAGTGAACTGACCAACATCAATGGTATTGTAAATAACAAAGCCTGTTTTATACTTCTAAAATTGTTCATATCAGTTCCTTTGCTTAAAGATGATTTAGCTCAAAGGAAAGTTTGCATTTCTTTATAAGCTCAATACTCTTTTGTTTTCATAGGCCTAGTATTATTAATGTCCTTTCCTAGGCAATATGGATATTTATAAGCAGCTCTATTGAACGGGAATTATGATTTGCTCTTTTGTGTGAATTAAACAACAATAAAGCATAATGTGTTCGGTGCACACATTATGCTTATAATATGTGTGCGGTGTCAACATGTCTTCTATACAATCTCAAAAATCAAATTATCATCATGGAAATGTGCGTGAAGAATTATTAGATGCAGGATTAGCTCACCTAAAAAATAGTGATGCTGAGAGCCTTAGCTTTCGAGAAATGGCGAGACAAATTGGGGTAAGCGGAAATGCGGTATATCGGCATTTCGAAAATAAAGAGAGCTTTTTAGCAGCATTGGCAGCAAAAGGATTTCAGCTCTTGCAAGAGGAGCAAAGCCAAACGTTGCAAGATGCTAATTCTCAGCCAGAGGCGTTAAAATTATTTGGTTTAGCCTATATTAACTTTGCAAAAAATAATCGAAATCTCTTTGCCTTGATGTTTAATCCTGACTTACAAAAGAATGAAGCACTTGAGTTAAAAGAGGCAGTGGGTAATACATATACTCAGTTACATCAACTAACTGCTTCAATATTAGGTGTGGATGAAAATGACGCTCAAGTTGAAGTATTAGCAATGTTGAGTTGTAGCCTTGTACATGGCCTATCTCATCTTTTATTAGAAGGGCGTTTGGCTGAATCAGAAGAAAAAGCGAATAATTTAGTCTTATTAATTATGAATTACGCTACGAGTTTGCTTACTGGAGCTGGTGTGGATAAGCATTAAAATATTAAATATAAATTTATTTTTGCCACCTAAAATTTCGGGGAGAAATGCCTTTCCAACGTTTAAAGGCTCTGGAAAATGCTGAAACTTCGGAATAGCCCAATTGAATGGCAACTTCTTCAACTGTTAAATTGGTGGTTTTGAGTAAGTCTTCGGCTAAGTCTTTACGAATGTCATCTATAAGCTGTTCATAGGTAACTTCTTCAATTGCGAGATGACGTTGTAATGTTCTGAGGTTGACCTGAAGATGGGCTGCCATTTCATCAATTCTGGGCATTTGTGAGGGTTGTTGGAGTAAAATATTTCTGACTTTTTGGCTATAGCTGCCTAGAGAACTTCTTCGCGTCCAAAGTTGTTGGCATTCTTCTTCATATCGTGCACGAATAAATGGGTCTGCTTGAGGTAATGGTAAATCAAGCAAACTGCTTTCAAAGATAATACAGCTACGTGGTTGATTAAATTGAATTGGATATCCCGTTAATTCGGGAAATTTATCGGCATACACAGGTGCAGGTAAAGCAATATTAATGCTCATTACAGGAAACTGTATAGGCAAGACATCTCGTTGAATTGATATAACAGTTATAAGATCTCTTTCAACCAGAAAACACGCTAAGTCATCTGGTAATTGACTATGATCAAAAATCAGTAATGTATATATATCTTCCTGAATAACTTCTAAATTGCAAAAAATAGAACTAAGTTGAAAGTATCGCATAGCAAAATGTAAGGCTTCTTTCATTGTCTGACTACTAAGAATTGCAAAACCCCATGCACCAAATGTGGTTGTATGGTGCCTTAGACCTGCTTCTATACTTAAGGGAAGTGTAGGATCTAGTAGTTTAAGTAAGTTTCGAATAACTAAAAATTCTTGTTCTGCTTTTACCTCAAAGTTAGGTTGCGACAAATCATCCAAAGAAATATGCGTGTTTTCAATACAACTTTCAGGTGTTAAACCATATTGCTGACCTATCATAAGCAATATGCGAATAGCACTGATACTGCGAGGAAAATCCCAATATAATTGTATAGACATGCTTTATGTGTCATGAAATGTCAAGTTTGGTAGTATAAAGTCATTCTGCTAATGTTCAAAACTTTATATCTTTTCGGATAGGATCAAATCCGATAGGGATATATAAAATGCTAAATAATAAAGACGGCAAGCACGAAAGTTTAACGGCAGCTTTAAAAGCTTTATATGATCAAACTAAAGCAAAAGTTGGTGATGCAGACCTGGAACATATCAGAAATGTTGCCGCTTACTCTCAAGCTATTAAAGCGCGTAGTAATGAGTTGATCCAACAAGGTGGAAAACCTAATGCCATAATGCGTGGTGCGATATTAGGTGCATTGCATACATTACTTGAGTTTTCTGAACTTGGTCATAACATCATGCATGGTAGTTATGATCATTTGCCAAATGCAGGTTCTTTCCATTCTGAACGGTGGGTTTGGAATTTTATGGTGGATCCTTATGAATGGCGTGTGATGCATCATCAAAATCACCATCCTTTTACTAATATCGTTGGCGTAGACCATGATTTGGGATATTCCTTTTTACGTATTAAGCCAGGTCAGCCATGGTATGGTCACCATACTTTGCAACTTCCACTGTTGTGGGTTTTATTATTAACAACACCTAATCTTGTATTTTCTCTTTTTACTGGAGCATCAGCCGCTAAAACAGAAGGGCGTAAAGTACTTAGTCGAACCACCATTGAACAAACCTTAAAACTGACAAAAAAATATATTGCTCAGCATTTTTGGAAAGATCCTCTTTCGGTCTCTCCTCATCGGATATTGCCGACATTTTTTGGTAATTATCTGAGTACAGTTTTAGGATATGATTTGACTGTTGCAGTATTATTTCTGGAACACCATTCGCCCAATGTTGAGTTATTTAGTGACCCGGGATTGAGTGAAACAGAAGAAGAGTATTTTCGCCGTCAAATTTTAGCAACAAGTAATTTTACGCCTTATGCCCAACTTGATAATTATTTTAAAACATTGTTGGAAGAGGAAGTTAAATTCGATAATCCACCTACATTTGATGTGTTTTATGGCGGATTGGACACCCACTTAGAGCATCATTTATTTCCAGACTTACCATGTAATCGTCAAAGAGAAATCCAGCCCTTTGTTAAAGAAATCTGTTTGCAGCATGGCTTACCTTACAATGTTATGTCTCTTGAAGATGTTGTGCCAGATATGATGGTCAATGTACTCAAATTGGCGAGTCCTGTAGGCGAGCAAGAAAGAGGAAATTTTTTTAAAATCCTAAAAAATCCTAAGGAGTTATTACGTCGAGTTGTATATGGAGCCCAATATAAACTGCCAGATAACATGACGTATTTAAATAAGCCTCGTTTTTATAATGTACCTGTTAAGGTCCTTGCTGTTTTTCCGCAAGCAGGAAATCAGGCATTAATGATACGTTTTGAAAAACCTCAAGGATGGGAGGGCGTAACTTGGGAAGCTGGTGCATTTATTTCCGTACGGGTTGACGTCGAAGATGAAAGTCTGGTTCGACAATATAGTTTGTTAAGAGATAGTCACGAGGCTGATAATTGTTTGGAAATTGCTGTCAAACGTGTAGAGGGCGGACGTGTTTCGAATTATATCAATGATCATATTAAGAAAAATTCACATATGATTTTGGTAGGAGTACCGCAGGCCTCTCCCGATTTTATAATGAAAGAAGTACCTAAACAGATCATTTTTCTTGCGGGCGGTGTTGGTATTACACCAATTTTGAGTATGTTACGTAAGGCACGACGTGAAGCTCCACATAGCCAAGTTAAGTTACTTTATTTTAACCGTAATGAGAGATCTATTATTTTTGAACATGAATTACGTGAAGTTGCCAACTTATCTGGTTTTGATGTGCATTTTATATGTAATGAGATAGACCCTAATTATCCAATTACAGGGCAGATGTATCAGGCGAAACTAAGTGCTGAATTACTAGCTAAAGTTGTTCCCGATATAACAGCACATGAAGTGTATGTTTGTGCTCCACCAGGATTTATTACTGCCTCAAAATCTATGTTACTGGATTTAGGATTACCTGAAATACAATTTCATACAGAGAGTTTTACACCTCCGGTAGTAGAGCATCCAACTGATGGTAAAGATCATGTTATTCACTTTGCACGGAGTGGTATTGAGATTGTGGTTGATGGCGGGACAACGCTATTAGAAGCTGCACGTTTGGCTGGCGTTAATATTCCATCGGGATGTGAAAGAGGGTTATGCCGTGCTTGTGTCTGTAATAAGCTACAAGGTGTTACTACTTTAGATCAATACAAGGCACAACCAGATTTACGAATTACCACCTGCAACAGTTTGCCTCGTTCGGATAAGTTGGTACTAGATATTTAACATCTTTGAATATGGAATTATTAATTTTTACTTTAAAGCTTAAGAGTTAATCACCACAATAATAAAAACCAGCGTATGGCTTGCTACGCTGGTTCCCAATATTGTTTAAACGAACTAACCTGAACGCTCAACTAACCAATTACTTATTTGAGGCCAGACTGCCGTAGGTGCTTGGCTTCCGGAAACGACACCCATGTGTCCACCCGGTACGACCTTAAACGTTTTATCTTGGCTGCTAATTAAATCCATGAGTGGCTTAACAGCATCAGCGGTCACAATAATATCCGTACTACCACCCAGTGCTAACACTGAACATTCAATATCTTTTAAATAGGCTGTAAGTTCACCGAATTTCACTACACCGTTGGATAGTTCATTATCAATCCAGAAACGAAGGATGATGTCGCGCATGACTCCACCGGGATACGCCAGCATATTATCGATAAATGAACTAGAAGTTGCGTGGTCAACAATAAATTCTCGGTTATCGAGGTTTTTAAAAAGTTCCCAATATGTTTTCAAATTTCCAATCGGGTCCGTTAATTTAAAGCCCAGCGTGTTTTGCCAACCATGAATATGAAATGCCTTACTTGGCACGTGGTGGCGAATACGAAATGGCGTATGTTTACGAACCCATTCGGCAGGTTTAGTCAGACTGCCATAAAGTTTCCCCATATAACCCGCTTTGTGAGTATCGATAGGGGAAGCGAGAATAATTAGA
Source organism: Acinetobacter oleivorans DR1 (assembly GCF_000196795.1). Taxonomy (NCBI): domain Bacteria; kingdom Pseudomonadati; phylum Pseudomonadota; class Gammaproteobacteria; order Moraxellales; family Moraxellaceae; genus Acinetobacter; species Acinetobacter oleivorans. The sequence goes on from NC_014259.1 coordinate 1,299,616, forward strand.
TTCTTAATATCTTTATCTTTAAATAATGCGGTATAGCAGAGTGAAAGTGCACCGCCTAAACTCCACCCATGTAAAGAAAGCTGTTGCTGACCACTATGCTCGCGAACCTGCTTTAGCATTTGAGGCATAAAGACTTTAATGTAGGTGCCGAAATTGTATTTTGCTTGGTGACGGGTTGGCACACCCCAGTCAATTAAATAGACATCAAACCCGTGTGCCAAAAAGTAGCGTACAAAACTGCGAGTAGGAAACAAATCATAAATGAGCATGTTCACAGCTAATGGCGGAACAATCACTAAAGGAACACGGTGTTTAGGTGTAGAGATATCGGCTTCGTTTCTATAATGGCGTAAGCTAATAATTTCATGCTTATAGATCACGTCAAAAGGTGTTTTTCCTGACAAGGCAATTTCAGGACCTCTAAAAAATAGATCCGATGCATTGATCAGCATGTGAGGTATTTTTTGACCAGCACGTGTCTGAAGAGATTTTTTAATAGACTGTAGCTGTGGAACGTTCTGACGAACTTTAAGCAATAAACTCATTGAATATAAAACCTATAAAGATGTTGCCCAGAGCAATAAGGAGCTGGTCTTTTCAGGGATATTAAAGGGAATGAGTTCTAAGTTCCGTGACCCAAAAGACAGTATTTTCTGTTTAAGGTGTCAAGGAATAATTATTTTTAATTAAAAATAATTTGAAATAAATATTTGAAATTAATAATGAAATAAATTTATTTAATATTTTTGTATAAAACCTTTAAAAATTTAAGCTTTTTTTAAGAATAGTAAAAATCTATTGGTAGGGTAGTTTTGTAAAGTTTATTTGTGTTTTTTTTACATATGAAAAAATAAAATATAATTATTTTACAATCCTTTAGGAATGTAATTAGAAAGTAGTTTATATGGAATTTGTTTTTAATGGTTTTTATACGCTAATTTCGGCGGTCATTGTTTTATTGTTGGGCCGCTTTCTTGTTAATCGAATTGATTTTTTAAAACGCTACAATATTCCCGAACCTGTAGCAGGTGGTTTGGTGGCCGCGGTCGTCTCGCTGCTTGTCCATACCATATGGGGCTATAGCATTGTTTTTAGTAGCGAATTACAAACCAGCTTTATGCTCGTATTCTTTGCTTCTATTGGTTTAAGTGCCAATTTCATGAAGCTTAAAGAAGGCGGTATGGCTTTGGTTATTTTCTTAGTTTGTGTAGCGTCCTTCATTGTTGTGCAAAATGCGGTCGGCATGAGCCTTGCAACTTTGCTTGGCCTTGACCCATTGATTGGTTTAATTGCGGGTTCAATTACTTTAACGGGTGGTCATGGTACAGCCGGAGCTTGGGGTGAAATTTTAGAAACTCAGCATGGTATTCAGGGTGCTTTAGCTTTAGGAATGGCGAGCGCGACTTTTGGTTTGATTATCGGTGGTGTAATTGGTGGCCCATTAGCGAAATTGCTTATCAATCGTTACAACCTTGCTCAACCGAAAACCAATGCTGAAATTCAAAATCGTGACACACATCTTGAACAAAATTCGGATGATCTCGCACCGTTTGAAAACCCTCATCAAGTTCGTTTAATTACTGCCGATAATGCAATTACTACACTAGGTATGTTTGCAGCATGTTTGGCGTTTGCTGAATTTATGACTGGCTTTAGTAAGGGAACTTGGTTTGAGTTACCAACTTTCGTTTGGGCACTTGGTGGCGGTGTAATCTTAAGAAATATTTTAGAAAGCGTGTTGAAAATTGATATTTTTGACCGTGCGATTGATGTTTTTGGTAATGCGTCTTTGTCGCTTTATTTAGCAATGGCATTGCTTTCATTAAAGCTTTGGCAACTTGCAGATTTAGCAGGTCCACTTGTGGTGATTTTAGGTGCTCAAACGATTACGATGGCGTTATATGCAGCATTTGTGACGTTCCGTGTAATGGGCAAAAACTATGATGCAGCGGTGTTGTCAGCAGGGCATTGTGGTTTTGGTATGGGCGCAACGCCAACAGCAGTAGCAAATATGCAAGCGATTACCAACATGTATGGTCCATCGCATAAGGCATTTTTAATTGTTCCGCTTTGTGGTGCGTTCTTTGTCGATTTAATTAATGCCACGGTTATTCAGCTCATGTTGAAATTCGTTGTTTAATCAAAAAAAGCCCGTAAGGGCTTTTTTTACGAGTGCTTAATTATGAACCTTAAAATAGAGATAGATTTTGTTCATACAGATGCTCTAAATTTTCATTTTCGGACGATTTAACTCATTTTATTTTTAGGATACTTTTTCACAAAACTAATAATCGCCCTTAAACCTAGTTTCACATAGAATAAATTGCAGATAAATAAAATGAGAAATGTATGAGCTCAGAAGCACATTCAATTAGCTTGGTTGCCCCCGTAGTTTTATTGGCAGCGGCTGTCATTGCAGTCCCTATTTTTAAACGTATTGGTTTAGGTTCGGTATTAGGTTATTTAATTGCTGGTCTGATTATTGGCCCATTCGGTTTTGCCTTTTTTCAAGATTCCACCGCAATTTTGCATATTGCCGAGTTAGGAATTGTGATGTATCTATTTGTGATTGGTTTGGAAATGCAACCATCACATTTATGGAGTCTTAGACGCGAAATTTTTGGCCTTGGTACGCTACAAATCATCATTTGTGCATTGGCTTTGACTGGCGTCGGATTATTATTTGGTTTTACGTGGCAAGTCGCTTTTATTGGTGCGGCAGGTTTCGTACTGACCTCGACTGCTATTGTGATGCAGTTGTTGGGTGATAGGGGTGACTTGACTCAGCCTCGTGGGCAAAAAATTGTAGCCATCTTACTTTTTGAAGATTTACTAATTGTACCTTTGCTGGCTATTGTTGCTTTTATGGCACCAAATCATGTGGTCGAAAGCACATCTGTGCGCCTAGAAAATATAGGAATTGGATTAGTCGCAATTGCAGGTCTGATTGCAGCAGGGTATTGGTTGCTAAACCCATTATTTAGGCTTTTGGCTGCCGCTAAAGCCCGAGAGGTCATGACTGCTGCGGCATTATTGGTAGTGTTAGGGGCAGCGTTACTCATGCAAGTCAGCGGTTTGACCATGGCAATGGGTGCTTTCTTAGCGGGTGTACTTTTATCTGAATCGACCTTTAGACATCAAATTGAAGCTGATATTGAACCATTCCGAGGAATCTTGTTAGGCCTGTTTTTCCTTGGCGTGGGCATGTCACTGGATTTATCAGTTGTCGCTCAGAATTGGCAACTGATTGTGAGTGGGGTAATTGCCCTGATGCTTGCCAAAGCGCTCATGATTTATATAGTCGCCCGAGTAACGAAAAGCTCTCATACTGAAGCGTTGGACCGTGCCTTACTCATGGCTCAGGGTGGAGAATTTGCTTTTGTACTTTTCTCTGCCGCGCTAAGTGCACAAGTTATTGATAGTACGGTTAAATCTAATCTTACTGCTATTGTGGTACTTTCAATGGTGTTGACCCCAATTGTCGGTATTATTTTTAAACGTTTTACTCAAACTAAAGCGGATGTTTCATTAGAAAACGTCAATATTGCCGAGGGTTTAAGCGGTAGTGTTTTAATGATCGGATTCGGACGTTTTGGACAGGTCACCAGTCAATTATTGTTGGCAAGAGGTGTCGATGTCACCATTATTGATAATAATACGGACATGATTCAAAACGCGGAAAAATTTGGTTTTAAAATTTATTATGGCGATGGCTGCCGCCTAGATATTTTACATGCTTCTGGTGCTGCAACAGCACAAGCGATTGTGGTGTGTGTGGACAGTAAAGAAACCACAAATAGAATTGTGGAACTTGTAACTCACGAATTTCCTTTAGCGAAATTATTAGTGCGCTCATATGACCGTGAGCATTCACTGCATTTAGTTAAACAAAAAGTGGACTTTATGATCCGTGAAACGTTTGAATCGGCGATTAAGTTTGGTGGCGTGATTTTGCAAGAACTGGGTGTAGATGAAGACGAAGTAGAACGAATTACCGAGGAAATTCGAGATCTGGATAATGAGCGTTTTGAAACTGAAATCGCAGCAGATGACGTAAATGCAGGGGTTGGTATGCAATATACACATACGCATCATCCAAGACCGACAGCTCCATTGATTCGACCAAAACGGGAAGGGCGGATTTTAAATAAAGAAGATAGCTCAGATAGTGATTCTTAATATATAAAGTTCAGTAGAAGCTCTCTTTAGAAGAACTTCTGCTGAACAATTTTATGATGAAAAGAGCTTCAAGTGCTAAGCTCGACTATAAGTGCTCTAATGCTGTGCCTTTAACTGGGTTTCTGCGCCAGTAATAAGGTTGCAAAAATCTAAGAAAAAGCTTCCATGGCGTGATCCACGCGATGCGTCGGTTGGCTTTTTTGTTTTGCATAATTTGCTTTGCTAAATAGGCACAAACGACTTCTGGTGAATCAATCACAAAGAAAAATAACCGTTTCATTTTTTTCCAGTTTTGGACGTTTCCATTGGTCCAAGACGAAACTAATAAATCGGTTGCCACCATGCCTGGGCTTAGTGTGCCAGTTAAAATTGCTGTCGATTTTGTCTCTTTATAAAGTGCTTTACTAAAGTAACTGACTGCTCGTTTGGTGGTTGCATAGGGAGTCATGCCAGCACTCCATTCGCCGTTGCTTCCCCAACCTTCCATATTAAAGATTTGGCCATAACCTTGTTTGAGCATGCCTTTTAAAGCGACTTGCGAACCTAGCATTGTACCTAAAATATTGGTTGAAACAGCTGCGTTTAATTCATCAGGTTGAAGGTCAATAAAGTCTTTGGTTGGGTGGCAGCTTCCTGCGTTGTTCACCCAAATATTTACATGTCCAAACCGCTCAATTGCACTATTCCATAGGGTTTGTACGTCGGAAATTTGAGTCACATCGCAGCATAGACCCATAAATTTTTCTTTATTGAAATGAGTTTCTAAGTGGGTGAGGGCATGATTTAAGTGCTCAGCGTTACGTCCAGCAATCACAACTGAACATTCCAGCTTTAAAAAAGCTTCGGCGAGTGCTAAGCCAATACCCTTTGTACTTCCTGTAATAACCACACAGTAAACTTCACTTTTAGGTAGACTCATTGAACGCTCTATATAAAATCTTTAAAAATAGTTAAATGAATGGTTGTAAGTTAATTTTGCTCACTTAATAAGATGAGATAAACAATAGATAAACTTATCATTGAAAGATTCATTACGATAGGGTTATAGGGCAAGATCAGGGTAGAAGGTATTAAGAAACCAATTAAAAGAAGTAAGCCAAGCAAACCCCAAATGCTTAAATAGTGAATATATTTATGTGCAGTAAATAGAAAACATAAACCAAAAATCATTTCGGCAATACCACTTGCATGGCCTGCAAGTTTTGCATGTTCAAGTGATAGTCCTGCCCATTGCCACACAAAAATTTCATCAGAATTAAGAAATAGAAATTTTGGAACGAGACCTTGATAAAACCATAAAAAGGCCAGCACAAGGTTTATAAATTTAAAGATATTAAGATTTTTCATTGAAATTACTTTAAGAGTTTAAAATTTTCTTTAGATTAGGTTGGAACTATTATCTTTAGGTTTATTTATTTCTTCAAGAGAGGGGGTATAAAAGGGAATCTACTTTCTAATTATTTTAAAAAGATATCAGCTTAATTTATGATATTTTATACAGATCTGGAGATAAAAATTAGCTATTAAAGCAATAAGGATGAAGTATGTTAGTTATGCTTGATAAGCAACAGCCTAAACATGCATTGATTAGTATCGATAAATATGTTCCTTTTTCTATTGATTTTGATGAAAATAAGTTGGCTGATATATATTGGCGATGTGGAAATGGACAAACATCCTTATTTGAACTAGGACTAAGTAATAAAGGGGAAGTAATTAATATTACTTTAGTATCGATAAATTCTAATAATATATTGAAGACTACCTATAATTTTAAAAATTCATTTCCAGTTGAAAATTTATTACCTAAGTTTGATATCTCAGGTTGGAATGTAATATATGACGATTATTCAAGCATATTTAAAGATGATTTTAATTATGAACTACAATTGGTTGTAGGTTTAGATTATTTAGAATTAACTTTTTTAAATATTGAAAAATCAATGTATTACTTTGATAATGAAGGAATATATTTTGGTGTAAACTCTAACAATGAACTATCATCAATACAGTTAACTAATATCTCAACTGAAGAAATAGAACTTATAAAAAGCAATTTTTAAGTTAGGGGAAAATAAATCTAGGATAATAAAGGACAAATATATAATTTTGCTTTTAAAGTTAGCTAACATATTAAATTAAAGTATCTAATTAAATGAAAAACAATAATTATTTAACCATTTTCTATTCAACCATACATTGACACTCTAAACCCTGCGGATTATCCTTTGCCTGCTGGCCTACATTGCCAGCCGGCTTTGACAGGCTGTTTTAGACCGCATCAGAATATTCCTTCTGAGGAATACTCTTGTGTGTAAGCTTCTCGTCTCCTCCCGTTGCGGTAGGACGGGAGAGGGACACCTTCGGGTGTGCTGGCGTCTAACCAGTCTGTCAACCTTCTCTCGTTCTGCCACCATAATTATTTGACAGTAATTCGGTAGAACTTCTTTAGACATGAGGAGTCCTCTATGCATACTAATTTTTCTTATTTATTGGCCTTTGCCAAGCTCTCTCTATCCATACCGCTTAACTGGTCTTTAAAACGGTTTAAATATTTGTAGATTAAACTGTACTTCGTTACGACTAAAAACTCATAGCAACAATAAAGTCTGAGATTCGCTAGGGCATGGTTTTATGCTGCCTTGGCATGCCTGTTTTCTCGCCTAATATTTTGGTGAAGGTATTTCTATCTCATTTACTTACAACAAAAAAATATTTTATGCGGTACATATGAAAAATTTAGAGGCTTCATCTAGAGCGACGCGAGCGCTTCACATAGCAGCAGACTTATTTAAACAATATGGCTTCAACAAGGTCGGGGTGGACCGAATCATGATTGAGACCAAAATTCCCAAAGCCACCTTTTACAACTACTTTCACTCAAAAGAAAGGCTGATTGAAATGTGTCTGGTCCTTCAAAAAGACCAGCTAAAAGAAAAAGTGAGAGCAGTGTGTGAATCTTGCCAATATTCAGATTTGTCTTTTAAGCTTAGACAAATCTATCTTTTACATGCTGACTTAAAAAGTGCTTATTATTTGTTGTTTAAAGCGATTTTTGAAATTGAAAAGCTTTATCCCAATGCTTATCAAAGTGCGGTGAGATATAGACAATGGCTTAAAAATGAAATTTTCAGCCTGCTCATGGAAAATAAGAAAACAGTTTCGTATGAGGAGTCTGATATTTTTGTATTTATGATTGATGGCGCAATTCTTGGGCGTTTAAGTTCAAGTAAAAATGAAGAGCCTGAGAGGTTACTGGATTACTTTTTAAATATGGTTTATTAAGTTGAACTTATTAAATTGAAATAGAAAATTAAAGAGCAGAAAGGAAAAAGTGAGGCTGCTAGAGCCTCACTTTATATAGGTGCTTATTTACCTTTTTTGGTTTTTAAATATTCTGCATAAGCTTCATCCGCAAAGCGTCTTAGAGAATCACCAATTGCAGCATATTGGTATTCATTTAGGTTAGCTAAAGATGCACGAGCAGAAGGATGCTGCACACCGAAGCCAGAACCCGGTAATAAAACCACACCTGTTTCATCAGCTACTCTAAATAAAAGTTCTGTCGGATTTTTATTTTTCATGACCCAGTCGGCAAACTCATCTCCATAAAGAGTACGTGATGTGTTTTCAAGGTTGACTAGGGTGTAGTAGTCCACAGCATTTGGATCTGTTGGAACCTCGACACCAAGCTGTCTATAAAGTGCTGCATCGCGTTCACGCACAACAGACTTAACCGCTTTTTTGTAGCTTTGGCGTGAGTCCATTAAATTAAACAAGGCAAATAAAACCATTTGAACTTGTTGTGGTGTAGATAGACCCGCAGTGTGGTTTAAAGCAACATTACGGCTGTCTGCAACTAAGCGGTCAATAAACTTAATGCTTGCAGGGTCGGTAGTTAAAGATGAGTAGCGCTCTTCAAGCTCTTTCTTCTCTTTCTTTGATAAGTTCGCAATTTGTTTATCAAGCACATTGTTATTTGAAAGTGCAATGACACCGAGTCGCCAACCAGTCGCACCGAAGTATTTAGAGAATGAGTAAACCAAAATTGTATTGTCAGGACAGATTGCAAAAAGCGATTTGAAGTTATCTGCAAACGTACCGTAAACGTCATCGGTCAAAATAATTAGATCAGGGCGTTTTTTAACGATATCTGCCAGAATCGCAAGCCCTTCATCACTCATTTTTACAGATGGGGGGTTACTTGGGTTGACTAAAAAGAACGCTTTAATAGATGGATCTTCTAACTTTCTAAGCTCCGATTCTGGATATTGCCAACCGAGATTAGGGTCTGCCTCAATGAGTACCTCTTCAAGCTGATAGTCGTTGAGTTTTGGAATTTCCAGATATGGCGTGAAAATTGGGCTACCAATAGCAATACGGTCGCCGTTTTTAATAATTTTATTTTCTTTTAATGAGTTAAAAATGTAGGCCATTGCTGCTGTTCCGCCTTCAACAGCGAACAAATCTAAGTCTCTTTTTTGCATGCCTTGTACGCCCATTTCTTTTAAGACGTACTCTTTAATAATCGTTTCACTGACTCTAAGCATTCGGTCCGGCACAGGGTAGTTACAACCTAAAATCCCTTCAACCATTTCAAGTAAAAAAAGATCTGGGTCGAGACCTAACTGGTCACGAACATAAGACACGGCTTTACCTAAAAAGACCACACCGGGTTTGTCGCGGTTTTCCAAAATGAAGTTATCAAAACGTGACTGAAGTCCAACAGGGCGCGGGAAACCACCTAGACCTTCTGGCATATATGAAAACGAGAACTCTGATTCGGTCGCCGAAAATAGACCCAGTTGGAAGAATGCGCGACGTGGGATAGTCGCAAGAAAGTTCGGATTACCACGCCCAGCATTTAACATCATTCGGTCAGTTCTGCTTTGAGCTAATTCTATTAAATTATCTTTTAGTTCAAATGGGCTGAGTTTTGCATATTTAGAATAATCGACTTTCCCCATGGGACGTCTCCTTAATTATAGTGAGATGAATAAAATTTCTAATTCAATGTACAAAGTTAGGCCAAGCCTACGATCAGTGGTCCGAGTAAGGTCAAGAACACATTTGCTAGGGCATAGGTAATTGCAAATGGAACGGTCGGAATTGAGTTTCCTGCTTTATCTAAGATTGCCCCAAATGCAGGGTTTGCACTGCGTGAACCAGATAGTGCACCTGCCATCACTGCAACGTTGTTATAACGCAGAACATAACGAGCAAAGAGCATGGAAAGCAGCAGAGGAACTAGTGTTACCACAACCCCAATCATAAAGAGTGAAAGGCCACTTTCTTTAATGGTTTGAATGGCTTGTAATCCTGATTGTAAGCCGACGGCGGCAACGAAACCTGCCAGACCCAAATCTTTCAGAAGCTGAGAAGCCGCTAGAGGCATATTGCCATGCACCTGATTTCGACTTCGAATCCAACCAAAAAGCAGTCCTGATAGTAAAGCTCCGCCACCCGCACCAAGCGTTAAGGGCACATCACCTAAACGAATAACAAACAGACCAATAACTAAACCGACTACAAGGCCTGCACCATGGAAAATCCAGTCTGTTTTTAAGCTTTCAGGTAAGGCTTTACCAGCTTCTTTCACTAAACGATCGAGGTCGCTTTTTGTACCGTAGACGGTGACTACATCACCTTGTCGTAAAACAGTGTCGTCACTTAAAGGTTGTGGCTCATCGTTATGCTTAATCGCAAGTACATAAATACCGTGCTTTAAATACGCAGGCGTATTGGCCTTAATATCTCCTAAGGTACGGTTAATGTATTTGGAGTTTCTTAGGATGACATCGCTGGTATCCATAATCATTTCCATACCTTGCGATGACTGTAATTCGCTACCGATTTGCTCGGCAACTGAAACTACATTGGCACGGCGACCAACCAGCAAGACGACATCGTCAGTTTGTAAAGTCAGTTCGGGAGCAACATCAATAAACTGATCTTTACGTTTTAACCGTTCAATCGTAATACTCGGTTCTTTTGCTTCAATCTCCGCAATAGTGTGTCCATTGGCTTGTTTAACTTTATAAATACGGCCAACAATTTCCGGCATTGCCAGTTCCTGACCCGGTGCTAGTTCAAAAGCACCTTTGAGTCGTTCACTTTGAGCTTTTAATGCATCGTCGTGAATTTCTTTACCCATAAATTTAGGCAAAATATTCACACAGACAATAATTGCTCCCAATGATCCGAAAATGTAAGTCACTGCATAGCCAATCGCGACATTGGCTTGAAGCCTTTGAATTTCTGCGAGTGGGAGATCGAGTCTGGAAATGGCATCTCCAGCAGTCCCAATAATGGCTGATTGAGTCATGCCACCCGCAGCAAGACCCGCGGCCAAGCCTTTATCGAGATGAAAAATTTTAGCCATTACTAAGACGGTGACTAAACCACAAACCGCCATGAATACTGCTAAAAGAATTTCTTTTATGGACTGTGGTCCTAGTGATTTAAAAAACTGAGGGCCACTTTCAAAGCCTACCGCGTAAATGAAAAGGGCAAATAAAATTGCTTTAACGCCATTATCGACAGGTACGCCAATAAGACTTAAAACAACTGCGACAAGTAAGGAGCCTGCGACTCCGCCAAACTGAAATTTTCCAAACTGGAACTGTCCAATCCAGAAGCCGATTGCGAGTGATAAGAACAATAATATTTCGGGGCTGTGCTTTAAGACACTTTGTAACCATTCAATCATTTTGATCTCACTTTTATTATTAGATCTATCTTTAATATATGAAATTATTTATTTTTCCTTTTTTAAAATACAGTATGAAAATTGCTTAAGCAAACCTTCAATTCTGGTGAATTTCTTAAGTTTAATTGTATAAATAATATATTTAAAATGCTTGTGATCCAGATATATCGGTAATTCTGAGTGATTAAATCAACTTTCGTTTTTAACTTGGAGTAAAATTTAATTACAATAATATAAAGAATGTTTCATAATGTAAAAGAGCACACATACTAATTTTTGATTTAAAATTTTTATTAAAGTATTGATTTTTATAATTAATTATTTTTTTATTGTTATTGGGGATGTTAATTTGTAAAAAATTAAAAAATAATCTACTTAAAATTAAATTTTTGTTAATTGTGTCGCATAATTTATTTTTTATATTTAATTTAATCTTCATAATAATATTTAAGTTTTTAAATCTGCTTATATTTAAGTGAGGTTTTGTTGGTATTTAATTTTTATATTTAAATAAATTTATCATATTAAAAAGAGAGCTTTATTGTGATTTTGAATTTGAGAGCTAGTTTATCGATACTAACTTTTTTAATAAAACATTTACTCGTTTGCATGACCAAAGTACCAATCTTCTGCTCTATTTTGCCCAATCACAAACATGACATCCTGCTTAGGAATGCTAAATTTTTTGCAGGAACTGTTCTGTCACATGCTGCATTAAATCTGATTCTTGTTGCGACGTTCACGGGATAAAAGTGATCTAGAGCAACATGAACTTTTCAATAGGGAAAGATGTTAAGCAATAGTTAGGGTTTACTCATTTGACGCTCAGCTACTTGGGGCAAAAAGTGTGTTATCTGAGCTTAAGCTTATGACTTTATAAAACTATTTTTATTTGATCACCGAATGTGTACAGATTATTTAGCAGTTTCAACAATATATTGAACAGTACTTATGGTAATTTCCATTGTCTGATATAGCTTTTAGATTGATTTATATTTTAATTTATCTTAGTAATAAAAAGAGCTTTGTGTGACACAGTAAAACGATAAACCTTAGAGTATAACTATGAAGCTTAAAGAATTAGCAGGTTGTGAGGAGTGCGATACTGTCTATCGTAGAACCCCGCTTGCTTATGGAAAAAGAGCTTATTGCGTATGCTGCGGTGCTGAACTCTATCGGCACACCAAACCTTTTTCGACATTATTGGCTTTGATCTTAACGGCATTAATCGTATTTGTTATTGCCAATAGCTTTCCGATTGTAAAAATTGAATTACAGGGAAACATATCTGAAACCACCTTACTTGGAGCAGTTTGGGTGATGTTTCATTATGATCGGGCATTCGTTGGCGTACTCATCTTAATCACTACCTTTGTTGTGCCGCTTTCCTATCTTCTCTTACTTTCTTATGTATTGGGTACAGTAAGCGTATTGAAGAAAAGACCAACATTTTTGGTGATTGCCTTACGCACACTTTTTTTTATGAGAGTGTGGGGAATGGTTGAGGTGTTTTTAATCGGAATTTTGGTCACGCTTGTAAAGTTAATGGGAATGGTCTTGGTGATTCCTGAGATTGCGTTATGGGCGTTTGCGATCTTAAGTGTATTGTTGGTCTATATTACTTCCATAAAGGTGAGTGATATATGGAATGAAATTGATAGGTCACTGCCATGAAAACGATAAAAAATGTGACCCAAACCCGAAGCTCGCAGCAAGGGTCAGTGCTTAAGCAATATCCAAGAGCCAAAGATCTTTCATTAATTGTGTGTCACTGCTGTGGTGTTGTAAATTCTGCTCAAAATGAGAAAAGAGGACTCAAGCAAAGCCCTCAAGTTTTACGTTGTATTCGATGTAATAGCGTGCTGCATTCACGTAAACCAGCGAGTTTAAATCGAACTTTTGCTTTAGTGGTGGCTGCGACTATTCTCTATATTCCGGCCAATGTACTTCCCATGACGGTGACTGACTCACTTTTGGGAAGTCAGCAAGATACCATCATGAGTGGGGTCATTTACTTTTGGCAAAGTGGGGACTATCTGGTTTCAGTGGTTATTTTCATGGCCAGTATTTTTATTCCCATGTTGAAGCTACTGATTTTGTATTTTTTATTAGTGGCGGTCTATCTTCAACAATCGGCAGGTTGGAAATTTTTACCCGAGCAGTGCGTAAAATTATATCGAATTGTTGAGTTTATTGGCCGTTGGTCAATGATTGATGTATTTGTTGTGGCATTATTAACAGCACTCATTCAGATTCAATCGCTTGCTACCATTTTAGCAGGGCCAGGTTCGATTGCTTTTGGCGCGGTCGTGGTGTTAACCATGTTTGCATCGTTAAGTTTTGACCCACGTATTATTTGGGATAATTTCTACGTATCTCAAAATACAAATAAACCTTCTTCTTTTGCTTCAGAAAAACCAAAGATTATTCACGCAGAACATCCGCCGTTGAATAATGATTCCATTAATCCCAGTCAATAAAAGAACAATGAGTATGTCTGAAAATGAAATAACCACTGGTAACTCAGATCATCGTGATCCGGAAGTTGAACTGGATAACATGAATGATTTGCCAGAACCCCAAGAAAAGAAAAGTCGATGGAAGCCTTTATTAATCTGGCTCATTCCATTAATTGCTCTTTTAATCGCGCTTTCGTTGGCTATAAAGGCGTTACTGTCTCATGGTCCTAGCATTGATGTGTCTTTTCGCACAGCTGAAGGGTTGGTTGCCGGTAAAACAACAGTTCGCTATAAGCAGGTCGATATTGGTGTAGTAAGGCAGATTGATCTTTCAGATGATCGTTCACATGTTATTGCTAGAATTGATTTACGTAAAGGCGCCAGTAACTTTGCAGCAAAAGATTCACGATTTTGGGTCGTGCGACCGCGTATTGGGACGAGTGGAGTTTCAGGAATAGACACCTTATTGTCAGGTTCATACATTGAAGTGGATGGCGGTAAATCAGAAGAGGATAAGTTTGAATTTACTGGCTTAGAAGTACCACCAGTGATTTCTTCAGATGTTCCCGGAAAAGTATTTTTCTTAAATGCAGATGATTTGGGATCTTTAGATATAGGTTCTCCAATTTATTATCGTCGAATTAATGTAGGGCAAATTACAGCCTATAAATTATCTGATGATGGTAAATCTGTAGAGCTGCAAACTTTTATTCGTGCGCCGTATGACAAGTTTGTCACTACCGATGCACGTTTTTGGCAGGCCAGCGGGATCGATGTGACCTTAAACGCTTCAGGCTTTAATTTAGATACTCAATCTTTGGCAAGTATTGTCGCAGGTGGTATTGCATTTGGATTCCCTGAAAGTTCACATGCCACAATGGCAGCGAATCAGAGTCGCTTTAATCTTTGGGACTCAAAATCTGAAGCATTAAAAGAGCCTGACGGACAACCTCGTGGTGTGATTATGTATTTTGATCATTCATTGCGTGGGCTTTCTGTTGGAGCGCCAATTGATTTCATGGGTATTGAAATTGGTAATGTTAAATCGATTAATGCAGAGTTTTATGACCACTATAAACAGATTCGTATGCGTGTTGAGGCGGTTATCTATCCTTCACGTGTTGAAAATGGTCAAGCGCTTAATCCAAATAGTGAAATTTTCAAAGATTTTGTTGAACATGGCTGGCGTGCTCAAATGAGAACAGGCAATCTGCTCACGGGTCAAAATTACATTGCACTAGATAAGTTCCCTAAAGCGAAACCAGCGACATTACAAATTTTGAGTGATAACCGTGTAGTAATTCCGACTACACCAACCGAGCTGAGTGGCTTACAAGCTCAAGTTTCTCAGATTGCTGATAAGTTAACGAAATTCCCGTTAGTTGAGATTGGGCAAGATGTACGTAAAACGCTCAATAATATGAACACCGCCATTGCCTCTACAGACAAACTTGTTAAACAGTTAGATGGAAAAGTTGCACCTGGTTTACAAGCAACTTTAGATGATGTTCGTAAAACTGTAAGATCGTCTGAGTCTATTTTGTCGAGCGATGCGCCGTTACAACAAGACGTACGTAAAGCATTGCAGCAAATGACACGTGCGGCAGCTTCACTACAGTTAATGGCAGATTATATTGAGCAACATCCCGAATCAATTATTCGTGGTAAGACACCAGAGGCCGATGATGAAAAATAAAAACACTCTATCTTTTCAACATCCTAAAGCAGCCAAATGGCTGCTTGGGAGCGGCCTGTTTTTAACGGCAGTTGCCATGACGGCATGTTCGAGTTCGCCAACGCCAAACTATTATACGATTTCCCCTAAAATTACTCCGGCAGTTAGCTCGAGTATTCGAGTCATTGAAGTTTTACCAGTTGGACTCCCTGACCGTTTAGACCGTGCGCCTTTGGTGCTGCAAGACAGTAGTGGCAAGTCTACGGTGTTAAACAATGAGCGCTGGACATCAACCATGAGTACGCAATTACGCGATACTTTGTCGGCGGGTTTGCAACAAAAATTAGGCGCAATTGACAGTTATAGCAGCGGCCTAGCTGGAAATAATCAGCCTTTATATCGAGTTTCTACAGACTTTTCTCATTTTGATATTGTAGATAAAAGCTATATTAATATTGCAGTGTCTTGGGTGGTGAAGCGTCAAATACCGCCTAGTCAATTAGAGTCAAACAATGCAAAAGTCATCACGAATGCAGGATCTCAGTTAAATTGTCGAATTGCTTTTCAGCAGCCGATTGATCAAAAAGCTAAAAAGATGGATGCGATTGTGAATGCTTCAAGTGAGGCAATGACTCAAATAATTAATACGGTTTCTTCTTCAATTGTGGCATTAGATTCAAACAAAAAATCGGTGATTAGCAATGGTGTTTGTTCGTAAAACATATCGCTTTTAACCAACCCCTTTATTTGTGTACAACAGATAAAGGGGTTTTCTATTTTAGTTGCCTCGATAGGTTGAGTAACCGTAAGGGCTGAGTAATAAAGGAATATGGTAGTGGTTTACGCTTCCATCGACTTTAAAAATTACAGGTACTTCGGCAAAAAAAGTTTGTTGTTTATTCTTTTTAAACCAGTCTTCAGTTTTAAAAGTAACTTTATAAACCCCTTGCTCTAATTTTTTATTTTCTGGATAGAGCGCAGTAATACGTCCATTTGAATCGGTCACTTGCTGATTAAGTTTAATCCACTGGTTATTGGTGTTTTTTTCTAAAACCACTTCAACCTGAGAAGAGGGCAAACCCGTCTCTAGATTTAACACATGCACACTTAGCGGATTAGTTTGTGCAAATGTAGCCGAAGCAATAAATAACGAAGATAAAGCAATAAATGATTTAGGCATGTTGAAGCTCCTTATGAATGAAAAACGGTTTCAATGGCTTTGCTTGCGCATTGATTGTCATTTTGTGCGCCGCCAGCACCCGCAACGCCAATCGCGCCGATCACTTGGTTCTCAAAACGGACAGGTACGCCGCCTCCTAACAACAATAAATTTGCCAGTGTGGTTAAATTTTTTGCATCGGGGTTTTGGTTACTATTTTGGCTTAAAACTAAGGTCGATGTTTTGGTAGATAACGCGGTATATGCTTTTTTCTCGGCAGCCATTAAGTTATGCGGGCCCACCAACTCATGCCGTTCGGCAGTTAATGGATTACCGCCGCGATCTACAACAACAACCGCAATATTTTGATTTAATTTTTTGCATGCCTCTTTTGCACTGTCGGCTAGCAGGTGGGCAGTTTTTAGATCTAACGAATAAACTTGATTCAAAGCAGGGGGCTGTGCAAAAGTACTATTACCGAATAGCACGGCTGCTAACATCAGCCAGTTCAATTTTTTCATGTTGATTGCCTCTATGTCGCTTTGAAAATCTTAAACAAATTGCTTAACTTCAAGCGTGACAATCACATTACGAAGTTGTCATCTTTCAAATGAGTCTCTACAAAATGCGTATCCTTATTATTGAAGACGAGATCAAGATCGCCACTTATTTGGTCAAAGGATTGAAAGAGTCTGGATATCAAGCGGAGTGTGTTCACTTAGGGATGCAAGGTTTGGAAATGCTAAAGAGAGATCAATATGACTTGCTTATTCTTGATGTGATGTTGCCGGACATAGACGGCTGGAGCGTATTACAGGTCCTACGCCAGTTTTCAAAAATTCCAGTGATTTTCTTAACGGCCAAAGATCAGGTGATGGATAGAGTCAAAGGTTTAGAGTTGGGTGCAGATGATTACTTGGCTAAACCATTTTCCTATATTGAACTGTTGGCACGCATTAAAAGTCTGTTAAGACGACAGCAATATCTGCAAGAAAACGAATTGTCTATTAGTGATTTAAAAATGGATTTGGTTGCTCATAAAGTATGGCGTAATGGAAACTTAATTGAGCTGAGTAAAACCGAATTTAATTTGTTGCGCTATCTATTGCTCAACAAAGAGCAAATTGTGACACGCAGACAAATTGGTTCAGAAGTTTGGAATATTAACTTTGATACTGATACAAACTTTATTGATGTCGCTGTACGCCGTTTACGAAGCAAAATTGATGAGGGCTATGACTTAAAACTCATTCATACCATACGTGGCTTGGGCTATAAAATTTCGGTTAGCTTATGAACTTTAAATTTCTGCGTTCGCTTGAAGTCCGTATTACATTATTGGTCACGCTTTGTTCTGCCTTAATTTTATGTTCCGTCGGCTTTATGACCTATTTAGGCATTAACCAGATTTTATTAAAGCAGCAAGATAAAGCTTTAGCAGAGCGAATTAACCGTTTGGAAATTTTGCTGCAAGATAGCGAAAATGTAGAGCAAATCATTGCGCGTCCTAAGCTATATCAAAACATGCTTGGCAATCAAGACAACTTGTTTCTGCTTATTCATAAAGATAAAACTTTAATTAATATCAATCCGCTTCACATTCAACTGCCTGAACTTGCACAGCGCAACAGTCTTCAATTTCAAGATTTAGCGAACAACTCATATCCAACACGCATTGCTTGGAAAACCATAAAAATTAATAACGAGCCTTATGTGCTCATTGCAGGTAAACAGTGGTCGGAACGCATCAATATTCTTTTACCTTTTCAAGAAAGTCTCTTGATGTATGTGGTTGGGGGCGTGTTTGCAATCTTTGTGCTTTGTATTTTAGCGTGTCATTTAGGTTTACGGTCGCTACAACAGCTTCGTAAGCAAACTCATTCTATTAACGTAAATCAGCTCCAGAAAAGATTAAACCTATCTAATTCACCTTTAGAAGTTGAGCTGCTTTCAAAAGATATAAACCACATGCTTGAGCGTATTGAAAAGGGCTATACCCAGCTCAACCGTTTTTCTGAAGATATCGCTCATGAGTTCCGCACACCTTTAAATAATCTGATTGGGCAAACTGAGATTGCTTTAACTGGCGATCGCTCGGTTGAGCAATATGAAGATTTACTGGTGTCTCATTTAGAGGACTACCACAGATTAAAACGTATGATTGATAGCATGCTTTTCTTGGCAAGAGCCGATCAGAAAATGGTGCTTGTAAATAAACAGGAAATAAACGTCCAAGACGTTATAGATGGCCTATGCCAGATTTTTGAATATCAAGCTGAAGATCAAGACTGTCATTTTAGTTTTAACTTAGAAGCTCAAACTTTATTTGCAGATCCTGCGCTATTTCAAAGAGCTGTTTATAACCTGATTTTAAATGCGCTGGTTCACGGTGGTGACAAGCGGACTATTTATATCGCAACTAAACATAAAATGATTGAACATAGGCAATGGGTGAGTCTGACTGTGGTAACGGGAGATGTTTCAATTGCTGAACAACAACTTGAGCATCTTTTTGAAAGATTCTACCAATGCCACTCAAGTCGAAGTGATGAGAACCAGACAGGTGGATTAGGTTTGTCGATTGTCGCTTCAATTATGGATCTACATCATGGCCTTTATCGAGTTTATAACACGGTCGAGGGTGTGTGCTTTGAGCTTAATTTTCCAGTTGCAGATGCTGCAAAGAAATACAATTAAATCCTTATTAATGTTCCTTAATTTTTAAAATTCACACTTTGTTCACAGCCCTCTGACGTATGTTTAATCATATGAAATAAACAGAAGAGGGTAGTTATGAAATTATTATTTAAGTCACTGGTCATGAGCAGCAGTCTTACAGCGGTCAGCTTAATGCTTCCTTTGAGCACCTTTGCCGACACAAATACTAAACCTGTCGCTGTTGATTCTATCGATATTAATAAATACGCGGGTAAGTGGTATGAAATTGCGCATTTACCCATGTTTTTTCAGCGTAATTGTGTAGCCAATACAACTGCAAACTATTCTATTAACGCGGACAAAACCGTTGGTGTTTTAAATAGCTGTACGAATAAAAATGGAGAAACGATCTCATCTGAAGGCGTTGCTTATTCGCAAAATGAAGGCAACAGTAAATTGAAGGTGAGCTTTCTACCTTCTGGACTAAGATGGATTCCTTTTACAAAAGGCGATTATTGGGTTTTAAGAGTTGACCCAAATTATCAGGTCGCTTTAGTGGGTGGCCCAAGCCAAAAATATTTATGGATTCTTTCTCGTAGCCCTCAACTTGATGAGGCGACATATCAATCTTATCTGCAAACCGCAAAAAGCTATGGCTACGATGTTTCTAAACTCGTTAAGACCACACAGACTAAATAGCGAAGTGCTGGTTGCGTAGATGCATATATTTATCTCGTAACCGAGTGAACTTCACATAAAATTCATTGCGCATTTTCTAAATTAGAACCAAAAGAAATGCTTTAGATCAGGAAGAATCAATGTCTAAATTTTTTCTGCGCTGGATCGATAGCTGGTCAGATTCAGAAAATGCGCAAGTGGGTGCTTCTAGCGAATATGTCATTGAAAAGAACATTCAATGGTTAAGAATTATTCCTTTTATTTTATTACATATCGCTTGTTTAGCAGCGTTTTGGGTGGGCGTATCTTGGTTCGCTGTGTTCTTCATGCTGGGGTTTTATTTTCTTCGCATGTTTGCAATTACTGCTTTTTTCCACCGCTATCTTTCGCATAAAACTTTTCAGACATCACGTATTGTTCAATTCATTTTTGTACTGATCGGAACCATGAGTGCGCAGCGCGGACCTTTATGGTGGGCAGCACATCACCGTTATCACCATCATTTTACCGACACCGATCAGGACCCGCATTCAGCGAAAGCAGGCTTTTGGTATTCCCATGTAGGCTGGTTTTTAAATGAGCAGAATTTTGCCACTCGAAAAAAAGTCATTAAAGACTGGTTGAAATATCCTGAGCTGATTTGGCTGGACCGATTTAGTTTACCTATTGTGATTTTGACGGCTTTAGCAATTTATGGTTTCGGTTCATGGCTTGCACAACATTTTCCTGAGTTAGGTACTAATGGCTTACAGCTTTTGGTGTGGGGTTTTGTGATTTCCACAGTTCTATTAACGCATGCAACCTTGTGTATTAATTCACTCGCTCATCGTTATGGCTCACGTGAGTTTAATACCCCAGATGATAGTCGTAATAACTTCCTACTTTCTTTAATTACCTTGGGTGAGGGATGGCACAACAACCATCACTTTTACGCTGGCAGTGTGCGTCAAGGTTTTTATTGGTGGCAGGTTGATATCACCTTTTATGTACTCAAAATGATGTCTTTATTTGGTTTAGTGTGGGGACTAAAGCCCGTACCAGACAAGGTTTATCAATATAAAAAGATTAAAAACCTATCGATAGAAAAAATTGAAAACGGTGAAGTGTTATGAAAATTGCCATTATTGGTTCAGGTATATCTGGACTTTACGCAGCTTGGAGATTGTCAGAACAACATCAGGTCACTGTGTATGAAAAAAATAACTATTTTGGCGGTCATACTGACACTCACGAGCTAGAGATAGAAGGCACTAAAGTCGCGGTAGATAGTGGTTTTATTGTGTTTAATGACTATAACTATCCGTTATTTACCAACATGCTTAAAAAATTAGGCGTAGAAACTCAAAGCAGCGATATGAGTTTTTCGGTGAATAATTTGGTCAGTGGACTTCAATATAATCCTTCAAAAAAATGGTCGCTCTTTGCCCGTCCGCAGAACTTTTTAAACCGTAAATTCCTGCAAATGCTCTCAGATTTGCTACGTTTTTATGATGATAATAAAGATATAGATGTGGCAGATATTGATCCAAATTTATCGATTGAAGAGTATTTGGACCTCCATAAATATAGTCATGAGTTCCGTTATGAGCATCTTTATCCGATGTGCGGAGCCTTATGGTCAGCTCCCGTTGAGCAGGTAGGCCAAATTCCATATCGATTTGTGGTGAGCTTTTTTCAACATCACCGCATGTTACAGCTAAAAGAGCGGCCACAATGGCAAACGGTTAAACACGGTTCAGCAAGTTACATTCGTGCCATTCAAAAGCATTGCCCATCCATTGAGTGGAAGTTTGCAGAAGTAAAAGCTGTGAGCCGTTCACCAGAAACTGTGTTGATCGAAACTGTTGAAGGACAAACCCAATACGACTGGGTGATTTTTGCAAGCCACGCTGACGATAGCCTAAGTCTCTTAAAAGATAGTTCTTTGCTTGAACGGGAAATCTTAAGCAAATTTGGTTATCAAGATAATCGAATGGTGGTTCACCGTGATCTTTCAATTATGCCTAAAAGCCGTTTGCAGTGGGCAAGCTGGCATGTACATGTAACACCAAAATCTCAAGTTCAAAACGAAGTATCCGACATACATTATGGTTTTACCTACTGGATGAACAATTTGCAGAATTTATCCTGCGCTACTCAGATTTTTTCTACGTTAAATCCGAATATGAAAATTAAAGCTCAAGACATCTTGGTTGAGCGTAAATATCGTCATCCTGTGTTTGATGCAAAAGCGATTCAAGCTCAATCTCGTTGGCAAGAAATTAATGGACAAAATCGTACTTCGTTTTGTGGAGCATATTGGGGCTGGGGGTTTCATGAAGATGGTGCCCGCAGTGCATCACGTGTTGTAGAGCAACTCTTAGCGTTATAAAAATAGGTAAGGAGCTTTCAAATGTTATTAAATAAACTAGCTATCGCTCCTGCACTTATTCGTCACAGACGCTATAGCCCGAAACCGCATCAATTCACATCGACCTTAAATTATTTATGGTTCGATCCAGATCAATTAGATGATATTACAAAAGATTGCTCACTGTGGTCGACTGATCATTGGAATGTTTTAAAACTATCTGAAAAAGATTTTTTAAACATGTATCGCGGTTCTATAAAGGATCGAGTCGAGAAAGCGATACTGCAAAATAACAACTCACATCTTCGGCCAGATTGGCAAATCAGAGTCTTGGCTTTGCCTCGTAGTTTGGGTTTTAGGTTTAATTCGGTCGTATTTTATTTTGTTTTAAATAAAACTGGAAAACCCGTATTTATTGTCAGTGAAATTACCAATACCCCGTGGAATGAACGAAAAGTTTATATACACGACTGCTCAAAACAACAAAGAAATATGGGTGATTATCAGAGTTTTGATTTTCATTTTGAAAAATCATTTCATGTTTCGCCGTTCATGCCTATGCAGTTGACTTACCACTGGCGGTTTAGTTTTTCAGATCAGCAAAATGTCATTCATATGCAGCTCTTTGAAGAACAAAAACAACTCTTTGATGCCACTATGTGCTTTGAACTTGTGCCCATCACATTTCCTTCACAGCAATATCGATATGCTCTTATAAACAGCCTAGCGCCTTTTAAAATGTTGTTTTCAATATATTTAGAGGCATTTAAGTTGTGGCGAAAAAAAGTTCCATTTTATCGCCATCCTAAAAAGATAAAGGTAGATAAGACATGATAAAAACATTTCTTTATGGTGAAGATGACTCACTACCGTTACTGCTCAAGAGTCTTCTTAAACTACGTCATGGACAGATTACTTTTCAGGGCGCGTGGAGTGGTACGGTTGGCGAGGTTTCAGACTTACATGCTGTGATTGAAGTCCGCAATCCTTTGTTGATGGATCTGATTTTAAAAAATGGGGTTTTAGGGGCAGCGGAAGGCTATATCCGTGGTGACTGGAGCAGCGAGCAACTTGTAGAGTTGGTGCAGATCTTGGCACGTAATCGAGATGTACTAGACCAGTTCAACCAGAATGTTATTGCACAAGCAAGCCAGCTTTTTCTTAAAGCTTGGTATAAAAATAGAAAGAATTCTTTAAGCGGTAGCCGTAAAAATATTGCTGAACATTACGACTTAAGCAATGACTTTTTTAAATTATTTCTAGATCCATCTTTAATGTATTCGAGTGCCGTTTTTGAAAATGAAAATATGACACTCGAAGACGCATCTGATTTTAAGAAAGAGCTGATCTGTAAAAAGTTAGATTTAAAACCAATGGATCATTTGGTTGAAATCGGAAGTGGTTGGGGCGGTTTTGCCATTTATGCAGCTCAACATTACGGCTGTAGAGTGACCACCATTACCATTTCACAAGCTCAATACGATGAAGCCGTTACTCGTGTAAATGACGCAGGCTTAGCTCATCGAATTGATGTGCAACTGAAAGACTATCGCTTGCTCGAAGGTAAGTTTGATAAGCTGGTTTCAATTGAAATGGTTGAGGCCGTTGGTGCGCAATATTTATCGACATACTTTGATCAGTGTAAAGCGCTATTAAAACCAAAAGGTTTGGCATTTATTCAAGCCATTACCATTGAAGATTTCCGCTATAAAAAAGCATTAAATACTGTTGATTATATTAAGCGCTATATTTTCCCTGGTAGCTTCATTCCTAGCATAAGTGTATTGACTCAAACCGCCTCTGAAAGTGGTTTAAGGCTAAAGTATTTAAATGATATCGGTTTAAGTTATGCACAAACAATTCATCACTGGCGAGCACGGTTTTTAACCGCACGAGAAGAAGTATTGGCTCTGGGTTTCGATGAAAACTTCATTCGCATGTGGGATTTCTATTTATGTTATTGCGAGGGTGGTTTTAAAGAAGGAGTGATAAGCAATGTTCACTTGTTGTTTGAAAGTACCAGTTACTAACTCAAACACATCAAGCAAGGAGACTGCTCATGTTTTGGAATTTACTGATTCTAGATTTAATGATCATGTTGCTGAGCTGGCTACTTGCCACTCTAAATGGCCGAGCTGGAATTGTAGATGCTGCATGGAGTTTCTGTCTGGCAGTAAACATTATTGTGTCTTCTTTACTCATTTCAGTTGCTCCTGTTGAAGTGCGTCTGTTTATTGGTATTTTTAGCGGCTTATGGTTTCTAAGATTATTTTGGCATCTCTTAAGACGTTATCAATCTGAACAAAAAGAAGATGGCCGTTACGCGAACATGCGTAAGTCGATGGGAAAGTTTCAGCATTTTGGCTTCTTCTTATTTTTTATCTTTCAAACACTTTTAGTGCTTTTGTTCTTCTTACCAATGTGGACGCTACTCAATGTAGAAGCAACTGAATGGAGTAGTGGATATAAAGTCAATTTAGTGATTGCGGCCGTCATCATGGCGATTGCCTTTATTGGAGAGCAGCTCGCTGATCAGCAGTTATATCGGTTTAAATTAAATCCAGATCATCATGGCAAAACCATGGATCAGGGTTTATGGCGTTATTCACGTCACCCTAATTATTTTTTTGAATGGTTACATTGGTTTGCCTATCCAATTATTGGTTTAGCGGCAGGCCAATATTTATTGTGGATTTATCCGTTACTGATGTGGCTGTTTTTATATTACGTCACGGGTATTCCATTTAGTGAAAAACAAGCAATTAAAAGTCGCGGTCAAAATTATCGTGATTATCAGCAAAAAACATCAATGTTTATTCCGCGAAAACCCAAAAAATAGGTGCGCATATGGATTTTATTGTTCATCAGTCTTTGAGAATTGTTGAAAGTGGTGTGCTTCCAGATCATGCAATTCGAACTGCAATCCGTGCTTTAAGCAAAAAACGCTTAATTCAAGAAGGCCGTTATGACCCTGAACAAGGGGCGCAGCGATACATTGATGTGCTTAATATGCTAAAACGGAGTGAAATCGCCGTTGAAACGGACAAGGCAAACGAGCAGCACTATGAATTACCGACCGAGTTTTTTCAGGCGGTGCTTGGAAAAAGACTCAAATATAGTGCCTGTTATTTTCCGACTAAAACGACAACTTTAGATCAGGCAGAAGAGCTCGCACTTCAGCTTTATTGTGAAAGAGCACAACTCAAAAATGGTCAACACATTTTAGAATTAGGCTGTGGTTGGGGTTCTTTAACTTTGTGGATGGCAGAAAACTATCCACGCTCACAGATTACAGCTGTTTCAAATTCTGCCACTCAGAAAAAGCATATTCTCGGGCAAGCAGAATTGAGAGGTTTAAACAATATTGAAGTGCTCACCTGTGATGTGAATGTACTTGAATTAGACCAAGCCCAGTTTGATCGTGTTGTATCGGTTGAAATGTTTGAACACGTTCGTAACTATCAACGTCTTTTTGAAAAAATTCAGGGCTGGTTAAAGGCAGATGGCTTACTTTGGTGTCATATTTTTTGCCATCGCTTTTTACATTATCCTTTTGAAGTAAAATCAGATTATGATTGGATGTCCAAGTATTTCTTTACTGGCGGTTTAATGCCGTCGACTTCCACTTTTTTGCATTTTCAAGAGCATTTAGAGTTGGCTCAACAGTGGCAATGGTCGGGTGAGCACTATATGAGAACAGCAAACGCTTGGCTTGAGAATATGGATAACCAAGAAGTCGAACTGAAACCATTGTTTAAAAAAATCTATGGAAAAGATGCCAATATTTGGTGGCAACGCTGGCGTATTTTCTTCATGGCTTGTGCTGAGCTATTCGGTTTTGAGCAAGGACAAGAATGGGTCATTGGTCACTTTTTATTTAAAAAGAGAGCATTGTAATTTCTACAGCCTATCCCGGCGATAAAGATATGATAAGAACTCGAAACGATGGCAAAGCGAGTCATCCATTAGCCCAAATGTTCAATCGATATTATTGGTTGCAGATTGGTCTGATTGCATTATCGATCGTGGTCGGGTTGGCGTGTAGTGCTTGGGTGATTAAAGGCTCTTTACTTAAAACTGCTTTAGAGCAGGAAATGGAACATTACTGGTTACGTATCGAACGTAACCCAAATGCAGATTTACCTGATACCAAAAATTTATATGGATATCGGTGGAATACAGAGGTCGCACCTCAACCTTTTAAAGACATGCGTTTAGAAAGTGGCGTGCATCGAGTATTTGTTGATGGTAAAGAACGGATGACAGTCTATGGTGAGCATAACGGTCAGCATGTTCTATTGGTATTTGGCGAAAGTAATGTCAATAAACTGATCTGGTTATTTGGCCTTGCTCCACTCATGTTCAGTTTATCTGTTCTATATAGCTTTTTGTGGTGGTCAAACCGAAGAGCAAGACGCTATTTTTCCCCAATTACGCGTTTAGCGAATGCTTTAGAAAATATTGATTGGGCACATCAAGATACTCAAGCATCTCCTTTTAAAGATATTAATACCAATGGCAATATGGAAGCAGAATATCTCAAACAAGCCTTGGAAAAATATCATCAGGTTTTAAGTGATTTTATTCGACGCGAAAGGGAATTTACAGGAGATGTGAGCCATGAGTTACGCACTCCGCTCACAATCTTAAAGGGTAATGTGCAACTTTGTCAGGCGAAGTATGGAGAAGATAAAGCCCTAGTTCGACTTCATAATACAATTGAAGATATGCAGTTATTAGTCGACACCTTGCTGGCAATCGCACGTAATACAGTAAAAAGCTTACCGTCTGAAAAGAATTTTTTATCCAGAATTGTGAGAGATTTAGTCGAAAGTTTAGATGCGGTCAGCGAGAGTAAGGGGATACATATTCATATTCAACCCGATCTTTCTGAACAGCCGCGTTGGTTATATCCCTCTATGACACAAATGGTGTTAAGCAATATTTTACGTAATGCGCTGAACTATTCTCAAGGCTCACAAATCGACATCATTCAACAAAAAAACAGCCTAATTATTGCAGATAATGGAATTGGAATTTCTTTACCTAACGATGTAAAGGTACAAGAGCTTAGCGATTCACAACTCTCGTTAAAGGCTAAAGGCCATGGAATTGGTTTGCAATTGGTACAAAAGCTTTGCAAACAATTAGGATGGCGAGTTGAGTTGTTTGATCGACAATATTATTTAACTACTCATCCTGAACTCGATTTGGAGCCGACCACTGGCTTAATTGTTGTGGTCTATTTAAGTTAAGTCGGGGAATCTTCCAAAGCAATTTTTAAACCGACACCTGCTACTGTGTGTAATAGTTTTGGGTCAAAAGGTTTATCAACCATTTTTCTTAAGTTGTAGATATGACTGCGTAACGCATCGCTCTCAGGTTCTTCGTCGCCCCATAATTCCATCATCAGTTCTTGCTTGGTCACCACTTTTGGAGACTGACGCATCAAAATTTTTAATAGTTTAAATTGAATAGGGGGTAACTCGATATTATTTCCGGCACGAACCACGGTTTGAGTTGCACTATCAAGAATTAAGTCGTGAATTTGAATTTTATGGTGAGTGACTTCGCCAGCTGCTCTTTTTATTAATGCACGAATCCGCATCACTAATTCATTAAAATCAAAAGGTTTTACCAAATAATCATCTGTTCCAGCAGTAAAACCTTTAAGTTTGTCATCTAAAGTATCTCTTGCTGTGAGCATAAGAACGGGAATATCAACCCCTTGTTCGGTACGTAGCCAGTTACATAGGTCATAACCCGAGCCATCGGGCAAATTTATATCGAGCAACAAAAGATGATAATGCTGCGATTTGAGAAAAGTCCGTGCAGCATCTAAATTACGTGCATGATCGACAATATAACCATGCACTTCAAGAAATTCGCAGACCGTTGCTGCGAGTTCAAAATGGTCCTCAACCATGAGGATAAAGTGATTACCCATGAGATTTTATTAAGCCATTAATTTAATAATTGTTGTTTTAATTTAGCATTAAACGGTTCGCTACCAAACCAGATTTTAAAATATTGATTTGCATTCGGATTGTTCAAAGAGCCGAGTAACTTCTGGTTTAATTTTAATTCTAGTTTTTGATTTTCATGTTGATAGTAGAGACTATAGAGATCTCCACTCTTAATTGGCCTATATAGTCCATTAATATGATTAAGCGGGGATTTCGCATCAAAGCCGCTAACATTTTTCTTCAAAAAGTGGGTGGCTGCGCGTTTAAATGCCCACTCGGGAATATCGCGGTTATAGCTAAACTCCATTTTGATGCTTTGGCTTTGCCAATTTTTTAGGCAATCTTCAGCAAAGTAACTGACATTTCCTACCTTCTTGCTCGTCACCATTAAAGGTGCTGAACTGCATTTTTTTAGTTCAGCCGCATTCGCTTGAGATACGATTAAGATTCCTAGAAATATTAAGATTCGACTTTTTTGAACGGTAATACCCATTTATATACTCCTCCAAATATTGGTAAAGAACGATAAAGGCCATTCGCCGGATCCCAATAATCTTGCTGGAAAATAATTTTTTGCTGCTCATTAATCTTAATTTGACTAATTCCATAAGAAGCCATGGTTTTTGAGCGACCTAACATTTTAAAGTCATAGGTCATGTACCAATGAATGTAGGCTGTATCTTGGTGATGAGTTGCACTAATGAGTTTTACAGTGACATTACTCACTCGGGCATTCATACCTTCAAAATGCTTAATCAGATCTTTTTTCTGAGAGAACTGCGAGAGTGTATCGTTGATATAAAGTTGATCAGCGTAAAGATGACTCGCGTTATTCACAAAAGAAGGGGTGCCAAGCGTATTAAATGCAGCAACAAAACGATTGCCAATGTCTAGCGCTTGCTGGTCATTTAATTCTATTCCAGTAATTTTTTGTTCGGCTTTGCCGTAATCACCTGAGTAGCTAGGCACACTTTTACACGCTGTTAAACCTACCAAGGTAAACAACCCTAGGGCTGTAGTTATAATTTTCATGTCTATATCCGAGCCAACTTTATAAGATTAAATTAAAGAGCTGGTCGTGAATTTTGCGTGAATTCTTGTTTTATGATTTGGGTTTAATGGAGAGCATTTTCTGTTTTAGAATTTTCATCAATTAGGTCTATTCAACTTAGACGTTTCTTTGGACGTCACACCGTTTAAAATTAATAAATAAGATAAGCTAGAAAAAATTTAATAAAGCAATTTTATTCTAGCTGTGCTTTACCCATAAGAGATATAGATAAGTTTTGCATAAATAGAAGGATTCAATAATGAAAACAATCGGCTTATTAGGCGGAATGAGTTGGGAATCTACAGCGCTTTATTATCAACAAATCAATAAAATGGTTCATCGTAAATTAGGAAAATTACACTCTCCTAAGGTCATTATTAATAGTGTCGATTTTGAAGAAATAGCAGCCTTGCAAGCGAAGGGTTTATGGCAAGAAGCTGGCGCATATTTAGCTGAGCAAGCACAAAATTTAGAAAAAGCAGGGGCGGATTGTATTTTAGTCTGTACCAACACCATGCATAAAGTTGCTGCACAGATTGAAGATTTAATTTCGATTCCTTTCTTACACATCGCTGACGCAACTGCAAAAGAAATTTTGAGTCAAAACATTGGTAAAGTTGCATTGTTAGGGACAGCTTTTACAATGGAGCAAGATTTTTATAAAGCTCGATTGCAGGATTATGGAATTCATGTCGTTATTCCAAATGAAGCCGATAGAAAGATAGTTCATAGCATCATTTATGAAGAACTTTGTTTAGGTGTGATCAACCCAGATTCTCAGCAACAGTACATCGCTATTGTAGAGAGACTCATAGCTGAAGGCACCCAAGGCGTTATCTTGGGTTGTACTGAAATTTGTATGTTGATTGGTGAGCTTAAATTCTCAGTTCCTTTATTTGATACGACCACCATTCATGCAAAAGAGGCGGTCAGTTTTAGCTTAAATGAAAATAAAAACTCTAATAGCGCCAATCTACATAAGTCTGCTGCAATTGCTGGGAGTATTCTTTAGCAATATTTGGAATATCCTTTGTCATTAAACGTTAAGCTTGTGTCGTGAAATGTAAAGTGGCCCATATCCTAACTGTTGTAATTTTGGTTATTGCTTTTATAGGCACTCAATAAAAAACCAAAATATGGAATAGGACATGACGTTGACGAAAGCTATACGTTTCTATGGAACAGGAACGCCAGAAGTAATGCGCTATGAGGATGTAGAAGTAGGAGATCCAAAAGCTGGAGAAGTACGCCTACGTCATGTGGCAGTCGGTTTAAATTATGCCGATACATATTTTCGTAATGGAACCTATCAAATTCCAATGCCTAATGGCATGGGCGTCGAAGCATCAGGTATCGTTGAAGCTTTAGGCGAAGGAGTCACTCAGCTTAAAGTAGGCGATCGAGTTACTTATACAGGTTTTTTAAATACGTTAGGTGCATATAGTACCCATCGTCTAATTCCAGCAAATGCTTTAATTAAATTACCCGAAGAAATTTCTTGTGAAACAGCGGCAGCCATGACCATGCGAGGGCTGACCGCTGCTTATCTGATGCGCCGCATTTATGACTTTAAAGCGGGCGATTCAATTTTATTACATGCAGCCGCAGGTGGTGTTGGGCTGATCGTTTCTCAATGGGCTAAATTACTTGGCTTGACTGTTATCGGTACCACATCTTCAGAAGAAAAAGCTGCCGTAGCGCGAGCTCATGGTTGTGATCATGTCATTAACTACAGCCATGAAAATGTTGCCGAACGCGTACGTGAGTTAACAGGCGGCGTTGGTGTAAATGTCGTTTTCGATAGTGTCGGCCAAGCGACTTTTATGAGTTCATTAGACTCTCTCAAACGCCGTGGTTTGCTGGTCTGCGTAGGAACAGCATCTGGTCCAATCCCTGCTTTTGACCCAGTATTACTTGCCGTAAAAGGATCATTGTTTGTCACACGTCCAGCTTTGGCAGATTACATTGCAGATCCTGCCGAGAAGAAAGAGCTGGCAAATGAATTATTTGATCATGTTCGACATGGGCGAATCAAAATTGAAATTAATCAGCGCTATGAGCTAAAGGATGCTGTGCAGGCTCATCGTGATTTGGAAGCACGTAAAACAATAGGTTCATCAATCTTTGTAATTTGAAGGGATTTCTTATGCAAATTGAACAGTTAACTTGCAATATTGGTGCAGAGCTCAGTGGCATCAAACTTGCTGATGCGATTTATGATGATGGATTATTTGCTGAAATTCGCACACAACTACTTAAACATCGCGTGTTGTTTTTACGAGATCAGCACTTAACCCGTCAGGATCATGTTGCATTTGCAGAAAAATTTGGACAGTTAGAAGATCATCCTGCCGTAGGCAGCCATCCTGATCATCCGGGTTTGGTGCAGATTTATAAACATCCGGAAAGTCCCGTCGATCGTTATGAAAATGCTTGGCACAGTGATGCAAGCTGGCGCAAGGTTCCACCGATGGGATGTGTGCTGCACTGTGTTGAATGCCCACCAGTGGGTGGCGATACCATGTGGACCAACATGGTGATGGCCTATGAGTCGTTACCCAACGATATTAAGGATAAGATTGCTGACTTACGCGCTTATCACAGCATAGAAGCGAGTTTTGGCGCGGCTATGCCACTTGAAAAACGCTTGGACTTAAAAGCAAAGTTTCCTGATGCTGAGCACCCTGTGGTACGCACTCATCCTGAAACAGGTGAGAAAATTTTATACGTCAATGCGTTTACGACCCACTTCAGTAACTATCACACCAAAGAGCGCGTCAGATTTGGACAAGATGCCAATCCGGGCGCAGCTGAACTACTACGTTACTTAATTTCTCAAGCCTATATTCCAGAGTTTCAAGTGCGTTGGCGTTGGAAGCCTAACAGCATTGCTATCTGGGATAACCGCAGCACACAACATTACGCAGTCATGGATTATCCACCTTGCCACCGAAAAATGGAGCGGGCCGGCATTATTGGTGACGCAACCTATTAAATCTATAGGTTAATAATTTTATCTAATTGAAAATTCTAAAAATATATGAGGAGATGCACATGCAATTCTTTGACGACTCATTGCACCCGGAAAATATGGAAAAAGTGGTAATCACGGTTGCGCCGTATGGCCCCGAATGGATGCCGGAAGACTTTCCCGAAGATATTCCCGTGACCATGGATGAGCAAATACAAAAAGCGGTTGAGTGCTATGAAGCGGGCGCGACGGTGCTGCATTTACATGTCCGCGAGCTTGATGGCAAAGGCTCTAAACGCTTGTCAAAATTTAATGAGCTTATTGCAGGGGTTCGTGAAGCTGTGCCTGACATGATTATTCAGGTAGGTGGTTCGATTTCATTTGCACCAGAGAGTGAAGGTGAAGCGGCTCTATGGCTAAGTGATGACACCCGTCATATGTTGGCTGAACTCACACCAAAGCCCGATCAGGTTACGGTGGCAATTAACACCACACAAATGAATATTATGGAATTGCTCTATCCTGAATATTTAGAAGGGACCTCACTGGCGCATCCAGCGACTCAGGCAGCATATGCAGAGATGACTGTGCCAGCAGGTCCTGCATGGGTTGCCGAACATATTAAGCGCTTATGCAAAAATAATATTCAACCGCACTTTCAGTTAACGGGTATGCATGGGCTTGAGACGCTAGAACGTATGGTGCGTAAAGGGTTGTACATGGGGCCGTTAAACTTAACTTGGATTGGAATCGGTGGCGGTTTTGATGGTCCAAACCCATTTAATTTCTTTAATTTTATTCATCGCGTACCCGATGGATGTACTTTGACATCTGAGTCTCTACTCAAAAATGTGTTGCCTTTTAACACCATGTCGATGGCAATGGGTTTACATGCCCGTGTGGGTAACGAAGACACGATCATTGATCATCACGGACGCCGTTTTTCATCTGTAGAGCAAATTAAGCAAACCGTTAGGATTGCCCATGAATTAGGCCGTGAAATTGCCTCAGGAAAAGAAGCCCGTGAAATTTATCGTATTGGGGTGCAATACAACAGTATTGAAGAAACCCTAATCGCAAATGGTATGGCACCCAATCGTAAAGCAGGGCAAAAGGGCGTTCCGCAGCGTAACTAATGTGACAAGGTCTAACGGAATGTAGACCTCAAATGTAGTGCAGCTTATTCGCTTTGTTTTTAAAAGTGCGTTGCTGCACTAGCTAAATAGAAATTATAAAAATACAAGGAGGTCGTATGAATGCACATCAGTATTCAGATCAGATGAGCGATGTTGATACGTCAATCAGTATACCTCGTCGTTATGCATGGCTTGTTTTTGCTTTGACATTTGGTTTGCTCATTTCAGATTACATGTCTCGACAAGTCTTAAACGCAGTCTTTCCTTTACTTAAAAATGAGTGGTTACTCAGCGATAGTCAGTTAGGTTTGCTCAGTGGCATTGTCGCGTTAATGGTGGGTTTATTGACTCTGCCTTTGTCTTTAATGGCAGACCGTTTTGGGCGAGTGAAAAGCTTGGCCATTATGGCGGCTTTATGGAGTTTGGCGACTTTAGGATGTGCACTGGCTGAAAATTATGAGCAAATGTTTATTGCTCGCTTTATGGTTGGTGTGGGTGAAGCTGCTTATGGCAGTGTGGGTATCGCGGTAGTGGTGGCTGTTTTTCCAAGGGAAATGCGTGCAACACTTGCTAGTGCTTTTATGGCGGGCGGTGTATTTGGCTCGTTTTTGGGTGTGGCTTTAGGTGGTGTACTTGCACAGCACTTCGGGTGGCGTTGGGCTTTTGGAGGCATTGCTTTATTTGGTCTCATTTTGGCCTTTCTATATCCAATTTTAGTGAAAGAAAACAGAATAAACGCAGTACCTCAAAATAAAATTCGTAGTAAAACCCAGCACATAAAAAGCCCTTTAAAAACTTTATATTCAAGTCGTTCAGTCATTGCCACTTACATTGGTAGTGGTCTGCAATTATTTGTTGGTGGCACAGTAATTGTCTGGATGCCGAGTTATCTCAATCGCTATTACGGCATGAGTACCGATAAGGCAGGTGTGATGGCAGCGGTCATTTTGCTATGTAGTGCAGTAGGCACAATTCTATGCGGCATGTTGTGTGATTATTTGGGCCGTAATTGTCCAGATCGTAAGGTCAGTTTAGCGATTACATACTGCTTGCTCGGTTGTGTTCTTTTATTCATTGCTTTTGCTATGCCTGCGGGACGTAACCAGTTACTTCTCATCTGCCTCGGAATGTTTATTGCCCTAGGAACCAATGGGCCATCTAGTGCCATGGTGGCCAATCTCACACATAACTCAGTTCATGGCTCTGCATTTGCAACACTCACTTTAGCTAACAATTTTCTTGGTTTAGCGCTTGGTCCTTTGGTGGTCGGCAGAATATCTGATGTGATTGGTTTACATAGCGCATTTCAACTTATGCCATTGGTCAGTATTGCAGCCGCAGCCGTATTTTTTTATGCCAAACGCCATTATCACAAAGATATTGCACGCTTTGAGCAGCAAGGAATAACTGAGCTTAAAAATCATTCAGGTAACCAAATACAAAAATGCGGGATGAATAACAAATGATGATTCGGCAATTACACATTGATGTATTTTTTGACTTTATTTGTCCTTGGTGTTTGATCGGAAAACGTCAGTTACTGATCGCTATAAATAGATTTTATCAGCTTCACCCCAGAGTCAAAGTTGTTGTGCATTGGCGAGGTGTTCAGCTCATACCTGATTTAGCTGTTGAAGGTGTACCGTTTCAAACGTTTTATTTGAAACGGTTAGGTAGCTTGACAGCAGTTCGTATGAGACAAGAACAAGTCAATAAAGCTGCAAATAAAGTTGGGCTCAAGATCGATTTTGAGCAAATTAAACGCATGCCAAATACGGCCAAAGCTCATCGCTTATTTGATAAAGCTTTAAAGATAGGAACTCCTGAGCAGTGTAATGCATTGTTAGAACAACTCTTTGCTGCATATTTTTATGATGGGTTAGACATCGGAAATACCACTACTTTATACAAAATCGCGAAACGTTGTGGCTTCTCACCTGAGCTTATCAAAGATTTACTTATTCAAGATCATCAAGATTTTATCTCTGCAAGTACAGGAGGTAATGGCGTGCCTTACTTTATTTTTGATCGGGCTTCTGCCTTGGTGGGTGCGCAATCAGCAGATGTACTTTATCAAGCGATGCAAGAGGCAATGCTGGCACAAGGAGAGTTGATATGACCAACCGATTTGAAGTGCCTTTTGAGAAAATACCGAATTCAGGGGAGCGGGCTTTTTTAAAAATTGGAGATAAAACTCTCGCATTATTTAACGTTGCGACTCAATTTTATGCAATCGATGACAGTTGTCCTCATCAGGGGGCATCGCTATTTAGTGGACGTCTAGAAGGACGAGTGATTCAGTGTTGTGCCCATGGTCTACGCTTTGATTTAACAAATGGCTGTTTAGTTAATTCTTCTCAGCTCAAAGTTGCAACCTATCCCGTAGAAGTAATCGAGGACAAGGTATTTATTGTGATGGGCTGTGGGGAAAATCATGAGTAGTTTAGTTTTGAAAAATTTTTCCCAGCGTACAAGAGAATTAGCACCAGGCTTTGTGGTCAGTTCGGTCGTTGCTGCGGCTGCCTGTTTTTTATCAGAGCACTATGGTGCGCCAGTCATGCTATTTGCACTATTACTCGGCATGAGCGTGAATTTTTTAGCTGCTGAAAGTAAATGTAAGGTAGGTATCGAGTTTACCGCACGTAGTGTGCTTCGGATGGGCATCGCGTTACTCGGCATGCGTATCACTTTGGGGCAAATTACCGCACTAGGTTGGCAGCCTGTTGCGTTAGTTGTCACTTTGGTTATTGTCACAATCGCCGTTTCTGTTATTGCCGCTAAAATCTTAGGTTTCCAAAAACTATTTGGCATGCTCACTGGTGGATCAACGGCAATCTGTGGTGCTTCAGCCGCATTGGCACTATCGGCTGCTTTTCCAAATCATCCGCAAAAAGAAAAAGCGACTTTATTTACCGTGATTGGCGTGTCGGCACTTTCAACATTTGCAATGATTGTCTACCCGATGATTGCGAAGTGGCTAGAGTTATCTCCACAAGCAGCTGGTGTGTTTCTAGGTGCTACGATTCACGATGTGGCGCAAGTGGTCGGCGCTGGTTATAGCATGTCTACTCAAACGGGTGATACGGCGACTGTAGTTAAACTGATGCGTGTGGCAATGCTGCTTCCAGTAATTGTTTGTGCGGCTATGATTACCCGTATGCAAGGTGCAGATTCAACGGGAGAACGACCGCCATTACTACCTTGGTTTGCCGTTGGCTTTCTACTACTCGCTTGTATTAACAGTACAGGATGGGTGCCAACAATGGTTCAAAATGGAATTAATGATTTATCACGCTGGTTTTTAGTCATTGCAATTAGTGCTTTAGGAATGAAAACTCAGTTAAAAGAATTAGCATCTGTCGGCATTAAACCGATTCTTTTAATGATCGGCGAAAGCATCTTTTTAGTGGTATTGGTTCTTGGGCTTATGCGCTTGTGGTTTTAATTTTAAAAATTAGATTTTAAAGGAAGTTATGGAATAGTTCTCCAGCTTCCTTATATTTTAAATGACTTTATTTAGCTTTAAATAAAGAGGAATTAATTGAGCAGAGCTTTATTGTGATTACGCCACGTATTCGGTGACATACCAAATTGGCTAATGAACCAACGCGTAAAAGAACTCGGCATTGAGTAACCTAAAATATCAGACACTTGAGCAAGTGAATAATTTAGATTTTTTAAATAACGAAATACGAGATCTTTGCGTACTTCATTCATTAAATCACTAAAACTCGTCTGAGCTTCTTCTAATCGACGCTGTAAGGTCCGTACGTGAATACCATGTGTTTGAGCGACTTGATCAATCGTAGCGCGCCCCATTGGCAAAAGAAGATAAATACTTTTACGAATATCAAAAATCATGGTCGATTCATTGCTATTCTGCAAAATATCTAAATAACGCTGCGCATGGTTGGCCATAGCCAAATTTGCTTGAGGGTTTGTTGTATCAAGTTCGGCCGCCGTACAAACAATACCATTAAAGTCACTACCAAACTCGAGCGCACAACCAAAAATCCGCCGATGCAGAGTTAAATCACTAGGCGGGTTATGAGTGAAATGTACACTTAACGGCCGCCATTTTTGCATCATGAGTGCTGCACAAAAACGATGGGTGATTCCTAAAGCAAGTTCAGTGGCTTGACGACTATATCCACAAGTTGTTGTCACTACTTCTTCTCGAATAACTACTGTATCGTCAATTTCTTCTATATATATTTCAAGTGAGTTATTGAGTAAATTCCTATAACGAACAATCGTTTGCAGCGCTTCTCTCAAAGTATATTGGTAACTTAATAATAAGCTCAGTTCACCAAAATCCGCGATTTCACGTTGCTCTGCCATATGTAAACCGAAAACATCACAATTACTCATTTGAGC
Source organism: Acinetobacter oleivorans DR1 (assembly GCF_000196795.1). Taxonomy (NCBI): domain Bacteria; kingdom Pseudomonadati; phylum Pseudomonadota; class Gammaproteobacteria; order Moraxellales; family Moraxellaceae; genus Acinetobacter; species Acinetobacter oleivorans. The sequence goes on from NC_014259.1 coordinate 1,336,984, forward strand.
TGAGTCTTCAAGCAAGGTAATGGCTTTATCTACAGGAATACGTTGTTTGAGATCATTCAATTGAGTTTGGCTAAGCCCAACACGTGATAATAAATGGTAGGGATTTAGATCTAATTGCTGAGCAACTGCCAAATAATTTTTTAAAGAGGCGGTATGCGCAAGAGGCACCATTTTATTATCTCCTGTTATTAATCAGCCATATTCCTTACAGCTCATATCTAGTTATAACTAAAATATCCACATTACAAAAGCTTTTATTTAAGAGCCTAATCGTGATGTCTATTTAATTTTAAACCTGTTCTTTTAATTTATTTGTAATTACAAAAATTACTTTAATTAATTTACGAAATTTTAAAAAGATGTGTCGTCAAATGAAAAGTCCGTGACGTCTTATGTACACCATTAACTGAAATGAGCCTTTATTGTGAGGGGAGTTTTATAAAAATTCTTAAGCCTCCTAGATGGCAAAATTCACAGGCGTTGAAATGGAAAAAATACAAACCAAAGCAACAATTTTAATTATTCCGGGGTTACGCGATCATGTTCCCGAGCATTGGCAAACAATCTTAGAAACAAAGCTAGCAAAGGTTCGCTCTGTACCACCTGTGCAAACCAATAAACTCAATTGTGAAAATAGAGTTGCTGCAATACAAGCACAACTCGAACAAATACAAGGGCCTGTCATTTTGGTTGCACACAGCGCAGGCGTATTGATGACAACACACTGGGCTGCAAAATATCAAAGACCAATTCAGGGTGCTTTACTTGTAGCTCCGCCTGACTTAAACGAAAGCTGGCCAGAAAATTATCCAAGCCCAGTTGTACTGCATCAAGAAGGATGGAGTCCTTTACCTAATCAAACACTACCTTTCCCCAGTATTTTGGTTGCAAGCACCAATGACCGTTTAGCTCGTTATGAAGCTGTAAGTGAAATGGCAGGAAAGTGGGGTAGTCAACTCGTAAATCTGGGGGAAGTGGGACATTTAAACCCTGCATCTGGCTTTGGCTATTGGCCTTTAGCTGAACAATTCATTCAACAGTTAGAGCAGGTCGAACAACCTGCCTAGTACAAAAAATACCTGCTTATGTAAACCATTTAAAAGCCAATGGATGGCTTTGAGTAATAAGCAATAAATAAGAAAAATCATATTGATAAGGAGATAATATGATGGGTCATTACGTCTATTTAAATCAAAGAAATAATCACGTTTTATATATTCAAAAAATAGGTGTCTCATTAAGCCTAATTTTATTCATGTCTAAAGCAAATGCAGCCAGTTTTGATATTGATAAAGACTGGAAGTTCGAGACAAAAACGACATTAAGCCTAGGTGCCAGTTGGAGTACACAAGATCCATCCGTTTCATTACTTTATCGGCCTGACGCAAACAAAATAGGCAAACAAGGCGCTAGCATTGATGTGAATGGTGATGATGGGCGTATGAATTTTAGTAAATATGATGCTATTTCACAGATCATCAGAGGCATAACCGAAGTTAAGCTAGATGGAAAACAGCAGGGTGCGGTCATTAGCACTAAATACTGGTATGACCATGCCTATGAGACAGGGCACGGAGACTTTAAACCCTTTAATGATTCAGCGTGGCCAAGGCTCGCAAAGTTCAAAGGTATCGATTTATGGAATGCCTATATATGGAAAGATTTTGAATTAGACGATGGAAAAAGCATCAATTTAAAATTAGGCAAACAGACTTTAAATTGGGGGAAATCTCAGTTTTTTCAAAACGGTTTAAATTCGGTAAGTGCATTCGATTTTGCTGCAATTAACCGACCAGGTGGTGATGTAAAAGAAAGAATCATTCCAACCGAAATGTTTTCATTCGACACAAGCATTAATAAAAATTTGAAAATAGAAGGGTTCTATCAATTTAAATTTAGACCTTCAGTTGTTGATGGTAACGGAACTTTCTTTGAGATTTCAGACTTTGTGCCCGAAAACGCAGGTCCAGTTCTGATTGCTGGAGGTGGAGATAAATTATCGGATACCGCAATTCGTTTACGTACCTATATTCCACGTGCAGAAAGTAGAAAAGCAAAGGATAATGGCCAATATGGCATTGCTTTAAAACAAGCATTACCAAGTTTAAATAATGCTGAGTTAGGTATTTACTATGCGAACTACCATAGCCGTAATGCAAACTTTGATGGAACAGCTGTAACAGCAGCAGGACCTGAACATTTTAATACTGCGAGTTATTTTTCTATCTATCCTGAAAATATCAAAATGTTTGGATTAAGTTTGACTGGGAAAGTAGGAACAACAACTGTTTTTAGTGAGTTAACCCACAAACCTAATCAACCTTTACAACTAAACGGTACAGACATTGTCTATGCTCAAGTGCTATCGGAAGGAACACCATTTACACCGCCGGGAAAAACTGTTGAATTAGGTCAATATATTCAAGGATATGTACGCTTACCCGTAACACAATTTTCGGTTGGTGCAACTGACAGCATATTCAATATTTGGGGCGCAAATTCGCTGACATGGTCTACAGAGTTTGCCTTAAACCATATTGCAGATATTGGTAATCATCGGATTGGCCGGACAGGCGCATTTGGTCGTAGTGAGCTTTCAACAGGGGCTTATAATCCTGAAACAGGTGAGTTTAAATGTACGCCGTATGGTACAGCTCATCTTACAAATGCAGAAATAGACAATTTAAATGAACGCTTTTGTAATAAAAACGGATTTTTTAATGAATGGTCATTTGGCTACCGATTACGTGGCGCATTAAATTATCAAGATATTTTACCCTCTACAGTGATTACGCCAAGTCTTAGTTTTAGACATGATGTTTATGGATATAGCCAAAACTTTCAAGAAGGGCAAATGAGTGTAAGTGCAGCGTTATCTATGACTTATCAGCAAAAATATACAACAGAGATTGCCTATAATAACTTTTTTGGTTCTAATGAATTTAGCACGATAGATGATCGAGATTTTGTATCATTAACATTTAAAGCTAATTTTTAGTTCAATTATTTTATAAAAAATATATAGAAATACTCGTTATAAATGAGATTTAGACGTGGAGGATAACTTTTGAAATTTAGATCAAAAATTGATTGGTGGCTTTTATTAATATTTGTTGTTATCACTGCCAATATCCTTATGAAGATTTATGAAGCAAATCATCATTATTCTTTAGCTTCAAATTTTCCACATCTCGTCATTTATAGTTTAATCATTTTTCTTATTTGGCTTCCCATTTTTAATACTTATTATGTGGTAGAAAACAACACTTTAATGATTAAGAGTTTGGTATTCCGATGGAAAATTAATATTGATGATATTACCGAAATAGAGCCTACTCATAATCCACTTTCATCTCCAGCGCTCTCATTAGATCGACTCAAAATTTATTATATGAAAAATGGAGAAATTACTTCAGTGATGATTTCACCAAAAGATAAAGAACGTTTTTTTCAAGCCATAAACAAAAGACTCCATTAAAGTTGCTTGTTTAATTGCAAACATAAATTACGCTACTTCCATGACGACAAAAAATAAATGGAGATAAGATAACCCATGGCGACACGTTTTTTACTGCCAATTTTTGGCACTACGGTTTTAATTACATTAGCTGGATGCGCTTCATCCTCTCAATATCCAATTACCGACAGTTATGGGCCGGACCCAAAACTTCCTGAACCTAAATCAAGCCTATTACCAACTGTTAATATAGCTCCAGCAGAAGGCTGGCCGAGTGGGGCAATGCCAAAACCCGCGGAAGGTTTAAAGGTCAAAGCATTTGCCAAAGGACTTGAACACCCACGTTGGCTTTATGTATTACCAAATGGCGATGTATTGGTTGCTGAAACGGATGCCCCGCCTAAACCAGAAGACAGCAAAGGGATTAAAGGTAAAATTATGTCTTTTGTGATGAGACGTGCAGGCTCATCTCATCCAAGTGCAAACCGTATTAGCTTACTTCGTGACACCAATGGGGATGGTGTCGCTGACCAGAAAACGGTATTTCTTCAAAACTTAAATTCTCCATTTGGTATGGCATTGGTTGGTAATAACTTATATATCGCCAATACAGATGCATTGGTGCGTTTTCCTTATCAGGAAGGTGAAACTCAAATTACAGCCAGTGGAACCAAAGTGTTGGACTTACCGGGTGGCCCTTTAAATCACCATTGGACCAAAAATGTGATTGCTAACCCAGCTGGTACCAAGCTGTACATTACCGTTGGTTCTAACAGTAACGTTGCTGAAAATGGTTTAGATCAAGAAAAAGGCCGAGCACAAATTACAGAGTTTGACATCGCAAGTGGTCAGTCACGCCCATTTGCAACGGGCCTACGTAATCCAAATGGTATGGCTTGGCAACCTCAAAATGGCAAACTCTGGACTGTGGTTAATGAGCGCGATGAAATTGGGAGTGACCTAGTACCCGATTATATGACATCGGTTCAAGATGGAGCTTTTTATGGCTGGCCTTACAGCTACTATGGTCAACATGTTGATGTACGAGTAAAACCACAAAATCCAGCAATGGTTGCTCGTGCAATTAAACCAGACTATGCACTAGGCAACCATACGGCTTCTTTAGGCCTCACATTTTATGCAGCCGAACTCATGCCACAATTTAGAGGAGGTGCATTGATCGGTCAGCATGGTTCTTGGAACCGTAAACCCCACAGTGGTTATAAAGTCATTTTTGTGCCATTTAGAAGTGGTCAACCTTCTGGTCCACCGCAAGATATTTTGACTGGATTCCTCAGCGATAAAGGCAAAGCGTATGGTCGCCCTGTGGGTGTAGCAATTGATTTTTCAGGTGCTGTGTTAGTTGCAGATGATGTGGGCAATACGATTTGGCGCATTTCGCCAGTTGCAGAGACAACTTATGAAGCTCCAATGAAATATGCTATTGGAACCCCGCCAGGTACACCATAAAGTGTTTTAACAATCATTTGTTAGCATGGGCGACCTTTAGACTTTATAGAGGCTCGCCCAAATGGCTATTATTTAATTTTTAAATAATTGAACAAAAAAAATACTAATTGGACTTTATAAGCCAACTTCTCAAAAATGAATATGTGAAAACGATAATGATGTTTAAGGAACAAACACATGAACACACATATTCGAATTGCCGTGGTCGGTGGTGGTATTGCTGGTCTGGCTTTAGCAAGTAATTTAAGTAAACACGCCCATTTAGATGTCCAAATGTTTGAATCTGCACCTCAGTTTTCTGAAATTGGGGCAGGGATTTCCTTTGGTGCCAATGCAGTCAAAGCCATTGAATTGTTAGGTTTAGCTAACGAATATCATGCAATTGCAGATAAAGTATCGCCACCATTTCAAGATGTTTGGTTTCAATGGCGCAATGGTTATACCGATGAATATTTATCGGCATCGATCGCGACAGGTGTAGGGCAGTCATCTGTTCATCGTGCTGACTTTCTTGATGCCATTATTCCTCACATGCCTACGCAAAATGTCCACTTTTCTAAACGCCTAGAGGCAATTGAAGAAGAAAATGATCAGGTGATTTTGCACTTTAATGATGGTAGTCAGCATGAGTGCGATTATTTGATCGGGGCAGACGGTATTCGCTCTGTGGCTCGCGAATATGTTTTAGCTTCTCATCATTTACCACCAGTTCATCCGCGTTTTTCAGGAACTTGGGCATATCGTGGCATTATTTCTCACGCTTCATTTAAAGAAGCTTTGCAACAAGTAAATGGCGATACAGATTTAGCAGATATTCCCCAAATGTTATTGGGCAAAGACAAACATATTTTAACGTTCCCAATTCGTAAGGGGGAGCAAATTAATATCGTTGCTTTCTGCTCAAACCGCGAAGATACAGTACTACCAGCCAATACACCGTGGACTAAGCCTGTCGATAAAGCTCAAATGCTTTCCGATTTTTCAGACTGGAGTGAAAGCTGCCAAACATTACTCGGTTTAATTGAACAGCCTACCATTTGGGCCTTACATGAAATTGAAGAACTTTCGACATATCAAAGTACCTCAGGTCATGTCATTGTCATGGGCGACGCTGCACATGCCATGTTACCTCACCAAGGAGCAGGAGCAGGCCAAGGTCTTGAAGATGCATTAATCATTGCAGCCTTATTGTCGACAAAAAACTTACAAGCAAATCAGTTAACCGATGTGTCTTCAATATATGAAAAGCTCCGTTTAAAACGTGCTTGTCGTGTTCAGCAAACCTCTCGTGAGTCTGGCGAAATTTATGAGTGTTATTCAACTCAGTACCCAACGTTTGCCGAAATTGGCGAACATCTTGAGCATCGTTTTGACTGGTTATGGCAACACGATCTAGAACAGGATGTTGCAGAAGCACAGCAACAATTGCATCAGCTAGGAATGGCAACCATTTAAATAAATTTTTGTTTTACACACAATTTGCTAAGGAAAGCAATTATGGAAAAACTAAATGCAAATCAATTGATTGATGATGCAAGATTAACACCATTACATTGGCGGGTGATCTTGCTGAGTGCGCTCATTATTATTTTTGATGGCTATGACTTAGTCATTTATGGTGTGGCATTGCCTAAGCTCATGCAACATTGGCAGTTAGATAGTATGACTGCTGGATTGCTGGGCAGTGTTGCATTATTTGGCATGATGTTTGGTGCAATGATTTTCGGTAGTTTGGCTGACAAATTAGAGTCATATGGCTTTAGCCGTAAGCGTTTAATTATGCTTTGTGTCTTCATTTTTAGTGGTTTTACGGTGTTATGTGGTTTTGCCAACAGTCCTAAAGAGTTTGCCATTTATCGATTTATTGCCGGCCTCGGTTTGGGCGGCGTAATGCCAAATGTCATTGCCATAATGACCGAATTTGCCCCAAAGAAATTACGATCAACTTTAGTATCGCTCATGTTTAGCGGCTATGCGATTGGTGGGATGAGTTCAGCACTTTTAGGCATGTGGTTGGTTCCTAAATTTGGTTGGCAAATCATGTTTATTTTGGCGGGTATTCCACTTATTTCATTACCGATTATTTGGAAATTTTTACCCGAATCAATCGATTATCTGGTTCGCCAGAAAAAATGGAATGAGGTGCGTGATTTACTTAAACAGTTAGCGCCAGAACACAACATAGCTGATCATACGAGCATCATATTACATCAAGAAAATCAACAAACTGCGGCTCGACCTTTGGTTGCTCTTTTTACCGAGAACCGTGCTTTAGTTACTGTGTTTTTCTGGCTGAGTGTATTTATGGCTTTACTGATGGTGTATGCGCTCGGTAACTGGATACCAAAACTCATGGTCGAGGCGGGATATGATTTATCAACCAGTCTGGTCTTTTTATTGGCGCTAAACTTGGGTGGGATGTTGGGTGCAATCGGTGGAGGATACTTTGCTGATCGTTTTCACTTAGGTAAAGTTATTTGTTCACTTTTCTCGGCGGGTGCAATTTCACTTTACTTGCTGAGCTATGCTTTACCCATGGTCATTTTATATCTCTGTATTGCCATTGCAGGAGCGGCTTCTATCGGCGGGCAAATTTTATTGCTAGCTTATATGGCTCAGTTTTATCCTTCACCAATTCGCAGTACTGGCATTGGTATGGCTTTAGGTATAGGCCGTATTGGGGCGATTTTAGGACCGATTTTATGCGGCTGGCTTTTAAGTTTGCACCTACCCATTAAATATAATTTTATCGTGCTAGCCATTCCTTGCGTGCTGGCAACCTTAAGTGTTATTGCCATAAGTATTTGTAATCGAACTAAACATGTAATGCTGAATTCAAGTATATCTCCATAAGAATTAAGCATTTTTCTTCCTGTAAAAGGAACTAAACTCTAAGCAAAGAAGTTAAAGTCTTTGTTTAGAGTATTTAAAGGATCAGAACCATGGATTTAGGTTTGATTAAAGTTTTTGTCTGTATCTATGAGTCTCGTCATATTAGTAAAGCTGCTGATAAATTAAATTTGAGCCAGCCTTCTGTGACTTATAATTTGAACCGTTTACGCCGTCAGTTAAATGACGAGTTGTTTACTCGAAGCAGAGGCGGTGTCGAACCTACAAAAGTTGCACATGAGCTTTATCCAATTTTTCATCAAGCAATTTTTAATATTGAGTCAGCGATTGCTCAAGCACAGGAATTTCACCCTGAAAACTCAAATAAAACTTTCCGAATCGGACTGTCCGACGCAGGGGAGATTTGTCTCTTGCCTAGTCTTATGGCCTTTTTGCAGAAAACAGCGCCCTATATTCAAATTGAGATTGAAGAGATTCAGTCGTCTAAGGTCGAACAGTGGCTTATTGATGGCTTTTTAGATCTAGCCGTATTTAATAGTACACAGACCATAATGCCTAAAATAGAAACACGTACTTTATTTGAAGAAAGATATGTATGCATTGCTAGAGCTGACCATCCAAGGCTACAGCAGCAACTGACATTAGAGCAATATTTGCAAGAAGATCATGTTGCCATCAAGTCATCGACCGGGCATATCCAAGTTGAACAATATCTAAAAATAATGGATTTGAAGCGACGCATTCGTTTAGAAGTTCCGCATTTTAGTGTTTTACAGGGTGTCTTACAGAGTTCAGATATGTTGGTGACATTACCATCGCGAGCAGCTCGGCATTATCTAGCTCATGGTAATGTCCAAATGTTTGAATTACCTTTTGCCATGGATTCTTTTAAAGTGAGCTTGAACTGGTTTAATCGCAGTGATGATATTATTGCCAGAAAATGGCTGATTCAATCTGTCGGTCAAATATTTGAAGTTTTATAAGAACAATTTACAGCTATTTAAAATTCATTTTCAGATTAATGGCTTTGATCTGAGAAGTTAAAGTTCTTTCCAATTTATTATTAAATTTTGATAGCATTCGCGTTATACACAATAAGAATTGTATATGAATTATGACAGATCAATTAAGAGCAAAATTTGAGAATTTAGAACTGAACGCAGGTTTAGGGAAAATCAGTGCCTTTATTTCAATGTCACTCAGCTTACTTTGTCTGTTTGGTGCATTATGCTTTTTATTTCCCAGTGTATTAACGACTCCAGAACTCCGTCCTCTTTACGCAAAACATTATCATATTTTTTATTATGGCCTGATTACGGGCATTATTATTAGCGCTGGTTTCGGTGCATTTAGTGCAATTGTCCGTCAAAACAGATATGGCTTTTACGGACTATGTTTTTCACTTGTAGCAGCAGTTTTGGGGTGTGGGGTAATTGAAGCACCCGTTTTACCAAGTGTACCGTTTTATGCAGGTATCGATTATTTTGTACTAACCTTATTCATTTTAGCGTTCATTTTTATTCCGCTTGAAGGTTTTTTTGCTAAAAATCCTGAACAGAAAATATTAAGGGTGGGCTGGGTGACTGATATGAAATATTTCATGGTCAGCCATGTTGGCATTCAATTATTTAGCTTTTTAACCGTCATGCCGATTCAATATTGGATTACGCATCTACCTGATAATCCAATTGTGCCTTATGTACAAGCTCAGCCAATTTGGCTGCAATTTATTGAACTATTAATTGTGGTCGACTTTACGGTGTATTGGTTGCACCGCGCTATGCATGAAGTTAATTTCTTATGGCGTTTTCACGCAATTCATCATTCGACTGAATATATGGATTGGTTAGCATCTTCTCGTTTGCATGTCATTGAAGTGCTAATGACTCGCTTTATTGCGACTTTACCGATTTTTCTGTTAGGTTTTCATACTTCAGCAGTTTTTGCTTATTTAGTTTTTATTTCATTTCACGCTATTTTTATTCATTCTAATGTGCGTTTTCGTTTTCCATATTTGCGCTGGATTATCGCAACGCCAGAGTTTCACCATTGGCATCATTCTTCAGAAAAACCTGCCATTGATAAAAATTACGCTGCGTTTATTCCACTCTATGATGTCATTTTTAAAAGCGTATATATGCCTAGTCATTTGGCGAGTGTATATGGAACCGTGGGCTATAAAATCCCAAATAGTTTTGTAAAACAGTTTACGTGGCCTTTTAAAAAATATGTAAAACGTTTTTTGAAGCCTTGGCGTGATCAGTAAATCTTAAGTTTTAGCTTAATAAATGTAGAATGCTTAAATGATGACATGTTTAAGCATTCTTCTTGGCATCTGCCACTGCAAAATGAGCCATTTGGTCAGCATACGCTTTTTGAAAAGAAGGGCGTATAGTCGCTCTCTGAACATATGCGAGACAATGGGGGAATTCTGTCAACCCATCAAATTTATTCACCAAACGTAATACGTCAGCCATAACAATATCGGCAATAGAAAACGACTGAGCTAACCATTCACGCTCTGCAAGAAATGACTCCATATGTTGAAGGCGAGACTGAAGAAAGGCATCAAATTGTTTGTGTGCGGGACTATCTGTCTGAGCATTAGAAAATCTTAATAAAGCCCAAGGAAGACTCGCCATTTCTACTGAATTAAGTGCTGCAAATAACCATTCTATAGCTTCATTACGCTGTTTCGGATCTGTATGTAAAAGTACATCACTACGTTCACCCAAATAAAATAAGATAGCGCCACTTTCAAAAATTGAAATATCACCATCTGTTAACCAAGGAACTTGCCCAAAAGGTTGGTGAGAAAAATGATCATCTCCTCGTTCATAAAAAGATACGCTATTTATTTGATAGGGCATTTTTGCCTCTTCTAATGCCCATCTTATCCTTATATCTCTTACAAAACCTCGTGGTAATTCTGGAACCCAGTCAAAAGTTGTCAAAATGAAATTATTCATAATAAATTTCCTTATATTTTATAATGATAAATAGAAAATCCTTTTGAGCATTTTATTTATTTAGTATCGAAGTTCAGCTTACGAGTGAATTTTGATATTAAAAATAGTCTAACGAATTTCAATAGACATCAATGTAGTAATCGGAAGTTAAATTATTTATTTAAGTATCATTTGTTTTAAATTATTTAAGTCAGCTTCATTTGAGGCTGACTTTTTAACACATCCTTATTTGCTTTTAATATTTTTAAAAATCATTACAAGGGCGATCAGAGCAAGACCAATAATTAAACTCATATAAATATTGGCACTGTTCATAAGTCCGATTTTACCCACAAAGTAGCCTGCCAGAATTGCTGGCACACTAAAAGCCAAATAGCTTTCAACAAAAAATGCAGCCATCAAGCCTGCACGTTCTTCGGGTAAAGCGAGGGGCATGACTGTGCGAATTGCTCCCATAAAAGCTGTACCAAAACCCACTCCGGTAATAATAGAACCAATAAGTAGAATCACAGCACTTGTAAAATTGATCGCTAAAAATAAAACGGTTGCACCAATAATGATGGATAAGGTGCCCGTGAGCAAAATACGAAAATTGGTAGATTTTCTAAGAGTCAGAATCCCTGCCGCACCTGAAAGGGCGAGCGCCATAAACATACTGCCGTTTAGCCAAGCTGAAGATGTCTGAAAAATTTTTGCCAGTAAAGAGGGCATAAGTGATAAGAAAAAACCACTGACCATCCAAAGTGCAATATTAATAGGGCTAATACTTAATAGAGCACCTCTTGCTTGATGAGGAATAGCCATGTTGGGTTTTAATGAAGCCAAAGCTCCAGATCTTTTGCGGACAGTCTCAGGATTAAAGAAACTTAGAATAAGTTCAAGTGCAAACAAAACACATAAGAGTTCAAAAACCAAATGTAATGGTTGAGCTGAAAATTGCAGAATAAAACATGTAATAAAAACGCCTACTGCCATGCCGACCATTGGAGCAATACTATTAATTAGGGAACCATGATGCTTACTAAAATCTAAAATTGCAGCTCCAATTGCAGAAACGGCAAGACCTGTTGCGATACCTTGTAAGCCACGCGCAATAAATAACATAGAAACATCTGAGGCAAAAAGAAAAAAGCTCATTGAAGCGATTTGCAAAAAAATTGCTGAAATAATGACGGGCCGACGTCCGATATAATCAGATAAAGAACCAATAATGAGTAAAGAAGCAAGTAAGGTAAACGCGTAGGTCGCAAAAATTAAAGTTAAGATAACGGGCGAAAATTGCCATATCTGCTGATACAAACGATATAAAGGCGTAGGGGCACTAGACGCCGCCATAAAGGTCATAAGCGTGATTGTGTTTAAGGTCAATGCTACTGTTGAATCTAACTGAAAAACTGATCCAGACCGTTTTGAACTTGAATTGTTCATATAAGATGAATAACATAAAAGCGAATATTTAGCTTTTATACATGATTTTTACACTAAAGCAAATCATTAGCTTTAGTGTATTTTGTATATACAAATATTATTTTAATCGTTTTTATTGAAGTAGAGCTAATTAATGGCAAAAGTTGTTACTGGGTTACGCCCGGGTGGTCGTAGTGAAAGAATTCAAACTGCAGTTCATCAAGCCGTAAAAGAGCTTCAAAAAAACTTGGAGCAAAGCCAAATTACTATACCCATGATTGCTGATAAAGCAGGTGTAACACCTTCTACAATTTATCGTCGTTGGGGAGATATCAATCAGTTATTTTCAGATGTAGCCCTTAATGAACTGAAACCCGATATGGAGCCAAAAGATTTAGGCTCATTTCAGCTTGATATCACGACATGGGTCGAACAATATTTTGAAGAATACTCTTCTGAAGTAGGGCAAACACTGTTACGAGATTTGCTATATGCAACTGAATCTTCAAACGCTCGAAAGTGTGAAACTTTAATTGTTCAACAACTTGATATTATTCAAGCTAGAGCTAAGGCGCGTAGTGAATTAACTATAGAAAATCAAGAAATTATCGAAGCTGTGATTGCACCAATGTTATTCCGCATCTTATTCACTGATCGTACATTAAGCTTAGACTATGTCCATATTTTATTAGAGCGGTTGTTTAAGGCCCACCCTAATTTTAATTAATTTATCGCAGCTTATTAGTGTAATTTTTTAACAAGAAATAGACACTTTCTCTTGTTAAAAAATTATATATCAATTTTTCTTATTATTTTTAAATTAAATTTTCATAATTTATAATTTACATGTTTTTAATAAAATCATTTATTTAATAAATGGTAATCCTGAATAAGTTATACAAGTTGCTAAAGCCGATTTTATTAACTTAAATAGGGTTTAATTTTAATATAAACAATAAGTTAATATTGTGTTTAATGAATTTTATAATTTTTTAAATCTTAAAATAAAAAGTATTCTATACAAATTAATGCATGATTTTTGAATTTGACATTTTTTAAATTTATAACACAGGGTGTTTTTTATTCTTTACAATGGCTTTTCCTTGTTAAAGCAGCTTGTGGTGCTAGCTTTATATTTTATTTTTTTATCCCCATCGAAAAGGTATTTAGATAATGGATTTCAATACCCTTGACCAAGAAACGGTACAGAAAAAACAGAAATTTCACCAAATTTTGTATGTACAGGTCATTTTTGCAATTATTTTGGGCATTTTAATTGGTCATTTTTACCCAGAACTTGGCGAAAGTTTAAAACCGCTTGGTGATGCATTCATCAAGATCGTTAAAATGATTATTGCTCCCGTCATCTTTTTAACAGTTGTTACAGGCATTGCCAGTATGACAAACATGAGCCGTGTGGGTCGTGTAACTGGCAAAGCGATGCTTTATTTTCTGACCTTCTCAAGCTTGGCTCTTGTAGTTGGTATGATTGTGGCAAATATTATCCAACCGGGTAAAGGCCTTAACATCGATCCTGCTACCTTAGTCAACGATAAAGTAAATACTTACGTTGAGAAGGCACATGCAACAAATATTACCGATTTCTTCATGAATATTATCCCGCAAACCTTAGTCAGTCCTCTGGCTGGTGGCGAGATTTTGCAGGTGTTATTTGTAGCGGTTCTATTTGGTATTTCTTTGGCTGCTTTAGGCGACCGAGCGCGCCCAATTACCGATTTCTTAAATAACTTAACAGCTCCAGTTTTCTACTTGGTTGGTATGTTAATGAAGCTTGCTCCAATTGGTGCTTTTGGTGCAATGGCTTTCACGATCGGTGCTTATGGAATCGAATCAATTGGTAATTTATTACTATTAATTATGACGTTCTATATTACTGCGGTGTTATTTGTCGTAGTGATCTTAGGTGCGGTAGCTCGTTACAACGGTTTTTCAATTATTCATTTAATTCGTTATATCAAAGATGAGCTTTGGTTGGTTTTAGGAACAAGTTCTTCAGAAGCAGCTTTACCATCTTTAATGGACAAAATGCAAAAAGCAGGTTGTGAAAAATCGGTGGTAGGTTTAGTGATTCCAACAGGTTATTCATTTAACCTTGATGGTACAAATATCTACATGACTATGGCAGCTCTGTTTATTGCACAAGCGTGTAATGTAGATTTATCAATTAGTGAACAAATTGCCTTGCTTCTTGTTGCAATGGTAAGTTCTAAAGGTGCGGCAGGGGTGACTGGTGCAGGCTTTATTACTCTGGCTGCAACTCTATCCGTTGTGCCGGCTGTTCCTGTCGCAGGTATGGCTTTAATTCTTGGTATCGACCGTTTTATGTCTGAATGCCGTGCATTAACAAACTTAGTTGGTAATGCTTGTGCAACAATTGTGGTGGCACGTTGGGATAAGGCTTTAGATAAAGATCTTCTTGATAAAGCATTAAAGAACCATAAAGCAGATTAACCTTACAAAATAAAAAAATCTGTAGCTAAGGGCAATTTGGGAGAGTAGCCCTGTTACAGATTTTTTATTTAATAACTAAAAAATATATTTTAATTAAGCCATTCTAAAGTTCTGCAACATTACTTGTCTTTCAAGAAAGACCGTACTGTAATTAAAATCAAGTCGTAAAAAATTATGCTTTTAAGTGATCCTCAAACTCTTCACCTAATTGCATAGCTAATGAATTACCTGCTAACTCACAAGTGACCAAACCATATTCTTTTTTAAAACTAAAAGTAAAACCTTTCCCGTCAGCGAGATTTTTAACTGAATACCCTAACTTTTCTAACCAAATACGAAACGCAATCAAATTTTTAGCTTTAACAACCTTTTTCACGTGAGAACTCCTTCTATCCGTGGCATTACATCTTATTTATTAATAGGGTTTTAATTGGATTTTTTAAAGGGGTAAAACTTTTTTTTATTTTTCAACTTGTAAAAAAGTAAGAAAAGATTTCATTTTCATAAAATAATAAATTAATTATATATATGAAAAATAATAACTTTTTATTTAAAGAGCTGTCTTCTTGAGTGTTTTTGAAAATATAAATTCAACGTTATTTTTAGAATAGTGAGCAAATAAAAAACAGAGTAAATGTAAAAAATAATTACAGGCAACAGCTAATAGGCAAAAAGATACAGTTCTTAAAATGAAACCGTATCTTTTTTTTTAAAGCTCAATTTTAGAAATTATCTTTAAGAGTACGTATATGTGCAAAGTCTTCAACACTTTCTGCACGAAGAAAGGGATTGGTTGCCAATTCAAGTTCAATCGTACTTGGTAGCGTGATTAAACCTTGTTTACGTAGTTCACGGACTTCTTGAGCTCGTTCTGCTAAGGCAAGATTATGCGGTTCTACCGTTAAAGCAAATTCGGCATTTGAAAGCGTGTATTCATGTGTGCAATAAACTTTTGTGCTGGTTGGTAATGCTGCTAGACGACTCAGTGAGTGATACATTTGTTCAGCCGTGCCTTCAAATAATCGACCACATCCCATTGCAAATAAAGTATCACCACAAAATACAGCTTCTAATTCTTCAATAAAATATACAATGTGTCCTAAGGTATGACCTGGGGTTGCAATAATCTCTACTTTTAAATCATTAAATTTTAGATGATCGTCATGTTGTAAGGGATGGGTAATTCCCGGAATTTTTGTGAGCTCATCACGGGGACCATAGACAGTAATATTTTGGGCAGCCGTTAAATCAGCAACACCACCTATATGGTCTTTATGCCAATGAGTAAGCCAAATTTGTTTTAAATTTAACTGATGCTTCTGACAAAATTGGGTGACTAATTCTGCTTCTGTTGGGTCAACTGCTACAGCTTCTTGGGTTTCAGTATCTTCTAAAATCCAGATATAGTTTTGGAGGGCATTCTGCACATCAATAAAATGAATTCTATAACGCATTGTTTTATCCTGAAACTAAATCCAAAGAGTAAATGAATAATAATGACTAAGTCTGATCATACCAGAAAATGGTATTGAGCCATGTACTCAACTATCTTTAAGAAGCGAGTTGTATAAAACAAAAAAAGCCCTCTAGAAGAGAGCTTTTTTGTATGGATGACTTAACGGAGTTTAGCCAGCCAGTTTCCTAGTGTTTGTACAATCTGTACTAATAGTAATAGGATAATGACTGTTAAAATCACAACGCTTGTATCAAAACGTTGATAACCATAAGAAATCGCTAAATCACCAATACCACCTGCACCAACTGCACCAGCCATAGCGGTTGCACCAATAAGACTGATTGTTGCTGTTGTAAGGTTTAAAATGAGTGAACTACGTGCTTCAGGCAAAATAAAGCGATAAATAATTTGCCAAGGTGTAGCACCCATTGCTTGAGCAGATTCAATAATTCCTTCATTGACTTCAAGCAATGAAGTTTCAATCAGACGTCCCATATAAGGACCAACATAAATAGTCAATGGAACAATAGCTGCCCATGTACCAATTGAAGTACCTACTAATAGCTTAGTAAGAGGAATCACTGCAATAAGTAAAATAATAAAAGGAAGGGAGCGTAAAGCATTTACAATTGGATTAAGTAAATGATAAATCACTTTATTCGGTAAAATGCCCTCTGGACGGGTAACTAATAAAATAATTCCCTGAATAAATCCCCAAATACCACCAAACACAAGTGCGAAGAAAACCATATTAAAGGTTTCTTGCAAAGCTGTAACGAATTGATCAATAGAAAGGGAGCTGTGCCAGAAAGGTTGAGTAAGTTCAGTTAACCATTGTACGATTAAATCTCTCATACTTGATCTCCTGATTGAACTACACCTACTTCATTTTGTTCCAAAAACTCAATAGCCTGCTTAATTAGCTGAGGATCACCTAAAAGCTGCACAAACATTTGACCAATGACTGTACCATTAATTTCAGTCATATTCGCAAATAAAATATTTAAGCTAATATCGAATTTTTTAATCAGTGACTGAATTACAGGTTCTTGAGCAGAACGTCCTAAAAACTGTAAGCAGTAAATACTATGATGATGCTGGTTTTCGAGCTGATTTAAAATATTTACAGGCAACTGTTGATGTAAAACAGTTTGAATGAAGTTTTTAGTCGTTGGATGTTGAGGTTTGCTAAAAATATCAATCGTTGAACCTTGTTCAATGACTTTACCTGCTTCCATTACAGCCACATGATCACAAATAGTTTCAATAACATCCATTTCATGGGTCACCATAACAATCGTGATTTTTTGCTCTTGATTAATTTTCTTCAGCAGTTCTAAAACTGATTTGGTAGTTTGCGGATCTAGAGCAGAAGTTGCTTCATCACACAAAAGAATTTTTGGATGATTTGCCAAAGCACGGGCAATACCGACACGTTGCTTTTGTCCGCCAGAAAGCTCATCTGGATAAGCATCTTTTTTATGCTTAAGATCAATGAACTCCAATAACTCATTCAGGCGTTTTTCACGTTCTACCTTATTGTAATTCAGTAGGCGCATTGGCATTTCAATATTTTCAGCAACTGTCTTGGTTTGTAGCAGATTGAAGTGCTGGAAAATCATTCCAATGTTTGCACGTTCCTGACGTAATGAGCGTGCATCCAAAGCAGTGAAATCTTTCTGATTAATAATGATTTGACCTTCAGTTGGTCGCTCAAGAAGGTTGATCAGGCGGATTAAGGTACTTTTACCTGCACCACTATAGCCAATGATGCCAAAAATACTGCCCTCTGGAATCTCTAAATTGATTTCGTCGAGTGCGCGTATGGTTTGATTTTTGAGCTGATAGTGCTTTGAAATGTTTTTAAATTGAATCATATCTTCAGAAGCTATGCTGGAAAGAAAAAACAGGCAAAGAGAATTTGCCTGTTTCACGTTTGGGCTATTATATTACTATTTAGCTTCTGAGAGATAGCTGATTGGTTTGTCTACGTCAACTTTTGTTCCACCAAAGTGTTCTTCAATGTATTTTTTAACAGCTGCATTGTGGTAAAGCTTACCAACTTTTTGTAAGACAGGATCATTTTTACGTGATTCAGCAGTTGCTAGAACGTTGACACTAATTTTTGAGATTTGATCAATAGGTTCATAGAACATAGAATCTTTGAGTACGTTTAAACCTCCCTCGAGTGCTATGGTATTATTTAATACAACTGCATCAAATTCATTTTTAAGACGTAATGCAGTTTCCATTTTGATTGGTTTGATGTTGATCTTTTTGGGATTTTCGATAACATCAATTGGACTGCCCTGAATAGGATTAAAGTCAGCTTTAAGCTTGATTAAGCCAGCAGTTTGTAACAAGAGTAGCGCACGAGATTCGCTGGCAGCATCATCCGGGATTGAAATAATTGCACCTTCAGGAAGTTCTTCAATTTTTTTGTATTTACTTGAATAAATCCCCATTGGCTCAATATAAGTGGTAGAAACCGCTGCAATCTTATCCGGGTTTGAATTATTAAATGCAGTAAGATAAGAATAAGCTTGGAATGCGTTCAAATCTACTTCTTTATTTGCAATTGCTGTATTCATTGAAACGGAGTCTGTGAAGTTTTTCACTTCTAACTTTAAGCCAGCAGCTTGGGTTTCAGGTAAAGATGCGATATAACGCCAAATTTCAGCATCCGAACCTGTAGAGGCAATTACTACCTTTTGTACTTTGGTACTATCATTGTTTTGTTCGGCTTGTTGAGCATTTTCTTGTTTGCTACATGCTGTCAATAATACTACTGACATGCTTAAAAAAAGGCTGATCAGCTTTTTCATTTAAAAAAGTCCTGATTAAGATATAGAACAATAACGATTGATCTATATCAATATGAAAAGAGAGGAGTTGGAATTACAACTAGTCTAAACTCTGTGATCTTTTTCTGGGGTTCCATAATTTGCTTGCATATTTTGGCTATAACAGAGGGTAATTGTTTAATAAACAAAAACTGTTTCCCCAAACAGTTCATCCCCAACAGTAGCCAAACGAGCATTCATAAATTTAGAATATTAAAAAACTCTCTACAGGCATAATTTGTAGAGCAAGTCTTTATGGAAATTATTAAAACAGCAGTGTCTGATGACAGTTACAACTATGTACTAATGATATCAATAAAAGTATGCTTGATATAGTGGGCTTCTTTTTATTTGTTGATATCTTTAGCAAAATTTTAAAGATTTATACGATTTTCTTATATCGGAATACGTAATAAAAAAGCCTCTATATAGAGGCTTTTTTATTAGCATTTTAAACTTGTAGGCTTTTTAAGCTTTTTCACGTGCAATTGCGCGGTAGCCAATGTCATTACGATATTGCATACCAGTAAAGGTAACTTGACCACATACTTCTAGCGCATTAATTTGTGCTTCAAGAACGCTGTCGCCCAATGCTGTTACGCAAAGAACTCGACCACCAGAAGTCACGATATGACCATCTTCACGAGTTGCAGTACCTGCATGGAAAATCTTAGTATCTTCAGGTGATTGTCCGATACCAGAAATTACATCGCCTTTGCGTACACTATCAGGATAGCCTTCAGCTGCGAGTACAATACCGATTGACTTACGCTCATCCCATTCAGCTTCTTTTGGTAAATTACCAGCAATACCAGCTTCTACCAATTCCACAAGAGATGATTTTAAACGCATCATGATCGGTTGAGTTTCTGGGTCGCCAAAACGACAGTTAAACTCGATCACACGTGGTTGGCCTTGCTCATCAATCATTAGACCAGCATATAAGAAACCAGTGTAAACATGTCCATCAGCAGCCATACCATCAACAGTCGGACGCATGATTTCAGTCATAACGCGTTCGAAAATGTCAGAAGTTACCACTGGAGCAGGAGAGTAGGCACCCATACCACCGGTATTCGGACCTTGATCGCCTTCAAAAATACGCTTGTGATCTTGTGAAGTTGCCATTGGTAAAATATTTTTACCATCAATCATACAAATGAAAGAAGCTTCTTCACCCGCAAGGAACTGTTCAATCACAACGCGTGAACCAGCATCACCAAATTTGTTACCAGCAAGCATGTCATCAATTGCTGCAAAAGCTTCTTCGTTGGTCATTGCAACGATTACGCCTTTACCAGCAGCAAGACCATCAGCTTTAATTACAATTGGTGCACCATTTTTTTCAACATATGCTTTAGCTGCATCTACTTCAGTGAAAACGTCATAGAAAGCAGTTGGAATGTTGTGACGCTTTAAAAAGTGCTTAGCAAATGCTTTTGAACCTTCAAGCTGCGCTGCATATTGAGTAGGTCCCCAAATTTTTAAACCTGCTTCACGTGCAGCATCTACCACGCCATTAACTAATGGTGCTTCTGGGCCAACAATAATAAGATCAACATTATTTTCTTTAGCAAAAGCAATGATTGCTGAGTTGTCTAAAATATCAAGTTGAACATTAACACATTTGTCTTCTGTTGCAGTTCCAGCATTACCTGGTGCAACAAAAACTTGAGTAACATTGGTATCTTGCGCAATTTTCCATGCTAAAGCATGTTCACGACCACCACTACCTAAAACTAAAATATTCATTTTTAATTTGTTCCTTAACTTTAATCCTTTTCATCTCCCTCTATCCCTCAAGTTGGAGAGTTAGCTCCATTATTGTGGAAAACCCTCCTGAATAAAAGGAGGGTTAGGGAGGACTAAATTTAAATTAGTGGCGGAAATGGCGCATACCAGTGAAGACCATTGCAATACCAGCTTCGTCAGCTGCTGCGATTACTTCTTCATCACGCATAGAACCACCCGGTTGAATAATGCATTTAATGCCAGCTTTAGCTGCATTATCAATCCCGTCACGGAACGGGAAGAATGCATCAGATGCCATTACAGCACCTTCAACAACCAAACCTGCATGTTCAGCTTTGATGGCAGCAATACGAGCTGAGTTAACACGGCTCATTTGACCTGCACCAACACCAATAGTCTGGCGATTTTTCGCATAAACAATTGCATTTGATTTTACATATTTAGCAACTTTCCAAGCAAAGATGAGGTCATCAATTTCTTGTTCAGTTGGTGCGCATTTAGTTACTACTTTAAGATCATCTTTAGTAATCATACCTAAGTCTTGATCTTGAACTAATAAACCGCCATTAACGCGTTTGTAGTCAAGTTGTGGTGCACGTGCATCAATCGCAGGTAATTCACCACATACTAAAACACGTACGTTTTTCTTAGCGCCAGTAACTTCAAGCACACCATCAGCAATACTTGGAGCAATAATAACTTCAACGAATTGACGGTCAACGATTGCTTGAGCAGTTGCAACATCTAACTCGCGGTTAAATGCAATAATGCCACCGAAAGCAGATTCTGGATCTGTTGCATAAGCTAAATCGTAAGCAGCTTTAATGCCGTCTAAAGAAACAGCAACACCACAAGGGTTAGCATGTTTTACAATTACACAAGCAGGTTTTGCGAATGATTTAACACATTCAAGTGCAGCATCTGTGTCAGCAATGTTGTTATAAGACAATTCTTTGCCTTGTAACTGTTTTGCCGTAGAAACTGATGCTTCTTTTGCATTTGCTTCAACGTAAAATGCAGCAGACTGGTGTGGGTTTTCACCGTAACGTAGATCTTGTGCTTTGTTCAATTGAGTATTGAACGTACGAGGGAATAAATCAGCTTCACCTTCGGTCTTACCAACGCGAGCGCCTAAGTAAGAAGCGATCATGCCATCATATTGAGCAGTATGTTCAAATGCTTTAACAGCTAAATCAAAACGTGTTTCATAAGAAAGTGAACCAGCAGTTTTTAATTCATTGATTACGGTGTCGTAATCTGAAGCATTTACTACAATACCTACAGAAGCATGGTTTTTAGCAGCTGCGCGAACCATTGTAGGACCACCGATGTCGATATTTTCGATTGCATCAGGAAGGGTACAGTCAGGTTTTGCAACTGTCGCAGCGAATGGATAAAGGTTTACAACAACTAGATCAATCGGATCAATGTTGTGTTCTTCCATTACTGCTTCGTCTAAGCCGCGACGAGCAAGAATACCGCCATGAATTTTTGGATGTAATGTCTTAACACGACCATCCATCATTTCAGGGAAGCCAGTATGTTCAGATACTTCAACAACTGCGATGTTATTATCTTTAAGCAACTTGTATGTGCCGCCTGTAGATAATAATTCTACCCCTAAAGCTGCAAGGTTTTGAGCAAATTCGACAATTCCTGTCTTATCAGATACAGAAATCAAAGCACGTTTAATAGTCATGATGTTTAATTCAACAATTTCAAGTCTACGGATTAAAACCAATAAGCATAAAAAAATGCCCACGAAGTCGTGAGCATTTTATCATTTATTCACTCATTAAACCGTGAGCTTTTAACTTTTTACGTAAAGTGCCACGGTTGAGTCCAAGAATCTCTGCAGCACGGGTTTGATTACCACGTGTATATTCAAGAACTACAGATAAAAGAGGTTTCTCCATTTCTGCTAGCACCATGTCATATACCTGAGATGGTTGCTCACCTTGCAATTGTGCAAAATAATGACGAACTGCGCGATCCACGTGGATGCGAAGAGCAACATCAGATTGTGCAGTAAAAATAGGAGATTTGCTATTCATGCGAGTTAATCCGAAAATCAAATACTAACTTGGATAAAGTAGTATATAAATGTGGTCTAAAAATACGGAGTCCTGTTTTAGATCCTAAAACAGTGACTCTAAAACATAAGAACAATTAGCTTGCCATATTTCTTCGTATTGAATAAAAAATAAGCGTAACAATAGTTAAATATTTGTTACAGCTCCCTCAAAAACAAAAAAAGTTAGGCTATGTGCTTAAAGTAGAAAAGCACACATGCTTAACAGTATTTTTTTTGGATTGAGAGCGAGGAGTATATGAGTCAAAGCTTTCGTGGCGCGTATCATACCATTGTCTAGGAAAAAGTGAGCAAATTAACTGCATTTTTTTTTATTTTTTTTTCACTTTTTTTACATTTTAGGGGTGGACAATTTCTAATCGATAATTTAATAGGCTTTTTTTGCTTTTGTTTAGCTCAAATTGGAATCGGAAAGGGGTATCAGAGGGAATGCGTTGAATACCTCGTAAGTTTTCAACAAGATATTGTTGAGGAGTCAATATAATTTCTTTTGTTTTATTTGGCTCTGTTGAAAAACTCAACTTTAGGTTTGGAAGTTCAATACTTTTATCATTCTGATTAAGCAATATGCCTGAGAATTGCGTATGACTTGTATCAACTTTACGGAGTTTTAACTTTTCTATATAAATAAGTTGATATTGTTCGGCTGACTTATTGCAGTGCATTATTCCGCAAACATAATTAAACGCATGACTAACGGTCGGGCTTGCATGCATGAGCTTAGGATTAAACCAGAGAATTTGAAAAGTAAAAACTAAAATTAAAATAAGGTTAGCAGAACTCCAGAGCGTGTAGTACAGCCAACTATGCTTTTTATTATTGTCTTGTTCTTGCGAGGAAGTTTGTTCAGCTAAATTAAGATTTGGTAGGGCGTTAATAGGTTCGTTATGAAAATAATTTAAGTTGTTGAGATAAGTTAAAAGATCAATATTGGAATTTTCAACTTTTTGATCAAAGATATCTAACACATGTGAATGTGTCATATATCTCGTTTGCATTGAACCATTGGCTAATGTAGATGAATTAACTATGACAGGATTTTCAATATTAATCAGATGGGTGAGTGCATTAAAGCTCGAATCACATTTAGGGCAACAAACCATACCCTGAGCAACAGTCAATTGAGTAAGAGATACTTTATAAACTGTTAAACACTTAGGGCAGCGGGTTTGTTTTTCATTCATGAGTTAAAAGTCTCAATTTATTGTTTTACGTTTTCCTGAAATGCGACACCAGTTCTCTTCGCGCTTTTCGACATCTAATATATCAAAAAATTCAGAATAAACACCTGAAACATCAGCAACTTGCTCTTCAATTACACCTGCGAGTGCGAACTCACCCTCAGATTTAATTAAATTTGCAAACTCTGGCGCAAGTACCATTAATGGACCAGCCAAAATATTTGCAACTAGAACATCTGCTTGCTGAGGTTTGAACTCTTGATCGAATTCTTCAGGAAGGCCTACATATAGTCCGTCTAATACCCCATTAAGTTCAGCATTTTGTTTTGTTGCTAAAACAGCTTGAGGGTCAATATCTGTGGCATATACTTTTTTTGCGCCTAATAATAAAGCGGCTACACCTAAAATGCCTGAACCACAACCATAATCAATCACGATCTTATCTTTAACGTCAGTTTTACCTAGCCATTGTAAGCATAAGAAGGTACTTGCATGGTTACCTGTACCAAACGCAAGACCTGGATCTAACTTAATATTTGTTGCATCTGCTTCTGGTGGCTCTAGCCATTCAGGTACGATCCAGAACTTTTCCCCAATTTGGATTGGTTCGTAATAATCCATCCAGGCGCGTTCCCATACTTGGTCTTCAAGTTCTTCGTGACGTATAGGAGCATCTGGAAGTTGAGCTTTTAAGAAAGCTTCTAAAGTGTCGACATCAATTGGGTCTTGTTCGTCTTGTTGATAGATGCCTGTCACGATTACTTTGTTCCATAAAGGTGTTTCACCTGGTAATGGTTCAAGTAAAGCCTGATCTTCAGCATCATCCAGAGTTACGCTTACCGCACCTAGAGACATTAAAAGTGTTTCTGTGAACTCAACTTGTTCTTGATCAACGGTAATGTGTATTTGTAACCACTTCACGAAAAGGACCTAAAAATTTTATTTAAAGGCGTATTGTAGCGGACTAGATCATTTTAAAAAAGAAAGCGGCTCATCTTTAATGAGCCGTCTTTGAAAATACTGATGAGATGTGGCGGAAAATAAATAACTTCTTCTCTACCTTATTTCAAAACTGCTTAAGGAGCAGGGGCTTTAAATTGTAGTTTACCGTTTTCGTTTGGTTCACAAGTACCATTAAAGGTTACACCATTATGGCTATAAGATACCCATTCACCTTGCTGTTTTTTTACACAAGCTCTAAGTTCTTTTTGCGCAACTGATTTGCTCGAATCTGCAGTATGACTAGCTGTTTTGCTTGATTTAGCCGTATGAGTCGATTTAGCAGTATGATTCGTCGCAGCGTGAGTAAACGTTACGCCTGAAAAACAAAGGAGAGATGCGGTTAAGATTTTTAACATAGTCGTTTTCATTTTGTGTTCCTTCTCGTTGCGTTAATTTTAAAGTCGTAGAAGTGCTGTACATTTTTTATTCTAAGATGAAAAATTCTTAAAAACATTCACTTTGTATTGAATTCATGCAACAAAATGTCAAAACATGTGGAGTACCGTAAACCGTGTAGAGACAATTTTGTAATTATGTACATCAATAAGCAGATAATTTTGCTATAATGTTCCGTCTTTTTTTTCTGGTGTTTTGTACTCATGCACTACCCTAAAGTTTATGATGTTATTGTTATCGGCGGCGGTCACGCAGGTACGGAAGCGGCCCTTGCTGCTGCGCGTATGGGACGACAGACTTTGCTTTTGACCCATAACATTGAGACTTTGGGTCAAATGAGTTGTAACCCAGCAATCGGTGGTATTGGTAAGTCGCATTTAGTACGCGAAATTGATGCACTTGGTGGCGCAATGGCGTTAGCTGCCGATAAAGGTGGTATTCAGTTCCGTATTTTAAACTCGCGTAAAGGCGCAGCAGTGCGTGCAACACGTGCTCAAGCTGACCGTGTGCGCTATAAAGCTGCCATCCGCGATACTTTGGAAAATCAAGCAAATCTTGATATTTTCCAGCAAGCAGCTGATGACCTGATTGTTGAAGGTGATACAGTTAAAGGTGTAGTTACCCAAATGGGTATTCGCTTTGATGCTAAAACTGTGGTGTTGACTACAGGTACATTCCTAGGCGGTGTAATTCACGTTGGTTTAGAAAAATCAAGCGGTGGCCGTGCTGGTGATCCACCTTCTATTGCACTTGCTCAACGTTTACGTGAATTAAAACTACCTGTGGGGCGTTTAAAAACTGGAACTCCACCACGTATTGATGCGCGTTCGGTTGATTTTTCAGTCATGATTCCACAGCCGGGTGATTTCCCGTCTCCGGTCATGTCATTCATGGGTGATGCTTCTATGCACCCAGAACAAGTAAATTGTTATATCACGCATACGAATGAAAAAACTCACGACATTATTCGTGGTGGTTTAGATCGTTCACCAATGTATACCGGTGTTATTGAAGGTGTTGGTCCACGTTACTGCCCATCAATCGAAGATAAAATTCACCGTTTCGCTGATAAAGACTCACATCAAGTATTTTTGGAACCAGAAGGTTTAGATACACACGAGCTTTATCCAAATGGTATTTCGACTTCGCTTCCATTTGATGTGCAGTTTGAGCTTGTTCGCTCTATTCGTGGTATGGAAAATGCGCATATTTTGCGTCCAGGCTATGCGATTGAATACGATTATTTCAATCCGCAAGCTTTGAAATTCACCCTCGAAACTAAAGCGATTAATGGTCTATATTTTGCTGGCCAAATTAATGGTACGACAGGTTATGAAGAGGCAGGTGCTCAAGGTTTACTTGCTGGCTTAAATGCTGCGCGCCGTGCGTGGGAGCAAGAAGAGTGGACACCTAAGCGTGACCAAGCTTACATGGGTGTGTTGGTTGATGACCTCATCACTTTAGGAACCAAAGAACCGTACCGTATGTTTACCTCACGTGCGGAATACCGTTTGATGCTACGTGAAGACAATGCAGATCAGCGTTTAACGACTGTTGGTCGTGAACTTGGTTTGGTTGATGATGTTCGTTGGGCTGCTTATTGTGAAAAAATGGAAGCGGTTGAGCGTGAAACCTCTCGTTTACAACATTTGTGGGCAGCACCAAATAACCCTATGGGTAAGAAATTCGTTGAGATGACGGGTGCTGACTTAAGTAAAGAATGTAGCGCAATTGATTTGCTTAAACGCCCTAATATTAGCTTTGGTCAAATTGCAGAACTTACAGGTTCTGAAGTTTCTGAGCAGGTTGGTGAGCAAATCGAGATTGCTGTGAAATACGAAGGTTATATTAACCGTCAGCATGAAGATGTGGCACAGTTAAAGCGTCTTGAAGAAACTAAAATTCCTACCGATTTTGATTATGACGTCGTGTCTGGTTTATCTCGCGAAATTACCCAGAAATTAAAAACAGTTCTTCCGGAAACATTAGCTCAAGCAAGCCGTATTCCTGGTGTTACACCAGCAGCTGTTCAGCTTGTAATGATCACAATTCGTAAAAACAATATGATTAAGAAAACAGCTTAATCATTTAAGTGTACAAAAAGCCCAGTTAAGACTGGGCTTTTTTATTTTCTGTTCAAAAAATATATGGAAACTTCCTAAGGAAGAAAATAGATTTCGCTTCCTTTTTTTCTTATTTCACATATTTCAGGTAGCCAGTTATATTAAATTCACGTTCAAACAAGAGGGCTTTAACCATGACAATGAAATCAATTCGCTACAATGGATATGAAATGGCATGCCAATGTTCATGTTCAAAATAGCGCAAAAGAAAGAGCAGATCAGTTTTGTAGGGGGAGAACAGGCTGATCTGAAACAACTATAAATATAAGAGCCAATATAAAATTAAGAAAATTATAATTCAAAATCTAAAGAGAACCTTATGGTTCTCTTTTTTATATCTATTTATTTTCAGACTCAATTTCTCGTACAGCGTTGTGTACTTGAATTGGTTCAATATGCAGTAATTTTTTGCCAAAACTACGTAGCCACCACACAAGTTGAGATGTAAAAGGTACTGTTGCGGTAACTTCTACAATATTTTCTTCAAGTGGAATGATAGTTTGGTCCTTACTTAACTGACTTTCATAGAAAGTTCGAGCAGTTTGCTCTGTCATAGTTAATGTGAGCCGGATTGATTCAGTTGGCTGTTTATAGTCCACTCTGAAGCCTAAAGCACCTGAATCAATATAATGATCAATATCAAAATTGACAGGATGCAGTGCTCGACTATCTAAGACTTTTGCTGATTTAAAACGGTGCAAGGCAAATGTTTGAACTTCAGTTTTGTCATGCCGTGTGCAAATCAAATAAATTACTGCACCTTTTTGTACCAAAGCCAAAGGATTTAAAACATAAGTTTTGTCTTCACCTTGATTTACTCGAGCCTGATAAACACATTCAATTTGTTTGTCTTGGAGTAGACCTTCATAAATTGCTTGTTGAGCAGCACGGTCGACTACAGGTGGAATAAGTGGTTGGCTTGCGGGGACAATACGTACTCGGTTAATCCACTGTCTTACATTATTTTGTGTAGAGAGGCTGCGTTTAGCTAAATCAAACCAAGGTCCCATCTCATCAAGAAGACTAGGTGGAAGCAAGTGTTTAAGATGCTCCTCAACCATCATAAAGGTTACTGCCTGAGAGCTCGTCATGTGAGGTAAGCTCTGAATAGGCGCATCGGATTGCCACCGCCAGCCCTGAGGTACGGCCTTATTGCTTTCAATCGGAAAGCGCTGAGCAATTTGATTTAAATCACGCTGAATAGTCCTTAAACTGATATCAATACCTTCACGTTCAAGCATTTCTTGTAATTCCCGTGTTCCGATCCATTTACCGGTTGGAAGGCGAGACAAGATCTGCCATTGGCGATATAAACTATTCGAAGTTTCTTTTTCTATTACAGACATAAGCGTAATACATCTATATCCAATTGCTTTGGTGTCAACACAATAAAAAATCTTTACACATTTAGCAAGTTTGTCAGATTCGGTTTACTGAACCTTTTACAATCGATGTTAAGATTTAGAAGAAGAAAGCTATAACAAAACACCGTAAAAATATTAAACATATATAAGTGGCACTGAAATTGCTTATTTAAAAATGAAATATAGATAAATGATAAGACGAGGTGGTTATGTCAGAACAAGAGCATGAATTACATATAGATAATGATTTTTTTATACAAGAGCAGACAACTACGGCACTCATTAACCCAACCTCTTTTTTAGAACATATTTCCGTACAAACCAATCTATTTGAACAGCTAAAATCAGAATTTTTTAATGAGATGCTGGATGATGTGACATCAAATGGAGCGGCTTCTAAAAAAAATTGAACAATGGTTGAGTATTCGTACTTTAGATGAGTTAAAAGAATTAAATGCTCAAGCGAAGCGGCATTTTCTTTATCATGGAATTACTTTTAACGTATACGGTGATAAAGAAGGTACAGAGCGAACGATTCCTTTTGATTTAATTCCACGGATAATTGAAAAAAAACAGTGGGAGAAAATAGCTTCGGGCTGTGCGCAGCGCGTTAAAGCATTAAATTATTTCCTAGATGATATTTATCATGGACAACATATTTTAAAAGAACAACTGATTCCCGAAGATCAAATCATGGGGAATGAGGCTTTCCAACCCCATATGCTCAAACATGCTTTGAAAGGTAAAATTTATTCACAAATTAGCGGAATTGATATTATCCGTGATGGAGAAGGAGAGTTTTTTGTATTGGAGGATAATTTAAGAACACCTTCTGGTGTGTCTTACATGATCGAAAGCCGAAACATTAGCCAACAATTGATGCCGGAGCTATGTGCAGCCAATAATTTACAGGGAATTGAGCATTATCCAAAACTTTTAAAAGAAATATTGCAGGAGAATTCACCTGCGGATCAACCTTTTGTGGTTGTACTAACACCGGGACGTTTTAACAGTGCTTTTTATGAGCATGCTTTTCTAGCACGTGAAATGGATGTTCCACTAGTTACAAATCGGGATTTATTTGTCGAAAATGATCAAGTATTTGTCAAAACTATTCGCGGGCGTCAAAAAGTAGATGTGATTTACCGCCGATTAGATGATGATTTTCTAGATCCTTTAGCATTTAGACCAGACAGTGCCTTAGGTGTAGCAGGACTTATGTCCGCTTATTTGCAAAAAAATGTGGTGATTGCAAATGCACCTGGAACAGGCGTGGCTGATGATAAATCTATTTATCCTTACGTAGACCAAATGATCCAATACTATTTGGGTGAAACACCAATCTTAAAAAATGTACCTACTTATCAGTGCCGTAAAGATGAACATTTAGATTATGTGCTGTCTAATTTAGATCAATTGGTTGTTAAAGAAGCACAGGGTTCAGGTGGTTATGGCATGTTAATTGGGCCTAAAGCCAGTTCGTGTGAAATTGATGACTTTAGAAAAAAATTGATCGCCACGCCTCATATGTACATTGCACAACCTACCTTAGCTTTATCTGTTGCTCCGACTTTAACGACAGGAGGGGTGGCTGAACGTCACATTGATTTGCGTCCATTTGTATTGAGCTCACCTTATCGTACAGAAATAGTACCGGGTGGCTTAACACGTGTGGCGATGCAGGCTGGCTCTCTAGTCGTAAATTCGTCCCAAGGTGGCGGTATAAAAGATACATGGGTTGTCGAAACATTACATTCCTGATTGTGGGTTAAAGAGGAACTTTATGGTTTTACTCAATTCGAGTGCGCATCAAATATATTGGTTGGGTCGATATTTAATGCGAGTTAAATTCGCAGCCTCTCATTTACCCTTTACACAAGATGAGAAAGCAACAAAATTTGCAGCAGCATTTGGTTTGGTCATAGAAAATGCTGAATTACTAAATCACTATATGTTAGACAAGAAGCAAACATTTTCATTACTGAACCAGTTCATTATTGCTAAAGATAATATTCAGGAACTAAGAGGTATATTGTCATCAAAGGCTTATGCAGAATTAAATCATGTTATTAACACGCTTGAAGCTCAACCTGAAATCTTGAGAAATGCAGTTGAACAATGTACTCAAATACTAGAAGCGGAAAATGAAGATGTATGTTTATTTCTGCATTTAGGTCAAAAAATAGAGCAATTTGATATTGAGTTACGTTTTGGACAAGATTTATCTGCTCTGGTGTTGGAGCTAGATATTTTGGTGAAACGGCTTGCTGACTTAGGTTGGGAGACTATAGATCAAAATTGGCAAGTGCTGAAACAGCAACTTAAGTGGGACGCTTATTATACTTTTACGCAGCAGTTGGAAAATATGTTTGAGGTCTAATTATGAAATTGATGGTTAATCATCAAACGCATTATAGCTATACGGAAACTGCTCAAAACAGTATTCAGTATATTAAAATGATGCCTCAAACATCGCCGCATCAACATGTTATGAATTGGGCAATTAGCGTGCCGGGTGACAAAACGATTAAAAGGGACATATTTAACAATGTCTGGATGACGGCTAGTCAGCGCTATCAATACCAACATCTTACATTCATGGCTCAAGGGATTGTTGAGCTTCAAGATGTAGAGCTGGGTTGTGTAAATTTATCTACACCTACAAATTTGTTTTTGCAGATGACAGGTGCAACACGATGTGATCCAGAAATGTTGGATTTTGCTAGAAATATTGTATTAGTCAAAGATCGACAGCATATTGCATTATTAAGTGAATATATTTTACAGAAAATACTTTATCAGCCTGAAAGTACTTCAGTTCAGACAACTGCAGCTGAAGCCTTTCATGCTGGAGAAGGTGTATGCCAAGATCATGCTCATGTTTTAATTGCAATGTGTCGTGCGCTACAATTACCAGCACGTTATGTCTCTGGTTATCTATTTGATCAAAACTATCCGCACCTTGCCAGTCACGCTTGGGCGGAAGTATTTGTAGAAAATCAGTGGTATTGTTTTGATGTAAGCAATCAGTTGTTTACACCCAAACATCATATCTACCTTGCAGTTGGCCGTGACTATCTCGATGTGGCACCTATTCGTGGTGTAAGAGAGCAAGGTGGAGTTGAGAACATGATGTCTGTGGTTCAAGTGTTGGCATGTTGAATGTAAAGAGAATGAAATGACTTATTGTTGTGCGCTAAGATTGGAACAAGGTTTAGTGTTTATTAGTGACACGAGGACTAATGCAGGAGTTGACCATATTTCTGTGTTCCGAAAATTGCATACTTTTGGCGTTACCGGAGAACGTTTTATTGCCTTGCAAACAGCAGGTAACTTAGCCACAACGCAAGCTGTTATAGGTCATTTGCAAAATGCGCTTACTTTACAGCAAGAGCCTAATTTATATAGTGTTAATACGATGTTTGAGGCAGCAGAACTTATTGGTAAAACTTTAAAAGCTGTTTTAGAGGATATTAGTTCGGACACCCAAGAACAAATGAATTACGCCTGTAGTATTTTGGTGGGTGGACAGATTAAAGGTGGTGACATGCAACTTTATAATGTCTATCCACAAGGCAATTTTATTTGTGCAACGACGGATACGCCTTATTTTCAAATTGGTGAAAGTAAATATGGCAAACCGATTCTGGACCGAGCTTTATATTATGCAATGCCATTAGATGATGCATTACGTTGTAGCTTAATTTCTTTTGATTCGACTTTACGTTCAAATGTTTCTGTTGGTTTACCACTGGATGCATTGATTTATATAAAAGATAGCTTTGTAATTCCGATGGGAAAACGAATTACAGAAGATGATCCTTATTTTTCACAAATCAGTCGGCAATGGTCCGATACTCTACGCCGCGGCTTACAGGAAATGCCAAAACCGACTGATGACTACTGGCGATAAAATTTTGAGTACATAAATAAAAAATCCAAGCATGCTTGGATTTTTTTTAATTTTATTATTTAACTGCTTTTACGAGTAGGGCGATTGCTTAAGCGACAGAGTAATTCATATCCTATTGTTCCGTTTGCATCTGCAACATCATCCACTAAACGGTGTGCACCCCAAAGTTCGACTGGCGTACCTAATTTTACTTGCATACCTGTCACGTCGATAGCAAGCATATCCATACTTACTCGACCTACAACTGCACAGAGCTGTTTATCAATAGCGACATAATTTTGTTTAATATAAGCTCGTGGATAACCATCACCATAACCTATAGAAACAATCGCGATATCCATTGCTTGCTTTGCGCAAAAAGTGGAGCCATAACCGACATGCTCATTAGTCTGAATATGGTTTAGTGCAATGACTTCTGCTGAAAAAGTCATGACTGGTTTTAAGTCAAGATCATGGACTGTTTTATCTGCAAAAGGTGAAGCGCCGTAAAGCATAATACCCGGACGAACATAATCAAAATGTAATTCTGGCCATTTATAAATAGCAGCAGAGTTACAGCAAGATGCTAAAACTGGTTCACAAGCTTGTTTAACTTGTAAAAATTGTTGCTTTTGTTGTTCATTAAGCGGGTGGTCTACATCTGCATTTGCGAAATGCATTGCCAGCACACAGGTAAATCCTTCGGCTTTTAAAGTTTTAATAACTTCAATAATTTCAGTAACTTTAAAGCCTAAACGGTTCATGCCGCTATTAAGCTTAACCCAGACTTTTAAACCTTGAGCGATGTATTTTTGCTTATACTTAATTAACCATTCAAATTGTTGTTGATGGTGAATTACACATTCAAATTTTTGTTCAATTGCAATTGGCATTTCATCTTCAGAAAATACCCCTTCAATTAAAGTAACAGATTGTTGAAATCCGAGTTCACGAATTTCTAAACCTTCTTGTAGGCAGGCGACACCAAAGGCATCTGAGGCATTTAAGGCTGCTAAACAGTCTTTGATTCCATGTCCATAACCATTAGCTTTCACCATACTTACAATTTTTGAATTTGCTGCGAGTTGTTTGACACGGTTTAAATTATATTGAAGCGCATTACGATCAATATAAACTGTTGCTTGGCGCACCCTCATTTACTCCTTTGGGCTAGAGATAGAGTTTATTCTTCATCATCATATTGGCTGTAATACTCAGGAGAGAGATTACTAAATCGAGTATATTGACCTTCAAAGGCAAGACGGACTGAACCAATTGGACCGTTACGCTGCTTACCAATAATAATTTCTGCGGTACCAGCTTCTTTAGACTCTTTGTTATAAACCTCATCACGGTAAATAAACATAATTAAGTCGGCATCCTGCTCGATCGCACCAGATTCACGTAAGTCGGACATTACTGGGCGTTTATTTGGACGGTTTTCCAGACTTCGGTTGAGCTGGGAAAGTGCGATAACTGGGCATTGCATTTCTTTTGCTAATGCTTTCAAGCTACGTGAAATTTCGGAAATCTCACCTACACGGTTATCACCCATGCCAGGAACTTTCATGAGCTGCAAGTAATCGACCATGATACATCCAATTTTGCCATCATGCATTTTTGCAACGCGTCGAGCGCGGGCACGAAGTTCCGTTGGAGGTAGGGCAGATGAGTCATCAATATACAAATGCATTTGTTGAAGTTGTAAAATGGTACCAGTCACTTTGGTCCATTCATCTGCATCTAAGTTCCCCGAACGTAAATGTCCTTGGTGAACTTTACCCATTGCAGAAATAAGACGCATCGCAATCGAATCTGCTGGCATCTCCATAGAGAAAACCAGAGCGGGTAGCTTGTTATATTGCAAAACACTTTCAACCAAATTCATGGCAAAAGTAGTCTTACCCATCGATGGACGTGCAGCAACAATAATTAAGTCACCAGGCTGCATACCAGATGTTTTATTATCAAGTTCTAAGAAGCCTGTGGTTAAACCTGTAATATTGCCATCGAGTTTTGAGAGCTCATCAAGTTTACTAATTACATCGGCGGTAACAGAGCTAATAGATTTAGGACCTGCATCCTTTTTATTGTTATTGTGCTGTTCTGCTAAAGAGAAAATACTTGTTTCGGCCAAGTCTAGAATTTCGCTAACACCACGACCTTTTGTGTCATAAGCATTTTGTAAAATTTCAGTACTAACTTTAATCATGCTGCGAAGCGTAGAGAATTCTTTAATTTTACTGGCATACGTTTCTAAGTTATAGAAACTTGATGGTGAATCAGCCATAAGCTGCATCAAATACTCTTCACCACCAATTGCATCGAGTAAATTTTGTTTTAAGAGCCAGTCACTTACTAACACAGCATCATAAGGAGAGTTTTCTTGTGCTAGTTTCTCAATGGCACGATAGATATATTTGTGACGTGTTGCATAAAAATCATTTTCTTTTAATAAGTCGCTGACTTGTTCAAAAGATTCGGCAACTGTCATTAAGGCCGCAAGAACAGCCTGTTCAATGGCTAAATTGTGTGGGGGAGTGCGAAACTCTTTAAGTTGGCCTGATTCACTCGTCTTATTTTCTGTTGGAGATGAAAGGGTTAAAGAAGTGGCATTCGCCTGAGACATAATTAGACCTGATGATAAAGAAAGATGTACGCAAATAGCCTGTAAGGCCGAGAACTATCTTAAAACAAAATGAAATAAACTACCTAATTAAAAAACCAATTAAACTAAAGAACTGATCAGGAATTAATATATCTTATTTTAAAAATAGGGCACATAAAAAAAGAGCATGCAGAAGCATGCTCTTTTTTTGATGAGAAATTACTCAGATACGATAGTAACGAGAACTTCTGCAACAACATCATGATGCAATTGGATTGCGATGTTGAATTCACCAGTGTGACGAAGCGCGCCATTCGGTAAACGAACTTCTGCACGGTCAACTGTAAGACCAGCATTCGTTAAAGCGTCAGCGATGTCACGAGTACCGATAGAACCGAAGAGTTTACCTTCGTCACCAGCTTTAGCAGTGATAACGATGTTAACTTCATTCAATTGTTCAGCACGTGCTTGAGCAGCAGCTAAAATTTCAGCTTCTTGCTTTTCAAGTTCAGCGCGACGAGCTTCGAAAGCAGCAGTGTTAGCTTCAGTAGCTGCAACTGCTTTACCTTGAGGGATAAGGAAGTTACGGCCGTAACCAGCTTTAACTGATACTTTATCGCCTAATTTACCAAGGTTCTTAATGCGTTGTAATAAGATAACGTCCACAGATCACCTCACTTATGGTTGTCAGTGTACGGAATCAAAGACAAGTAGCGAGCTTGCTTGATAGCAAGAGCTAATTGACGTTGATAACGAGCTTTAGTACCAGTGATACGGCTAGGAACAATCTTGCCGTTTTCAGTGATGTACTGTTTTAAAGTATCGATATCTTTGTAGTCGATGTACACAACATTCTCAGCTGTAAAGCGGCAGAACTTGCGACGACGGTAAAAACGTGCCATTGATGTTCTCCTTATTCAGCGTCTTGAGCAACTTGCTGTGCTTCTTCACGTTGAGCTTTACGCGCACGCTTTTCTTCAGCACTTTTAGCAAGCAATGACTCTTCAGTGATTGCGTGTTCACGACGAATGATAAGGTTACGAATGATCGCGTCATTATAACGGAACAATTCTTCTAACTCATCAAGTGTAGTTTGACCACACTCAACATTCATAAGAATGTAGTGCGCTTTGTGAATTTTGTTAATTGGGTAAGCCAATTGACGACGGCCCCAATCTTCTAAACGGTGAATTTGACCTTCAGCTTCTTTGATCTGAGAGATATAGCGTTCAACCATACCTACAACTTGATCGCTTTGATCTGGGTGTACTAAAAGTACGATTTCGTAATGACGCATTGTCAGCTCCTTACGGTTTAAACAGCCCCTAATAAATAAAAAATTAGAAGCAAGGAGTCATAACTTGAAAGTTATGTCGCAAAATTTGCGAAGGCTGAATTATAAGTAAAAGTTCGACTAAAAACAAATCTTTTGATGAGAAAAGTAAAACTTCTTTACTATCGAGGAGGAAATCCTCCCTTATTTAAAAGAGAGGAAGATTTGGAGCAGGGGATTGATAGGTAAAGCTAAAGCTCAAACTTAACAAGGTAATTAATATGACCGAGTAAAGGAAAAAACGTTTAGCCCAAAGTTGGTCATTTTCAGCTTTAAAGCCAATAATTGATAAATAGAACCAATACGCTGTTAATGCATTAAAAGTTACTAGAAAAAATATATTGGTATAGCCAAAACAATATAAACCATTCAATACGGCTGCAAACAACACAATATAAATGACACACTCTACTTTCGTACGATAAATAGAACGTGCAACAGGCAGAATGGGGATTCCCGCATTTTTGTAATCGTCAAAACGATAAATAGCAATTGCCCATGAATGTGGCATTTGCCATAGCGCGTAAGCTAAAAACAAAAGTAAAGCGGCTACATCAAAATGATGAGTTACTGCTGTATAACCAATAACAGGAGGGCTCGCTCCGGAAATACTACCAATGACGGTTTGATGGATTGAGGTGCGTTTTGTCCACAAACTATAAAAACCGACATAGACAACAAAACCAATCATTGCAAACAAGAAAGCGTAAGCATTTACACCGAACCACAAAATACTAAAACCGATAAGTCCAAGAACAAATGCATATATAAGTGCAACAGTAGGAGAGATGGTTTTTTTGACTAATGCACGGTTTTGCGTGCGCTGCATTTTTGTGTCGATGTCTTGGTCTATCACATTATTTACAACACAACCAGAAGCGACAACTAAAGTTGTTCCAAGTAAGGTGAGTAGTAATAATAAGATGTCTATAGAGCCTTGGGCGGCTAAGAAGAAGCCGCCCAAGGTGGTAATGAAATTACCGAAGAGAATTCCTGGTTTAGTCAGGAATAAATATTTTTTCAACATGACAATCAGTTTAGATCATCATATTGTAGTGAAGGTAATTCATAATCCACACAGAACCGATTAAAAGCACAGCGATACATAAGATTGTGTAGATGAATGCAATCATATTCCAGCGTTGTTCAGATGATGTATTCATGTGTAGGAAGTACACAAGTTGTACAAGAACCTGAGCCACAGCAGCAATAGCAATTACTGTAACTAAGATGCCACGACTGAAACCACCCGCCATCACCATCCCGAACGGGATGATGGTGAGGATAACAGAAAGGATAAATCCAACAGTGTATTGCTTAAAGTTACCGTGTGACGCACCTGCAGCATTATGGTCATGACTACTCATTAGAGAACTCCCAGTAAGTAAACGACGCTGAATACACAGATCCAAACGATGTCAAGGAAGTGCCAGAACAAGCTTAAGCAAGCTAGACGACGTGTATTCGGTAATGTCAAACCTTTAGTTTTGATTTGATACATCAATACCAACATCCACACTAAACCAGAAGTTACGTGGATACCGTGTGTACCAACCAAAGTAAAGAACGATGATAAGAATGCACTGTGAGTTGGACCATGACCTTCTTCTACAAGGTGATGGAACTCATAAAGCTCCATTCCAATGAACGTTGCACCAAAAAGGAATGTAATAAATAACCAAGTGATAACTTGATTTACATTCTTTTTATAAGATGCAAGTACAGCAAAACCGAAAGTTACCGATGAAATCAATAAGGCAAATGTTTCAGTTAACACGTAGCCTAGTGATTCATGGAACAGTTTATATGCACTTGGAGTACCTTCTGGAACATGACTGCTTAACACAGCGAACGCAATGAAGAGTGATCCGAAAAGAATCAAGTCACTCATCAAGTATGTCCAGAAACCAAAGACCGTTAAATCTGTATCATCATGCTCATGATGACCATCATGGCCGTGGTTGTCGTGATGAAGTACTTCAGCCATTTCCTTAGTCCTTCTTCAAGTGTTTTTCAAGTAAAGCATAGCGTTCGTTTTCAATACGCTCAACTTCAGCAGCAGGAACGTAGTAATCAACATTCTTAGTGAATGAGCTTACGATCAAGCTAATAACAGCTGAAACGAATGAAACAACAACGAGCCACCAAATATGCCAGATGAGTGCAAAGCCAAGAAGAGTAATGAACATTGCAATGACAAAACCAGCAGCACGATCAGTCGGCATGTGGATGTCTTCATATTTAGTGTTACGTGCGTATGCTACACCATTTTCTTTGTCAGTCCAGAAACGGTCAATACCGCTTGCATCTGGTTCATGCGCAAAGTTATAGAACGGAGCAGGGGAAGAAGTCGCCCATTCAAGCGTACGTGCATCCCATGGATCGCCCGTAAGGTCCATGTTATCTTTGCGTTGTAAGAAACCAACAATGATTTGCATTAAGAAACATGCAATACCAATCGCAACGAGAACAGCACCAAATAATGCAATTGCAAGGTAAGGGTCCCATTCTGGGTTGTCATATGTATTCAAACGACGAGTCATACCCATGAAACCAAGGATATAAAGTGGCATGAATGCAAAATAGAAACCGAAGAACCAGAACCAGAACGCAGCTTTACCCCATGCTTCATTGAGCTTCCAACCAAACATTTTTGGCCAATAGTAAATGATGCCGGCAAACATACCAAACACCACACCACCGATAATTACGTTATGGAAGTGAGCGATCAAGAATAATGAGTTGTGTACAAGGAAGTCCGCAGGTGGAACAGCCATAAGTACACCAGTTAAACCACCGATACCAAATGTAATAAGGAAGCCAAGCGTCCATAACATTGGAGTAGTAAAGGTGATGCGACCTTTATACATAGTGAATAACCAAGAGAAGATTTTCACACCAGTAGGAATCGCAATAACCATGGTCATGATACCGAAGAACGCGTTAACGTTCGCACCAGCACCCATGGTAAAGAAGTGGTGAAGCCATACAACGAACGCAAGAACTGTAATCGCGATAGTTGCATACACCATAGACTTGTAACCGAACAACGCTTTACGAGAGAAGGTTGCAACGATTTCTGAGTATAGACCAAATGCTGGTAATACTAAGATATATACCTCAGGGTGACCCCATGTCCAGATCAAGTTCACATAAAGCATTGGGCTACCGCCAAGCTCATTTGTGAAGAAATGGAAGCCGAAGTAACGGTCTAGAGTTAACATTGCAAGTGTACCTGTTAATACAGGGAACGATGCAATGATTAATACAGCCGTACAAAGTGAAGTCCACGTAAAAATAGGCATATCCATTAATTTCATGCCAGGTGCACGCATTTTGATGATGGTAACGAAGAAGTTAACACCAGATAAAAGCGTACCTAGACCAGAAACCTGAAGTGCCCAGATATAGTAGTCAACACCTACACCAGGAGAATATTGAATGCCAGACAGAGGAGGGTAAGCCATCCAACCAGTCGCAGCAAATTCACCTAATACAAGTGAAAGCATCATCAAACCAGCAGCACCAGCGAATAACCAGAAGCTTAAAGAGTTCAATAATGGGAATGCAACGTCACGAGCACCAATCTGTAATGGTACAGAGATGTTCATCATACCAACAACAAGACCCATTGCTACGAAGAAGATCATGATTACACCGTGTGCGGTGAAGATCTGGTCGTAATGGTCTGGATGTAGATAACCTTCGCCGCCGCCTTTAGCGAGGAAAAGTTGTAGACGCATCATAATTGCATCGGCGAAACCACGCAAAAGCATGACCACAGATACAAGAATGTACATGATACCAATTTTTTTATGGTCTACCGTAATAAACCACTCATTCCACAAGTATCCCCATTTTTTGAAATAGGTGATACCGCCAAGCACAACAATTGCACCAAGTGCCATAAGGACCATGGTGACAAGCACGATTGGCTCTGTCGGGATAGAGTCCCAACCCAGTTTACCAAAAATCATATCCATGTCTTATTCCCCTTGAGCAGCGTGTTCAGCTGTTGCATGCGCAGCAGAGTGGTCAACACCATGATAGTTACTCATATAATGGTTGATAATTGTTTCAAACAATTGTGGTTCAACTGAAGAGTAATAAGTCACAGGGTGTGGCTTAGTCGGGAACGGTTTCATAGCTTCAGCTTTAGCAAGCGCTTCTTGATCACCAGCAGCTTTAGCACGATTTACTAAATG
This sequence comes from Acinetobacter oleivorans DR1, assembly GCF_000196795.1. Taxonomy (NCBI): domain Bacteria; kingdom Pseudomonadati; phylum Pseudomonadota; class Gammaproteobacteria; order Moraxellales; family Moraxellaceae; genus Acinetobacter; species Acinetobacter oleivorans. The sequence continues at coordinate 1,377,856 of NC_014259.1, forward strand.
CTCGATCTGGTGCTTAGAACGGTCACCATCACGTAAGGTTGCTAATTCAGCTTGGTCAAGCGTAGTTTTTTGAACTGCTTCTGGGTTAATAGTAGAACCATTACCCGCTTTTACAGCTGCTACCCATTCGTTGAACTGTTGCTCTGTAACACTATGCGCCTTGAAACGCATTTGAGAGAAACCGTAACCTGAGTAGTTAGAAGAGAAACCACGATATATGCCAGTTTCATTTGCTAACAAATGAAGGTGAGTTTGCATACCTGCCATTGCATAAATCTGGCCGCCTAACTGTGGAATGAAGAAAGAGTTCATTGTAAAGTTAGAGGTGATTTTAAAGCTTAACGGAGTTTTTTCAGGGAAACGTACTTCGTTAACAGTTGCAATGTTTTGTTCAGGATAAATGAAGATCCACTTAAACTGTTCTGCAACAACTTGAATAGTTAAAGGAGCTTTATCTGATTCTAAAGGACGGTATGGGTCATACTTGTGGGAACCCCACCAAGTTAACCAAGCTAAAATACCAATAATAATGACAGGGATACCCCATACTACAACTTCAATTGTAGTTGAGTGTGCCCATGTAGGTTTATAGTCTGCATCTTTATTTGACGCGCGATATTTCCAACCAAACCATAATGCCATGATGATTGAAGGAATCACCACAAGTAACATTAAATAGATCGCAGTCATCATAAGGTCACTTTGACCTTGACCAACTGGACCTTTAGAGTTTAGAAGTACCATATCACCACCACACCCAGTCAAAAGTGCGGCAAGCGTTGATAAAGACAATACAGCTAAAATCGTTTGTCTCATTTTACAACCTCGGTGAAGAGTCCCATTCCCTAATTAAATATGGGATAGCGATTAAAGTGTCGCATGATTGAGAACGCTAATCCTTAAATTTAGACTTCTCAATTATATGACACCGCTACGTTGTAGGGCATTATGCCTCATATCGACAAACTAAGCTATACATAAAGTAGTCTGAAATAATTGTTTTAAAACCCGATTTTTTTTGTAGGGTATCGAATCAATATGGAGCTTTTATTTAAATATCAACTCTCTATAGAAAAAAGGAGGCGGGGTGCCTCCTTTTTTTTTAGACCTTAAATGAATGAGTCATTCACTATCATTTGATCACTTTTGTTCTTGCAATTTTGTCATGTAGCGCCTGTCTCTTTTGCCCTAATGCAAAAGCGTAGTCAATAATTGTACTAATAGGCATAAACAACAAGTTGAGTATGATGAAAACAACACTTCTTAATAAGAAGATGCGAGTTAAATTAACTTTACCATTGCTCTCAGCATCTACGATTTTAATTCCAACAATTTTCTTACCTATACTTTGCCCATATTTTGTTAAAAGAAAGGCTTGAATTGCAAGCATGATTACGACGTAAGCAAGCATAGAATGCCAAGCTTCAATAGGAATTAAAGTAAAAAGTTGATGTTGTAGTTCTGCTGCTTTAGTTGAAGCAACTTCAGCTGATTGCATTTGTTTTTGCAATTCAAATAATTGCTTATATTGAGATTCATTAAAGAAAAAAGAAGGAATCGCAGCTATTGGTAACCAAAGTAATAAATCAATAATTTTTGCCAAAGCACGAGATTGAATAGAGGCAAGTTCGTGAATTTTAGGTTCTACACGAATTTGACGAATAGTCTCATTAGGTGAGCTATTGGTGTTTATGACAGGTGCAGAATAACCGATAGGTTGATATACAAGTTTACCTTGGGTTAATTCTCCTAAAGCTTTCCATTCTGTCATGCCTTCATGCCAAGCTAAATCAGTTAACAAAATTTGTTGGCTAGCCAACATTTGATTTACTTGCTCTAAGGTGTAAGGCCCAGCTTGTTGATTATTACGTGCCAAGTAAATTTGCATAAATAAAAATTCTCTATTCTAAAGATGAAAAAAGACCCACGGATGGGCCTTTTTTTATAACATATTAGATTTGCTTGATTTTTTCTTCAGCAAGGAAGAACCATGTATCTAAAACTGAGTCTGGGTTAAGAGAGACAGACTCAATACCTTGTTCCATTAACCATTTTGCAAGATCTGGATGGTCTGAAGGACCTTGACCACAGATACCTACATATTTACCCGCTTTACGGCAGGCATGGATTGCCATTGAAAGAAGGGCTTTAACTGCTGCATCACGTTCATCAAATAGGTGTGAAACAATGCCAGAGTCACGGTCAAGACCGAGCGTTAACTGAGTTAAGTCATTCGAACCAATAGAGAAGCCATCAAAATGCTCTAGGAACTGTTCAGCTAACAAAGCGTTAGTTGGTAATTCACACATCATGATTACTTTTAAGCCGTTCTCACCGCGTCTCAAACCATTTTGTGCAAGTAACTCAATAACGCGTTTTGCTTCAGATACAGTACGTACAAAAGGAATCATGATTTGAATATTGGTTAAACCCATTTCATCACGAGCTTTTTTAAGTGCACGGCATTCTAATTCGAAACAGTCACGGAAATTATCAGATACATAACGGCTTGCACCACGGAAACCGAGCATCGGGTTTTCTTCTTCAGGCTCGTATAACTTACCGCCAATCAAGTTTGCATATTCATTTGATTTGAAGTCAGACATACGAACGATAACTGGCTTGTCACCGAATGCAGCAGCAAGAGTCGCAATACCTTCAACCAATTTTTCAACATAGAAATCTACTGGTGAAGCATAACCTGCCGTACGAGTTAGAACCGCAGCACGAGTTTCACGCGGTAGGCTATCAATGTTGAGTAGGGCTTTAGGATGCACGCCGATCATACGGTTAATAATGAACTCAAGACGAGCAAGACCAATACCTTCATTTGGAATTTGAGCAAAGTCAAACGCGCGGTCAGGGTTACCTACGTTCATCATAATTTTGAACGATAGCTTAGGCATAGATTCAATTGAGTTACGTTGAACTTCGAAATCTAAAGCACCTTCATAAATGAAGCCAGTGTCACCCTCAGCACAAGAAACAGTTACTTCTTGTCCATCAGTCAAGACTTCTGTTGCGTTACCACAGCCGACAATAGCAGGTACACCAAGTTCACGTGCAATAATTGCCGCGTGACATGTACGACCACCGCGGTTAGTAATAATTGCCGCAGCACGTTTCATTACCGGTTCCCAATCAGGATCGGTCATATCTGATACAAGAACGTCGCCTTCTTGAACTTTGTCCATTTCTTTAATTGAATTAATGATACGGACTTTACCAGATCCAATACGTTGACCAATTGAACGGCCTTCACAAAGAACAGTACCTCTTTGTTTAAGAAGGTAGCGCTCCATTGTGCCTACATTTTGACGGCTTTTTACTGTTTCAGGGCGAGCTTGAACAATATAAATTTGACCATCATCGCCATCTTTTGCCCATTCGATATCCATTGGCGCACCGTAGTGCTGCTCAATAATAAGCGCTTGTTTAGCTAGCTCTTGTAACTCATGATCATTTAAAGCAAATTGTTGGCGCTCTTGTTTCTCAACATCAACAACGACAACTGATTTACCAGCAGAACCTTCCTCACCATAAATCATTTTCTGGTGTTTTGAACCAAGGTTACGGCGTAAAACTGAATGTCTACCAGCATTTAATAATGGTTTAGATAAGTAAAATTCGTCTGGGTTAACGGCACCCTGTACAACCATTTCACCTAAACCATAAGATGCTGTAATAAATACAACGTCGCGAAAACCAGACTCAGTATCAAGTGTAAACATTACACCCGCAGCGCCAGTTTCAGAGCGAACCATACGCTGAACGCCTGCAGAAAGAGCAACTACGTCATGGTCAAAACCTTGGTGTACACGGTAAGAAATTGCACGGTCATTATATAAAGAAGCGAATACTTCTTTAATCGCAATAAGAACGTTATCAATACCGCGAATATTTAAGAAAGTTTCTTGCTGACCCGCGAACGAAGCATCTGGTAAATCTTCAGCAGTTGCAGATGAACGAACGGCAACCGCGATTTCTGGGTTGCCGTTAGAAAGTGTTGTAAAAGCGGCGCGAATTTCTTGTTCTAGGTTTGCAGTGAGTGGAGTCTCTACAATCCATTGACGAATTTTAGCACCTGTTTCTGCAAGGGCATTTACGTCATCAACATTGAGTTGAGCAAGTTCTGCTTGAATTCGAGCGTTAAGACCGCTTTGATCTAAGAACTCACGATAGGCATCAGCAGTAGTTGCAAAACCGCCTGGTACCGATACACCAGCATTTGATAAATGGCTGATCATTTCACCCAAAGATGAGTTTTTCCCACCTACGAGTTCGACATCGTGTTTCCCTAATTTTTCTAGACCGATTACGCGCGCTTCCAAAGTTTTCACTCCACTTTTGCAGTATTAATGTCTATCTTGGCATGAAATTATAAAAATAAAGTGCTTAGTTGAGAATTATACTAAGCGACAGTCATGTAAGATCAGTTTACTATAAAGATTATATAGCACTAAGACAAATGTTTAAGGAGAATTTTAATGTCAGAAAGTAAACAGTTTAGACGGAGCGTTTTTTTTATTTCTGATGGAACTGCAATTACTGCCGAGACTCTTGGACATTCGTTATTAGCACAATTTCCCAATGTTGATTTTGATATTCATATCATGCCGTATATTACAACTGAAGAGGCGGCAATGGATGTTGTGATTGAAATTAATAGATGTCAAACCAAAGATGGTTGTCTACCTTTAGTCTTTGATACTTTAGTTGATCCACACGTACGAGAAATCATTAATACTGCTAAAGCAGTTAATCTTGATGTGTTTGAAGGTTTAATCAGTAAATTGGAACAAGAGTTAGGTACGCCACCTACGACATTAGTTGGGCAGACACATGCCGTAACCGATTCTGAATCTTATAAAGCTCGTATTGATGCTGTTCATTTTGCGCTTGATAATGATGACGGAGCGCGTACTCGTCATTATGATAAAGCGGATTTAATCTTAATTGGCGTCTCTCGTTCGGGTAAAACACCAACTTCTATTTACTTATCTCTTCAATTTGGTATCCGTGTTGCAAACTATCCTTTAACAGAAGAAGATTTGGATGATAACCGTTTGCCAGCAGTACTAAGACCGCATCGCAGTAAATTGTTTGGTTTAATGATTGATGCTGAGCGATTAGTTGCGATTCGTAGTGAACGTAAAGCGAATAGTCGTTATGCAAGTTTTAGCCAATGCCAAATGGAACTCAGAGCAATTGAAGGAATCTATATTTCAGAAGGGATTAAATATTTAAATGTGACTGAAATGTCTATTGAAGAAATTTCAACGCGCGTTTTACAAATGACAGGATTAAAACGTCGTATTGGTTAATTTAATCAAATCTTTATTTTAACCATTCAAATTTTTTATATTAATTTATAGGTAATTTGAATGGTTTTAAATATAAAACATGAGGAAAATAAAAGTTTTAAATATAAAACAAAAAGTTATTAAAACGTTTTTATTAGTTATCAGCCTGTAACGTTTTTATAATTCAATTGTGAAATAAAATAAGAATATTGAAAAGAAATGTATATATTTGAGTAAGTTTAAAAATTCTAATTATTTAATTTTGCTAAATATTTTTAAAAGTCATGTAAAAATACATTAAATATTTAAAAATGATAAATAGGTCACATTATTTTTGTGTTGTGTGATTAGTTTTTGATTTTAATTATACTTTCCCACCTCGATATGGGACTATCCGATTATCAAAATGCTAAAAAAATGTGTTTTTTCATTGGTATACATCTTACCTCTCAATTTATATGCTGCTCAAGTGGATGAATTGAGAGAGCAGGCTATTCACACCTACAAAACTGGACAAACTCACCAAGCAATATTTCAACTGGATCAATTGCTAAAAACCTATCCGCATGATCAAAAATTGCTAGCTGATTATTTAGTTGTAATGTCAAATGAAAAAAAAGATCTAGTAACTTTTTCTCAGCATTTAGCGAATATTAATTTAGTTACTTTTCCAGAATATGGACAGTTACCTTTAATACGTAATTTTCGTGATTTTAAACACTTTAAAAATGCGATTGATTGGTCGAATAAATTTAATATTCAAAAAACGCCTGATGGGCAGATTTTGTTAGCAGTTTTATATGCTGAAGCTAAAGATGTTGTAAATGCTAAAGCACAGTTAGCAAAAATTAATAGTAAAAATCTGAAGACTGATCAGCTTGTACAAATCGCCTATGCATATCGACTCATCAATTCGCCTGTAGATGCTTTATCTATAATTGAACAAGCACATAAGCAGCAGCCGAAGTCTTTTGCAGTTTTACAAGAATACAGTTTTGACTTAGCAGCTGTAGGGGCGTATAA